>JBLMYA010000001.1:0-2717 GCA_050258035.1 Verrucomicrobiota bacterium
ACGGCAAGTCCCACGAATACGTTGGCCGCCATGGGGATCGTCACGGTTCCCACGAGCGTCCAATTGATCCCGTCCGCGGAGATGGACGCGATGAAGGTGGCGCCGCTGCGCGCCAGACGCATCCAGTACGGCGCGACCGGGCCCGCGACCGTCGTGCCCACCGCGGTCGCTCCCGTCGTCAGCCGCTGCTGGAACGCGGCGCCCGAGCCGGGCGTCACCACCATGTCCGCGTACGTCGAGTCGGCAGCCAGGCTTTCCCGGATCATCACCCCCGCCTTGGCCCAGATGCTCGTGTTCTGGACGCTCATCACGCGCGCCGTGATCTGTCCGTCACCGGAAAGCGGCTGATAGAGGAAATGAAACTGATCGGCCTGGTTCCAGATGTCCGACCCGGACCCCTTCACGGTGTATGTCCCCGACACGATGCTGCCGCTGCCCGCGACCCCGACCGCACCGACGTCGGCATTCGCCCACGGGGCGGGCAAGCCCGGCGTCGCGCTCGGAGTCGGCGTTCGACTCGGCGTGGGAGTCGAAAGAGCCGAGGTCGCCGTTCGAGTGGGCGTGGCCGTGGGGGTCGGCGTGGGCGTGACCGTCCGGAAGGTCGCGGTGTAAGTCGCGGCGCTCGCGGGCGCCACGATGTTGTGGCTCTCGGCTCCCCCGTCGGACCACGCCGAGAACATGTAGATCGCGCCGGAGAGGGTCTGCGGAGAGGGGGCGGAGATCGAGTTGCTCGAGCCGACGATGACCGTGCGCGTGAAGGGCGTCGCCTGAGCCGTGCTGCCGACCGAGAGCTGAAGCCCCGAAGGGCTCGAAGCGAAGGAGAGCCCCACCGTCTTCGGGTTGAGCAGGACGCTCGCCGATCCCTGCAGCCCGTACGTATCCGTGGCCGTCAGCTTCAGCTCGAGGTACGAGGGGTACTCGTGGTCCGGTGCCACGAACGAGCCGCTCGCCACCCCGACGAAGTCCTGAACCGAATGGGTGTGACAGTTGGAAGGGCAGTGGTGAATGATCAGCGACCAGGAGAGCTTCGAGGCCGGCAGCGTTCCCTCCTCCGGGTCCGTCGCTCCCCCGGAAAAGGAGATCACGTCGCCGACCTTCCAGGTCAGCGTCGAGGAAGGCGTGGTGATCGTCGCGGCCGGCGGCGAGTTCGACACGCTGATCACTGTCGAGGCCGTGTCCGAGCCCCCCTTCGAGTCGGTGACTCTCAGGCGAGCGGTGTAGCTCCCCTTGCTCGTGTAAGTCCAGGTCGGCTGCGCGGCGGTCGAGTCGCCGTAGGCTCCGTCGCCGTTCAAGTCCCAATCGTAGGTCAGCGGCTCGCCCGCGATCGGGTGCGTCGAGCCGGTCGCGTCGAAGGCGACCGTCAGGGGCGCGTTGCCGGAGGTCGGATTCGCCGCGAGCACCGCCGTCGGCGTCAGGTACTGGATCCGGTGGACCTTCCCCCCCGTGATGTCCACGTAGAAGAGATCGCCTCCCGGTCCCGTCACCAGCTGCACCGGCGTCCCGGCCCCGGCGACGAAGGTCTGGCGGTTGCTCGGGTTCGGGTCGCCGCCGGTGCCGGGGAACATCGCCCAGATGCACTTTCGCGAGTAGTCGGCGAAGAAGAGCGCATTCGCGTATGTCGAGGGATAAGAGCTCCCCGTGTAGAAGGCAAGCCCGGTAATCGAGGAGCTGCCCGTCGTGCAGGTCTCGCCCGCGACGACCTGCGCGCTGTGGTTGTAGGTGTAGAAGGGAGCGGTCACCGCGCCCGTCTGGGCGTAGAGGTTTTCACACAGATTGAGGTCCAGGCTGTCGTAGCTCGATTGCCGACCCGCTCCCTCGTAACAGGGCCAGCCGAAGTTGGTCAGCGTCGAGACGCTCCCGATCCGGTCGATCTCCTCCCAAGTGCTGTACCCCACGTCCCCCACCCAGATCTCCCCCGTGCCCGGACGAGTCGTCAGCCGGAACGGGTTGCGCAGGCCCTCCGCCACGATGCGGCGCGCGTTGGGGTCGGAGCTCGAAAAGAGGGGATTCCCCGAAAGCCCCGCGCCGGTCGCCGGATCGATCCGGATCACCGCCCCGTCGAGCGTCACCGGGTCGCTCAGGGTCCGCAGGTCCTGAGAGCGCAGCGCGCCTCCCTCGGCCGTCGGCGGGGTCTGCACCCCGCCCACACCGGCCGGCGGATCGCCGCCGGGATTCAGGGGATTGCCGTCCTGCCCGTAGTCGGCCCAGTTGAAGCTCGCCCCGTCGCCGCCGCTCGCGTACAGCGCTCCGTCGGAGCCGAACACGAGACTCCCGATCGAGTGGCTCGGATACTGCTGGAACCAGTCGTGAATCAGGACGACCTCCGAGCCCGTCATCACCGAGCCCGAGGCCTGGAGACGCGAGAGCCGTCCGCTCACGACACAGCCGTCCGCCGTCGCTCCGGGCGGGCTCGGGCACGGGTCCGACAGGACGCCGGCGGTGCCCCACTTGGGGGCCGGGCCGCCGATGTCCCCGTCGTAGGTGTAGAGAACGTAGACGTAGGGCTTCGTCGGGAAGCCCGGGTCGAGGGCCAGGCCGAGCAGGCCTCGGTCCCAATAGTTGTAGACATTGGTCGAGAGGTTCGCGAAGACCGTCGGCGTCGTCGCCGTCAAGCTCGCGAAGACCTTGATGATCCCGCTCTTCTCGGCCACGAAGACGCGGCCGTCGGGCGAGAAGGCCACGGCGGTCGGCTGGCTCAGGCCCGAGAAGACGACCGA
>JBLMYA010000002.1:0-3771 GCA_050258035.1 Verrucomicrobiota bacterium
TCCGCCTGGACACCGGCGCCGATGACGATGAAGCCCTTGCTCTTGTAGTACTTCCAGTTCGTGCCGCACTCGGCGAAGCTCGTGTTGCCCACGACGCCGACGACCTTGTCGCTCTCGATCAGCTTCCGCGCGAGCGCCTTCTCCTGGTTGGGGTCGAGCGCCTCGCTGTAGAGCTTGTAGCTGATCGGACGGCCGTGGATGCCGCCGTTGTCGTTGACGCAGGCAAAGTACGCCGCGGCCGTCTTGCCGATCGTCGTGAAGTCGACGCCCGGGATCAGCATGTCCAGGCCGCCGAGCTTGATCGGCTTGCCCTTCGCCTTCTTGCCCGTCCCGAGACCGCAGACCCCGGGAGCCATCGCCTTGCCGGACCCTACGGGGGCCGCGGCCGACGACCGCCCTGCCCCGGCCGCCAGGGCGGCGAGCGCCAGGGCGACGACGACACAGGCCGCCAGGGTGATCCCGGCGGCCACCTTCCTCGATCTCATCTAACTCCTCCTTTGATCGGCCCGCCTCGAGTGGCAGCTCTTCGCCGACAGTCCGCGGCTCGATCCGCTCGGCAGAGCGGCCGCGCCGGCAAGGTCTGCGTTCGACGATGTACCCTCCCAGGCCAAATCATCTGACATATTTGGCGTCGGGCTCCATCGAACCAGCGAGATCCTAGGCGGGCCATCCTCATCGAGTCAACCATCCAGTCACATCTCGCCCGCTCGAACAGCACGAAGGCGGACCGCGGACGCTCCTCACGAGCGCACGGTGAACGTGAGAGGATCGGGATCGTGACCGATCCGGCCGACCTCGGCGTGGAGGAAGCGGCCCTCGCGCTCCGCGAGCGATCTCTCTCCTCCCGCGAGCTCGTCGACGCCTGCATCGCGCGCATCCGGGAGCGTGACGGGGCGCACAGCCACGACGGCGATCCCGGCTCGATCAACGCCTGGGTGCGTGTCTACGAGGAGGACGCGCGCGACGCCGCCGCGCGCGCCGACGAGCGGCTCGCACGAGGAGAAGCCCCCGTCCTCTGCGGCATCCCGATCGGCCTGAAGGATCTCTACGCGGTCGCCGGCAAGCCGCTGACCGCCTCGAGCCGCGTGCTGGACGAGGTCCCGGAGCGCGACTGCGATGCCTGGGCGCGCCTGCGCGCCGAGGGCATGGTGCTGCTCGGCCACCTGCACACGCACGAGTTCGCGTGCGGCGGCACGACCGACCAGGTCGGCAACCCGTGGGCGCTCGAACGCTCGGCGGGCGGATCCAGCGGAGGCTCGGGCGCTGCGCTCGCGTCGAGGCAGGTCCCCGCAGCCACCGGCACGGACACCGCCGGGTCCTTGCGTATCCCCTCGGCCGAATGCGGGACGTCGACGATCAAGCCGACGCGCGGGCTCGTCTCGATTCGCGGAATCGTGCCGCTCGCGCCCACGTTCGATCATCCCGGGCCGATGACGCGAACGGTGCGCGACTGTGAGCCGCTGCTGGCGGCGCTCGCAGGGGAGATGCCTCCGTCGGAGCGCCGGCCGCTCCTGCGGTACGCCGTCTCACCACGCATCGCCGATCTCGATCCCGACGTCGCCGACGGGTTCGAGCGAGCAGTCGCAGCGCTTCCGGCCGACCGCGTCGAGCCGTCGCCTCCACCCGCCCGGCTCGACGTGCTCGCCGAGTTCTTCGATCTCGTCCTTACCGAGATGCTCGCGTGGCACCGCCGCTTCGACGACCGCCGCGACGACTATCGCTTCGCGAACCGCGCCCGGCTCGAGCACGCCGAGCAGCGTGCCATGTCCGCGGAGGAGTACATCGCGGCCCAGATCCGCCGAGCGGAGGACACCGCCGCCTGGTGCGACTGGTTGGCGGAGCATCGTATCGACGCCATCGTCGAGCCGACCCTCCCGATCGTCGCGCCCCTTCGCGGACGCGGGTACGACGAGCCCTTCGGGGACCTCGACGACCTCTCTCTGACCCACTACTGGGACTGGACGGGCTTCCCGGTGGTCTCGGTGCCGTCGGGCGTCGGCAGCCGGAGCGGATTGCCCGTGAGCGTCTCGCTGATCGGAGCGCCCGGCGCGGACTGGGACCTGCTGGCCTGGGGAGCGGCGCTGCAGGCGGAGCTCGGGACGGTGACGCCGTGATCGACGTCGCCTCGGTCGTCGCCATCGACGTGCACGTGCACACCGAGCGAACCCGTGACGGCCACGACCCGATGCCGCCCGAGCTGCGCGAGGCAGCCGCCCGCTACTTCCGCAGCGACGAGCCGCTCCCGACGGTGGACGACGTCGCCGCGTACTACCGGGAGCGAAACATGGCAGCCGTCGTCTTCACCGTGGACTGGGAGTCGAGGAGCGGGATCCCGCCGATCCCGAACGAGGAGATCGCCGAGGTCTCGGCTGCCAACCCCGACGTCCTCGTCCCGTTCGCGAGTGTCGATCCCGCCCGCGCGGACGCCCCCGAGCGCGCTGCTCGCCTGATCGAGGAGCACCGTGTCAAGGGGTTCAAGTTCCACCCCAACCTCCAGGCGTTCTTCCCGAGCGACCGCAGTGCCTACCCGCTCTACGAGGTGATCGCAGAGGCAGGCCTCCCCGCGCTCTTCCACACGGGCCACAGCGGGATCGGCACCGGCCTGCCCGGCGGCGGCGGCTTCCGCCTCAAGTACTCGAACCCGATGCACCTTGACGACGTCGCCGCCGACTTCCCGGAGCTCCAGGTCGTGCTGGCGCATCCTTCGTTCCCCTGGCAGGACGAGGCGATCTCGGTCTGCCTGCACAAGGAGAACGTCTGGATCGACCTCTCCGGATGGTCGCCCCGGTACTTCTCCCCCCAGCTCGTCCAGTACGCGAACACGCAGCTCAAGTCGAAGGTGCTGTTCGGATCCGACTTCCCGCTCCTCACACCGGACCGCTGGCTCGCCGACTTCGAGCAGGCGCCGTTCAAGGACGAGGTGCGGCCGCTGATCCTGAAGGAGAACGCAGCCCGGCTGCTGGGGCTGGAGTAGCCTCGCGGGAGCCCGAGAGCTGCGCACATGACCGCAACCGGCCTGACGAGCGCCGAGGACGCCGTCCGCCACGTCAAGACCGGCGACACCGTCATGGTCGGCGGCTTCGGCCTCGTCGGTGCGCCGCTCACGCTCATCGACGCGCTCGTCGAGTATTCGGACGCGGCCGACCTCACCATCGTTTCCAACAACATCGGGGAGCCGGGACGTGGCCTCGGCAAGCTGCTCCGGCAGGGGCGGATCCGCCGTGGGATCTCCTCGTTCTTCACGTCGAACCCCGAAGCCGTGGCCGCGGTGAACGCCGGGGAGATCGAGGCGACGCTCCTCCCGCAGGGCACGTTCGCGGAGGCGATCCGTGCCGGAGGGGCGGGCATCGGAGGGTTCTTCACGCCCGTCGCGGCGGGAACGCTCCTCGCAGAAGGCAAGGAGGAGAGGCTCATCGACGGGGTGCCTCACGTCCTCGAGCACCCGCTCCGGGCGGACGTGTCGTTCGTCTACGCGGCCCGGGCCGATACGCTCGGCAACCTCTGGTACCGACACACGGCCCGAAACTTCAACCCGCTGATGGCGACCGCGGCGACGATCACGATCGCAGAGGCAGGCGACGTCGTGCCGGTCGGCGAGCTCGAGCCGGAGTCCATCGCAACCCCGCACCTCTACGTCGACCACCTGGTGGCGCGCTCGTGAGCACGGACGCGAAGTCGCTCATCGCCGCCCGGGCGGCGGCGGAGCTCCGCCCGGGCGAGGTGGTGAACCTCGGGATCGGCATCCCGAACCTGATCCCCGGCCACCTCGGC
>JBLMYA010000003.1:0-6442 GCA_050258035.1 Verrucomicrobiota bacterium
TGCCCTCCGCTGCGGCAGGGTGACCCGGGCTCGGTCGCGAGCGGCGAGCCGCCGTCATCGTCGACCGGATGCGACCGCGTGTCGATGCCGGCGCTCAGTCGAGACCGATCGTCAGCCCGAGGCGCCTGCCGAGGATCGATGACAGGCGGCTCGCCTCGGCATCGAGGGCGTCCGTGGGCGGCCCGCCGGCCTCGCGGAACCAGGCCACGCGGACGGTGTCGCCGTCGAGCCCCCAGGTGCCCGCGACGACACCGCCCGCGATGACGGTCGGGGCGATCCAGCCGCTCTGGCGGCTCACCGCGGCGCGCCTGTCGGGCGGGACGACGCGCGGGTCGTCGGTGCCTGGGCCGAGCACCCACTGGTCGAACCCGGCGACCAGCCTCACGACATCGGTCGGCCGGGTCGTCGCGAGCTCGTCCAGGTCCTCGGCGGCGACCAGCGAGCGCTCACCTTCGACATCGACCTCGGCCAGCCGATCGTCGACCGCCGCGAACCAGCGACGGAGGTCGCGCTTCGCGACCCGGCCGCGCGACAGCCAGCTCGAGAACCCGTCGGCGCTCGCCGGGCCGTGCGACCGCAGGTAGGCGAGGATCGCGACCGGGGCCGCTTCGTCGGCGGCGGGCACGCCCGCCCAGCGGGCGCTGGCGGCCTGCGGTCGCATGAAGGTCACGCGGCTGCCCCGGCTCGGACCGAAGCACAGGTCACCCTGGAACGCGAGCGGCTTGAGCACGCTGCCCCAGCCCGATGCCAGCGAGGCGCCCGTGTGGGCCAGGCCCGGCCGCGCCACAACGGCAGCGACGAGCTCCTCCCGGGTGAGCACCCTGCCGTCGAGCGCCTCCCGGACCGCGATCCGGAGGTCCGCGAGCTCCTTCGGCGTCAGGCCGAATGCGCGCTGCCAGCTCGGCCGCTCCCACGATCGGCCGGCGGCCAGCAGCGAGAGGAAGGCGCCCGCGTCCTCCGGGGTGAGCAGGTGGAGCGTCCCCCGCATCGCCCAGGTCCGGATCAGCCGGCCGTCGGCGAGCGCGCTCTCGATCTCGCCGGTTCGCGGCGTGGCCTGGCGGGTGCGGATCGCAAGCGCCGCCGACGACATGACCTGGGCCTGCACGCCGCACAGCCGGCGTACGACGGCCTCGGCGGGCAGGTCGGCGATCGGATCCAGCAGCTGCCGGCGCATCCGCCACGCGAGGGCCTGTCGCCACGTGACCTTGACGGACATCCGCCAAGGGTAGCGACCCGCGGCTCACGGGCGGCTACGCGTCATGCTGTGCCGGCCGCTGCCCGCGGGTTGCGCCGCTGGCGTCTTGCCTCGGGCGGTCCCCGACGGCGGAGCCGAGAATGTCGTCGCCCTCCGTCCCCGAAGGCGCCCGGTGCGCCGAGCCCGGGCGGCGTTCCGTCGCTCCGTCCATCCCGGCCACAGCCTTCGGGCGGCTCCTCTCATGGGACTACGTGCGGCCCGTTGCATAAGCCACGACGTCCGCCGCCCATCCAGGGTCTCGGAGCGACCCGTGGTCGTGCCGGGTCGGTGGCCGGCGGCCTACGATGTGGGGATGAGCGAAGCCGGCCGCATCGAGGTTGTCTGCGGACCGATGTTCGCGGGCAAGACCGAGGAGCTGCTGCGGCGCGTCAGGCGGGCGGTCATCGCCGGACGCGACGTGCTGGTCGTCAACCACGTGCTCGACACCCGCCAGGAGCCCGGACGGCTGCTGTCGCACGCCGGAGTCGAGCATCCCTCGCTCGGGGCGTCGTCTGCCGCGGAGATCGAGCGGCTGGCCACCGGCCGGAGCGGCACGATCGCCATCGACGAGGCGCAGTTCTTCGGCTCCGAGCTGGTGGCCGTCGCCGGCCGGCTGGCCGCCCGAGGCCTGATCGTCCTCGTCGCCGGCCTCGACGTTACCTACGAGGGTTTCCCGTTCGAGCCGCTGCCCTCGCTGATGGCGCTCGCCGAGCGCGTCGACAAGCTCACCGCGATCTGCGCGGTATGCGGCGAGGAGGCGGTATACCACGCACGCCTGGCGCCGACGGCCGCCGGCGCGACGGATTTCGTGTCCGAGCACATCGGCAGCGAGGAGCTGTACCAGGCCCGGTGCCGCCGGCACTTCGCCCTGGCCTGAGCAGACCGCCGCGGTCGCCGGTTCAGCGATGCGGGCGGTCACCCGGACGGATGGCAGGAGCTGGAACGATGCTCAGGCTGGCGCGAGCTCGGCCGCGCGCTGCGCGGCTTCCTTGCGCAGGCGGCGTTCGGCGTTTACCGCCGCCCGGAGCAGGGTGCCGCTGGGGGATGGGCTCGCCCAGCCAAAGGCGATCCGCGCGCCCGGGGCGAGCGTCGACAGCTCGCGCTCGCAACGATCGCGCACGCGCTCGACCATGTTGATCGCGGCGATCTCGGCCGTCTCGGTCAGCAGGATGCCGAAGCGATCCTCGCCCACGCGTGCGACGTAGTCGCTCGACCTGGTGCCGGCCCTGAGCAGCCGTGAGATCCGAACGAGGACGGCGGCGGCGATGTCCTCGTCCCACTCCCGGACGAGCCGCTCAAAGCCGACGAGCGAGACGTAGACAACGGTGGCGGTTCGCCCGTAGCGGACCGCGCGCGACGACTCCGCCCCGAGCACGAGCCGCCAGAACGTGGAGCACGGCAGCCCCGTAACGGCGTCGATCCCGTCCGACGCCGGCGCATCGCCTCGGGTGTCGACCGGCGTCTCGACCGCGATCATTGCCTACCAGCTCCAACTGACCGCCCGACATGGATTTCGGTCTGCAGCAGATCGAACGTGGGCGGGGCTCGTGTCGTTAGGACCGGGCCGGATGACCGGAGGATCGTTTGGTACCGGCGTGGCGAGGCAATCGTCCCGCGGCGCCTGGGAGCTGGTGCCGGCCCGCGTGACGGCGCGGTTGACCTCCGCGAGGGCTCGAGCCCGTGCTGGGCACATGCCTCCTGATGGGGGTAGGGTTGCGTGACGCTCGATGAACACGAACACACCAGGTCAGGCCAGCCTTGACAGCGGCAGCGACCTGACAGAGGAGCAACGGTGAGCCGGGACGTCGAGGACCTGAACCGCCGCCTGCTGCGCGCCCGCGACGCCATGGACCGCGCCTACGCGGAGCCGCTCGACGTGCGCGCCGTGGCCGCGGTCGCCCACGTCTCCCCCGCGCACTTCAGCCGCTGCTTCCGCGCCGTGTTCGGGGAGACCCCGCACCGCTACCTGCAGCGTCGGCGGGTCGAGCGCTCGATGTTCCTGCTGCGTGAGACCGACCGCAGCGTCACCAACGTCTGCTTCGACGTCGGCTTCACCAGCCTGGGGACCTTCAGCCGGACGTTCCGGGAGATCGTCGGCGAGACACCGTCCGGCTACCGCCTCGGACATGGGCCGATCGTGGCACCGCACTGCGTCCAGCTGGCCGCGATGCGGCCGCGCAGCGACGTCGGACGAGCGCCCGAATCGAGCAGTTTTGGAGAAGCCACCGCGGCCGCGGCTCCCTAGCCTGAGGGTCGTCCCACGTCCCCCCAACTCAGCGGAGAACCACAGCGATGATCACGCGGCTGAACGTCGCCTCCATCTACGTCCTCGACAAGGAGGAGGCGCTCGACTTCTACGTCAACAAGCTCGGGCTCGAGAAGGGCAACGACGTCCGCCAGGGCGACTATCGCTGGCTGACGGTCCGCGTCCCGGGCGAGCCGGGCACCGAGGTCTCGCTGGAGCAGCCCGGCGCACCGCTCCATGACGAGGCCACCGCGGCGCAGCTCCGCGAGTTCATCACCAAGGGCGCCCTCGGCGGCCTCGTGTTCGTCACGGACGATGCCCGCGCCCTCTACGAGACGCTCAAGGCGCGCGGCGTGACCGACTTCACGCAGGAGCCCACCGACCACTTCTACGGCACCGACATGGGCATCCGCGACCCGTTCGGCAACCCGATCCGGATCCTCCAGCAGGGGCGGGCCCGGCAGGCGACCGCCTGATCGGGACAGTGAAGGGAGCAACCACGATGGCCGACACGAAGACCGATCCGAAGCGCCGGGGGACGTCCCGCTCCTCCTCCAAGGTCTGGTCGGAAGCCGAGCGCGCCGCGATGCAGGAGGGCGCCCGGGAGCGGAAGTCCGCCTCGAAGCGCTCTCCGGACGACGAGCGGGCCGATGGCGTGCGCGACATCCGGGCGAAGATCGCCGCGATGCCGAGCCCCGATCGGGAGCTCGCCGAGCGGGTCCACGCGCTGATCACCGTCAGCGCGCCGGACCTGATGCCCCGGACGTACTACGGGATGCCCGCGTACGCCCGGGACGGCAAGACCGTCTGCTTCTTCAAGCCAGCGTCGAAGTTCAAGGAGCGGTATTCGACCCTCGGCTTCGAGCAGGCCGCGCGACTCGATGACGGCGAGCTGTGGCCGGTCGCCTTCGCGCTGGCCGAGCTCACGCCTGCCGCCGAGGCCCGGATCGTCGAGCTCGTGAAGAAAGCGGCGGGCTGAGCGCTGGCCGCTGACTGGGGCGCCATCGAGGTCCGCGGCGCCCGGGAGAACAACCTCCGCGACATCAGCCTCGATATCCCGAAACGGCGTCTCACGCTGTTCACCGGCGTCTCGGGATCGGGAAAGAGCTCGCTCGTGTTCGGCACGATCGCCGCGGAGTCGCAGCGGCTGATCAACGAGACGTACAGCGCGTTCGTCCAGGGCTTCATGCCCACGCTCGCTCGCCCCGACGTCGACTCCCTCGAGGGCCTGACGACCGCGATCATCCTCGACCAGGAGCGGATGGGCGCGAACGTCCGCTCCACGGTCGGCACCGTGACCGACGCGAACGCCTTCCTGCGGGTCGTCTTCAGCCGGATCGGGCAGCCGCACATCGGCGGGCCCCAGGCGTACGCATTCAACATCCCGTCGGTCAGCGGTGCCGGCGCCATCAAGGTCGAACGTGGTTCCGGCGTGACCGAGAGCCGCAGCTTCAGCGTCGCGGGCGGCATGTGCCCGCGCTGCGAGGGCCTGGGCACGGTGAGCGACATTGACCTGACGCAGCTCTACGACGAGACGAAGTCGCTGTCCGAAGGCGCCATTACCGTCCCCGGCTACACCGCGGACGGATGGTCGACGCGGATGTTCAGCGAGTCCGGCTTCCTCGACCCGGACAAGCCGATCGGCGACTACACGAAGGCCGAGCTCCACGACTTCCTCTACAAGGATCCGACGAAGATCCGGTTCAACGGCATCAACGTCACCTACGAGGGCCTGGTGCCGAAGGTCCAGAAGTCGATGCTGGCGAAGGACGTCGACTCGCTGCAGCCGCACGTTCGTGCCTTCGTCGAGCGGGCAGCCACGTTCCGCGCCTGCCCGGACTGCGGGGGCACGCGGCTCAACGAGGCGGCGCGGTCGTCAAAGGTCGCGGGGCTGAGCATCGCCGACGCCTGCGCGATGCAGATCAGCGATCTGGCCGAGTGGGTGCGCGGCCTCGGCGAGCCTTCGGTGGCCCCGATGCTGGCGGCGCTCGGGGCGATCCTCGACTCGTTCGTCGAGATGGGGCTCGGCTACCTGAGCCTCGACCGGCCGTCCGGCACGCTGTCCGGCGGGGAGGCGCAGCGGACGCGGATGATCCGCAATCTCGGGTCGGCGCTGACGGACGTGACCTATGTGTTCGACGAGCCGACCATCGGGCTGCACGCCCACGACGTCGAGCGGATGAACGCGCTGCTCCGCCGGTTGCGCGACAAGGGCAACACGGTCCTCGTCATCGAGCACGACCCCGAAGTGATCCGGATCGCCGACCACGTCATCGACATGGGCCCGGGCGCCGGTCCCCACGGCGGGACGGTCGTGTACCAGGGCCCGGTCGACGGCCTCGTCGCGTCGGGGACGGCCACCGGCCGCCACCTCGACGTCCGGCAGCAGCTGAAGCCGGAGCCACGGGAGCCGCGCGGCTCGATCCCGATCCGGAACGCGCGGCTCCACAACCTCAAGGACGTCTCGGTCGACGTGCCGACAGGCGTGCTCGTCGCCGTGACCGGGGTCGCCGGATCCGGCAAGAGCTCGCTGATCCACGGCTGCCTGCCTCGGACGGACCCGTCCGTGACGGTCATCGACCAGGCCGCGATTCGGGGCTCGCGGCGCTCCAACCCGGCGACGTACACGGGCATCCTCGACCCGATCCGCACCGCGTTCGCGAAGGCGAACGGCGTCAAGCCCGCCCTGTTCAGCGCGAACTCGGAGGGAGCCTGCCCAAACTGCAACGGGCTGGGCAAGACGTACACCAGCCTGGGCTTCATGGCCGAGGTTGTCAGCGTGTGCGAGGTGTGCGAGGGCCATCGCTTCACCGACGACGTTCTCCACTACCGGCTGCGGGGACGGAACATCGTCGAGGTGCTGGCGATGCCGGTCGAGGAGGCCCGCGACTTCTTCACCGAGCGACCGGTCCGGGTGATGCTCGACCGTCTCGCCGACGTCGGGCTCGGCTACATCTCGCTCG
>JBLMYA010000004.1:0-3904 GCA_050258035.1 Verrucomicrobiota bacterium
GCTCCCCGCGCTCGCTGAGCGCGCCGGACGCGGCCGATCACGATTCAGCAGCAAGATCCTGGTGACATTAGCGGAGAGGCCATACCCGTTCCCATCCCGAACACGGAAGTCAAGCTCTCCAGCGCCGAAGATACTGAGAGGGCAGCCTTTCGGGAACATAGGTCGTCGCCAGGATTTTGTGCTTCTCGCGGCTCCCGGACTGGTCACCGCGGACTCGACGCCCGCGCGCAGTCCGGGCGGCCGGTTGCCTGGTCAGCCGGGTATCCTGCTGGGCAGGATGCAACCGCCGGAACCGGGGCACGCTGCCGAGCACCTCACCGACGTGCGTGTGGGTGATGCCAGGGCGCCAAGCACCGCCGCCGGCGCCGCTGAGGCCGCGTTCTCCGAGGACGCCGCGTGTCCGTTCCTGATCGCCGCCGCGGGCGCCTGGCGCATGAGCGTTCCGGACCGCGACCATCGCTGCACCGCGTTCGCGCCCGCCACCTCGCTCGCGCCCGGCAAGCAGGCTCGCCTGTGCCTGACGGCCGCGCACGCAGGCTGTGCCACGTATCTCGCATCGCTGGGCGCCCGCCAGGCGCGGCTCGGCAGCGCCGTCAAGGCCGAGCGCGTCGGCCGCTGGGGCATCAGTCGCTCCACGCCCGTGGTCCGTGAGATCGGTGGCCTGCGGGCGTCGCTCATGGCGCTCGCGTCCGATCGACGGACCTGGCCCGTGATCCCGGCGATCCTGCTCGGGACGCTCGCCGTCGCCCTGGGCCTGTCGGGCTCCTGGGGCGAGGCGCCGGTGACCGCGGTGGCAAGCCCGACCGCGACAGCGGCGCTACTGCCGACCCTTCGGGCGACGGCGCTGCCGTCACCCGTACCCTCCGAGACGGCTGCGACGCCGCTGCCGAGCCTCACGGCGCCGCCCCCCTCAGCAACACCGCGGCCGCCGGTCGCGTACACGACCTACCGCGTCAGTTCGGGCGACACGCTCTCCGGCATCGCCAACCGTTTCCACACGACCGTCAAGGCGATCACCCAGTTGAACGGCATCTCCGCGTCGACCGTCCTCCACGCGGGGGACATCCTCAAGATCCCGACGTCCTGACCGGTACGGAGTGGCCGCGATCTAGCGCTGGCACGAGCGGCACCACGACGTGGATTCCCCACGCGAGCTGACGTGGCTGAGCCTCCCGCCGCAGCGCGGGCACGGCTGGCCTTCTCGGAGATGGACCGCGAGGAAGTCGCGGACCTGGGTCTCGAAGGTGGGCGGGACCCGCCGTCGCAGGACATCGATCGCCCGGGCGAGCGTCGTGCGGGTCGCGGCGTACAGTTCGTCGATCTCCTCGGGAGCCAGCGATGGGCGCTTCCGAAACGGGTTGAGCCGCGCGGCATGGAGGATCTCGTCGCTGTACGCGTTGCCGATCCCGGCGACGAAGGCCTGATGACGGAGCAGGCCCTTGAGCTCGCCCGGATGGCGGCGGATCCGCTCGCGCCAGCGCTCGATCGTCAGCCCCGGGTCGTCGGCGTCGGGCCCGAGCCCGGGGTCGAGGCCAGGGACCGTTCGAGCCTGCCCGGCTGGCAGGAGGTACACCTTGCCCATCTGGCTTGGGTCGCGATACCGGACCTCGACCGCCTCGCCGTCGACGGGCAGCCAGGCCGCGCCCTGGGTCCAGGGGGCGGCGTCCTCGGGTGGCCCCGGGCGTTCGCCGAAGGCGAGGACGAGCCCCGTGCTGGCCGGCTTGCGGGCCTCCGGATGCGCGAGCTGGAAGCGGCCAGTGAGCATCGCGTTGACGACGACTCGGTCGCGCTGCAGCTCGAAGGTCACGAACTTGCCCCGACGTCGCACGGCGGCCAGGCGCTGCCCGACGAGGGCGACGAGCTCCGCGGGGGTACCCCGCACGGCCAGTGGCGCCGGCGCCTCGGCACGTACCACGCGTCGGCCTGCGAGCGCCGCGTGGAAGGCGTCGACGACCACCGCCAGGTCGGGCAGCTCGGGCACGGCCGACCGATTGTAGCGGCCACTTGACGCGTGCTAGACTCCCGTGGCCCTGCCGGGCGCGGACAGCAGAAGAGCTTCGTTCATCCCTCGCCTTTCGAAGGAGCGGACCGCGGAAGACCAACCACGGACCACCCGATCGCAAGACCGACGGCCTGAGCGAAGCGCTCGGGCCGTTTCGCATGTCGGTGGGGACACCGATTGCAGGAGACGAACCACTTGACCGAAGAGCAGCAGGACGGGCCGATGACCCCGGCCGAGGCAATTGCCGAGGCCCCGGCATCCGAGCCGAGCGTCGCGACGACAGCCGTCGCGGACGAGCCCGCCACCGAATCCGAGCCCGCGGCGACGACCCCCGAACCGGAGCTCGCTCAGGCTGTGAGTCAGCCCGAGGCGGCTGCAGCAGAGGCAGCCCCGGAGCCCGAGGCTCCCGTCGCCGAGGAAGTCGCCGCGCCGGAGGCCGAGGCGGCTGCAGCAGAGGCAGCCCCGGAGCCCGAGGCTCCCGTCGCCGAGGAAACGTCCGCGCTCGAGCCGTCAGCCGAAGCACCCGCCGCAGCAGAGCCTCCTCGCCCGACCGGACCCGAGCCGACCACGATGGAGGAGCTCCTAGCCGAGACGAACGGCGAGATCAAGAGCTTCAGGCACGGCGACGTCGTCGAGGGCACGGTTGTCCGGATCGACAAGGACGAGATCCTCGTCGACATCGGGGCCAAGAGCGAGGGCGTTGTCAGTAACCGTGAGCTGTACGGTCGCAACGCGGAGACCCAGCCGGCGCTGAACATCGGCGACACGGTCCTGGTCTACGTCCTCCAGCCCGAGTCGCCCGAGGGCCACGTGGTCCTCTCGCTCCGGCGCGCGGGCCTCGAACGCAAGTGGCGCGCGATGCAGGAGCAGTTCGAGGGCGGTGCGATCATCGAGGCGCCGGTGATCGACCACAACAAGGGCGGCCTCATCGTCGACTGCGGCATCCGCGGCTTCGTGCCGATCAGCCAGATCGTCGACTTCCCGCGCCGGCCCCAGAACGACCAGCCGCGCGACGCGGCCCAGGAGATCGCCGAGAAGCTTCAGCCGTTCGTCGGCCGGCGTCTCCGGCTCAAGATCCTGGAGGTCAACCGCAAGGCCAACCGCCTCATCCTGTCGGAGAAGGTCGCGCTCTACGAGGAGCGTCGAGAGAAGCGCGACGAGCTGTTCAGCAGCCTCCAGGTCAGCCAGCGGGTGACGGGCACCGTGCGCTCGATCGCACCCTTCGGGGTGTTCATCGACCTCGGTGGGATCGATGGTCTCGTCCACAAGAGCGAGCTGTCGTGGAACAAGGTCAACAACCCAGAGGCCGGCTACAAGGTCGGTGACGAGGTCGAGGCCGAGGTCATCGACATCAACCACGAGCGCGGCCGGATCAGCCTCTCGATCCGTCGGCTCCAGCCCGATCCCTGGCACTCGACCGTGGCCGACTTCAAGGTCGGCGACATCATCGACGGCACCGTCACGAAGCTCGTGAACTTCGGCGCCTTCGTCCGTGTCCGCGATGGGCTCGAGGGTCTGATCCACATCAGCGAGCTCTCCAACCAGCGGGTCGTCCACCCCGGCGACGTCGTCCACGAGGGCCAGCTCCTCAAGCTTCGGATCATCAGCCTGGAGTCCGACCGCCATCGCCTTGGCCTCAGCCTCAAGCAGGCCGAGGAGGCACCGGCGCGCTCAGCGCCCGAGCCGACACCAGCGGTTCCGTCGGGCGCCCGACCGTCGGCCAGGCCCGAACGTCGCGCCCGCTCGGCGCGCGGCGAGCGCGAGCGCTCGTACAGCGTGGCTGACGCGGTCCAGGAGCCGGAAGGCGGGATCGACACGACGCTCGCGGCGGCTTTCGCGGGCGTTCGAGAGCAGATTGCTGCAGCCGAGGCTGCAGAGGAGCCCGAGCCCGAGGTTGCGAAG
>JBLMYA010000005.1:0-5811 GCA_050258035.1 Verrucomicrobiota bacterium
TCCGAGAACGGGCGCCCGAAGAGCTCGGGCCGGTAGTGGAGCGTCTTCAGGACGTCGGGAGGCTCCGCCCCACGCTGCTCGCGCATGAAGTCGAGGACGCGAGCCTCCTGTGGATCGTGCCCCTCCTCCAGGCAGCGCAGCCTCACGCCAGCGTCTCCAGCGCCGCCTCGAGCCGCTCGAGCCCGGCGGCGACGACCACCGAGACGGTCTGCTCGAAGACCTCGTCCTCGGAGTGGCCCGCCGACTCGAGCGCCTGCAGGTCGCCGTCGGTCGTCGTGTACGCGCGCTGCCGCACCTTGTCGAGGTACGAGGCGAAGTCGGGCGGCGCCTCACGATCCGGGTGGGACGCCTCCCGGAGCCGTTCGAGCAGCTCGTCGTAGCGAGTCTCGGGTCGCGCCATCCCGGCGAATACTGCCGAAACACAATGCGACCGGCAGTACCATCTAGCGGCCGATGAGCGCGCCTTCTCTCCCGGTCGGCAGGTCGCTCACGATTCGGGGCACCCGCTACCCCGTGCTGCTGCCGAAGGTGCAGGACCCGCGGCTCCACCTCGCGGCCGTGATCATCACGCTGCAGGTTCTCGGGCAGACGGCGTTCGGCTTCAGCCTCTCCATCGCGCAGATCCTCGTCTCGCTCGGCACGTGCGCCGTCCTCGAGGTCGGCATCTCGTTCTTCCGCCAGCAGGTGATCCTGTGGCCGGCGAGCGCCCTCCTGACCGGCAACGGGGTCGCCTTCATCCTGCGGGTCCCCGGCACGGAGCACGGCGACTGGTGGAGCCTCCGCGGCTGGTGGATCTTCGCCGGGACGGCAGCGGTCTCCCTGCTCTCGAAGTACGTCATCCGCTTCCGCGGAAACCACATCTTCAATCCCTCGAACTTCGGGCTCGTGCTCTGCTTCCTCCTGCTCGGGCCGGAGCGCGCGGAGCCGCTCGACTTCTGGTGGGGGCCGATGTCGCCGTGGATGGCGCTCGCGGTCGCGCTCATCGTCACCGGCGGCCTCGCGATCCTGTCCCGGCTTCGGCTCCTGGCCATCGCCGTCGCGTTCTGGGTGACGTTCGCCGCGGGGATGGCGGTGCTCGCCGCGAGCGGGCACTCGATGACGGCCCGCTGGCACATCGGACCGATCTCCGGCCGGGAGTTCTGGTGGCTCCTCGTCACCTCCCCGGAGATCCTGATCTTCCTCTTCTTCATGATCACCGACCCCAAGACGATCCCCCGGGGGCGGGTGGCCCGCCTCGTCTACGCCGTCGGCATCGGGCTGCTCGCGACCCTGCTGATCGCGCCGCAGACGACCGAGTTCGCCACCAAGGTCGCCGTGCTCGGCGCCCTCACGATCGTGTGCGCGATTCGCCCGCTGCTCGAGGCCGTCCTCCCGAAGGCCGCGTCCCCGCAGGACAGGGTGTCGGCGTGGCTCTCGCCGCTCGCGCGGCGCGGCCGCGTCGCCGCCGGGGCGTCCGCGCTCGCCGCCACGGCCGCCTTCGCGGGGCTCGTCGTGCTCGCCGGCATCCCGGCCCGCCCGAGCGCGGCCTCGGCCGGGCCGCTCGCCGGCGATGCGTCGCTTCCACCCGTCTCCGTGCTCGCGACCCAGGGCATCTCGGACCGGGTCGACGACACGACGGTGCGTCGGATCGCTCACGACATCGTCATCGACCTGAAGGCGAGCTCCGACGCCCTGCGACTCCGCGACCCACAGCGCGCGGCGGTCGGCGCCGGAGGCGCCTGGCTCGTGGACCTCAGGCAGAGGATCGGCGCGGCGGCCGGCGGCTCGATCTCGGTCTCGAGCTACGAGATCGGCCACATCGGTCTCGAGCTCTCCAGGGGCATCGGGCAGGGCCCGCCGAGGATCACCGCGACGATAAAGGGGGTCGAACGGATCGGCGTCTACCAGGGACGTCCGCCGACACTCGAGCGGCGGCTGAAGGCAAGGCCCTTCGTGCAGTCGATCGAGGTCGCAGAGCAGCAGGGCCACTACGTCATCGTGAGCGCCGGAGGATCGGCTCCGGAGGCGCCGATGCCCGGCACGCAGGCGACGGTCGCTGCGACCGGCCCGCTCGCCGGCGTGCGCCTCCAGGACGTCGCGTCCCAGGTCGGGCTCGACTTCCGGAACGGGGCGTTCCGCTTCGGCGCCTGGAACGACCCCCCGGCGATGATGGGTGGCGGCGTCTGCTGGCTCGACTACGACAACGACGGATGGCTCGACCTCTTCGTCGTCAACTCGTACTCGAATGCCGACGCGCGCCGGTGGCAGAAGCAGGGCGGTCTGCCGCGAACCGCGCTCTTCCACAACGTGCGCGGATCGTTCGTCGACGTCTCGCGGAAGTCGGGCGCCGACCTCGCCGTTCGTGGTGAGGGCTGCGTTGCGGCGGACTTCAACGGCGACGGGAACACCGACCTCTTCGTCACCACGGACTCGTACGACAAGCTGCTCTGGAACAACGGCGACGGCACCTTCACCGAGGGGTCGAAGGCTGCCGGGATCGACACCTTCGGCTGGCACGCGGGCGCTGCGGTCGCCGACGTCAACGGCGACGGGCGCCCCGACCTCTTCGTCGCCGGCTACACGGACCTCAATGCCCCCGTCGCTTCGGCGGTCAGCGGGTTTCCCGGCAACTTCGAGGGCGTACGCGACCTCCTGTACCTGAACGAGGGGAGCGACGAGAACGGGCACACGCTGTTCCGGGAGGTCGGAGCGCAGGCGGGGCTCGAGGCCGCGAGCTTCCGCCACGGCCTCGGCGCGCAGTTCACCGACTACAACGGCGACGGCCGGCCTGACCTCTACGTGGCGAACGACGAGGACCCGAACCAGCTGTACGAGAACGTCGCGTGGCCGGGGGGCGCCGCCGCAGACCCGGCCGGTCTCGGGTTCCGCTTCGAGGAGCGCGGTGCGGCCGAAGGGGTCGCCGATCCGTATGCCGGCATGGGGATCGCCTCGGGGGACTACAACGGGGACGGCAAGCTCGATCTCTTCGTCACGAACTCGAGGCGGGAGCCCTATGCGGTCCTCCGCCGCTCGCCGGGCGCGCAGGCGTTCTCTAACGGCCGTCCGGCCTTCCGCTCCGCGTCCTCGGGCTCGGCCGGCTGGGGGGCGACCTGGGCGGACCTCGCGCTCGACGGCACGCCCGACCTGGTGCTCGCGAACGGCGCCATCCCGGTGACGAGCCTCGCCAGGGACGCCGGGCCGATCCAGGTGTTCGCGGATCTGAAGCACGGAACGCAGCCCCAGCGATTCGCGAACGTCGGTGTCGCCGGGCTGCGCAGCGCACCGCACGTGAACGGTCGAGGCCTCGCGGCGGCTGACTACGACAACAACGGGACGGTCGACGTCGTGGTGAACTCGATCGGGAACAGGCTCGTGCTCCTTCGGAACACCGGCGCGAGGGGCCACTGGCTCGAGGTGCGCCTGTCTGCGTTCGCGCCGGGAGCCGTGGCCACCGTCGTCCTGCCCGACGGGAAGACGCTCGTGGAGGAGAGCCATGCCGGCAGCAGCTACCTCTCCTCCGAGGACCCGCGCCTGCACTTCGGGCTCGGAGCGGCAACGACCGTGAAGTCGCTGGTGGTGCGGTTCCCCGACGGCGGCGAGAGGCGGTTCTCGAACGTCGGCGCAGATCGCGTCGTCACGGTCGTGCCGCCGAGGGCACGACGAGCAGCGACCCGGGCGATTCCGGCCCCGACCGAGTTCGTGCGCCCGGGATGCGCGAGCGCGCTGACCCGGGAGCGCTCGGTCGCACGCGTCTGGGACGAGGTCGCGCTCGAGATCGATCCCGGGAAGGACAACCCCGCGCTGCAGGCACGGAACCTGTTCCACCTCTCGGCGGCGATGTGGGACGCGTGGTCCGCGTACCAGCCCACGGGCACGGGCTACTTCGTCACCGAGAAGCACCGCGCCGACGCGCCGCTCGCGGCACGAGACGCAGCGATCAGCTACGCCGCCTATCGCCTGCTCCTCTGGCGAGCGTCGTTCGAGCCCGGCCTCGCGCGGTCGTTCGAGCGCCTCACCGCGACGATGCGGGGACTGTGCTACGAGCCGGGATTCACCGACGCGAGCGGGGACTCACCCGCCGCCGTGGGCAACCGCATCGCGGCTGCCGCGATCGAGTACGGCCGCCGGGACGGCTCGCTCGAAGACCAGCACTACCTCGACCCGAGCTACGTGCCCGTCAACGAGCCGCTCATCGTCTCGCAGCCCGGCTCGACGATGCACGACCGGACGTTCTGGCAGCCGCTCGCGCTCGGGCGAATCGTCACGCAGGACGGTCTCACGATCCCGGCCAGAGTCCAGACCTTCGTCGCCTCGCAGTGGGGGCACGTCCGCGGCTTCGCCCTGCCGACGTCGAAGAAAGGGCTGCCCGTCGACCCCGGCTCTCCCCCGCTCGGGCTCCCGTCGTCTTCCACCTACAAGAAAGCCGCGATCGACGTCATTCGCTGGAGCGCACTGCCCGGAGGCGCGACAGCGATGACACGCTGGGCGACGGCCGAGCCAGCCCGGTGGAACGCGATCGCGAATGCCGTGTCGGACTCGAGAGACCAATCGCTCGGCAGGCGTGCCCGGCTCGCGTCCGACGTGAAGCTGTACTTCGCGCTGAACGGGGCGCTGCACGACGCCGCCGTGGCGACCTGGGGCGCCAAGCGCGCCTACCAGGCGGTTCGCCCGATCTCGATGATCCGGGCCCTGGCGTTCGCGGGGCAGTCCAGCGACCGCCACGCCGCGTCGTTCAGCGCAGACGGACTGCCGCTCGTTCCGGGGCTCGTCGAGCTGATTACCAGGCAGTCGAGCGCGCCGGGCCAGCGCCACGCCGCTCTCGCCGGGCACGTCGGCGACATCGCGATTCGAACGGCCCGCGGCTGGGTGCTCGGCACGAGCTGGCTGCCCCGAGCTGGCACGGCGACTCCGCCCTACCCCGGCTGGGTCTCGGCCGAGAGCGCGTTCGGCCGGGCGGCGGCGACGGTGCTCAGAGCGGAGGCGGGGAGCCGACGCGTCCCTGCCGGGGCGAGGCTGCCCTGGACGACGTACGACCGCGCGGCTGCCGAGGCCGGGCTCGCGAGCCTCTACGCGGGAACCGAGACGAGAGCCGACGTCACCGCAGGCGCACGGGTCGGCTCCCGGATCGGCAGGGACGCGTGGGCACTTGCCGAGCGGTACTTCGCAGGCACCGCTCGCCGGTAGCGCGCGGCGGCTAGCGGCCCGACCGTACCTGCAGCCGCCGGACGACCGAGTCGAGCGTCACGGCGAGCAGCAGGATGACGCCCGTGACGATGTAGATCGCGCCGGTCGAGTACCCACCGATGTTCAGCCCGTTCGCGATCGTCGCGATGACGAGCGAGCCGAGAAGCGCGCCACGGACCTCCCCGCGACCACCGAACAGGCTGACACCGCCGATGACGGCGGCCGAGATCGAGTCGAGGAGCAGCGTGCCGCCCCCTTGCTGCAGGTTCACCGACTGGAGCCGTGCGGCGAGGATGACTCCGCCGACGCCGGCCATGATCCCGGAGATCATGAAGACGAGGATGCGGATCCGGGGGACGTTGATACCGGCACGCCGCGCCGCCTCCGCGTTCCCTCCGACCGCGTAGACGTGGCGGCCGAAGCTCGTCCGCTTGGCGAGGAACGTCAAGCCCACGAGGAAGATGAGCATCAGCAGGGCAGCCAGCGGGAGGCCTTGCGGCTGCGTGCAGGAGACCGTGAGCGGCGTTCCCTCC
This sequence comes from Verrucomicrobiota bacterium, assembly GCA_050258035.1. GTDB lineage: Bacteria > Actinomycetota > Thermoleophilia > Gaiellales > Gaiellaceae > DATBLE01. The sequence continues at coordinate 5,697 of JBLMYA010000005.1, forward strand.
GGGCACGCCGCGGGCTTCGTCGCGTGGTTGCAGATCGCCACCGTGCCGAAGCAGGCGACGGCGACGGCGACGAGCTTCGCGAGCGGGATCCCCGGGCTGAACGACAGCCCCGCAC
>JBLMYA010000006.1:0-28996 GCA_050258035.1 Verrucomicrobiota bacterium
GGCCTGCGAACTGCGCGGCCTCCGGCTTTCCCTTGTGTCCGGCTTCCTTGATGATCGGCGGGACCTCCGGGTCCGCTACGAAGTTCTGCCAGCCCTGCTCGTCCCAGTCGAAGACCACCCAGACCCGGTCTTCCTCGGATGGGTCGCGGAAGATGGCCGCTCCCTTGGATCCGTGCTGCCTGCGCTTCTCGGCGCCCTTCGTCGAGAAGATCTCCACGAAGCGGTCGAAGTCCTCTACCTGTGTCGTTGCGAGAAGCATCTCGTCTCCTTTCGTTGCATGTTGTCCGCTATCAAGCGGTGAGTACCGGCGCCTCCACGAGACGCTCCTGCGGATCGATCGCCCCAAGGCTCTCGACGACCTCGAGTCGGCCCCCTCGCACCTGGGCGATGTACATGTTCATGCGCACGTGGTGCTGGCCCGGCACCATCGACGCGGGTCCGCCCGGGCCCTCGGCGATCTCTGCATGATCCAGGGCCGCGATCACGTCCTCCTGCACGAGCGAGCCCGCCTCCGCCACGGCGGCCGCCCAGAGCCGGATGCCGCGGTACAGGCCGGAGCATGCGCTCCCGCCGGTGAACATCGCGCCGCCTGGGTAGAGCGCGTCGTACTGGGCGAGCAGCTTCTGGCTGAACGAGTCGCTGACGGCCTGGTAGTAGTCGAGGCAGCCGAACAGCCCCTCGATGTGGGCGGCCGGCAGCATCTTCACGACGTTCTCCTCGAAGTACGTGCAGACCAGCCGCCCGCCGCGGCTCGGGAACCCGGACTCGTGCAGCTGCTCGAGGAACGGCCCGACCCCGGGTGGCACGGTCGTGTTGAACACGACGTCCGCGCCGCTCGACGCGATCCTCCCGACGGTCGCACGGTAGTCGGCGTGGTCGAGCGGGAAATACTCCTCGCCGACGATCTCCCCGCCGCCCGCGGTGACCACCTCCCGGACGCGCGCGTTCAATACGCGCGGCCAGATGTAGTCGGCGGACGGCAGGTAGAACCTCCTCGCCCCCGTCTCCCGCATCAGCCACGGGATCAGCGGGTCGACCTGCTGCGCCGGCACCGGGCCGGTGCAGAAAATGAGCGGATCGGACTCCTGCCCCTCGTACTGCTCCGGGTAGATGTACAGCGTCTTTCCGTCCGCCACGACCGGACCCTTGATCGCCTGTCGCGTGGAGCTGTAGATGCCGCCGAAGACGACGTCGACCTGATCCTGCTCGACCAGCTTGGCCGCCTTGGCGGCCGCCACGTCGTCGTCGGTGGCACCGTCCTCGAGACAGAGCTCGAGGCGCCTGCCGAGCACGCCACCCTTGGCGTTGAGGTCGCCGATGACCATCCGGGCCACATTGGCGTTGGCGAGCCCCATCACCGAGAGCGGGCCCGTCTGGTCGGCGATTACTCCGACCTTGATCGGAGTCCCGCCCGGTTTTGCTGATCCCGTCATGATGTCCTCCCTTGAAGGTGTCGGTCGTCAGTAGCGTGCTCGGTCGCGCCGGGCGATACATCGGGAGGACTCCCCATTTCTGACGCGCCCCTTCGCCTCGGTGAATTCGTCGCCACGCTGGCCCTCGCGCAGGACAACGCGTTCGGTCAGCCGCTCGAGTCGCAGCTGCGGTCGTGCCTGCTCGCGACGTGGATGTGCGAGGCCGCCGGATTCGAAGACGAAGTTCGCGCGGACGCCTACTGGGTGGCGCTTCTCCGCTACATCGGCTGCACCGGCCACGCCCACGAGGTCGCCACGCTATTTGGCGACGAGATCGCGATCCGTGCCCAGACCCTGGTCCACGACGCCGGGAATCCGGCCGAGGTGATGCGTGATGTGGTCGCTTTTGCAACGGCCTGGCGCCCCGAGGAGGAGCGCGACGAGATCGTCCGGCTGCTCCAGGAGACGGGGCACGAGTGGGCGGTGCACAACTTCGCGTCCGGCTGCGAGGTTGGCGACATGCTCGTCCAGCGCCTCCACCTGGAGCCTGGTGTTCGCGAGGCGCTGGCGTTCACGTTCGAGCGCTGGAACGGCAAGGGCTTTCCCAACCACGTAGCTGGCGAGACGATCCCGCTCGCGATGCGAGTGGTGCACGTGAGTCACGACATGGAAGCGATCGCTCGTCTGCTGTCTCCGGACCAGGCCCTCGACGCCGCCCGAGCCCGTCGTGACAGCACCTACGACCCTGCTCTCGCCGACCTCTTTACCGAGCACGGGCGGGAGTGGCTCGAATGCCTCGGGACGACCGAGCCGTGGGATGCCGTCCTGGCCCTCGAGCCGGAGCCCCATCGCCTGCTGGCCGGCCGGGAACTCGACGACGCCCTGACCGTCGCTGCCGACTTCATCGACCTCAAGTCGCCCTACATGGGCGAGCACAGTCGCCGCTGCGCGCAGCTCGCCGCCGACGCGGCCCGCGTGCTCGGCTCGACGGAGGAGGAGATCACCACGCTGCGCCGAGCCGCCCTCGTCCACGACTTCGGCACCACGGCGGTGCCGAACTCGATCTGGGACAAACCAGGCCCGCTGACACGCACCGAGTTCGACCGCGTCGAGCTTCACCCCATGCTGACCGAGCAGATGCTGCGCCGCTCGCCGGCTCTCGCCGTCCTGAACCCGGCAGCCTCGGCCCACCACGAAAAGTGCGACGCGTCCGGCTACCACAAGCGGGTGCGGGCCGGCGCCGGCGATTTCGGCGCGTGCGTCCTGGCGGCGACGGAGATCTACGTGGGGATGACCACCGACCGAGCAGACCGCCCGGCGTTCTCGCCCGCCGACGCTGCCGCCGAGCTGCGCCGGCTCGAATCAGACGGCGTGCTCGAGCCACGCGCGAGCCGAGCGGTGCTCGTCGCCGCGGGGCACGGCGAGCCGCGCGCACTCTCGGGCAAACGGCCGAAGAACCCCGGAGGGCTCACCCGACGCGAAGTCGAGGTGCTGCGACTCGCCGCCCGCGGGCTAACAACACGCGAGATCGCTGATCGGCTCGTCATCTCTCCAAAGACCGCCGACCATCACATCCAGCACATCTACGGAAAGATCGGCGTGTCGACACGAGCCGCCGCCGCCCTCTGGGCCATGCAACTTGGGGTCGTCCGGTGACCACCTTTCGCTGCCCGAGCTCGGAGGACGCGAGGCACAACGTCGAGCAGCTTCGGCTAGCTACCTGATCGGCCTAAATCGGGATTGCACGGCGCAGGCTTCGTCGGGCATCGTCCCAGAACCAGCGCCAGAGGCAAGGTTGAGCAGTTTCGAGTCACGGCGGATCGGCGCGGAGCCGATCGAGAGCTGATCACGACTATCGCGGGAAGAGGGATACGACAGAAATCGCGCCAGGCGGGGCTGTGGCCGCTAGCGGGCCGTGGAGGGCCACGACCCGTTGCCAATACAAGTGAGGAGAGGCACCGGCGCGAACGCCGGGACCCCGCGCGGCGCGGGCCCACCCTGCCGGGTGGTGCCCTGCGGCTGTCGCGGCCCCGCCGACTCGACCCGCAGCCGGAGTGCGCTCCCAGTCCCGGAGAAGCCGCTTCCGTACGCTGGTACATGGCGATGTTGAGGACGGTCGCACGAGCACTTCGTTGCCCACTGCCGCAGTCTGCCGGCCGCCTGGGCGAAGGATCAGCGCGCGGCCGCCGCGTGACGGAGTACTCGCTCGAGCGGACGCAGGTCGTCCCCGTCCCGCTCGAGCAGGCGTTCGCGTTCTTCGCCGACGCCCGCAACCTCGAGCGGATCACGCCGCCCTGGCTCCGCTTCCGGATCGTCGAGGCGCCGGACGAACTCGCAGTCGGCGCCCGGCTCCGCTACCGCCTCAGCCTCTTCGGGACCCCGATTCGGTGGCGCACCGAAATCGTCGCCTGGAACCCGCCGCGCGGCTTCGTCGACGTGCAGCGTCGCGGCCCGTTCCTGCTCTGGGAGCACGCGCACCGCCTGGCGCCGGTCGAGAGCGGCACCGAGATCTACGACCACGTCCGCTACCGGCTTTTCCTTGGCCCGATCGGCGCGCTCGTGTGGCGGCTGCTTGTGCGCGGCTGGGTCGAGGGGATCTTCGACTACCGGGCCGGCGAGGTGCCCGCGCTGCTCACGCGAGCGCCCGCCGCGCCGACTCGTCGAACGGCGTGAGGCCGAGCGGCAGCAGCTTCCTGATCCGCTCCTCGCGCGCGATCATCGGATTGCGCAGTCCTTCGACGAGCGGCCGCGCGACCGACGCGCTCACCGGCGTGACGAGGTTGAGCCAGAGCGAGGAGAGGTACGGCGTCAGCACCGGGACCTCGACGATTGCCGGCTTCCGGCCGAGCAGGGCCGCGATCTGCAGCTCTTCCGGCCCACCCAGCTGATGAACGCGAACGACCTTGCTCACTGCGTCTCCTCCGCTTCCTCCCGGCAAGGGCTCGATCCTGACACAGATGCCGACGGCGTCCTCTTCCCCTGCTCTCCCGACCAGGCGTCGATCTCGTCCTCGCATCAGGTTGGACGTATCTCTCAGCGTGACCAGCCACGCCCGAGGAGTTGTTGAACCGCGACTCCAATCGACCCCTTGGAGGAGACCGCATGGCGGCGGCACCCTCCTGGGCGTTGCACTGGAGCTGCCGGTCGGGACCGTCACCTTCTTGTTCACAGACATCGAAGGGTCGACGCAGCTCCTCAGGCTTCTGCGAGATCGTTGCGGCGCAGCGCTCGCGGAGCATCAGCAAATTCTGCGGAGATCATCCGCCGATGCGCGGGCCCTCATGCCGACGGATCGCCGATCCGGCCGGCGATCGCAAGGATGTTGGCGATGTAGCGCCGAGTGGAGCGATGGATGCCGTCGGTCCGGACCGACTCGTCACCCTGCAGATACGCGGCGAGCGCGCGCTGCGTGTTGCCGAACAGATTCAGCAGGTGGCGGAGATAGGCGAGTCCCACGCGGACGTTGCCGTCAGCGGTGTGAGGAATCGGTCTGCCGACGAGAACCTGTTGGACGTATGCCCAAGTGTCGGGCATGACCTGCATTACGCCGATCGCTCCGGCCTTCGAGACCACGTCTGCCTGATGGCCCGACTCCTGCCAGGCGAGGGCGAGCGCGAGCGGGCGCGGGATCCGGTAGTGGTCGGCCCACCGTCGGATCGACGCCCGAATCGCCTGCCTGCGCGGCCCTTCCGGAAGGAGAAGCCGTTGGCCCTTCAGGAGCACGCCCTCCGGGTCGAGGTGGTTGATCCGGGCGATGTGCTCGACATCGGTGCCATGGAGGGAGGCGATCTGGCTGAGCGTGTCGCCGTAGCGAACGATGTAGTGCTCGAGGCGTTGGGGCGCGCGCCGCTCGGGAAGGGTGAGGACGACGCCGATCGGCAAGACGCCCATGGGATCGAGCTTGTTGAGGCGGGCAAGGGTGTCGACCGTCGTCCGATGGCGGGCCGCGAGCGCAGTCAGGGTGTCCCCGGCACGGACTCGGTACCGCTCACCTCCGGCAGCTGTCGCCGGCGGAGACGTCAAAGTCAGCATTATCGTCGCCGCGACAACCGGCAACACCCAGACCCAGATGCCCGGAAAGTTCGACCCCTTTGTCAGTACCCTCGTCATCTCAGCAGCATCGGCGTGCTCCGTCCCTCACTTGAGGGATAGCGACGGTACCCGCGCGGCGACGCACCTGACCCAACGAGGTGGAACCTCCTGGTCATCCGCCAGAAGCGGCCTCCTGGTCGTGTCTCCGAGGGCTACCTCCTGGTCTGCCCCCAGGAGGCTCCGGCGGGGCTCTAGGGCTGCCTGCCGGTCGTTTCCGTGAACAGCCGATCGAGTTCGTTTGAGTGCTGGGATTCGGTCCGCGCCGGCCTTGTCGAGCGACAAGAGACGCCTCGGTGCCAGTTGCAGAGCGCCAGGCCGCGCTCCGGATTATCAGGCCCTGGCTGTGCTCGTCGGATCAGCCGCCCTGATGCACCTGGGTCGTTTCAACGCAGACTTGGCTGGAGGTGTCGCAGCGGGCTGGTGACTCACCACTTCTTGTAACCGCCCGGACAGCGGCAAAGAGGGCGATCGTCAGAACGAGCAAGAGGATGAGACCGCGAATGAGCATGCGCCGGGTGTGCCTGCAAGACTCGATCGGCACATTTCTCGATCGGCAGATCCCTCGAATGAGAAGCGCTTCCGACATAACCTCGTCTCCGAGGTCGGCGCCGACCTCAAGCCGGAGGCTAGTTCACGTCGCGCGTGCGCTAGGGAGTAATCGCGGTGCCGGCGGACCGCACGCCGCCGGCACCGGAGGGACGTCCTCCCTCAACATGTGAGGCGACAACTCGTCGCGGAAGTCGGCATACCGCACGGAATCCTTACGTGTAGCCGCCGTGGTGGCGGTGACAGCATCGCTGCCAGCCCACCCCGAGAGCCCCGCATCATCCAGAACGGAGTCTCCTGCACAGTCAACGCGGGTACGGCTGTGCCTGAAGAGGCGTTGGCCTTGCGTTGTATCGGGAGATCGAGGCAAGCCGGTGACTCCTCCCTGAGCAAGGGTCGGAGGATCAGTTCCCTCCGACCCACCCTTGTCGGCGATGCCGAGTCGAATCGGAACGCTGGCTTCGCTCGCGACCAAGATCAGATCGCCGTCGAGGCGGTCACGCCGAACTTGGCGATTGCTCAGCGCGGCCGGTATCCCAAGACCTACCCCCACACCGATCCGAACGAGGACATCGTCGCCTGCGCCCACGACGATCCACGGACGATCCTGGCAGTCGCCGCCGGGCACAACGGTCTCGAGTCCAGCGAGGCCCGCAGTCGGTTGGGTCTGTAGCACTGAGACGTTCACGCCGACCAGCGAAGGCTCTCCGACTTCTTCTTTGAGGCACATCAAGCCGTACGTGCCGCCACCCAACCGGCGAAATCCGGAGAGCAGGACTGCCCTCTCGGTCGCCGCCCTTGACTCGAAGACCCTCCACTGGGCATCGATGGGCGACTGCGACATCTTCCTCTGCACAAAGGAAGGAATCCGAGGCACTGAGCCCACGGCACTCGTATTTCCTCGGCTGGCCAATGACACGTGCTGACGTCGGAAGCAGTCTCGAGACGGGAGTTGCAGAGATAGAAGACGGCGACGCAGTGATCGTCGCGAGCGACGGCCTGCGCGACTTCGCCGATCCTCTCGGCCAGGGCAGCGGCGCGACCTTAGCTGTCCTGCGCAACGCCGCCGACGCAGCAAGCGCCCCGTGCGGTCTCATCGAACTTGCATGTACCGGCGGCGCCGGGGACAACGTGGCTGTCGCCGTGGCGTCCACCGATCGAGGCAAAGGGTCTGGCGCTCCGATTCGTGGATCACACGATCGACGTTTATGAGTTCCCCGGTCGCGATCTCAAGTCGCTCGCGGTGACCGCTCAGGTCGTGCATAAGGTAATGATCGGGGAGCAGAAGGTCTTCCTCTGCGATCTCGCCACGGCAAGCGATGACGAGCTCAAAACGGCGCTGCTCAGAGGCATGAAACGCATGACGAGGTCCGTTTGCCATCGTTTCGAGAGCCCCGAAGGCGAGTTGGTCGCACCAGTCGACGTCATGAGCGTCGACATCGACGGGGAGATGCGCCGTCTCGCCGAGCGCTCCTCGGCGAGCCCGGAGACGAGGTGAGCGATGATGAACTCGATCGCCTGAGACGGCTGATTGACGCCGAGCATGTGTGGGACGCTACTCCAGTGGAGGGGTTGATCCGGTGAAGCCGAGCGAGCTCTTTAGTCTGGCGGGGAAAGTCGCAGTCGTGACCGGCGGCGGTACCGGCATCGGCCGCCAGATGGCGCAAGGGCTCGCCGAGGCCGGCGCTGACGTCGTCCTCTGTGCCCGCAAGGGGGAGCGCTGCGAGCAGGCGGCCGAAGAGCTGCGGATCGAGCTGGGGGTCCGTGCGATCGGGCTCCGCTGCGACGTCCGGGAGGAGGCAGAGATCGACGAGGCGGTGCGACGAGCGGTCGACATGCTCGGCCGGGTGGACGTCCTCGTCAACAACGCAGGGACATCGTGGGGCGCCTCGCCTGAGAACGTGCCGCTCGAGGGCTGGCAGAAGGTGATCGACGTCAATCTCACGGGAGCGTTTCAGTTCGCGCAGGCGGTCGGGCGCGTGCTGATCGAGCAGGGCGAGGGAGGAGCGATCGTGAACGTTGCGTCGATTGCTGCGTTCCGGGGCGCGGTTCCCGAGGTGATGGACGCCATCCCGTACAACGCGAGCAAGGGCGCTCTGGTTGCGCTCACGGTCGACCTCGCTGCCAGGTGGGCACGATACGGAATCCGCGTGAACGCGATCGCGCCCGGGTGGTTTCCTTCCGATCTGACAGCCGAGGTGCTCGAGCAGTCCAGCACCTCGCTCCTCGGTCGCGTCCCGCTGGGCCGCTTCGGTGGCCCGGACGACCTCAAGGGCGCGGTCGTGTACCTGGCATCGGCCGCCTCCGACTATGTCACGGGTCACACGCTTGTTGTGGACGGAGGACTGCTTAACGGCTAGTCGGGCTCCCGATGAACGGGATGCGCCGTGCTTGATCCGCCGGACGAGGCGCCGGCTGCCCGATCGGGACCGCGTATCCTATGGTCGCGGTGATCCGCTCGTCAGGCCGTGGATCCCGCCGGCGCTCGTGAGCCTCCGGAAGGGAGAGATGGCCAAGCCACTCGATGGGATCAGAGTCTTGAGCTTCGAGCTCCAGGTCGCCGGTCCGTATTGCACGATGATGCTCGCCGACCAGGGCGCCGACGTGACGAAGGTCGAGCAACCCGGCTCCGGCGACACCGCCCGCGGCGGCGCGCCGATGGTGAAGAACGAGGAGGGCGAGACCCAGAGCGGCTACTTCCTGCGGTTCAACCGCAACAAGCGGAGCCTCACCCTCAACCTGAAAAGCGACGCGGGGCGCGAGATCTTCCGCGACCTGGCCCGCGGGTCCGACGTCCTGATCGAGAACTTCCGGCCCGGCCTCCTCGACGAGATGGGCCTCGGCTACGCCGACCTGTCAAAGGACAACGCCGGCCTGGTCTACGCGAGCATCACGGGCTTCGGGAGTATGGAGGGGTATCTCGGGCCGTTCAGCAAGCGCCCCGCCTACGACATCGTCGCGCAGGCGATGGGCGGGCTGATGCAGACGTGCGGGCAGGCGGGTGGGCCGCCGACCTGGCTGGGAGTCGCCCTGGGCGACATCGTCTCGGGCATGAATGCCGCCTACGCCGTCATGCTCGCGCTCTTCCAACGCGCCGCGACCGGCCGGGGTCAGTACATCGACGTGTCGATGTACGACACGATCATCGGTCTCGCCGAGCGCTCGCTGACCGCCTACTCGCTCACCGGCGCGACGCTCGAGCGGGGCCGGGAGCTCTACATGGCGCCGTGGGGGCCGTTCGAGTGCAGCGACGGCTGGGTGGCGCTGATCGTCGCGACCGAGCGCGATTGGGGCCGCTTCTGCGAGGCGATCGGAAAGCCGGAACTCGTCGGCCAGGAAGGGGCGACGTCGGGGCCGGAGCGCGCGCGGGGCATGTCCGGCCCGCTCGGCGAGATCATCGCCGAGTGGTTCAAAGACAGGACGAAGGCCGAGGCCGCGGAGACATTGCTCGCCGCTGGACTCCCGGTCGGTCCGGTGCAGAACGCAAAGGAGATCTACGAGTGCTCCCACGTCGAGGCTCGGCACACGCTGATCGACGTTCCGGATCCCGTGCTCGGGTCGGCACGGCTCGTCGGCCCGCCCTTCAAGCTCTCCGCCGACCCCGAGCCGCTGGTGCGGGCCGCGCCGCTCCTCGGCGAACACACCGCCGAGATCCTGCGGGAGCGGCTCGGCTACTCGGAGGAAAAGGTGACCGCACTCTACGAAGAAGGAGTTGTCTAGATTGACGAAGCCGACCGACGTCGCCGTTGTCAGCGCTGTCCGGAGCCCGTTCGGGAAGTTCGGCGGCACCCTGCGGGATTTCAGCCTTCCCGAGCTGGGCGGGCAGGTCGTCGCGGAGGCGATTCGCCGCGCTGGGATCGACCCGGCCGACGTCGAGGAGGTCGCTACCGGCGTGAACCTCCCAGGCGCCGACCGCTCGATCGCGCGGCAGGTGCTGATCGAGGCCGGGATCCCGCCGAACCGCGTCGCCTACACGGTCGACCGCGCCTGCTGCTCGTCGATGGCGGCGACCTCGATGGCCTCGCGCTCGATCCGTCTGGGGGAGGCGCGGATCGCCGTCTCAGGCGGCACCGAGAACATGAGTCGCGTCCCTTACTTCCTGACCGCGCAGCGCTGGGGGCACACTCTCGGCGACGTCACGCTCAAGGACCAGCTCGTGATCGCCTGCCCGATGACCGGCAAGCCGCGGGCGGTGCAAGCGGGCGAGGAGGCGGTCGAGTACGGGATCACCCGCGAGCAGCAGGACGCGTGGGCCGTGCGCAGCCACATGAACTATCTGGCCGCGCGCGACGCGGGCAAGTTTGCCGAGGAGATCTTCCCGATTCCGGTGCCCCAGAGGAAAGGCGACCCGATCCTGTTCTCGGAGGACGAGTCCGCTCGGCCCGACACGACGATCGAGAAGCTGGCCACGCTGCCCACGGTGTACGGCAGCCCTACGGTCACGGCCGGGAATGCTCCCGGCCTGAACACCGGCGCGTCGGCGATGGTGCTGATGGCCGAGGGGGAGGCCGAGAGCCGGGGCATTCAGCCGCTCGCCACGCTGGTCGCGTCGGCGATGGCGTCGGGCCACCCCGACCGGATCGCCTCGATCCCCGCCGAGTCGGCGCGGCTCGTGCTCGAGAAGACGGGGCTGACGATCGACGACATCGACGTGGTCGAGATCAACGAGGCGTTTGCCGCCGTGCCGCTCGTCGCCACCCTGGTGATGGCCGGCCGCGACGAGGCGAAGGCCGAGGCGATCAGAGCGAAGACGAACGTGAACGGCGGCTCGATCGCGATCGGGCACCCGACCGGCGCCACCGGCGCGCGCCTGATCATGACGATGATCTATGAGCTCCGACGTCGCCATGCGGCCGGGGACGGTCACGCCTATCACGGGCTCGCCACAATCTGCGGCGGCATCGGCGAGGCCGAGGCGTTCGTGGTCCGAGTAGGGGGGTAGCGACGGCTCTGCGCCCCGACTACGCCCCCCAGGGCGGCGAGCATCCGGGGGAGTTCCCGTACACACGCGGGATCAGCGCCGTCCCCGCGCCCTGGATAATGGGGCAGTACGCCGGCTTCGGGACGGCGGCAGAGACGAACGGCCGCTTCCGGGCTCTGCTCGACGCGGGTGTGACCGGCTTCTCCGTCGCGCTCGACCTCCCGACGCAGATGGGGATCGACTCGGACGATCCCCGCGCGGCTGGAGAGGTCGGAAAGGTCGGCGTCGCGATCGACAGCCTGGCCGACATCGAGATCCTGATGGAGGGGATTCCGCTCGAGCGCATCAGCCAGGTGCGCACGACCGCGAACTCGATCGGCTACGTGTGGGCGGCGATGTTCGTCGCGCTCGCGGAGCAGCGGGGCCTCGATCCCAACACCTTTGGCATGTTCATCCAGAACGACGTGCTCAAGGAGTACGTGGCCAGGGGGACGCAGATCTTCCCGGCCGAGCCGTCGCTCCGACTGTCGGTGGACGTACTCGAGTACGTCGCGCAGCACGTGCCCAGCTGGGTGCCGCTGGCGATCTCCGGGTACCACATCCGCGAAGCGGGCTCGGACGCCGCCCAGGAGATCGCGTTCACGTTCGCAAACGCGATCGCTTACCTCGATGCCGCCGTTGCCCGCGGCGTCTCGATCGACGCGGTCGCGCCGACCCTCTTCACCTTCCTGTCGTCGAACATCGAGATCCTGAACGAGGTGGCGAAGTTCAGGGCGGCGCGGCGCGTGTGGGCGAAGCTGATCCGCGACCGGTATGCCGCCCGCGACCCGCGGAGCGAGCAGCTGCGCATTTTCGTCTTCACCGCCGGTTCGTCGCTGACTGCGCAGCAGCCGCTGAACAACGTCGTACGGACGACCGTCGAGGCGACCGCGGCGGCCCTTGCGGGTGTCCAGACGATGCACGTGTGCGCGTACGACGAGGCGGTTGGGGTGCCGACCGAGGCCGCGGCCACCCTCGCGCTCCGCACCCAGCAGATCGTCGCGTTCGAGACCGGACTGACCGAGACCGTCGACCCGCTGGGGGGCTCGCACGCGGTCGAGGAGCTGACCGCCGAGCTCGAGTCGGAGATCGCCGCGCTGATGGCCGAGATCGACTCGCGCGGCGGCGCGCTCGCCTGCATCGAGTCGGGCTGGTTCCAGGACGAGCTAGCCGGAGCCGCCTACCGTCAGGCGCAGGCAGTGGAATCGGGCGAGAGAACCGTGATCGGCGTGAACCGCTTTGCGAGCCCGTCGGCCCCGATCGAGGTGTTCCGCAGCGACCCGGCGGGCGAGCAGCACCAGCGCGAGAGCCTCGCGGCCGTGCGCGCAAGCCGGTCGCCCGACGAGGTCGAGCGATGCCTCGACCTGGTCGAGGGTGCCGCCCGTTCCGGCGAGAATGTCGTCCCGGCGTGCGTCGAGGCGGTCAAGGCGTACGCGACCGTCGGCGAGATCGTCGCACGGTTGCTCGGCGTGTTCGGCAGCTGGCGGCCGTCGAGAGCGTTCTGAGCGTGCTGCGGGAGGCCCCGGGCTCCTAGCCCGACGCCTCCCGGTAATGCATGATCAGGTACTTGTCGAACGCGATCTCGTAGCTCGGCGGGATGACGACGGTCGTCATCGGGTCGCGGATGATGCTCGGGCCCCGGATGATGTTCCCCGCCGTCAGCTCCTCCATCTGCCAGATGTCGAAGGTCCGCCACTCGCCCTCGTGGAAGACCTCGCGGGTCCCCACATAGGCGGAGTCGCCGGGCTTCTCGGCTGCGAGCGCATGCTCCTGAAGGGTCGGCATCGGCTTGGGGACGACCGCGTGCAGGTAGACGTCGGTGACGGCGTATCCGCCCTCCGGAAACCGCGCCCCGACCGGGTAGATCTCCGTGTACACCTTCTCGAACGCTTCGACGAGCTTGTCGGCGTCGGCCGCCGTCTCCACCGTGGAGAAGTTCACCGGTGTGTCGAAGCTCTCGAGCTGACCCATGTAGCGGGCGTAGACGCCGTAGCGGAAGATCACCTGCGAGGTGTCTGCGCCCCCGGCCTCGAGCTCGGCGATCCCGCGCTGCTCGAGCTCGCGCCACGCCGCGTCCACGCCGCGCCCCTGTGCGAGCTTGTCCTCGTCGCTCATGCCGGTCGGGAACATGGCCGTCTGGCTCTTCTCGTAGCGGTGGTAGTACTCGGCGCAGCCTGCCCCGTAGGCCGAGAACCCGGCCGCCCACGGGACCGTCATGACGCCGGCGAGCCCGATGCCTTCGGTGAAGCCGCGCATGTGCACCGGCCCAGCGCCGCCGTAGCAGAGGACGGAGAAGTCGGCGGGGTTGTAACCCTTGGAGAGCAGCATCATCCGCAGGAGGTCGCGCATCTGCGTGTGTCCCACCTCGAGGACGCCCTCACCAGCGGCGTAGACGTCGAGGCCGAGCGGCTTGGCCACCCGCTCCTCGAGCTCGGCCAGTGCCTTGTCGCGGTCGAGCTTGATCTTGCCGCCCAGGAAGTAGTCCGGGTCCACGTAGCCGAGGGCGACGTTGATATCGGTGACCGTCAGCTCGGGGTACTCGTAGCACACGCCGATCTGCTGGCCTGCGCTCTCCGGCCCGAGGTGAATACGCCCGTACTCGTCCACCCTGGCCACGGAACCGGCACCGGAGCCGATCGAGTCGATCGCGACCATCGCGGTGGCGAGCCGGTGGCGGGCGAAGTCGGCCGTCTTCCGCACCTGGATCATCTGGTCGACGAGCACGCCGACGTCGAAGCTCGTGCCGCCGAGGTCCGCCGTGACGACGTTGTCGAGACCGAGTGTCTTCGCCAGCACCTGTGCGCCGGTCAGACCGCCGATCGGCCCCGAGATCACGGTCTCGTACAGCCGCGGGTACTCCCGGTCGACCGCGCCGCCGTAGGAGAGCAGAGTGAGCAGCCGACCGTCGTACCCGTCCGCGTGCGCGGCATCCTCGACGCCCTTGAGCACGGCGCTCGCCTTCTCCGCCGCGTAGGCCTGGAACACGAGGCTCTTCGTGCGGTTGTGCTCCCTCATCACGGGCGCGACCTGGTGCGAGGTGATCACTCGAACGTCCGCGTCCTTCGCGCGCACGACCTCCTCGACGATCGACTTCGCCTGCAGCTCGTGGGACGCGTTGACGAACGAATTGAGGAAGAGGATCCCGATCACGTCGGCTCCGCGCTCGACCAGCTTCTCCGCGGCGGCCTTGACCTCGTTCTGGTTCAGCGGGATGAGGACATCGCCCGCCGTGAGTGTGCGACCTCCGTAGAGCGATCCGCCGACGATCCGCTCGCTGACGCCGATCACCATCCCGGGCTGGACGAGTGGCGCCGTGTGGCGGCGCAGCTGCTGGTGGAGGATGTGCTCCTGAGGCTCGCCGAGCCACGTGAGGGCGCCCTCCGTGATCATGATGTTGTCCCAGCCGCGGGTGACGATCAGGCCGACCCTGGCGCCGCTGAGGGTGAGGATCGTGTTCAGGATCGCGGTGCCCGTGTAGATGCAGACGCTCGTCCGCTCGTGGACGTCGGCCGATGTCAGCCCGAGGTAGCCGGCCGCGTCGACGACCGACTCCATGTAGCTCTGGGTCTCGTTCTCACGGTTCGTCAGTGCCTTGCCGACATGGAACGTCCCGTCCTCCCGGAAGAGAATGCAGTCGGTCATCGTGCCGCCGGCGTCGATCGCGACGATGAACTGGTCCGCGGTGTCAGGCATCGGAGCCTCCCGTCTGCCACGCCGCGGTCGCCTCGCTGGATCGATCCCTGAACCAGTCCGGGCTCTCGTCATCGAGAGGCCTTTCCAGGATGTCGCGGTACAGCGTGTCCAGGTCGGGCAGCATGTCGAAAAGCGGCGGGTAGCCGGGCGGTGTCACCTCGACCGCCAGCTGTGCGACGCACCCGGGGCAGTAGTACTCCCGGATCTCCATCCACTCGGGCTCGGGGATCACGTACGCCGGGCTGTAGACCTCCTCGAACTCGGCGGCAGTGCGCCGCACGCGGACACGGCACCCGAGCTTCCAGTTGACCCGGTAGTCGCCGTACTCGTGCCCGCAGTCGCACTTCACGATTCGGCCTGTGTCACCCTGGGTGCGGACGATGTAGAGGTGGTCGGTCAGTCGAAGCAGGATCTTGTTGTCCCAGGGGACGCGGTCCTGCAGCACCTCGACGTACGTCCAGAAACGGTCCTTGTCCTTGCGTCGCATCCGCTGCAGCCGCTGGACGTAATCGTCTTCGAGCCGACCGTCCATCAGGTCGGCCAGCATCTCCTTCGTGACGTTGACTTCGCTCACGGCCCCGTCCTCCCCTACCAGCACTCTGCGTCGCCGAGCCGGAAGAACTCCCGCAGCTCTGCTTCGAAGTCGTCGGTCTCCGAGACGGTGCGCGAGTACATGTACTTGAGCGGATCTATCAATCCACCACTCAGGTGCAGCTCGCGCTCGTCCCGCCAGAACTCCTCCGGGCTCATCGTCTCCTCGAGGCGCCGGCGGCGGATCTCCCTGCGCGCCGCCTCCGTTCCCGGCCCGTCGAGCACCCACGTCTCGCCGTCCTGCCGGACGACCACGCCGTAGCAGGTGTGGGCAACCTCGGGATCGATCCAGCCCTGGCTCACGTCGGTGAGCATCGCCTCCGGGTCGCGCTCGAGCGGGTCACCCCAGCCGCCCGACGCGCCGCTGTGCGTGGCGAGGATGTCCCCGTGGCCGAACTCGAGCGGCGGCATATCGAATCGCCATGTCTCGAGCCGGTCGACCTCGAGCACGCCGTCCTTGACCATCTTCACCATCTCCAGGCCGTTCCGCGGGAGCGCGATGCCCTTCTCGACGAGCTCGAGCGAGTTCGTGCCGCGCGCCGACACCTGCGCCGAGTTCGGAGCAGGGTAGGCGCCGCTCATCCCCTGCGCGGTGAACGTCGTGTACGCGGTGCCCGAGCCGGCGCGGCTCATCGTCAGCCGACCCTGGTCCAGGACCCACATCAGGGAGCCCTGGCCGACGCCGCCGCGGTATTTCCCGTTGCCGCAGAAGCCCGGGATGATGTCCCGGCCGATGTAGACGGAGCCGGGCATCAGGTTCTCCCACTCCTCCGCGTTGCCGATGTTCGGCAGCTGTGTCCACTGAGCGAAAAGGAGAGGCTGCCCGTCGCGGAAGCTGTACGCGCCCTGCGCGTGGCCGCCGACGCCGGTGAAGTCGACCATCCCGTAGAGGCTGCCGTCCGGCAGGTTGCCCTCGCCCTGGATCCCCTCCCAGTCGGCCTCGACCATCAGGGCTTCCTCGACGAAGCCGCGCGAGTAGAACGAGCGCAGGATCGAGGTGAACCCGAGCGTGTTGA
Organism: Verrucomicrobiota bacterium; assembly: GCA_050258035.1. GTDB lineage: Bacteria > Actinomycetota > Thermoleophilia > Gaiellales > Gaiellaceae > DATBLE01. The sequence goes on from JBLMYA010000006.1 coordinate 16,311, forward strand.
GCACGTTCGAGTGCGCCCAGATGTTCGCGAAGCTGGCGGTGATGTTCCCGGGGTTGTAGACCGAGCCGACGGGATACCGCGAGTAGCAGGCGAGCACGACGCCCGAGGTCGGCTTCGTGTTGTAGCCGAAGCAGTTGATCATCGCCATGTAGAAGGCGACGTCTGCGCCGCCGGGATACCCGTTGAAGGCGTGGTAGTCCCACTGGGAGGTGCCGTCCATGTTCGCGAAGACCGTGCCCTCGCCGTCGATGGAGAGCCGCTGCCGGATGTGGATCAACTGATCCTTGTCGGCGTGCTCGTAGAGCGGCATCAGGCCGGCGTACTTGACGACCCGGAAGCCGGCCGTGTCGTAACGGCCCGGGATCGAGGTGGTCCGGACATTGTCCCGGACGGCGATGTGCGTCTCCTCGATCACCTCACGGATCGCGCGCATGTAGTAGTCCATTCCGAACTCGGCGATCAGCTTGTGGATCTCGTCGTGCACCATCGCGCAGCCGGAGAGCCGCATCTTGTCGTCGAGGTTGTTGAGGACACCCGTGCGGGTGCGGCGGAGCCACATCTGCTCCCACCACGTGTACTGGACGAGGTTCTCGCCGGTCTTGATCGGGGGGACGACGAAGCCGTCGGCGAACGTGTCGGCGTTGTACGTCGGCCATGAGCCGGCAAGGGCCGCACCGGTCTCGACGATGTGGTTGATGCCCATCGCCCAGGCGACCAGGGTGTCGCCGACCACGATCGGAACATAGGTGTAGGTATCACCGGGGTGCGGGGCGCCGGCGGCGTCGCCGTCGTCCGTGACGAAGACGTCCCCGTCCTTGATCCCAGGATTCGCGTCGTAACCGTGGTCGGCCATGAACCTCATGCAGATCCGGCCGGACGCAGGCCCGTGACTGAAGAATCCCGGGGAGATCGCGAGCGAGTCACCTTCCGGGGTGAGCAGGCACCAGAGCACCTCGCCCATCTCGCGCGAGCCGGGCGAGGCGGTTACGTACCGGGAGACCTCGTACGCCGCGATCATGATCGCGTGCAGCCGCGAGTAGAAGCGCTCGTAGAGGATCGGGTCGCTCTCCTTCAGGCTGAGCTCGGTAACCCCGAAGTAGTGCCCGGTCTCCGCTGTGAGGCGGTCACGCTCCTCGATAAGACTGAGCAGCGATCGGCGCGAGCCGGCTGCGCCGTCGCCCCCGTTCTGCACGGCAGCAGGAGCAAGAGTCGCCGACTCGTCCAACAGTCCGGTGACGTCAGTGTTCATTGTCCCTCCGGTTCTCTAGCCTGTATTCGCCCGTCCGGTCGAGGCTCCGATCTGCCCTCAAACCCGCCGGTCCGACAGGGAATCGGGTAGTGGCCATTATGACCTGCGACCATAGTCGGTCAACCGTGTACGGCCCGAGCTGACGCGATTCCGCGAGTGGGACCCGCCTAACTTCATGGTAAGGAGAGGTCGGTTGAGTCAGGGAGAGGATCCTACGAATGCCACGTACGTCCGGGAGCCAGCTGCCCTCCGCGGAACACGATGCCCGCCTACTTCTGGGGCACCGCCTGCCAGGCCGGGCTGCGACTGTCGCCGAGGAGCTGGGTCAGCATTCGCAGACGGCTGCCGTCTGCATTGACGATCCCGATCTCCGCGAGACCCTTTCTACCGCTCAGCGTGACGAAGACGATCTCACGGCCGTCGGGCGACCAGCTCGGGGCGAAATAGACGGTGTCCGCGGGGGCGTGGGCGACGGCGCGCTCGTTGCCCCTGTCGGCGCTCATGGTCTCGAGGTGCGCGGCGTACGTGCCCCCGGTTGGTACGAGATACGAGAACGCGATCTTGCGGCCGTCCGGCGACCACGCGGGATCGAGGTAGTCGGCTCCGCCTCGCAGGCTCAACTTGTGCGTGCCGCGACCGTTCGCCCCGACGACGTAGATCGCGTAGTGCGCGTGCTGAGGATCGACTGCATAGGAGTAGGCGATCCGGTGCCCGTCCGGAGACCACGACGGATGCCGGTAGTCGCCCTGCTTGTGCGTCAGCGCCTGGAGGTTCGTGCCGTCCAAGTTGATCAGGTAGATCGTGCTGCGCGAGGGAGAGAGCTTGCGGACGAACGCGATCCGCCGGCCGTTGGGCGACCACGTAGGATCCGCGTCGAGTGCTTGCGTAGCCGTCAGCCGCCGCATGTTGCTGCCGTCGGCCTTCATCGTCCAGATCTGGTCGGATCCGCCTCGACCGCTGACGAACGCAATCCGCTTGCCGTCGGGCGACCACGACGGCGAGCCGTTGTGCGTCCCGTCTCGCGTAAGCACCTTGAGCCCGGTCGCGTCAGGCCTCATCACCCAGATGTCGGTTCCCCGCCCGCAACCCGTCAACTCCCGGCACCGGGTGAATGCGATCAGGCCCCCCGGGCCGGGCGAGGCACTGCCGACGATCGGGGAGATAGCCGCGAGGCCCGCCACGAACGCCATCACCGCAACACGAGCTGCCGGGCCTCCGTTGACCATGGGGAGTCGGTCACCCTAGCAGCGGCGTTCCGAAGCCACACCGTCTGCGCCCTGCGAACGCCGCGCCTCCTAGAATCGGCCGTCGCCATCGAGTCGCCATCAAGGAGGAGCCCGTGCAATGGATCCCCTACGCTCTCGGAGCCGCCGTCGGCTTCGGTCTCTGGGCGTTCTTCGGCAAGCTTGCGCTCCGTGACGCCAACTGGATGCAGGTCGGTCTCACGTACGCAGTTGCGGCCGCGGCCTTGTTCGCGGTGGTCCTGCTGAGCTCTGCGAAACGCAGCTTCGCCGGGACGAACGGCTGGACGCTCGCAGCGTCTTCCGTTTCGGGCGCAGTCGGTCTCTGGCTGTTCTACCTCGCGCTCGACCGTGGGAAGGCCAGTGTCGTTGTCCCGATGGCGAACGTCTACCCTGCGATCGCGGCGGTGCTGGCGGTCGCTTTCCTGGGCGAACGGCTGACCGCCCTCCAGGTTGTCGGCATTGCCCTGGCTGTCGGTGGAGTCATGTTGATCGGACTCGCCCGCTAGGTGTCACCCGCGAGCGTCGTCTCGATCGCCGAGAGGACGCTCGGGTCCTCGAGGGCGGAGAGATCGCCCGGATCCTGGCCGAGCACGAGTGCCCGCATGCTTCGGCGGACGATCTTCGCGCTGCGCGTCTTCGGCAGGGCGGCGACGAACACGACCCGCTGCGGCTCGTAGCTCTTGCCCAGATCGGCGCCGATCAGGTGGCGCAGCTCCGATGCGAGTTCGTCGGTCGGCTCGACGTCCGGGGCAAGCACGCAGAACGCCCACGCCACCTCGCCTTTGACCTCGTCGGGGATTCCCACTACCCCGCACTCGACGACCGCTTCGTGTCCGACGAGCACCGACTCGAGCTCCGCGGGCCCGACACGCTTCCCGGCGATATTGAGGGTGTCGTCTGAGCGGCCGAACAGGAACCAGTAGCCGTCCTCGTCCACGAGCGCGAGGTCGCCGTGTGTCCACACGCCCGGGAATTGGCTCCAGTAGGCGTCTATGTATCGCTCCGGGTCGCGCCAGATGCCGCGCGTCATCGCGGGCCAGGGCTTGCGACAGACGAGTTCGCCGATCTCGCAGCGGATCGACTCGCCGTCGGCGTTCACGACGTCCACGGCCATTCCGAGCGACGGCAGGCCGACGGAGCACTCCTTGATCGGGATCGCCGCCGACGGGGAGAGGAAGCAGGTGCCGACCTCCGTCCCGCCCGAGATGTTGATGATCGGCCGGCGGCCCTCGCCGACGACGGTGGAGAACCAGCGGTACGGCTCGGGATTCCACGGCTCGCCGCTCGAGGCCAGGATCCTGAGAGTCGACAGGTCGTGCTTCCGTACCGGCTCCTCGCCGTACGGCATGAGGACACGAACGAGGGTCGGGGAGACGCCGAGCACGGAGACGCGATGGCGTTCGCACTGTCCCCAGAGCCGGTCGGGTGGAACCGTGGCGAGACCCTCGCAGGCGACGACTGTCGCCCCGTTGACGCCGCCGCCGACCATCATCCCCATCGCGATCATCCAACCGAGATCGGTGACCCAGTAAAGACGGTCGCCCTGACCGACGTCGGTCTGGAACGCACACTCCTCGCCGATCTTCACCAGCAGGCCGGCGGTGGCGTGCACCACCCCCTTCGGCCGGCCGGTCGTGCCCGATGTGTAGACAAGGCAGTACGGGTGCTCGGAATCGAAGCCCTCGGGCTCGCGCTCACCTGATTGGCCGGCGACGAGGTCGTCCCAGCGAACGTCCCGGTCCGACGAGACCGCGCTCCCCGTCTCGTCGGCGAACCGCTCCTGGACGATCACGTGCCCAACCGAGGGCGAGTCGACGAGCGCCGCGTCCAGCGTCTCCTTGAGCCGGTGCAGCTGGCCCCTGCGCAGTGCTCCGTCGGCCGTGATCGCCGCCTTCACCTCGCCGTCGACGAGGCGCGCCGAGATCGCGCTTGCGGCCAGGCCGGAGAACAGCGGCACCTGCACGGCGCCGATCAGCGCGCAGGCATGTGTCGCGATCACGCCCTCTGCCAGCATCGGCAGATAGAGGGCGACCCGGTCGCCGGCCTCGATACCGAGCGACGAGAGGCCGTCGGCCAGGCGGCAGACCTCCTGCCAGAGTTCGCGATACGTCAGCTCGCGAATCGTGCCGTTCTCGGTCTCCGAGCTGACCGCGACCGCGTCGGGGGTTGCGACTGCCCAGCGGCCGACGCAGTTCCAGGCCGCGTTCAGCCGGCCGCCGACGAACCACGTGGGCCATTCAGGGCCGCGCGAGGCGTCGACCACGGTGTGGTACGGCTCGGCGAACTCGATCCCGAGGTGGCGCACGATCGCATCCCAGAACCACTCCGGCTCGTCCGTCGAGCGGCGGACGAGCTCCCAGTAGTCCTCGATCCCGTAGGTTCGCGCGAACCGCGTCACGCGCGCCTGAGCGGCGACCTCGGGGGTCGGAGTCCAGGCATAGGCGGCTCCTGTCACATTGTCTCCTGCGCTACTTCGCGAGATCAGCGAACAGCTCCATTCGGCCGAGGAAGTCGTCCAGCGAACGGACGGTCGGATCGAATGTCGGGTCGAGGATGAGTTGCGTCGACCCGATCTCTCTCGACGCGGCGATGTCGGAGGCGATCTGCTCGGTTGTCCCGCAGAAGGGGCCGCGATCGTCACCGAGCGGTGAGTCCGTCACCTCGACGTTGCCGCGCATGACGAGCTCGATCTCGGACGGGTCCCGGCCCGCCTGGCGGGCGGCCTCCTTGATCCCCTCGAACATCTGGGCGACCCCAGCCGGGGGAATCCCGACCGGGTTCCAGCCGTTCGAGTCACGCGCGACGCGGTCGAGCGCGGGCGGCGTGTACGCGGCCAGGTAGATCGGGGGGTGGGGCTTCTGCACAGGCTTCGGGCCGATCACGGAGCGGGGGATGTCGAAGAACTCGCCGTGGAACTCGACCGGATCGGTCGTCCAGATCGTCTTCAGCGCCTGGAACGCCTCGGCGAAGCGCTTGCCGCGCGCGTTCCATGTGCTGCCGACGGCCTTGTACTCCTCGGGCGACCAGCCGATCCCGAAACCGACGCTCAGCCTGCCCTTCGAGAGGACGTCGATGGTCGTCAGACGCCGCGCGAGGAGCGCCGGGTTGTACCAGGGCAGGTTGAGGACGCTGACGCCGAGGCGTATCCGGCTCGTCTGGCCGGCGACGAACGCCAGCGAGTCGAGCGGCTCGAGGCTCGTCTTGTAGACGTCCGGAATCACACCGTCGGCGACCGGATAGGGGGCGCTGGGCTCGAGGGGGAAAAGCAGCCGCTCGGTCGTCCAGACGCTGTCGAAGCCGATTTCCTCTGCACGGGACGCGACCTGCGCGAGTGCGTCGGGCCCGGCTGACGGGCCGATGTTAGGGAGCCAGAAACCGAGACGCATTGCGAACCCTCCCTGGGAAGAAGACAGTGGCGTGTCGGGGCGTCATCCTCGCAGACGTCGGCGCCACTGGAGGATGAACCGGCGTTCGCCGCCTCTGGCCGCGCTCCGATCACCTGCGGACGTGCGCGCTTGTTCAAGGTGCAGGTGACAGTACCGAGGGGCGTTGACAACCAGCGCAGAGGCAGCGGAGAATGCGGTGTCCAATCGAGGACGAACTGTTCAGGAGCAGTGGTACGAGCTTTGCGGGGCTTCCGTGGAAGTGCCGTAGCGGGACCATGCGCGGCTGAAGCCGGCGCGTGGAGTGTCCAGTTCTGACAACAGGCGAGGTAGGAGCTTTGACCCCAAAGGGCGTTCGAGGCACCCGAGCGTGACCGCCCCCGTCCCCCGCGAGGGCTCCCGTTCGGGCGAGCGGAAGCGGAGGCTCCGCGCGCTCCTGAGCAGCGCGCTTCCCGGCTCAGGCTTCGTTGGCGTCTGGTTCGCGACGGCCTTCCTGATCGTGGTTTGCCAGATCGTCGCACCGGAGGCATTGTCGTCGGCGTCGCTTAGCAGCGCCGTCCTCCCCTTCATGACCTTCCTGGCCGTTGCGGCCCTGGGAGAGATGCTCGTGATCATGAACGGCGGCATCGACCTCTCGATCCCCGGTGTGATCGTCCTCGTCGCCAACGTCGTCGTCGGCGCCTCCAGCGGCAACGACAGCGGACTTGCCGGCGCGATCGTCATCTGCATCGTGCTGGCAGCAGGCGTGGGACTCGTCAACGGGCTGCTCGTCAGCTTGGTCGGGCTGAATCCGCTGATCGTGACGCTGGCGGTCGGCGAGATCGTCACCGGCATCACCATCGGCTACGCGAGAACTCTGGCGAACGAATCGGCGGTGCCGCCGGCGCTGTCCTCCTGGGCGATCGGGCAGTTCCTGGGGGTGATCTGGGTCTTCTGGGTCGGGGTTCTGCTGGCGATCATGCTGGCGCTGCTCCTCCGGTACACACCAGTCGGGCGGCGGTTCCAGGCGGTCGGCGCCAACCGGCGCGCGGCCTGGATCGCGGGCGTCCATGTCCAGCCGTACGGCGTGTGCGCCTACATTGCGGCGGCGATCCTCTACGGCATCGCTGGCATCCTGCTCGCGGGCTTCATCCGGAGCCCGAGCATCGATCTGGGAGATCCGTACCTTCTCGGGCCGATTGCGGCCGTCGTGATCGGCGGAGCGTCCCTCGCCGGCGGCCTGGCGAGCGCGACCTCGACATGGGTGGCCGCATTCGCCCTGACGCTCCTCACCCAGATGCTGCGCGTCCTCGGGCTCTCGACGGCGTGGCAGTACGCCGTCTACGGAGTCGCGATCGCCGCTGGCATGGTGATCTCGGGCGACCGTATCGTCGGGGTCTTCGGAGGTTTGCTGCAGAGGGACCGCGTCCGCACCTGGCTCGGAGCCGACGACTCGGACGCAGACGAATCGATCGAGGAAAGGGGGGATGCCTTCCAGCCTGCATCCATGTAGTGGCGCGGGGCCGATCCGGTCCGCGATGACTGATCTCTCAAGGAGGGTGAAGAGTTGAGTGCGAAGAGAAGGTTCGGCAAGCCGATGACTCGTCTCGCACTGGTGATGAGTCTCGCCCTTGCCTCCGCAGCGGTGGTGGTCGGCGTAGCCTCATCCGCCGGCGGCCAGTCCCCGGAGAAGTACAACGCCAAGCCCGCGCTGCTGTTGAAGGCGTTCGGCACGACGACCGGCATCTCGAAGCCGGTTCTCGCGGCCGTCACACGGGCAGGTGTGCCCTTCACCGGGAAGAAGCTCGCGCTTGCGATCAAGTGTTGGAAGGAGAACGTCTGCGACACGGGCACCGGCGGGAAGGTCACCGTTGCGCTCGCCGACGGCTTCGGAGAGAACGTGTGGCGTGAGGTGACCCACATGGAGTTCGTGCTCGGGGCCCTCACGTACCCGGAGATCGGCAAGATCATCTATACGAGCGGCCAGGGCAACACGCAGAAGGCGATCTCCGACTTCCGCAGCCTGATCGCCCAGAACGTGGATGTCATCATCGGCTTCCCGGACGCCGGCGCGGCGATGCTGCCGAGCTATCGGGCCGCCATGAAGAAGGGCATCGTGGTTGTCCCGTACACGTCGACGCCGGGCGGCACCCCAGGCAAGGACTGGACGTCGTTCGTCTCCGAGGATCTCTGCCAGCTCGGGAAGAACTTTGCCGGCGTCATGAACACGCAGGTCAAGAGCGGCAAGATCGTCTTCCTGGGTGGCACGCCGGGCAACGGCCTGTCCAAGGGCTGGCAGACCTGCGAGAAGCCTGCCCTGAACAAGAGCATCCAGGTCGTCGGCACCGCTGACACGAACTGGACCCGTCAGGGCACCCTGCAGGCGATGTCCGGATTCCTCAGCAAGTATCCGGATCTCAAGGGCGTCAGCTACGAGTACGCCGACGGCTTCATCGGCGGCGTCCAGGCATACAAGGCGGCGAAGAAGCCGATCAATCTCGTCCTGACTCTGCGCACCGACGAGATGGGCTTGTTCTGCCAGTGGAAGCAGATCAACAATCCGAACTTCAAGATCTACTACTCGAACGGCGGGAACTTCCAGTCGCGGTTGGCGCTCACCGCGGCGATGATCAAGCTGAACCGCGGGAGTATTCCCACGCAGATAAATGTTCCGCTGCACCAGCGGCAGGTCACCAAGTCGACGTGCAACCCAAGCATCCCGGGGCAGGCGTCGGCGTCAACCCTCGTGCCGAACAACGTGCTCAACGCGATGTACCACAAGTAGGCCGAAAGGAATGAAGCCGCGAGCGATTCCGAGGATGTCGTGACAAACCCACAATCCGAAGCCCCGGTCGTGCTGTCATTGCAGGGCGTCTCGAAGCGGTTCGGCACCGTGCAGGCGTTGCAGGACGTCAGCATGGAGTGCCGCGCCGGCGAGGTCCATGCCGTGGTCGGGGAGAACGGGTCGGGGAAGTCGACGCTCCTCGGGATCGCCAGCGGCTACCTGGCGCCCGACGAGGGCGTGGTCGAGATCGCCGGGCACCGTCTGCACGCTGCCCGGGCCGGCGAGGCGCTTCGCCTCGGACTGGCGATGGCCTACCAGAACCTCGCTCAGGTGCAGAACCTGAGCGTGGCCGAGAACCTCTTCCTCGCGGCTCCCAGTGATAAGCGGCCTCACTTTCGCGAGATGGAGTCCTGGGCCGCCGACAAGCTGCGGCAGTTCGACATCCGGGTGTCCCCCGGCGCCCAGATTGCAGGTCTCGCCCTCGGCGAGCGCCAGTTCCTCGAGGTTGTGAAGGCGTTGCTGGTAAAGCCGAAGGTGCTGCTGCTCGACGAGCCGACCACCGCGCTCGCGCCGATGGAAGTGGAGCGTCTCCATGAGCTTGTTGCCGGCCTTGCGGCCGAGGGCGTCGGGATCGTCTACGTCAGCCACCGACTGCCTGAGGTGCTCGAGATCGCTCACCGGACGACGGTGCTCCGGGACGGCGAGTACCAGGGGACGTACGCCATCTCCGAACTGGAGGAGGAGCGCCTCGTGGCGCTGATGATCGGGCGGTCGCTCAAGCTTGCGTTCCCCCCTCGCAGCGGAAACGTTGGGGCGAAGGAGGTGCTGCTAGAGATCGACGGGCTCCGGGGCCGCCGATTCGGTCCGCTCGATCTGACCCTGCACCGAGGCGAGATCCTCGGGATCGCCGGCGCGGAGGGCAACGGCCAGAACGAGATCCTCCGGAGTATCGCCGGCGCCAGCAGAGCCGCCGGAACGATCAGGTGTAACGGAGCAAAGGTGAACCTCAGCTCACCGTACGCCGCGCTCGCCGCCGGGATCATGATGCTCAGCGGCGACCGGATGGGCGAGGCGCTCTTCCCCGTCCTCGGCGTGCGGAGCAACTCGTCGATCCAGGTGCTCGGCCGCTTCAGCAAGAGCGGTTGGCTCAGGCGTGGCAAGGAGAAGGCGACGGTCGAGAGCATGGTCGAGCGGCTCAAGGTGCGAACGCCGTCGATCGAGCAGCCGGTGCGTTTCCTCTCCGGCGGCAACCAGCAAAAGGTGCTTCTCACCCGCCCCTTCCTGAGGGACGTACACGTGATCCTCGCCGAGGAGCCGACACAGGGGGTCGATGTGAAGTCCCGCTTCGACATCTACGAGGCGCTCCGGGGGAAGGCCGCCGATGGCGTCGCGATGATCGTGAAGTCGAGTGATCCGCTGGAACTGGCCGGGCTCTGCGATCGCGTGATCGTCGTCTCGCGCGGGCAGGTGATCGACGAGATCGAGGGCTCAGATCTGAGCGAAGCGCGGATCGTCGAGGGGATCGTGCGCTCCTCGGGGCGCCGGCAGGCCGCTCCGTCCGGTCAGGCGACAGCGGGTCAGAGTGGCTGAGACCGAGATCGCCGCCACGGCAGCGAAGGCGTCGCCGAAGCCGACCAGACGGGTTCGAGGCTGGATGCCGCTCGCGACGATGACGTGCCTCATGCTCGTGATCGGCGGTTACGCGGCCGGGCGGAATGCCGACTTCTACTCTTCGTTCAACCTCAACAGCCTGCTGGGCTCGAGCGGCACCCTCCCACTCGCCCTCGTCGCGATGGGTCAGGTGAACGCCCTCATGGTGGGCGGCTTCGACGTGTCGGTCGGGGCCTTGATGACCCTCATCGTCGTGGTCGGGTCGAAGGGCCTCCTGACGGTCGGGGGCTCGTGGTGGTCATTCGTGCTCGGCTCCATCGCGCTGCTTGCGATCGGCCTCGGAGTCGGCGTTCTCAATGCATTCCTGATTCGGAAAATCCGCCTGCCTTCAATCATCGCCACGTTGGCGACACTGAGCGTCATGCAGGGCATCTCGCTCGTGCTTCGCCCGGTGCCCGACGGGGAGATCGACCCTCAGGTGCTCGACAAGCTCAACGCCAGCGTCAGCTTCGTCCCCTACGCGTTCATCGGGGTGGTCGTCCTCGCCGCGGTCTGGGACTTCTGGCTCTACGGGACGGCCGGTGGGCTGGCCGCCCGCGCGGTCGGGTCGGATGAGGCATCGTCGCGGCGGATCGGCATCCCTTCGGAGGCGATCAACTGGCGGGCCTTCATCAGCTGCTCGATGATGGCCACGCTCGCCGGGTTCTTCCTGATCGCCCAGGTTGGGATCGGCGACGCACGGGTTGGCTCAGGCTTCGCGCTGACGAGCATCGCCGCGGCCGTGCTCGGCGGCGCCAGCCTCCTGGGTGGGAAAGGCTCGTATGTCGGCGCCGTGATCGGCGCGCTCTTCCTCTCGCTGATCATCAACATCCTGCCGTTGCCGAACATCCTTCCCGGCTTCCTTCTGCAGTGGAGCGACGCGCTGCCCCTGATCTGCATCGGCGCGTTCACGCTGCTCGCGCTCGTCGTGTACCAGGGGCCGGAGCTGTGGGAGCGCCTACAGGTGTTTTGGCGCGACCTGCGGAGCGGGCGCGAGCCGGAGCCCGCCCCGGCGACGATTCAGCGGTAGGGCCGGAAGTCGGGCGGCCGTTTCTCGTCGAACGCGACCGCGCCCTCGTGGGATTCGGTGCTCTTCGAGAACAGCTCGAGCCCGCCGTACGCGAGGCTCTGGATGCCGACGATGTGCTCGGTGTCGGCGTTGAACGAGTGCTTTATGAACCGGATCGCCGTCGGCGAATAGGAGGAGATCGTCTTCCCCCATGCGATTGCGGTCGGCAGGACGTCCTCCTGTGGCACAACCGCGTTGACCAGCCCCCAGCGCTCGGCGGTGGCGGCATCGAACTGCTCGAGCAGGAACCAGATCTGCCGGGCGCGCTTCTCCCCCACGATCCGGGCAAGGTAGGCGGTGCCGAAGCCGGCGTCGAATGACCCCACGCGCGGGCCCGTCTGCCCGAAGCGGGCGTTCTCCGCCGCAACCGTGAGGTCGCAGAGCACGTGCAGGACGTGGCCGCCGCCAATCGCGAAGCCGTTGACGGCGGCGATCACCGGCTTCGGGATCGCCCGGATCAGGCGGTGCAGCGCCTCGATCTCGTAGATGCCGCTCTCGGTGGGACCGTAGTCGCCGGTTTGGGCCTTCTGCTTCATGTCGCCGCCGGCGCAGAATGCGCGGTCGCCCGCGCCTGTCAGCACGACCGCGGCGACGTCCCTGTCCGCCCAGGCCCTGCGAAACGCGGCGATCAGCTCCTCGACGGTCCGGCCCCGGAAGGCGTTCATCCGGTCGGGGCGGTCGATCGTGATCACGGCGACGCTCTCGTCGACGTGGTAGCAGACGTCCGTAAAGTCCATCTCGTTCATCGCACGCCTCCGGAGTGTCGTGCCGCCTTCTGGTGATGGTCGCCGGTCTGGGAGCGCGTAATCCTACGGTGGCTGTGATCCGCGCGCCAGGCCGTGGATCCTGCCGGCGCTCGTGAGCCCGGGAAGATCCTGGAGCGCTAGGTTACCTTCCGGTACTGAACGATGATGCTCGCTGACCAGGCGCCACGCTGGACGGCGATTTCCAGCCTGCTGCTCCGTCGCACGGAGTCGGTTCGGGCAACGCGACGCTTATTCGCGCGCCCGCCCGATTCGCATGCGCTCGACCACGGTGACGTCGTGGCCGGCCTCGAGCAGCGTGCCGCGACGGGCACGCTCATCCGGCCGATGTTTGTGGTGAGTAGAGGGTGGGAGGGGAGGGGAGACGCAGGCTTCAGAGGACTAGAAATGGCTCAACCATCCCAGGGCTTCCCCCAGTCCCCGCTGCGCCACGATCGCACCCAGGAGGTCGCCGGTTCGAGTCCGGCTAGCTCCATACCCACGATTTCCAGGGGTCACGCGAACAACCAAAGTGTCAGGTACGAACCCGGCTGTTTCTGATGGCCCAGCGTGACCAACCGCAG
>JBLMYA010000007.1:0-18573 GCA_050258035.1 Verrucomicrobiota bacterium
CCCGCGGCTCGCAGCCGATTCTGGCCGCGATGGCGCATCGAGCCGCCTCGCTCCGTGACGACGTGCCCGAGGAGTGGGTCGAGTGGGGATTTCGCCGCCTGAAGCAGGCGTACGCAGGCGATGTCCTCTTCCTGCTGCGGGCGATCGAGCGACACGGCAAGCCGCCGTACATCGCCCGCGTGCTCGCCCGTGCCGACCACGACTGGACGGAAGGGTGGCTCAACTCGGTCGTCGGCGCTTTCGTCGAGCAGCGCATCGAGGCCGGCGAGCGGCCGACCGCGAGCGACTTCGAAGAAGCGGTCAAGGAGCCGGATGAAGAGCTCGTGGCGCAGGTCGTCGCGTCCCTGGACGACGTGTTGCCGGAGGAGACGGTTCGCGAGTTCCACAGCTCGAGGGAACGGCGCGCGCGGCTCACCTTCTTCCAGTCGTTCGCCCGGATCTGCGAGCGACACGCCGAATTCGCGCTGGCCACCGTCGGCGGGCGGCGTGCCCTCATCGACGAGCTGCGGGCGCTCGTGGGCGGACAGGACGCCCGGTCCGCGCTCGTGGTCGGCGAGCACGGCGTCGGCAAGTCGGCGGTGATCCGGGAGGCGCTGAGAGAGCTTCAGGACGCCGGCGGGTTCGTCTTCGAGGCCAGCGCCGCCGACGTTCATGCGGGACGGTCGTACGTCGGCCAGCTCGAGGGGCACGTGCACGAGATCGTGGCTCAGCTCTCGGACGAGCGCGCCGTGTGGGTCATGCCGACGTTCGAAGACGCGCTCTGGGCCGGGCAGCACAGCCGCAGCGAGCGGGGACTGCTGGACGCGCTGCGGCCCTTCGTCGAGACGGGCCAGCTCGTCATCGTGGGGGAGCTCGAGCCACGAGCGTACGAGCTGCTCGTGCAGCAGCGGCCCCGGGTGACCGACCTCTTCGCGACGCTCCGGCTCGAGCCGCTCACCTCCGAAGAGGCAATCGCGGTCGCACGGGACTGGCGGGAACACGCTGGCGTGGACATCGACGACACGACGATCCGCGACGCCCAGGATCTGGCCGTGCAGTACCTCGCGGGCGCCGGAAGCCCCGCCGGGCTCCTACGGCTCCTGAAGGCGGCCGCCGCCTATGCATCCGCCGCGGGCGAGCAGCCGATTCGCCTGCAGCAGATCCTCGAGACGCTCGCCGGGGCAACCGGCCTCCCGCTCCACGTCGTCGACCCGGAGGCTACGCTCGATCTCGGCGAGGTCCGGCAGTTCTTCTCGACGCGCGTGCTCGGCCAGCCGGAGGCCGTCGACTGCCTCGTCGACCGGATCGCGCTGATCAAGGCGAAGCTCACCGATCCGACACGGCCGCTGGGGGTCTTCCTCTTCGTCGGCCCCACGGGAACGGGCAAGACGGAGCTCGCGAAGGTGCTGGCGGAATTCCTCTTCGGCTCGCCGGAGCGCCTCGTTCGACTCGACATGAGCGAGTTCCAGACCGAGGACAGCATGGAGCGCCTGCTCGCCGACTCGAGCTCGCAGGCTGAGGCGGCGACGCTCATCTCGTCGGTCCGCGCGAAGCCCTTCTCGGTGGTGCTCCTCGACGAGTTCGAGAAGGCACACCGCAACTTCTGGAACGTCTTCCTCCAGCTCTTCGACGACGGCCGGCTGACGGACCGTCAGGGCAGGACTGCCGACTTCCGGCAGTGCGTGGTGATCCTCACCTCGAACGCCGGCTCGGCGCTCGATTCCGGAATGCCTCTGGGGTTCGGTCGCGAACGCGGGGCGCGATTCTCGTCGGGGGCCGTCGAGCGTGAGCTATCGCGCGTCTTCCGGCCCGAGCTGCTGAACCGGATCGACCGAATCGTCGTCTTCCGGCCGTTCGAGCGCGACCAGATGCGGGCGCTGCTCGAACGCGAGCTCGAGCTCGTGCTCGAGCGGCGGGGCTTCCGAGACCGGCCGTGGGTCGTCGAGTGGGACGAGGCTGCCCTCGACCTTCTGCTGCGGAAGGGGTTCAGCGCCGAGCTCGGCGCCCGCCCGCTCAAGCGGGCCGTCGAGCAGCTCCTGCTTGCCCCGCTGGCGGCCGCGATCGTCTCGCGCAGCTTTCCCGAGGGGGACCAGTTCCTCTTCGTCACCGCCAGGGACGACCGGATCGAGGTGGAGTTCGTCGATCCCGATGCCGCCGAGGAAGAGCCGACTGCACGTCCCGCGTCGGCTGCGAGCCTCCGGCTGGATCGCCTCCTCCTCTCGCCCGGCAGTGGTCCGGCGGAGACGGGGTTCCTGCAGGCGGAGACGGCGCGTATCCGCGGCATCGTGGACGGCGAGGGCTGGCACGGCCGAAAGGAGCGCGATCTCGAAGCCATGAGGAGCAAGGCGTTCTGGGACTCGCCCGAAAGGTTCACGATCCTCGGCCGAATCGAGTACGTCGACCGGGTCGAGGCTCTCCTGCGGACGGCGGAAAAGCTTTCGGCCCGTCTCGCTCGCCCGAGGCGGGCGGCCGGGACGGCGCCCGACCTCGTCCAGCTGTTGGCACAGAGGCTGTTCCTCCTCGACCACGCGTGCACCGCCGCAGACGCGAGCGCACCGGCCGACGCGTTTCTCGAGATCCGATGGCCGACGGTCGACCGGACGGGAGGTGTCTTCGCGTTGCAGCTGCGCGACATGTACGAGGCGTGGGCGCAGCGACGGGGGATGCGCGTGCAGCGCCTGAAATCAGGGTCGAGCCACCTGCTCGCGGTCTCCGGCATCGCCGCCTACCCGATCCTCGCCACCGAGGCCGGACTGCATGTGTTCGAGACACCGCGGACCGAGCACTCCTTCGGACGGGTCGCGGTTCGCGTCGCCGTGGCGCCCAGCTCTCCGGCGCCGCCCGAGGCCGACCCTGCCGTGCTGGCACGAGACGCGCTGGACCGATTGCCGGCGTCGGCGACGGTCGTGCGTCGCTACCGCACCGACCCGTCACCGCTCGTTCGAGACTCCGTCCACGACTGGCGAACAGGGCGCCTGGACCGTGTGCTGGCGGGCGAGTTCGACGTCATGGCCGCCGGCTGAAGCCGGCCGGCAGACGAGACTCGCTCGGCGTCAGACCTACGAGGCGAGCTTCGCGTCCAGCGTGATCTCGGGGACGCCCGTGAGCGCCTTCGAGACCGGGCAGTTGGCCTTCGCGCCCTCGGCTGCCTCCTGGAACGCGGCCTGGTCGAGACCGGGGACGTGGCCCTCGACCGTCAGCGCGATCTTCGTAATCCCCTCGCCGGGCTGGAAGCTGACCGTCGCCGACGTGTGCAGCTCGTCCGGCGGCGTGCCCGCGTTGGCGAGGCCGAACGAGAGCGCCATCGAGAAGCAGGTGGCGTGCGCGGCGGCGATCAGCTCCTCCGGGCTCGTGCGCCCGCTCTCTTCTGGCTCCGAGCGCGACGCCCAGGTGACCTCGAGGCCGCCGAACACGCCGCTCCCGGTCGAGTCGATCCGCCCCGAGCCCTCTATCAGCCCCCCGTTCCACGTCACCTCTGCGTGCCGGTCCACCGCCATGCTCGCCCCCTTGCGTCGTCGGTTCCGTTACCTGCGAAGCCTATGTGAGGGGAGCGGCCGGGATGCGGGATTTCCACCCGGCCGCTCCGCGATCGCGCCGATGCCGCCCGGCGCGGGCGGCGCCGCCTCTGACGGAAGAGACCATTTCGACCTGGTGGCCGACAACCTGCCGAACGGGCCGTGAACATCGCGTACGCGACCGTCCACCCGACCGCGATCATCGCCCGGATCGTCTCGCGCAGGTCGTCCCGGCCGTGCTCCTCCGCCGGCCGGGCAGGGCCCGACCCTCAGGCCATGACCTCGACGCGTTCGGCTTCCGGGGCGGCCTCGCGCTCGCGCTCGAGCACCTGCTCGAGCGCCCGGATCGACACCTCGAGCTGGTCGAGGGTCGGTTGTCGCGTCGTCAGCCGCTGGAGCCACAGGCCCGGGGCGAGCGCCGCCCGCACGGCTGCGTTGTCCGCGTGCTTGCCGGCGAAGCGGATCAGCTCGTAGGCCAGTCCCGCGATCACGGGAAGCAGCAGGATCCGCGTGCCGATCAGCCAGTACCAGGAGGGATGCCCGAAGAAGGCGAAGACGAAGATCGCGATCACCATCACCCAGAGCAGGAAGGCGGTGCCGCAGCGGACGTGGATGAGGCTGTGGCGCTGGACGTTCTCCGGCGTGAGCTCGTCGCCTGCCTCGTAGCAGTTGATCGCCTTGTGCTCGGCGGCGTGGTACTGGAACACGCGTCGCAGGTCGGGGAGCAGAGAGATCAGCGCCAGGTAGCCGACGAAGAGCGCGACTCTGATCGCTCCCTCGACGACCACGAACCCGGACGTGCCGTGCACCGGCAGCCAGTTGGTGATCAGCGCCGGCGTCACCTTGAAGAGCATCACCGCGAACCCGATCGCGATCGCGAACGCGAAGATCAGCTGGCCGCGTGAGAGCTCGGTGGAGACCTCCTCTTCCTCTTCGGCGCCGTCGGCGCCCGCCTTCTCACCTGCTGCGGCGTAGTTGGCCGAGATCGCGAGCGCGCGGAAGCCGATCGCCAGCGACTCGCCGAGCGCGATGATCCCGCGGATCACGGGGAGGCGCCAGATGCGCCGCTTCGCCATGGGCGAGGCGATCTCGTTGACCACCTGGGCGATCTTCCCGTCCGGTTTGCGGACCGCGACCGCCCAGCTCGACGGCGAGCGCATCATCACGCCCTCGAGGACGGCCTGGCCGCCGATCGCCGCGCTCATGCCGCTCTAGCTTCGCTTCGAGGCGGCAGCGGCCTTCTCCAGCTTCCGCTGGAACCGCTCGACGCGGCCGCCGGTGTCGACAAGCTTCTGCTTGCCGGTGTAGAACGGATGGCAGGCCGAACAGATCTCGACGTGCAGCTCGGACTTCGTCGAGCGCGTCTGGAACTCGTTCCCGCACGCGCAGCGCACGGTTGCGAGGACGTAATCGGGGTGAATGCCGGCCTTCATCGCGGAGCCAGGATAGCAGAGGCGGTTTCGGCCGCCGTGTTGCCCCCGGAGACGACGGCGACCACCCGCTCGCCCGGCTCGAGCTGGACTTTTCCGGAAAGAAGCGCCGCTGTCGACGCGGCCCCCGCGGGCTCGCAGGCGAGCTTCGCGCGCCCGTAGAGGAAGCGGAAAGCGTGCTCGATCTCCTCGTCGGACACGAGCACGACCCGGTCGACCTTTGCGGCGCAGGCGGCCAGTGCCCCCGTGCCGGTGAACGGGGTGGCGAGCCCGTCCGCGATGGTCTTCGGCTGGATCCGGACCGGCTCCCCCGCCTCGAGCGCGGCGGTCATCGACGCCGCTCCCTCCGGCTCGACGCCGACGACCCGGCAGTCGACGGTGCACGCGATGCCGGCGATCAGGCCACCGCCGCCGATCGGGACGACGACCACGTCGACACCGGGAACCTCCTCTTCGATCTCGAGCCCGATCGTCCCGTGCCCCGCCTGCAGCACCGGGTCGTCGAACGGGTGCACGAAGGTGCTGCCCGTCTCCTCGACGTAGGCAACGATGCGGTCGTACGCTTCGGCCGCTCCGGCGGAGTCCAGATCGACGTCGGCACCGTAGCCACGCGCGGCCGCGACCTTGCCCGGATTCGCCGTCCGCCACATGAAGACCCGACAGGGGACCCCTTCGAGAGCGGCGGCGAAGGCCACCGCCTGGGCGGCGTTGCCCGCCGACCACGTGCAGATGCCGGCCGCCTTCTCGGCCGGCCCGAGCGACGCGAGCTTGTTCAGCACGCCCCGGGGCTTGAACGAGCCGGTGCGCTGGAAGAGCTCGGCCTTGAGGTGGACGCGGGCGCCGGTCAGCTCCGAGAGCGTCCGCGAGCCGAAGGTCGGCGTACGGTGGAGGCGGTCGCCGATCGTCGCGCGCGCGCGGAGGACGTCGTCGCGGGTCGGCACAGGCGCCATCGGCCGAGTCTTTCAGGTCGGGTCAGACCACCGCCGGCGCCTGCGCGCGGGACGGCCCGGCCAGACGGACGGTGAAGACGGTCAGACGGCCCGGCACGCTCGTCACCTCGACCGACCCGCCCATCGCCTGGGTCAGCTCCTTGACGATGGCCAGCCCGAGCCCCGTGCCCACCGGCCGCTCGCGCCCGTACCGGGAGTGGAGGTAGAAGCGTTCGAAGGCGTGCTCACGGTCGTCGTCGCCGAGACCCGGGCCCGTGTCCTCGACCCGCACGACGCCGGGGCCGACGACGACCCGGACCTCGCCCCCGGCTGGGGTCAGCCGCAGGGCGTTCTCGACCAGGTTCGAGACGACCTGGAGCACGCGGTCGGCGTCGGCCAGCGCAGGTGCGGCGCCTTCCGAGACGACGCTCAGCGAGACGCCGAACGCCCCCGCCTGCGGCTGGTAGCGGCGAACGGCGTCGGCGGCGACCTCCCCCAGCTCGATCTCGGTCGGGTGGACGGCGAAGTCAGTGCGGTTCATCCGCGCGAGGTCGAGCAGGTCGCCGACCAGCCGACCGAGGCGCTCCGCCTCGGCGACGATCGTCTCGGCCGCGTCGTCCGCGCTCACGGCGCCCTCTCGCAGCGCTTCGGCGTAGCCCGCGATGGCGGTGAGGGGCGTCTTCAGCTCGTGACTGACGGAGAGGAGGAAGGAGCGCTCCGCCTCGCGCGCGCGCGCAAGCTGCTCGGCCAGGTCGTTGAAGGCAACTGCGAGCGTCTCCAGCTCGGTCCCGCCCTCAACCGGCACCGGCTCGGGACGGCGTCCCGCCGCCAGGCTGCGGCTCGCCGCCGCCACCCGCGCGACGGGCCGGACGATCCGGCGGGCGAGGAAGAACGCGGCGGCCGCGGCGAGCACGCCTCCGACGAGCGCCGCGATCACGATCGCCTCGACGATCGGTGTCCAGCGCGTATTGGTCAGGCTCTTCGGCCGGAGCAGGATGAACGCACGCGAGCCGACGGGCTCGGCGGCGTAGTAGTAGGCGCGTCCGTCCACGGTGACGCTGCCCGTGACCGGCCGGCCGAGGGCGAGATCGCGCTGCGCCGTCGACGAGAGCACGCCCGGGTCGAGCAGGTAACGCTCGTGCTGGCGCTCCAGGTAGGGCCGGAGCTCCGGCAGGTGCGTGAGCGGCGAGAGCGCGTTCCGCTCCTCGCCGACGATGAGGGCCGCCTGGTGGCCGAGGTCCTTGAGGGTCGCGTCCTCCACGGCGCGCCGGGTGAGGACCAGTCCGAGCCCGAGGGTGACGGCGACGGAGAGCGCAACGATCACAGCGATCGCCGCGAACAGCCGGGCCCGTAGGCTACGCAGCAGCCGGGGACGGGGGCTCACGCGGGAAGCCGGCTGTTTCCCCCGTGCACGAGCTTGTACCCGGCGCCGCGCACGGTGCGGATCGCCTCCACCGGGCCGAGCTTGCGCCGCAGCTGCGCGACGTGCATGTCGACCGTCCGCGTCCCGCCGGGGTACGCCATGCCCCAGACGATGTCGAGCAGCCGCTCGCGGGAGAGGACGATGCCCTGGTGCTCGAGGAAGCAGGTGAGGAGGTCGAACTCCTTCGCGGTCAGCTGCACCGGCTCGCCGTCCACGGTCACATCCCGGGCATCCCGCCGGAGCACGATCTCGCCCGCGGTCAGCACCGCGTCCCGGGAGGAGGGCTCCGCCCGCCGGAGGATCGCCTTGACCCGTGCGGAGAGCTCGCGCGGCGAGAACGGCTTCGAGACGTAGTCGTCTGCGCCCAGCTCGAAGCCGACGACCCGGTCGGGCTCCTCGTCCCGGGCGGTGAGCATCACGATCGGGACGTTCGACTGCGCCCGCATCAGGCGGCAGACCTCGAACCCGTCGATACCGGGCAGGCCGACGTCGAGCACGACCAGCCGAACCGGATGGCGCCGCAGTTCGGCGACGGCCTCCTCGCCGGTGCGAAGCCACAGCACGCGCCAGCCGCCCTGCTGCTCCAGGTACTGCTTGACGAGGCGGCCGATCGCGTCGTCGTCCTCGACGAGCAGGAGCACGCTGCCGGTCGCCTTGCCTCCCACGGCAGCTATCCCGTGCCCTCGACCTGGATCAGGTTCGCACGGGCGTTCGCCCGGCGGACGACGAGCACCCGTATCGGCGGACGCAGCTGCGACACATCCGTGACCGCCGGCGACCCCGTGACCCGTGCCCTCGGCGCGACCAGGATCGTCACGGTGGTGCCGTCCTGCTCGCGCAGCACGAGCGAGCCTCTGGTCGCGGAGACGATCACGCCGCGGTCGAGACGGAAGTCGTTGATCCGGCCCGCCGGCCCTTGGAGGATCACCTCGGCGCGGATCATCCGGGGGCCGAAGAAGCGGTCGATCAGCGCCCTCGGGAGGGCGAACCCTCCCTGGGCGAGCCAGAAGAAGGCGTTCACGGCGACGAAGGCGCAGAGCAGGACGGCGAAACGGCGGCGGGACACGGTCACATCATCGCCACGGTTTGGGATCTCGACGTAAGGAGCGCGTAAAACCTCGTCGGGCCGCCGCAGGGCGGCCCGACGAGACGGGTGGCGGCACCGCGAAGCCGGTCAGCTCTGGGCTGCGGGCTGCTCGTGCTCTGCGACCCTCGCCGCCGGCGTCGCCTCGACCTGGCTGAGCGTCGAGCCCGCCTGAGCGCGGACGTGGATTGCGACCGCATCGCCGACCTTCAGGTCGGCGAGTTCGATCACCGTCGGGACCTTCCCCTGCCAGAGCAGGAAGCTGGTCGCGTCGCCGACGGTGAAGGTCTGCGCCCTCGAGCTTCCGATCAGCAGACGGAGCGCGCGCGGGTTGCCGCCGCGCACGTCGAGCGACACGGTGGACGAGCCGACCGCGGTCACGTTGCCGCGGAAGAGGTAGTCGGGCTCCTCGGGCCGGTTCAGCTCGGTGCCGTGGTCGCCGATCACGCCTGCGTTCGTGTGCTCGATCGTGCCGAGCGAGCTGCCGCGTGGAGCACGGACGTTGACGCGAACGTAGTCGCCCGCCTTCAGATCACCCGGCTGGACGACCTCCGGCACTCCGTTCGTCCACTGCAGGAACTCGGTCTCGGGGCCGTACGCGAACGTCCGGGCGACAGAAGAACCGAGCAGCGCCCGGAGCGCGGGCCGATTGCCGCTCTCGACGGTGATCGAGACGTGCCCGCCGGACGGCGTCGCGGCGAGCCTCCCGAGGAAGGCGAAGGTGATTCCGCCGCCCGCGGCACCGGCGGTGGCGGCCACACCGCCTGCCAGGGCCGCCGCGGCGGCGACGAGCAGGACCTTCGTGCGCATCTGACAGACCTCCTTGAGGGACGTCGGTGTGCCCCGAGCATCGTCGGTCTCGGTCAGACGCCGGTCTCCCGGAGGTAAAGCGCCCGTAAAAGGGAGGGCTAGCTGCGGCTGTACTCGGGCCCCGAGCCGCCCTCGGGCGGGGTGAGGCGGCCGCCCTTGGCGGTGATCGCGCCGCACTGGACGCAGTTCGACGGCGTCACCGTCACCTCGACCTTGCCGGCGTCCTCGGCGCCGATCTCGTACACCTGCGCCGGGCACATCCGGGCCCAGAGCTCGGCGACGTCCCGCGGCACGCGCGTCTCGACGCGGATGTGGCTCGGCTGGTCGTCGCGCGTCCGGTTCCCGGACGCGAAGACCGACGAGAGCTTGTCGAAGGTCAGCTTCCCGTCGGGCTTCGGGTAGGCGGCGGCCCGGCCGGTCGTGATCAGCTCCTGCTCGGCATCCACCTCGAGACGCTGGTCCTTCGGCGGGAGCTTGCCGAACGACGCGATCGCGCCGCCGGCGAGCGCGCTCCCGAGCCAGAAGCCCCGCGAGAACGCCGGGCGCACGTTCCGCACCCGCTTCAGGTCCTTCCAGATGTAGCTCCCGCGGACGGCGTCGTCGTAGCTGTCCAGCGCTCCGCGGCGGCCGGCCGACTCACCCGGCTGGAGCGCCCTGTACGCGGCCTCGGCGGCCAGACGGCCCGACTCGAGCGCGTAGTGGATGCCCTTCAGCGCGGGCACGTTCACCATCCCGACCCCGTCGCCGCAGAGCAGGAGGCCGGGCGCGTTCAGCCGCTTCGGCAACGACAGGAACCCACCCTCCGGGATCGTCTTCGCCCCCCACTCCAGGCGCTCGCCGCCGTCGAGGATCCGGCGGATCTTCGGGTGCGTCTTCAGCTGCTGGAGCACGTCGTGGACCGAGAGATCGGTGTCGCGGTAGTCGAGGCCGACGACCATCCCGATCGTGACCAGGTCCGCGCCCATCGGATAGACGAACGAACCTCCGAACTCCCGGTAGCGCTTCCCGGACCGGAGCGGCCAGCCCATCGTGTGGATGACGCGGTCGAGCGGTTTCGCGACCTTCCAGACCTCCTTCACGCCCAGCGCCCACACCTGGGGATTGGCGCCCTGGAGCCCGAAGCGCTCGAGCGCCGCCCCGGTCAGGTGCCCCTGCGTCCCCTCGGCGAGGACGGTGACCCGGGCGAGCACGTCCGATCCCGGCTCGAAGTTGCCGAGCTCCTCGCCGTTCCGGCCGCGGCCGCGGTCGCCGGTGCGGACGCCGCGCACGCGACCGTCGGCGACGAGCAGTTTCGTCGCGGGGGTCTCGGCCAGGATCGTCGCCCCGCCCGCCTCGGCCTCGGCGCCGAGGAAGCGGCCGAGCCGAGACAGCGAGACGATGTAGTTGCCGTGGTTGCGCATCGTCGGCGGGGCCGGTACGCGGACCGCGCGCTTCTCGGTGAGGAGGTAGACGGACTCGTGAGCGACCTCGTCGTAGTGCGGCATGTCGTCGAAGCGCCGGCTGCCGTTGAAGAGGCGGCGGAGCCCGCGCGGGTTGACGACCGCGCCCGAGAGGAGGTGGGATCCCGGCTGCTTGCCCTTCTCGACCACCGCGACGGGCACCTCGCCGAGCCGCTCCGCCGTCTCGGGGTCGTCGTGCAACAGCTGGCCGAGGCGGATCGCGCAGGCGAGCCCGGCGGGGCCGGCGCCGACGATCAGGATCCCGACCTCGATCGGGTCACCGTCCGTCGGCCTCGCGATCGCCTCTTGCGCATGCCAGGGCGGCGGGTATCCGGCGGGAACCGAGCCCACTACTGGCCCCTCTTCGCGCGGACGAGCTCGGTCAGCTTCGGCACCACCTGGTGCAGATCGCCGACCACCCCGAGATCGCTGAACTCGAAGATCGGCGCGTTCGCATCCTTGTTGATCGCGACGATCACGTTCGAGCCCTGCATCCCCACCTTGTGCTGGATCGCGCCGGAGATGCCGCAGGCGACGTACAGCTTCGGCGCGACGTTCTTACCGGTCTGGCCGACCTGGGCGGAGTACGGATACCAGCCCGCGTCCACCACCGCCCGCGTCGCCGCGACCGCGCCGCCAAGTGCCTTCGCCAGCTCCTCGACCAGCGCGAAGCTCTCCGGCCCGCCCAGGCCCCGGCCGCCGGCGACGATCACGTCCGCTTCCTCGATCGACGGGCCCGCCTGCTCCTCGTGCGCCTGCTCCAGCATCGTCGCCGCGGTCGAGAAGCCCTCGAGATCGACCGGCGCCCCCACGACCTCGGGCTCGCCCTCGGCCGTGACGGGCTCGAACGTCCCAGCCCGGACGACCCCGACCGCGGGCGTTCCCCTCCAGCCGACGTCGACGACGACCGAGTCGCCGAGGGCAGGGCGCTTGCCGACGAGGCGTCCGTCCTCGCGGACGACGTCGACGAGGTCCCAGTTCAGGCCTGCGTCGAGCCGGGCGGCGAGGCCCGCGGCGACGTCGGCTGCCAGCACGGACGCGGCGAAGAGGACGGTGTCGTAGCCGCCCGCCTCGACCACCTTCGCGAGCACGTCCACGCGGGGTTGCGGCAGCGGCACGTCGAGCTCCCCGCCCTCCGCGACCCACACCCTGGCCGCGCCGTGACGGCCCGCCTCCGCGGCGAGCGTGGAGGCGCCCGCGCCGACGATCGCGCCGGCGACCTCCCCGTCGCCCAGCGACGCGGCCCTGCCGAGCACGCCGAGGGCGCCCTTCTGGAGCTCGTCTGCGTGATGCTCGAGGAAGACGAGGGTGCTCAAATCAGCTTCCGCTCCACGAGGAAGTCCAGGATCTGCTGTGCGCCGGTGCCGTCGTCCTCGACCTTCCTGCCCTCCGCCCGGGCCGGCGGGGCCGCGAGCCCCAGGACCTCCGTCTTCGATCCCGCCTCCCCGGCGACGTCCGGGGTCAGGCCGAGGTCGGCGAGCGACAGCACGTCCTGCGGCTTCGACTTCGCGCCCATGATCCCCTTCAAGGACGGGTAACGGGGCTCGTTGATCGCGTCGGAGACGGCGATCACCGCCGGCAGTGGAGCCTCGATCCGGTCGTAGCCGAACTCTGTCTGCCGCTTCACCGTCGCTTTCCCGTCCGCGATCGCAAGCTCGGCCGCCTGCGAGATCACCGGTAGACGGAGCCGGTCGGCGACCGCCGCCCAGAGCACCGCGCCGTCCGAATCGGACGACTGCTGGCCGAAGATGACGAGATCCGGCTGCTCCCGCTCGAGCACGGTCGCCAGCACGCGTCCGGTCGCGAGCAGGTCCGAGCCGGCGGCCGCGTCGTCGCTGACGAGGACTGCCCGGTCGGCGCCCATCGCCAGCGCCTTGCGGAGCGAATCGACCGCCCCGGCCGGACCGAGCGAGACGACCACCACCTCGGAGCCCGGGTTCGCCTCCTTCACGCGCAGAGCCTCCTCGACCGCGTTCACGTCGAAGATGTTGAGCGCTGCCTCCCCCGAGCGGTCGAGCCGCATCGTGCCCGGGTCGATGCGGCGGGCGGAACCGCCCTCCGGTACCTCCTTCACGCAGACCGCAATCTTCACCGGAGCCAGACTCTAGTAGCTGGAGGACGCCGGGCAGGTTGGTACTCTCCGACCCTTCGGGCCCGCCCCGGAGCCGATGAGCCATCGCCGGAGCACAGTCCGCGGGATCCTCGTGATCCTGGCCGCCGCCCTGATCGCCGGGCCGGCGGCCGCATCGCCGCACGTGGGTGCGGTGCGCAAGCCGATCGTCTTCCCCGTCGTCGGCCCGTACCGCTACACGAACGACTTCGGCGACCCGCGGCCTCAGGGCCGGCACGAGGGCAACGACATCCTCGCTCCCAAGAAGTCGCCGGTGGTCGCGGTCGAGGACGGCAGGATCAAGCTCTGGACGACGTCGGCGCGGGCCGGCTGCATGCTCTACCTCTACGGGGCGAGCGGCACGACCTACCTCTACATCCACCTGAACAACGACGTCACCATGGCGAACGACAACCGCGGGAAGTGCGTCGCCGGCGGCTCGTACTGGCCGGGCCTGAAGGACGGCGCCAGGGTCGTCGCCGGCCAGGCGATCGGCTTCGTGGGGGACTCGGGCGACGCCGACGGCACTCCCCATCTCCACTTCGAGGTCCACCCGCACGACGGCGCGGCGACGAATCCGTTCCCGTACCTGAACTCGGCGATGCGGATCCTCTTCACCGCTCCGCCCGGAAGCGCGGTGACGCTCTCGCTGAAAGGGTCGATCGTCGCCGCCGACGAGGCCCACCTGACGATGAAGGTGACGACCGCGACGGTCTTTCCGTCCGGCCTCAAGCTGCTCGGGCTGCGCAAGCCGATGATGCTGTCGCTGACGCCGACGGCGCTCGTAGGCGCACCCGGGTCGCCGACCGCTCCCGTCACCTCGCTGGTCGGGAAGCCGGCGATCGTCCTGACGCTGCCCGCCAGGACGACGCTGGAGACCCAGGCGGCGAAGGACGGCGCCTTCTCCGCCGCCCGCGTCGTGCCCGGGACTGCCCCTTGAGTGTGCAACGCCGCCGGGCAAAGCCCGGCCGCGTGCAGGATCGGGCAGCCTAGCGCCCCTGGAAACGGGGCTTTCGCTTGTCCGAGAACGCCGTCATGCCCTCTTTCTGGTCATCGGTCGCGAACAGCGCGGAGAACATGATCGCCTCGTAGGAGAGGCCGGTGCCGAGGTCGCCCTGGAGCGCCCGGTTCGCCGCGTCCTTCGCGGCGGAGAGCGCGACGGGGCTCTTCTCGGCCAGCGCCGCAGCGGTCTCCAGCGCCCGGTCGAGCAGCTCCCCGGCCGGATGGACGGCGCTGACGAGCCCGATGCGGAGCGCCTCCGCGGCGTCGATGGACCGCCCGGTCAGGATCAGGTCCTTCGCCAGCCCACCGCCGACCGCCCGCGCGAGTCGTTGCGTCCCGCCCCAGCCGGGGATGACGCCCAGGTTGATCTCGGGCTGCCCGAAGGTCGCGTTCTCGGACGCGTAGCGGATGTCGCAGGCGAGTGCGAGCTCGCAGCCGCCGCCGAGCGCGAGGCCGTTGACCGCGGCGATCGTCCCCTTCGGCATCGACTCGAGGAGGCGTGCGCACTCGTGGCCGAGCATCCCCCAGCCGTGCGCCTCGAGCACCCCCATGGCGGTCATCTCCCTGATGTCGGCGCCCGCGGCGAAGGCCCGGGTCCCGGAGCCGGTGACGACGACGGCGTGGACGTCCACGTCCGTGGCGAGGCCCCGGAGCCGGTCGCGAAGCTCGGTGAGGGTCTCCCGGTCGAGGGCGTTCAGCGCCTCGGGCCGGTCGATGGTGACGACGGCGACGGCCGCGTCGCGTTGCTCGACCAGGACGCCCACGGACCGGCCTAGACGGGGACCTTCGAGCGGAGGAAGTCGACGATCTCCGACGTGGGGGCGCCCGGAGTGAAGACCGCCGCGACGCCCTGGAGGCGCAGGTCCTCGGCGTCCTCGGCCGGAATCGTGCCGCCCAGTACGACCAGGACGTCCCCGGCGCCGTTCTCCCGCAGCCCATCGAGGATCCGCGGCACGAGCGTCATGTGCGCGCCCGAGAGGATCGAGATGCCGACCGCGTCCGCGTCCTCCTGGATCGCGGTCTCGACGATCTGCTCCGGAGTCTGGTGGAGGCCTGTGTAGATCACCTCCATGCCCGCGTCGCGGAGCGCCCTGGCGATGATCTTCGCGCCCCGGTCGTGACCGTCCAGACCGGGCTTCGCGATCACCACTCGAATACGCCGATCCACCGGGCGGCAGTATACGGAGATGCGGTTCTCGGTTCCCGGCCCCTGACCGCGCGTGTACTGTGCCCGGGCCGCAGGCGCCCTTCCTTCCATCGACCCTGCCACAGGATCCGAGAATGAGACTGACCGTCGTGGGCTGTTCCCCTGCATGGCCGAATCCCGGCGGCGCCCAGTCCGGCTACCTGGTGCACGCCGAGGGGACCGTGCTCCTCGACTGCGGCGCGGGCGTCCTCGCAAAGCTGCGCCTGCGGGACAGCTGGCCGCAGGTCGACTCGATCGTCATCTCCCACTGGCACCTCGACCACTGGGGCGATCTCGTCCCCTGGGTCTGGGGCAGCATGTTCGGGCTGGGCCGCGAGGCCCCGAAGCCGGAGCTCTGGCTGCCGCCCGGCGGGATCGAGCTGCTCGGGCTGTTCGGCGAGCGCATGGGCACGCCGACGATGTTCTGGAACGCGTTCCAGCTCACCGAGTACGCGGAGAACGAGCCGTTCAGGACGGCCGCGGGACTGACGGTCACCGCGACGGAGGTTCCGCACTACACGATCCAGACCTTCGCGTTCCGGATCACGAACGGCGACAAGACGCTCGCGTACTCGGGGGACTCCGCTCCCAGCGGCACGCTGGTCGAGGTCGCCCGCGACGCCGATCTCTTCGTCTGCGAGGCGACGCTCGTGAACGGGAATGCGGACGCGACGCCTCGCGGCCACCTCTCGGCCGAGGAGGCGATCGCGGCCTACGACGCGTCAGGCGCAAAGCGGCTGCTCTTCACCCACCGGCCGCAGGAGCTCGACCTGCCCGAGGGCTACGAGCGGGCCTACGACGGGCTCGAGCTCGACCTGTAGAGCCGGGTCGCGCGGGCATGGCGGATGCGCCCGCGAACCGCGAGGAAGACGACCACGCCGACCAGCCCGCCGAAGATGACCCCCACGGGAAGGATCAGCCAGACTGCGCCCAACGGCGGCTTCGGCGGCGTGGTGTCGATCGACGGAGCGTGCGGGTCGGCGCGGGACAGCTGGAGGCCGCCCGAGGGAGCCCAGTAGGAGACCAGCCAGCGAGGCGCGGCGGCCGTACCGTGGTTCTCGAGCGAGATGTCGAACACCTGGCGGTCGACCCCGGAGGCGGGTTTCGGGTAGAAGGCGACCTTGAGGCCCACCTCGTTCGCGTACGAGTAGTTCAGACGCCAGCGAACGGTCGCGACCGCCTTCTCCGGGAAGGGGACGATCGGGATCGAGCCGCTCGCCCACGCCGTCCGCGACAGCCCCTGCCGAAGCTTCCCCGTCGTGAGCGCGAACGAGTCGCCGACGTGCTTGCGGTACACGGCGGTCTCGATGAAACGGACGGCGACCGCCCGGACCTGCTGCTGCTCGGAGGCCGTGAAGGCCTCCGACTTCGGGCTCTTTGCGACGAGCTGCGGCTTCTGTGCGGTGAAGCGCTGCCGGACGGGATGACCGGTGTTCGAGAAGTGGATCCCGAGGAACGCGACGACACCCGCCACCGCGAGGCAAACCGCGAGCCAGCCGCTTCGGCGGCGGAACCGGCTCGAGGCCAAGAGCCTCTTCATCGCCTCAGGATACGCCCACGCGCGCCGAAGGGCATGTGCGCGTTCGTCGGAGCGAAGCCCTGGACGGGTTCTCGTTGTCTCGGTATTCCCCGCGCGGAGCGCGAGCGAGCGGCCGGGCTTTGCCCGGCCTGGCAAGCCTCTAGGAGCTACCGGGATTGTTCGGGATCGTCGGCACCGAGCGCGGCGCCCACGAGTTCACGACCCAGTGGCTCTGCGGGCCCTTGCCCACCCGGATCATCTCCATCATGAAGATCTGCGGCTTCACGCTCTTCGACTCGGGGAGGATGACCACCTCGATCAGGGCGTAGTTCTTGTTCGAGACGTCGACCTTGATCGGAGCGACCTTGATCTGGTCGAGGAACGGGACGACGGGGATCGAGCCGGTCAGCCATTGCTTGTAGGTCATCCCCTGCCGGATGCCCGGCCCGACGAGCGGCCACGCCTCCGCCAGCCGCTTACGCTGGACGGCGGTGAGGATGAACTTGCCGGCGAGCTCGCGCTGAGCCCGCTCGAGGGGGATGTTCTTCGTCGCCTTGGGCACGGTCTGGACCGGTTTGTTGCTGAACACCTGGGGCTGCGAGTGGCCGGTGTTCCGGAGGAAGACGACCAGGACCGCCGCGATGCCGGCGGCGAGGATGAAGCCCGACACCCACAGGACGTACCGCTGGGACCGGGGTGACTTCAGGTTCAGGGTCGACGATGGCACCGGTGCTACCTCTGAGACGAAAAGGTAGCCGCGGAGTTAGAAGACGGGCGTTTCCCTCCAGACGCCCCAGACCTCGCGGAGCGCGTCGCACATCTCGCCCATCGTCGCGTACGCCTTGGCCGCAGCGACGATCGGCTCCATCAGGTTCACCGTCGGGGAACCCGTGGTTCCCCCACGAGCGCCCTCCTTCAGACGGGCGAGCGCAGCCTCCACTGCCTTCGAGTCGCGACGCGCCCGCAGGGAGAGGACGCGCTCGACCTGGCTGCGCTCGAGCTCGGGGTCGATGCGGAGAATCGGGATCTGCTCGTCCTCGTCGAGCTCGTAGTGGTTGACGCCGACGACGATCCGCTCCTCTGATTCGACCTCGGCCTGGTAGCGAAAGGACGCCTCCGCGATCTCCCGCTGGAAGAAGTTGTCCCGGATCGCCGCGACCACGCCGCCGAGCTCGTCGATCCGGCGGAAGTAGTCGTAGGCCTCGGCCTCGAGCCGGTCGGTCAGGTCCTCGAGGTAGTAGCTGCCGCCGAGCGGGTCGATCGTGCGCGCCACGCCCGTCTCGTGGGCGATCACCTGCTGGGTGCGGAGAGCGAGCAGCACCGCCTCCTCGGTCGGGAGCGCGAGCGCCTCGTCGTAGGAGTTCGTGTGCAGCGACTGCGTCCCCCCGAGCACGGCGGCGAGCGCCTCGATCGCGGTGCGGACGATGTTCACGTGCGGCTGCTGCGCGGTCAGTGACACCCCGGCGGTCTGGGTGTGGAAGCGCATCAGCCAGGAGCGCGGGTTCTCGGCGCCGTAGCGGCCGCGCAGCTCACGCGCCCAGATCCGGCGCGCCGCGCGGTACTTCGCGATCTCCTCGAAGAAGTCGATGTGCGCGTTGAAGAAGAACGACAGCCGCGGCGCGAAGGCGTCCACGGCGAGACCGCGCTCGATCGCCGCCTCGACGTAGGCGAACCCGTCCGCCAGGGTGAACGCGAGCTCCTGCGCCGCGGTCGACCCGGCCTCGCGGATGTGGTAGCCGGAGATCGAGACCGGGTGCATCCGCGGCAGCTCCGCCGCGCACCACTCGATCATGTCCACGACCAGCCGCATCGACGGCTCGGGCGGGAAGATGTACTCCTTCTGCGCGATGTACTCCTTGAGGATGTCCGTCTGGACCGTCCCGCGGAGCCGGTCGCGCGGCACGCCCTGCCCGTCGCCGACACAGACGTAGAACGCGAGCAGCATCGCGGCCGGCGAGTTGATCGTCATCGACGTCGAGACCTCGCCGAGGGGGATCCCCTCGAACAGGGTCTCCATGTCCTCGAGCGAGTCGATCGCCACGCCCTCGCGCCCCACCTCGCCGAGCGCGCGCGGGTGGTCTGAGTCGTAGCCCATCAACGTCGGCATGTCGAACGCGGTCGACAGCCCGGTCTGGCCGTGCTCGAGC
>JBLMYA010000008.1:0-3107 GCA_050258035.1 Verrucomicrobiota bacterium
CTCGAGGAACCAGTCGCAGTAGTCGCTCCAGGTGAAGTCGTAGACGGTGGCCGCGTACCCGGCCAGGTCGAGCGCGTCGAGCTGGCCCGTGGCGCGCTCGGTCACCTCCGCGAGCCGGGAAAGGATCCAGCGCTCCGCCAGGCTCGGCTCGCCGGCAGGCTCGGCGGTTTCGGCGGGCCGCGCACCGAGGACGAAGCGGGCAGCGTTCCAGAGCTTGTTGGTGAAGTTGCGACCGCCGGCGAGCTTCGACGGCGTGAGCCGCTGGTCCACGCCCGGCCCGTTCCCGGAGACGAGCGCCACGCGGAGCGCATCGGCGCCGATCTCGCCGACCATCTCGAGCGGATCGACGACGTTCCCCTTCGTCTTGCTCATCTTCTGACCGTACGGGTCGCGGACGATGCCGTGCAGGTAGACGGTGTGGAACGGCTCGGTGTCGGTGCAGAAGATGCCGAGCATCATCATCCGGGCCACCCAGAAGAAGAGGATCTCGTACGCGGTCTCCATGACCGACGTCGGGTAGAAGCGGCGCAGGTCCGGCGTCGCATCCGGCCAGCCGAGCGTGGAGAACGGCCAGAGGCCGCTCGAGAACCAGGTGTCGAAGATGTCCGACTCCTGGGTGAGCTCGGCCGCGGGACGGCCGCACTCGACGCACGCGTCGGGACCACCCTCGGCGTCGCTGACGGTGATGTGGCCGTCCGGGCAGTACCACGCCGGGATCCGGTGGCCCCACCAGAGCTGCCTACCGACCGCCCAATCGTGGATGTTCTCCATCCAGTGGGCGTACACCTTCTCGAACCGGCTCGGCATGATCGTCGTCCGGCCCTCGCGGACGCTGGCCAGGGCCCGCTCGGCGAGCGGCTGCACCCGCACGAACCACTGCACCGAGAGCCGCGGCTCGACGATCGTGCCGCAGCGGTCGCAGCGCCCGATGACCATCTGGTGCGGCTGCTCCCCCTCCAGGTCACCCATCACCGAGATGCGGCCGAGAATCTCCGGGCGCGCCTCGTGCCGGTCCAGGCCGGCAAACTCGCCCGCCTTCTCGTTCAGACGAGCCTCCTCGTCAAGGACGGTGATGAGCGGCAGGTCGTGCCGGCGCGCCACCTCGTAGTCGTCGAAGTCATGGGCGGGGGTGATCTTCACCGCGCCCGTCCCGAAGTCGCGCTCGACGTGCTCGTCCGCGATGATCGGCAGCCTGCGCCCGATGAACGGCAGCACCGCCTTGCGACCCACGAGCGCGCGATACCGCTCGTCGTCGGGATGCACCGCCACAGCCGTGTCGCCGAAGAGCGTCTCGGGACGCGTCGTGGCGACGCTGATCCAGGCATCGGGATCGGGCTCGCCGTCCGCGCCCTCGAGGTGGTAGCGGATCGTCCAGATCGTCCCGGCTTCCTCGCGCTTGATGTTCTCCAGGTCGCTGATCGTGGTCCTGCAGCGCGGGCACCAGTTCACGAGGGCCTCACCGCGGTATGCGAGCCCGGCGTCCCACAGGCGCTTGAAGGCGACGCGAACCGCACGCGCGCTGCCCTCGTCCATGGTGAAGCGCATCCGCGACCAGTCGAGGCTCGCGCCGAGCCGCCGATGCTGGTCGGCGATCACGCCGCGCGTCTCGTCCATGAACTGCCACATTCGTTCCAGGTAGCGCTCGCGGCCGAGCGACTGCCGGCTCTCCCCTTCCGCGGCGAGGACGCGATCGAGGACGTACTGGGCCGCGATGCTCGCGTGGTCGACCCCTGGCAGCCACAGGGTGTCGTCCCCGCGCATGCGGTGGTAGCGGACCATGATGTCCTCGGCGAAGGCGGTGAGCGCATGGCCCAGGTGCAGGGCGCCGGTGACGTTCGGCGGCGGCTGGATGATCACGAAGCGCTCGCCGGAGGCCGGGGGCTCGGGATCGGGCGTGAACGCGCCGCTCTGCAGCCACAGCTCGTAGATCCCGCCCTCCACGGCGGACGGGTCGTAGCGTGGCGCCAGGCCATTGCTCGGCGGCATCGGATCGTCTCCTGTCACTCACAACGCGACCCGCTCGTCGAAGGACGAGCGGGTCGTGGTACCACCTTCGTTCGATGACCCCGGCACCCGTGCAGGCCCGGGGTCGTCCTTGTGCTCCGCGCTATCGGGCGGACCCCGATCGGCTCGCGTGCGACCTTCCCCCTCGCGCGCCGGGCCGGGCTCTCAGCCTGGACCCGCCCTCTCTGACGGCCGGTGGAGGGGTACTCCTCACGGTCATTGCCGCGGCCGCGAGTCTAGCACAGGGTCGAACCGCCCCCGTCCGGATGACGATGGCGGTACCGGCCCGCGGTTGCGCCGCCGGGATCAGCGGGGGCGCTGCACCGTGACGCGGATCGAGCCGTCGTCCGCCCGCTCGACCTCCGCGCTGCCACCCTCGAGCGTGCCGATCGCGGCCGCGAGGTCGAAGCCGGTGTCGTGCGTCGCGCGGTAGACGAACTCGCCGCTCGGGCTCAGCGAGAGCGAGATCCCGCGCACGCCGTCGACGCGCTCCAGCGCCTGCTTGAACGAGGTGATCGCCCCGAAGCTGCCAAGGCCCTTCACGGTCACCGCCGTGGCCACCTCGGCACCCTCGTGGGCCGGCGGGGCAGGCTCGGTGGCGGATGGCACCTCGGCCTCGACCGTCTCCGTCTCGCCGGGGGTGGCGGCCTCGGCCGCAGGGGCCCCTTCCTCGCCGGCGAGCTTGGCGTCAAGCTCGGCGAGACGCTGCGCGAGCTCGTCCGAGCCCGGCGCCGCTGCCCCGGCCTCGGCGGTGGGAGCTTCGTCGGCTGCGGTGGATGCCGCGGACAGGGCTGCGTCAAGCTTCCCTGTCGCCGCAGGCGTTGCGGCGTCGGGACCGGCTCCGCCTTCGGGCGTAGCCGCCGTTGGCGCCGTCGGCGCGCCTGACGAAGCCGGCTCAGGCACCCCGAGCGCTGCCAGGCGCTCGGCGTACGTGGCGGCAACCGGACGGGGTGCCCCGATCGAGCCGGCCGGCGAGGCGGCGGTCTCCTTGGCCGTGACGTCGGCGAGCGTCGGCGGTCGCGGCATGCGCTTTGCGGCTGCCCCGAACGTCGCCGGGTCGGCGATGCGGGAGAGCTCGGAGAAGAACGCGGCGAGCTGCTGCT
>JBLMYA010000009.1:0-38014 GCA_050258035.1 Verrucomicrobiota bacterium
GCGTGTCGGGGGGGGTGGCTGCCCTGGCCCCCCCCCCCGACTGACTTCCGGCTACCGGTCTGACCATGCCCTCGTGAACTTCGCCGGCCAGGTGTGCTCCTGGCCGCCGATCTCGGCTGTCCACTCGAGACGAGTGTCATCAAGCTGCGAGACCGACTTCACGCCCTCCATGAACCGAGGGAACTCCTCGAACTGCGTCCACTGGTTGTAGGCGACGCTCACCGGAACGTCGACTTCGATGGACTTCTCGAATGGTCGACACCCAGTCTCCTCTCGAATCGATGTTCCGGAGGCCGTACCCGACGGCGGGAGAACGAACACGACAACGACGCCGCACCTCGACCGCCCACTGGGGAGAGCGATCCGATCGCGAACCTCGTACTCAGCCGTCGACGAGGAGTCCCTGAAGAGGTCCGCGGAGGCGCTCCGAACGCCGTGAGACGTGCGGGAGAAGGACGAGCCGGTGAGTCAACGGTTTTCCGGCCCGGCGACGGGCCCACTGTTCTTTGCTGATCGGTTTCCAGTAGTCGTCGATCACTTGCGATGGGTCGGCTGCGATCTGTTCGATTTCCAGCTCGAGATGCTCTGCCCAGAGGCGAAGACGGGTCTGTCGGGCGATCGTGGCGTCGTGAGTGACGACGTTCATCTCCGTGTCGTTGAACAGGGAGTGGTCGTTGAGGTTGGCAGAGCCGAGTGTCAGCCACGCGTCGTCGACGATTCCGATCTTGGCGTGGACGTAGACGGGATCGGCGAGCGGTCCTGTCCGCGCCATGAGCGTGCAGGCAAGCAATCGTCCGGAACCGCCGTCCGCCTCGACGAGCTCGCCCAGCGTGCCCCTGGTGTCCTCGGCGCCGTTGTTCGGCTTTGCCGGGAGGAGGATCAGTAGCCGAAAGTCATCGGAGGGAGGGTTCAGAAGCTTGTCGCGCAGGATCTCTGCGATCTCCGGCGACCAGAGGAATTGATTCTCGAGGTAGATCAGCCGCCGTGCGGAGCGCAACGCCCGTAGGTACGACTCGAGAATACGAAAGTCTCCATTCGGCCTTGTCGAATAGACGTGCTCGGGAACGGTTCGCACCACCTGCACTTCGACGTTGCCGGAGGTCGCAGCGCGCTCGGGGAACGGGAGCTTCTCGCCCGTTACCTCATGCCAGCGCATCCGGAAGTGCTCTGCGACGTCGGCGACCGCCGATCCTGTGACCTCGGCGCACGCGTCGTGCCAGCCAGCCTGGCCGCGCGCGGGATGTTCCCCGCTGTCGAAGCGATCGCCGGCCTCCAGAGTCAGATCGATTCCACCGACGAACGCCACGCGGTCATCGACGACGATCGTCTTCTCGTGATGGCAGTGCATCGGTCGTTCCTTCGCGTCGAGCGCACAGCGGATCTTCGTCCCCCGGCACAGGTCATCCCTCATCGTTCGCACTTGCCGTCGAGAAGGTCGGAACAGGGGTAAGGGCGCCCCCGCCCAGACGAGGACGCGCACCTCGACTCGTTCGGCGAGCTCGGCGAGAAGATTCCGGAGAATCACGGCCTCCCCGTTGCGCGTCAGCGCGAATTCGGGAGAGAAGTACCAGCCGGCGATGTGGACGTGCGACACGGCCTGCTGCAGATGCGCCGCCATCTGGGGCAGCGCTTCGGCTCCGTCGATCAGGATCTCGAGGCCACCGTTGCGTGGCTGTGGTTCGCCGCCGGCCCACCCGCCCGCAGGAGCCTCGAGCGCACCGAGCCAGCCGACCCGTTCCAGCCGATGCCGGTGATGGGCACGGACTGCTTGGGAGACCGCCGAGCCCAGCCGGCGATCAATGCGGGTGACAAGGTTCTGGGCCAGAGACCCGATCATTGCAGCGCCGATCTATTCGAGCGCCTTGTCGACCTCGGCCTTCTCGACGATCGCGGCGAGGACCTTCCGGTCCTGGCACCGGAATGTTCGAGATGCGATCGCCGTCTCACCGCCTGCCATGAGGTCGAGCATGGTCTCCTCGCCGTGGTTGCCGCGTGCGGGGTACTGAAACGCGATTCGCCTGTAAGCTGTGCTCAAGCGAGCCGCTCGTCTTCCTCGCCAGACCTATCCAGGTGCGAGGAAGGAAAGCGTCGATGCAGCAGCTCACGAACCAGGAGGCGAGGCATCTCTTGGACGCACAGCGTCCTGGGGAAGACCGGTGCGAGTCCGGTGCGAGTCCGCCGGCAGCGGTTCTGGAAGCGATCGCGCGACGCTTTCACGAGCGTCAGCTCGAGGAACCACCCGAACGCGTGGCCAAGCTCATCCATGAAGACGCTGAGATGGCGCTCGTGATCAACGACTTCCGGCCCGTGCGTGGCCGCGACCGGATCATTGCGTCGCTGGCCGATGCCCGCCACCAGATGATCTACAGCGCTGAAATCGAGCGGTGCGAGGCGCTCGACTCGACGACGCTTCTGCTGCGAGGCCAGGCCCGGTACGCCGTCGAACGCGGCCTCTCCCACTCGACCGTCTACTGGCTCGACGGCTTTCGCGATCAATTGCTCTGGCGAGTGACCGCCTTCCGCAAGGAAGCAGAAGCAAGAGCAGCATACGAGGCCGGCTAGCCCCGTCTGCTCCAAGAGGCGGCGCGGCTACCAGTCCCGGCTCACCCGCCGCCCCCGATCGCGGACTATCAGCGGCGATCACGCCCATCGAGGAGAGAAATGTGACCGCCGGAGTGGGCGTGCGCCTCCGCGAGCGGGCCGCCACGGTGATGGCAGCCGTGCTCGCCCGTTAGCAGCCTGTTTGCAGACGGCCGCTAACCCGCATGGTTGAGCGGAGAACTTAGAACAGCTGGTTTTCGCCGCCGAAGATCGCCGAGACCGAGTCGTCGGCGAAGACGTTCATGATCGTGTCGGCGAGCAGCTCCCCCACGGAGAGCACCCGAAGGTTCTCCGGCCTGTTGAGCACGTCGATCGGCACGGTGTCGGTCACGACGATGCCGCCGATCTCGGCCTGCTTGAAACGCTCGAGGGCGTTGCCGCAGAAGAGCGCGTGCGTCGCGAAGACCCAGACGTTCCTCGCGCCCTGCTCCTTCAGCACCTTGACGTTCTCGAGCAGCGTGCCGCCGGTCATGATCACGTCGTCGCCGACGATCGCGATCTTGTCGCGGACGCGGCCCGTGATGTCGGTGACCGCGACCTCGTCGTGCGAGGGCCGGGTCTTGTGCATGACCGCGAAGTCCGCCTCGATCATCTCGGCGAACCGCGCCGCCATCTTCGCGCGACCGGCGTCGGGAGAGACCGAGACGACCTCGCTGCCGGTGAGACCAAGGTCGCGGAAGTGGTTCGCGAACAGCGGCAGCGCGGTCATGTGGTCGACCGGAATCGTGAAGAAGCCCTGGATCTGACCCGCGTGCAGGTCCATCGTCAGCACCCGGTCGGCCCCGGCGAGCTGGAGCATGTCGGCGACCAGGCGGGCGGTGATCGGCTCGCGCGGCTTGGCCTTCCGGTCCTGACGAGCGTACGGGAACAGAGGGATGACTGCGGTGATCCGCTTCGCCGAGGCGAGCTTGGCGGCCTGGATCATCACCAGAAGCTCCATCAGGTTCTTGTCCACCGGCGCGCACCCGGTCTGGACGAGGAAGACGTCCGCGCCGCGGATCGACTCGTCGAAGCGGCAGTAGGTCTCGTCGTTCGCGAACGTGCCGAGGTCGATGCCGCCGAGCTCGACACCGAGCTTTTCCGCGATCACCTGCGCGAGATCCAGGTGCGAGCGGCCGGAGAACACCATCAGCCGCTTCTGGGGACCGCGCTCGATCCAATGCCCGGGCACGGGGTTCGCGTGCTCGGTCACGGCTTCGAGGCCCGGGAGGCGGGCCAGCTCAGTCGTCGCCATGTTCTCCGGACTCTCCACGCTCGTAGACCCATCCTTCCTTCGTCTCCTGCCTCGGCGGGAATCCCGCCAGGGAACCCGGCGGGACGTCGTCCGTGACGACCGTCCCCGACCAGACCCAAGCGTCGTCACCGACCGCGACCGGAGCAACGAACGTATTGTCCACCCCGGTCCTGACGTTCCTGCCGATCGTCGTGGTTCCTTTCGGCCGATCGGGGTCGTGCGAGAAGTTCGCCGTGATGTTCCCGGCGGCGATATTGGAGTCCTCCCCGATGTCGGCGTCGCCGAGGTAAGAGAGGTGCGGCACCTTCGTGCGCGCGCCGATACGCGAATTCTTCATCTCCACGAACGTGCCCGCCTTCGCCCCCGCGTCGAGAACGGTTCCCGGGCGAAGGTAACAGAACGGCCCAACGAGCGCACCTGAACCGATCGACGCGTCGACGGCGACGACATGCGGGCCGATCTCGGCCGCCTCGGCCACCGTTGTCCGGCCGCGGAGCACCGTGAAAGGATGGACGACTGCGTCGCTCTCGAGCGTGACGCCGGCGTCGATCCAGGTGCTCGCCGGGTCGACGATCGTCACCCCTGCCAGCATGTGCGCCTCGTTGATCCGGTCACGCAGGACGGTGGCCGCGACCGCCAGCTCCGAGCGCGTGTTGATCCCGAGCGCGGCGAGCGGGTCGGGGCAGAGCCAGGCCGCCGCGCGCCCACCCGCCGACACGATATGCGCGACCGTGTCGGTGAGGTACAGCTCGCGTTGGACGTTGTCCGTCTCCAGCTTCGCCAGCGATTCCCAGAGAGAGGCCGCCTCGAAAACGTAGATCGACGAGTTCAGCTCGCGGATCGCGCGCTGGGTGTCGGACGCGTCCTTCTCCTCGACGATCGCCTCGACTCCGCCGTCCTGCCCGCGGATGATGCGACCGTACGGCAAGGGCCGGTCGGCCTGGATCGTCAGGATCGTGACCGCTGCCCCCCGACGTTCGTGCTCGGCGATCAGCGCGGAGAGGTGTTCGCCGGTCAGGAGCGGAGCAGCTGCATCGAGCACGAGCACCCTTCCGGAGAAACCCTCGAGGGCGGTGCGCGCGGACGTGACGGCGTCGCCGGTCCCGAGCGGCCGTTCCTGGACCGCGACGACCACGCCCTCGTACGCGTCTTGCGTCGCCGGCGACGCGACCACGACCAGCGGCTCGGCCCCGGCGTCGCGTGCCGAGTCGATCACCCAATCGACCACCCGCCGTCCGAGTAGTGGGTGCAGGTGCTTGGGGACGGCCGAGCGCATGCGGGTGCCGAGGCCTCCGGCCATCACGACCGCCGCCGGATCGCCCCGTGCGCTCACCGGCTCGATGGCTGGGGCGCCAGGATTCGAACCTGGGATCGCGGGACCAAAACCCGCTGCCTTACCACTTGGCTACGCCCCACCAATTCCGATTGTGCCTAGGTCTTCTTCGCCGACTTGTCGGGCTTCTCGCCGACGATCAGGATCAGCGCGATCACCGCGAAGACGCCTGCGAGGATCAGCGTCAGCGGCCCGAGCAGCGCCGCGACCACGCAGAGGATCACCGTGAAGGCCTGGGAGGCAGCGGCGATCCAGGAGATCTGGCGGCCGGTGTCGGAGTCCAGGTTCCTCCCGGCGAAGACGTAGAAGAGGATGATCGGGATCGAGATCGCGATCACCGTCCAGCGCGAGATGTCGTTCGCGACGGCGACGAAGATCCCCTCGACGACGGCGATGCCGAGCGCGATCTTCAGCCGTCGCGCGTAGAACCACCTGCCCTGCTCCGACCGTCCTTTGGCCCGAGTCTCGGGCTCGGCCTGAGTCTCACTCACGCGCGCAACCTACCACGCTCGCGGCACGACCCAGACGCGGCCGAGACGCTCGACCCGCGCGGCGGCGGCCGTGGCAGTCGCCTCGTCCGCGAAGAGCCCGTAGACGGTCGGACCGGCGCCGCTGACGTCGGCACGGAAGGCGCCGAGCCTGCATAGCTCGGCTGCAAGAGGGGACGAGGCGAGGTCGTTCGGAGGGAGCGCGCCGAGGTCTCCCGTTGCGAGCGCGGAGAGCACTGCCGCCCGCCGCTCCTCGTAGCCGGCACTCCCGTTCCGGGTGTCGAAGGCGGCGTAGACGTCGCCGGTCGAGGCCTTCGTCTCGCCGTCCGGGAGCAGCAACAGCACGGTGAATCGCTGCGGGAGCTCGAGCCTGGTCAGGATCGTGCCGTCGCCCTCGCCCAGCTGCGGCCCCTCGGCCAGGAAGAACGGCACATCGGCGCCGAGCCCGGCTCCGAGCTCCGACAGCCGCTTCGGTTCGAGCGGCCGTTCGAGCGTCGCGTTCGCGAGCAGGAGCGCGGCGGCGGCGTCGGAGCTGCCGCCGCCGAGGCCGGCGGAGACGGGAATCTGCTTGTCGACGAGGACGCGCCACGCCGGCTCGACCCCGACCTCCTCGGCGACACGCACGAGCGCGCGACGGATCAGCGTGTCCCCCGAGAAGCCTTCGACGCTGAGCCCGGGGGCACTCTCGATGTGCAGCCGGTCTGCGAGCCCGACGCGCTGCAGCACCGTCGTGACTTCGTGGTTTCCGTCTGCGCGGGGAGGGCCGACCACCAGTGCGAGATTGATCTTCGCGTACGCGAGCCGTTCGCTCACGAGAGCAGCCGCTCCAGCTCGACGAATTCCTCCGGTTCGAGCATCTCGGCACGTGAGGCCGAGGGACGCCCCAGCCTCTCCAGCGCGGCGGCGGCGGCAGCGCGGCTCGTCAGGCCGGCGAGCTCGAGCGAGTTCGGCAGCGTCTTGCGCCGATGGGCGAATGCCGCTTCGACCACCCGCTTGACGTCGGCGAAACCCTCCGGCAGCTCGCGCCGCCGGAATGCGACGAGCGCCGAGTCGACGTTCGGGGGCGGTCGGAACACGGTGCGCGAGATCGGGTGGAAGCCGGTCCGCTCGGCGGCGAGCCGAACCAGCACGGACACCGCGCCGTACGCCTTCGTCCCCGGGGAGGCGAAGAAGCGATCCGCCACTTCCCGCTGCACCATCACGCACCAGCGCTCGACCGAGCGCAAGCGCGTGAGACTTTCGACGACGATCGGTGTCGCCACGTTGTACGGGAGGTTCGACACGAGCTTGGCGGGCGGAGGATCGAGCTCTGACAGGTCGATGCGGAGCGCATCGCCGAACACCACCCGGACGTTCGGAAGTCGCGGAAGGTGCGGCTCGAGCGAGCGGTCGACTTCGACTGCGTGGACGAGCGCGACCCGCTCGGCCAGATAGCGGGTGAGCACGCCGAGCCCCGGGCCGATCTCGAGCACGACGTCCGTCGGGTCGAGCTCGGCGAGCCTTCCGATCACGCCGAGGATGTTCTCGTCGACGAGGAAGTGCTGGCCGAGCTCCTTGCGCGGGGTGACACTGACGCCTTCGGCGTCACGACCTCGCCTCCCACCAAGGCCGACAGCTCCGAGGCCGTCGTGCTCGGCTTCGTCTCTCATGCGGGAAGACCGAACGCCCTGCTCGCATTCGCGACGATCACGGCTTCGAGCTCTGCGGTCTCGGTGTTCCGGGCCTCGGCCAGGGCGGCAAGGGTGTGCATGACGTACGCCGGCTCGTTCGTTCGACCGCGGACGGGCTGCGGCGCAAGGTAGGGGGTATCCGTCTCGGCGAGGAGGCGGTCGGCGGGCACCCGGGTCGCGGCGATGCGCAGATCGGCCGCCGTGGGGAAGGTCACGTTGCCCGCGAACGAGACGTAGTAGCCGCGCTCGATCGCGGCCGGGAGCAGGGTGACCGAGGAGAAGCAGTGGAGGACAACCGTGCCGTCGAAGCCGGCGAGCGCGGCGAGCGTGTCCGCGTCCGCAGCCCGGGTGTGGACAACCGCCGGCTTCCCGGTATCCGCTGCGACTGCGAGAAGCTGGTCGAAGAGACGCCGCTGGGCGTCCCGGGGCGCGTAGTCGCGGTGATAGTCGAGCCCGATCTCCCCGACCGCGACGGCGCGTGGATGACCGAGCATGGCACGGGCCTCCTGAACCGATCCGCCGTCGATCTCTCCGGCCGCGTGCGGGTGGATGCCGAGGATGGCGTACACCTCGTCGTGCTCCTCGGCGAACGTGAGCGCCCGTCGACACACGTCGACGCTGGTGCCGACCGCGAGGATGCGGGTGACGCCCGCGTCTCGCGCACGGGCGACGGCGGCCGACGGGTCGTCGAGCGCGTCGAGGTGCGCGTGCGTGTCGATCACGCAGCAGGCGCCGGCGCGTCGACGCGCGGGAACAGCGGAGGCGCAGGCTCGATTCCGTCGACCGCGTTCGCGACCCCCGCGGCGACCCGATCCAGGGAGAGATCCCCCGTCTGGCGAAAGGCGGCGAGAATCCGCGGCGCCGTGTCGGGAAGATACGGCGCCAGCGCGACGGCCACGGCGACGATGCCGTCGGCGAGGTCGTAGAGGACGCGGTCGAGCTCGTCGCTTCGCGACTCGTCCTTCGCCAGGTTCCACGGCGCAGTCGTCTCGACGTGCTGATTGAGGGCACGGACGGCGTGCCAGATCGAGTCGAGCGCGCCGGTGATGTCGTACCGGTCGAGTTGCTCGACCAGGCTCTCCCGGAGGGCGGCAGCGTCGAATGCGCCGGGACCCGGCGCCTTCTCCAGTCGCCCCCCGCGGTAGCGGGCGATCATCGCCGTCGTTCGCGAGACGAGGTTCCCGAGGTCGTTCGCCAGCTCGTTCTCGTAGCGCTCGCGGAAGCTCTCGAGCGCGACGTTCCCGTCATGGCCGAAGGAGACCTGTCGCGCACACCAGAACCGAACCGCGTCGACGCCGTACTCGTCGATCACGTCGAGCGGGATCACGTTGCCGACGGACTTCGAGATCTTCTGCTTGCCGACGCTGAGGTACCCGTGGACGAACAGCTGCCGGGGTGGCTCGTAGCCGGCGGCGAGCAGCATCG
Source organism: Verrucomicrobiota bacterium (assembly GCA_050258035.1). GTDB lineage: Bacteria > Actinomycetota > Thermoleophilia > Gaiellales > Gaiellaceae > DATBLE01. The sequence goes on from JBLMYA010000009.1 coordinate 8,752, forward strand.
CCGGCCAGTAGACGCAGTGGAAGCGCAGGATGTCCTTGGCCAGGAAGTGGACAGCGGGCCAGAACCGCTCGAGGTTCTCTCCCGGTGCATAGCTGAGCGCGCTCAGGTAGTTGACGAGGGCATCGGCCCAGACGTAGGCGACCTGCTCGGGGTCCCACGGAATCGGCACCCCCCAGGTCTGGGTCGCACGGCTGATCGAGAAGTCGCGAAGACCGCCCTCGATGAAGCTGCGGGCTTCGTTGTAGCGGAAGTGCGGCAGGACGAAGTCCGGCCGGCTGTCGTAGAGGGCGATCAGATCGTCCTGGTACGCGGAGAGACGGAAGAACCAGTTCCGCTCCTCGATCCATTCCGGCACGGTCCCGTGGTCGGGACACCTGCCGTCGATCAGCTCCTCCTCGGTCTTGAAGGCTTCACAGCCGAAGCAGTACAGCCCGGCATAGACGTCCTGGTAGATGTCGTCGCGGCCGTTGTTCCGGATCTGCTCGAGGAAGCCCTGGACGAACGCCTTGTGGCCCTCATCGCTGGTGCGGATGAAGAAGTCGTTGGTGGCGTTCACGCGACGCGGCAGCTCCTGCCAGGCGCCCACGATCCGGTCGGTGTACTCCCGTGGCTCCAACCCCTGTTCGGCCGCGACGCGCGCCACCTTGTCCGCATGCTCGTCGACCCCGGTCAGGAAGTACGTCTCGTCGCCGCGCTGGCGGCGATGGCGGACGACGATGTCCGCGGCGATGGTCGTGTACGCGTGCCCGATGTGCGGGGTCGAGTTCACGTAGTAGATCGGTGTTGTCAGGTAGAAGCGCATCTCCAGGGATGATAGGCGCCGCCTTGCGCGCCGCCTCCGATGCCGGCGCCGACGGCCCCGGGCGACGCTTCACGACCAACACCGCGCCCGCGGCGGCCGCGCCGAGCAGGGCGAGCCCGAGCCACAGGACGGGCATGCGCGAGCCAGAGGTCGTCCGTCCATGCCCGGGCGGGGTGCCGCGCGTGGAACCCGGCCCGTCGACGAGCCCTCGTCTCACAGACTCCCGCACGGCCAGGGCGGGCAGCGCAGCCTCGGGAGCGGAAGGGCGTTCGCGTCGAGCGACCGGAGCCCCGGCAGCCGATGGGACCGGCGGACGGAGGTTCGTCGGCACTCGCAGCGGTCGATGCCGGGGAGCGACCTCCGGACGACGAGCAGCGGCGCCCGAGCTGGTGGAGGGCGGCGTCGGGTCAACTGCGCGCCGAGGCACCCTCCGAATCGAGACGGTCTGCAAGGTGACGGGCTCAGCAGGAACGCGCACACGCGCTCGCGGACGGACGACCGTGACACCGGACTCGACCGCGGGGCGCTGGTGCTCGGGCTCGCCCGCGGCGGGGGCCGCCGGAGCGGGCTGAGCGGGCTCGGGGAGAGCCTCGGCCTCGGGGGCGATATCGGCCGGTGCCGGCGCACCGCTGCCGTCGGGAGTCGCCGCAGGTTGCGTCACCGTCGACGGAGACGGCGGTGGCCCGGGCATCGCCTTCGTCTGCGGTTTCGGCGCCGGCCTCGAGGGCGCCGCCGGCCGGTCCGCCGGCTGGGGAGTGCGGAGCGGCAGGAACGACAGCGGATCGAGGTAGCCGTTCGGGTCGGATGTCGTGCGCACACCCATGTGGACGTACGGACCCGAGTGCTCGGACGTCCCCGAGGCGCCGATCGCGCCGACGACGGCGCCCTCGTCGACGCGAGCCCCGCGTGCCACGGCTACCGATCCGAGGTGGACGAGCGTGACCGAGTAGCCGTCAGCCGTTTCGATCGTGACCGTGAGACCGCTCGTGGGCACCGAGCCCGCGAACGAGACCACCCCTCCGCGAGGCGCGGCGGCCGGCGCACCGGTGTCGCCCGCGACGTCGACGCCGCGGTGCTGCCCGGCGGCGTAAGGGTCGCCGCCGTACCGGAATTCCTCCAGGACCTGCCCGGTCGCCGGCCACGTCCAGGCGTGGGCACACGGGGCGAGAACGAGAAAGGCGAGGGCGATGACGACTGTTCGCAGAATCGGCAACATGCGACCGAGCGTAGACGGCGACCGTGCTCGTTGTCAAATCTGGTTACAGTCTCGTTACAGAGATCCCCGGTACAGCGCATTTCGCCGGCCCCCGGTCAGCCGTGCGACCAGGTCGGCCGCCTGTCGCCGCGCGACACCGGCGGCGACGAGCTCCGAGACGGCTGCGACCGCCTCCCGCTCCCGGCCCGCATCGTCACCGCCCGGCCCGAGCACGAGCGTGATCTCCCCTTTCGGCGGCTCGAGAAAACGGGTCGCGACCACCGAAGCCGGTCCTCGCACCACCTCCTCGAACTGCTTCGTCAGCTCGCGGCAGACCGCGACTCGTCGGGCCGGCTGGGCGCGGGCGAGCGACCGCAGGCTGGCCGGGAGCCGTCGCGGCGACTCGAACGCCACCGCGGGCCACGGCCAGCCGCGCAGCTCGTCCCACAGGGCGGTGAGGGCCGGCTCACCTCGAGGGAGGTAGCCGAGAAACTGGTAGCGCCGGGCGTCGAACCCACCGGCGACCAGCGCGGTCTCGACTGCCGAGGCTCCCGGCAGGACGGTGACCTGTACTCCGGCCTCGATCGCGGCGGCGATGAGCCGGGCGCCCGGATCGCTGACGCCCGGCATGCCGGCATCGGAGACGAGCGCGATGCGCGCACCCGCCGCGAGCTTCGGGAGCATCTCGGCGCTGCGAGCGGCCTCGTTGTGCTCGTGGTAGCTCACGAGTCGAGCAGAGATGCCGTGACGATCGAGCAGGATCCGCGTGCGCCTCGTGTCTTCGCACAGCACGACGTCGGCCTCGCCCAGCTCGCGGAGCACCCGCAGCGTGACATCCTCGAGGTTGCCGATCGGCGTCGCGCAGATCGCGAGCGGCACGGGCGCGTCAGTCCATCTCGCCCGACAGCGCCGCACGCAAGGCGTCGCGATCGTAGTCGTCGGCGACGCCCTCCGCCCGGAGGCCGAGCAGCAGCGACCCGCCGACGGGCGGGATCTCCGGCACGACGAACTGCGCCCGCGGCGCGAACGCCTGGACGGACGCCTCGAAGGGCTTCCGGAGGAGCTCGCCCGACGCGAAGACGCCGCCGACGAGCGCGACCTTGAACGCCCCATCGAGCCGGAGCTTCTCGATCGGGGCGCGGGTCTGCGCCGCCAGCTCGCGTGCGGCCGTCTCGTAGAGGGCCGCTGCCACGCGATCGCCGGCTGTCGCCGCCTTCTCCACCTCCTCGGTGAACGCTGCGATCTCCCGCTTCGTCAGGGGCTTGCCGTACACGAGGGGCTGGAGATCCTCGACAGCCTCGAGCTGGTAGAAGGCGACGGCGGAGTCGAGGAGCACCGTCTCGGGACCGGATCCGTCGCGGTAGCGAAGTGCCGCCCTCATCCCGCTGAGACCGAGCCAGTACCCCGACCCCTCGTCGCCCAGGATGTGCCCCCAACCGCCCGTCCTCCAGCTCTCGCCTGCGGCGTTCACCCCGAACACGTGGCTGCCGGTGCCGGAGATGACGGCCACGCCGGGTTCGAGCCAAGTCCCCGACGCCCAGGCGGCGATCACGTCGTTCACGAAATAGGAGGCCACCCCCGGCGCGAAATCACCCCCCACCGATTCGGCGAGCTCCTCCGACGGGGTGCCTGCCAGCCCGATCACCGCGGTGCCAACAGCTCCGGCGTCGACGCCGGCTTCCCCGAGCGCCTCCCGGAGTGCGTCTCGAATGGCCGAGGCGGCCGCAGCGACACCGACGGCGTCGACGTTCGACGGGCCGCCGTGCCCGAAACGGAGGTCGAAGGTGTCGAGCGACAGTACGGCTGCGACCGTCTTCGTCGCTCCTCCGTCGATTCCGGCCACATGCCGCCGGCCGGTTGCGCGAGATCCGTCCAGGAGCGCGGCCGGGATCGTCATCAAGCTCGGGAACATGGGCCGGCGGATCGTACCGCCGCCGGTTCTGCCGGCAGGCGTGGGGAGAGCGCCGGCTACCATGGTTCGCCGGATGGCCTCGGAAGAGAAGCCCTACCGGCTCTACCGGGGCGGCCGAGTCAAGGGCAAGGTTCCGAGCTTCGAGCCGAGGCGGACCGGCCCGCGACGGCCCCGCATCCACCTCAAGCCCGACCGTCGATGGTGGAAGCTCCTGCCCGCCCTCCTCGCGCTCTTCCTGATCCTCGTGATCGTGTGGGCACTGGTGAGCTATTTCCAGTTCCGCGACGGGGTCTCGGCGGCGAACAGGCGTCTCTCCCCCCACGTCCGTCAGGCGCTCGACGACCAGCACGGCAACGCGACCGACATCCTCCTCCTCGGGACCGACCACGCACGGCTGAGCGGGCGCGAGTCGGCCAACCGGAGCGACTCGATCACCCTCGTGCGGGTGGACACCGGCAAACACCGGATCGCGTACCTCTCGATCCCACGCGACCTCGTCGTCGAGATCCCCGGATACGGCGAGTCGAAGATCAACGCCGCGATGCAGGTCGGCGGGCCGCAGTTGGCGGTGCGGACGGTCGCGAGACTGACCGGCCTACCCGTCAACCACGTCGCGATCGTCGACTTCGGCCAGTTCGAGAAGCTGATCGACAAGCTCGGAGGCATCGACATCAACGTCCCGAAGCCGATCATCTCCAAGTTCGATTGTCCCTACCCGACGGAGGCGCGGTGCGCCAGCTGGGAGGGGTGGCGCTTCGCGAAGGGAAAGCAACACATGAACGGGCACCGGGCGCTGATCTACTCGCGCGTGCGGAAGAACAAGCTCGACCCGTCGGACACCGACTTCGCACGCGCAGAACGCAACCAGCAGGTGCTGCAGGCCGTCGCCGCCAAGCTGACGAGCTTCGGCACACTGATCAAGCTCCCGTTCATCGGCGGCGACCTGCTCGCTCCGCTGACGACCGACTTGTCGACCAAGAGCTTCCTCTCGCTCGGCTGGTCGAAGTTCCGCGCGGGCAGCGGCTCGACCCTGCACTGCCGCCTCGGCGGCGAGCCGAGCGGCGGCGAGATCCGCTCCGTGCCCGAGAACCTGAGCGTGATCCAGGAGTTCATCGGCCAGTCGGCCCCCCAGCCGCCCGTGCCCGGGTCGGGCGCGTACGGGCCGGGGTGCGTGACCGGGAATCAGACGCTCGGCGTCCGGTAGCCGCCCTCCCGCGGCCGACTCGACCGTCGAGCCGAGGCACGGCCGGCCCGTTCCACACCCCCGCCCGGGTGGGGGCGAAGAGCCCCTTGCCCCTGCGAACGAGCCTACCCGGATCGATGTGACGCGTCTGTGGCCGGCTCGTGGCGAATATGGAACATCGGGCCGAACGCCGGCGCCGATCGATCAGCTCTCGCTCGCAGCGGCCTTCTTCTCGGGCTTTCCGGTCTTGTCCGCCTTCTTCTCGTCCTTCTTCGCCGTCCCGTCGCCCTCGGTGGTTTCTCGCTTGCGTGAGCCACGGCCGTAGTCGGTCGAGTAGAACCCGGAGCCCTTGAAGTGGATCGGGACCGGGTGCAGCACCTTGGTGAGCGGCGATGCGCCGCACACCTCGCAGACCTCCGGATCGGGATCGCTGATCCGGTGGAACACCTCGAACAGGTGCCCATCCGGGCAGCGAAACTCGTAGATCGGCACAGCCGATCAAGGCTAGCAGGGTAATCCGAAGCCCTTTTCCCGCACGTATCGTGTCGCCGTTCCGATGAACGAGTCCGCGACCACGATCGACGCCGCGGCGCCGGGACTGCCCCGGCTACGACACGCGGCAGCGGAGCTGGACCGGCGCTTCTTCGTCGCCGGCGTCGCGGCCTGCACCGGCGCCGTCGCCGTTTTCCTCCTCGTTCAACTCTCGGCGTGGCCGCCCCACGAGGACGAGACGCTGCCCCTGTTCGTCGGCCGCCAGCCGCTGGGGGGACTCTTCGACATCGTGCTCGGCAAGCGCGGTGGCGCCCCGCTCCACTTCCTGATCGCATGGGCGGTCGCGCACGCGGGCGGCGGACTGCACACGATGCGGCTCGTCTCGGCGCTGTTCGCGGTCGCGAGCGTGCCCGCGATTGCGATCCTCGGCAATCGCCTGATGGGCCGTTGCCCTGCGCTTGCAGCGGCCGCGCTCGCGGCGGGCAGCTGGATCCTGCTCTTCCACGGCGAGTACGCGCGGATGTACAGCCTGTTCCTCTTCCTCTCCACGCTTTCGTACCTCGCGCTGCTGGGAGCGCTCGACCAGGGTGGCGCGCGGCCCTGGCTCGTCTGGGCGGCCGTCATGTTGCTCGCGATCGGCTCGCACCAGTACGGCGCGCTCGTGCTCGCCTCACAAGCCGCGTACGTCGTGCTGACGCGCGGCCGGCTTCGCCAGGCGGTGGTCGCATTCGGCGGGGTCGTCCTGCTCGCGATCCCGCTGTGGCGGAGCAGCCTCGTGCTCGCGAGCCGCCTCGACGTCGGCGTCGGCGGCGGCGGCGGCAAGCTGCGGACGCCGCGCGAGGTCTTCACCTACCTCTGGCACGTAGCCGGCGACATGTCCGCCGGCTACGGCGGCGTCCTCGTGATCGTCCTCCTCTTCGCGCTCGTCGGCCTGGCATGGCAGGCGCGAGCGCGGCCCCGGAGCGCGCTCCTCACCGTCTGCGTGCTGGTCACGCCGACGCTCTTCTTCCTCGTCGGCCGGTTCGGGGGGAGCTCGGCGCCAGAGTCCCGGCATCTGATCTTCGCGCTGCCGTTCCTCGCGCTGGCAGCTGCGAGCGGGATCGTCGCCGCTTCCCGCGCCGCCGGCCGATTCGGCCCGCTGCTGGCGGCGGCGGTCGTGCTCGCGATCATCCCGGCCGAGATCTCCTGGGCCTGGCACAAGACGCCGGCCCTGTTCGAGCGCGAGAACCCGGTCCGCGTGGACTCCCGTCGCGCCGCGGCCGAATGGCTCGGCGCCACGTCGCGCCCGGACGACGTCCTCTTCGCGTACGAGCCGGTCTACCTGGCGGCGTGGGAGCGGAACCGCTCCGCCGTCTCGCGGACGGTCGTACCGCGCGCCGACCCCAAGCTCGCGCTCCAGACGCTGGACGACACGGCCAAGCCGCTCGGCCGGGGCGTCTGGGCATTCGACGCCGGCGACAACAACAACTCGGTCAAGCGGACCAGGATCGATCTGCGTCTACCGTTCCCGCGCGGCGAGTTCGAGGGACGGGCCTTCGGGCCGTTCCTCATCATCCGCACACGGAGGCCGACGATGACGGTCGCCCGCTACCTCGAAGACGCCCGCAAGGCCGAGCTGATCGGCAAGTCGCTCGGGATGGGCGACGCCGACATCAACTTCGACACGATCCACCGCGCTCAGGTCCGGCTGATCGTCCGCTCCCGCTCCAGGGTCTCCTCGTAGCAGGGCGCCACCTCGAACGCGGCCAGACCCACGGGCGTCCGGCGCCGGGCGGGACGCCTGCGACGGACGGCGGCGAGCGCCGCCGACGCGCCGACCACGCCGCCGATCAGGAAGGTGCGAATCCGGCTCCTGCGGAGGTCGTCGTCCACGATCCGATCGTACTGCGTGGGCCTTCGACGCGGCCGGGCAGAGCCCGCCCGCGTGCCTGCACCGGGTCTACTAGGCGGCGAGCTCACGAATCCGCGCGGCCGCACGGGTGAGCGATCCCGGATCGAAGGCGAACGGAACCGCGTTCGGGATGTCGTGGAACGGCGGGCCGTCGAGCCGATGCGAGGCGGCGGCGTTCAGCGCGTACCGGACCGGAATCTCGTGGCAGACGACGAGCACCCGCCGTGCCCCCACCGCCGCGAGGCGCGCGAACGCCTCGGCATAGCGGAGCGCCGCTGCGTCGAGACTCTCGCCGCCCGGAAACGGCCGCTTCCGGCCCAGGTCGCGCTTGACTTCCCGGTAGCGTGAGAGCGGCTCGCCTTCGAGCTCGCCGACCTGGATGTCGTCGAGCAGCGGCTCCGCTTCGACCTGTACCGTTCTTCCCTCGACGGCGAGCTCGACGGTCTCGCGGGTCCGGCCGAAACGGGTGTGGACACAGAGATCCAGCTCCACGTTGGCGAGCTGGGCCCCGAGCAGTCGCGCCTCCTCGCGGCCGCGGTCGGACAACGGCGCAGGCACGCTGGGGTCGCCGTTCACGCGACCCTCGAGGTTCAACACCGATTCGGCGTGCCGAGCCAGGAAGACGGTCAAGGAGACAGCTGCTCGAGCATGTCGTCGATCTCGATGAGCTCGAACGTCTGCAGCTTCGCGCTCCCGCGCGCGCCGAGTGCGACGGAGACCTTGGCGACCGTGGCCGCGTCGGGCGCCTCGACGATGTTCAGGAAGTCGTACGCGCCGATCATGCACCACTGATGCAGGACCCTCGCCCCCAGCTCCTCGACGTCCCGGTTGACCTCCTTCAGGCGGTCGGGGTTTGCCTGCAACGTCCGCACCCCTTTCGCCGTCAGCGTCGTCAGCATCACGTACTTCGGCATCACGCCTCCTGGGTCGGGGCCTCGAGCTTACTGCTCCTCGCCCGCACCCGCGCGGCCTGGTCGAGGTAGAGGATTGCGCCGCCGACGAACAGCATCGGCGAGAGCACGAGGTCGGCCAGCAGGGCGGCTGCGCGCTCGGTCGCCTCTCCTCCGCTGCGGAGCAGGAACGCCAGCATCAGACGGACGACGTAGAAGACGATCACGAGCGTCGCGAGCCCGCCCGCTGCGTGGATGTAGTCGACGCGCGCCAGCTGGGCCGCCCGCCGGAAGCTCTGTCCGGGCCCCCTGCGCTCGACGAGCGCCGCCGGCACCACCCACCCGAAAAAGGCCAGGTACGCGACGGCCGGCAGCACGAGCAGCTGCGCCAGGAGCGGCACGGGCAGGAAGACGAGGACGCCGAGTACGTAGGCCGTTGCGACCGCCCGCCCGTGCGGGCGCGTCCCGGTCACCAGGACGATCGCGACGATGTACGACGCCGTCAGGAACAGTGCGCCGAGCACGATGGTCACCCCGACGCCCCCGCCGAGAATCGAATGGGCAGTGTCGAAGTCCCTCGGCGGTGGATGGCCGTAGGGCTCCGTCCGGTGGTGACCGAACGCCACCGTCAGCTGGGTGAGGGCGGCCACGGAGAGACCGAGGGGGATCGTCTGGAAGAAGTGGTGCTGGTAGAAGCGGATCGCCTCCGCGACGAGCTGCCCGACCGAGCGCTCCTCGGGCGGGAGCGGCGGGGGGAGCGGCTCCTGCCGGCGCGCCGGGCGGCGTCCCGTTCGCGCCACCTAGAAGCGCCGCCTGGCGAGGAAGGAATGGCCGAGGTAGACGAGGATCGACGGCCAGAGGAGGAAGACGACGATTCCCCAGGCGGTCGGGTGCCGACTCCCGTGCCTGCTCGCGTGCCAGTAGGTCCACATCGAGAGAACGGCCGAGACGACGAGCAGCAGGAGGACTTGGCCAAAAGACGGCCGCGAGACGAGCTCTGCGAGAGGCACCGCGCGAGCCTAGCGTGCAATCATCGAGCCCATGGCCTACCGCGTCGTCCACGCGCGCGAACTGCAATGGGACGAGCGAACGCCGCCCGAGGGGCGGGAGGACGATCCCGCGCGCTTCGCCGCCGACCTCACGACGGCCGTTCAGCTCGGCCGCTCGCGCGCCCGCCTCTGGCGCTACCCGCCCGGCAGCCGAGGTCGACGCCATGCGGACCGGGCGCAGGAGGAGGTCTTCGTCGTCCTCGAGGGGACGCTGACGATACACCTGGGCGAGCCGGCAGAACGGGTCGACCTCGCACCACGCAGCGTGGTGGTGGTCGAGCCCGGAACGCCGCTCCAGCTGCGGAACGACGGGAACGACGACGCGGTCGTCTTCATCTACGGCGCCCCGCCGGAGCAGGCGGGCGCCGACTTCCTCCCCGACGCCGCCCCGTAGGCCTGGGGAGACATCGTCACGTTCCTGCAGGGGGTCTGACCCCCGACGGAAGCGCCACGGTTCATCCACAGACGGTCCGTCGCATGGGTGCGTCCCGGGCGGCACCGATCGGTCACGGGTCCGTGACACCCCCGTGCGGGGTCTGACCCCGATCGGCTACACGACGGCCGCGACGGCCTCGGCCTTCTCGAACACGAGCTCGCCGTCTTCTGCGTCCACGCGCACGGTGTCGCCCTCGCCGAAGCCACCCTCGAGCAGCCGGAGCGCGAGCGGGTTCTCGACCATTCGCTGGAGCGCGCGCTTCAGCGGCCGGGCACCGTAGGTCGGATCCCAGCCGGCCTCTGCGATCAGCTCCTTCGCCTCGTCGGTCAGCTCGAGGGACAGGCCGCGCTCGGCCAGCCGCTCGCGCAGCCGCGCGAGCTGGAGCTCGACGATGTCGGCGATCTGCTCGCGGGAAAGCAGATGGAACTCGACCACCTCGTCCACGCGGTTGAGGAACTCCGGCCGGAAGAACTCGCGCAGCGCCTCAGCCGAGCGGATGTTCGAGGTCATCACGATCACCGTGTTCCGGAAGTCGACCGTGCGGCCATGGCCGTCCGTCAGCCGACCGTCGTCGAGGATCTGGAGCAACACGTCGAAGACCTCCGCGTGCGCCTTCTCGATCTCGTCGAGGAGCACGACCGAGTAGGGCCGGCGGCGCACCGCCTCGGTGAGCTGCCCGCCCTCCTCGTAGCCCACGTAGCCGGGCGGCGCACCGACGAGCCGCGCCACCGTGTGCCGCTCCTGATACTCGGACATGTCCAGCCGAACCATGGCCCGCTCGTCGTCGAACATGAACTCGGCGAGCGCCCGGGCGAGCTCGGTCTTCCCCACGCCGGTCGGGCCGAGGAAGACGAACGAGCCGATCGGCCGGTTCGGATCCTGGAGCCCGGTGCGGGCGCGACGGAGGGCGTTCGCGACGGCCTCGACCGCCTCCTCCTGGCCGACGACGCGCTCGTGCAGCCGCTCCTCCATGTGGATCAGCTTCTCGGTCTCGCCCTCGAGCAGCCGCTCGACCGGAACGCCGGTCCAGCGGGCGACGACGGCGGCGACGTCGTCCTCGTCGACCTCTTCCTTCACCATCGGCTCGCCGTCCGGCGTCTGGCGCTCCTCGAGCTCCTGCTCGAGCGCGGGCAGCTCCCCGTAGCGGATCTCCGCGACCCGCTGGAGGTCGCCGACGCGCTCTGCTCGCTCCGCCTCCATGTTCAGCTCGTCGATCCGGCGCTTGATCTCGGCGATCCGCTGCAGACCCTCCTTCTCCCTCGACCAGCGGGCGGCGAGCTCGTCGCGGCGCGCCTTCGCCTCCGCCAGCTCGCGCTCGACGGGCTCGCGCACGTCCTTCGACTCCTTGCCCATCGCCGCGAGCTCGATCTCGAGCTGACGCGCGCGCCGCTCGGCCTCGTCGAGCTCGATCGGCGAGGAGTCGATCTCCATCCGCAGCCGCGACGCGGCCTCGTCGATCAGGTCGATCGCCTTGTCGGGCAGCTGGCGGTCGGCGATGTAGCGGTCGGAGAGCACGGCCGCGGCGACGAGCGCGGCGTCCCGGATCGCGACGCCGTGGTGAGCCTCGTACCGCTCCTTCAGGCCGCGCAGGATCGCGATCGTGTCGGAGACGGTCGGCTCGCCGACGAAGACGGGCTGGAAGCGACGCTCGAGCGCGGCGTCCTTCTCGATGTGCTGCCGGTACTCGTCGAGGGTGGTCGCCCCGATGCACCGGAGCTCGCCGCGCGCGAGCATCGGCTTGAGCATGTTCGCCGCGTCGACGGCACCCTCGGCCGCGCCGGCGCCGACGATCGTGTGCAGCTCGTCGATGAACAGGACGACCTCCCCGGCGGCCGACTGGATCTCGGTGAGGACTGCCTTGAGCCGCTCCTCGAACTCGCCGCGGTACTTGGAGCCGGCGAGCAGCGAGCCGATGTCGAGGGCCCAGACCCGCTTGCCCTTCAGGCCCTCCGGCACGTCACCGGCGACGATCCGCTGCGCCAGCCCCTCGACGATCGCCGTCTTGCCGACCCCCGGTTCGCCGATCAGCACCGGGTTGTTCTTCGTCCGCCGCGAAAGCACCTGGATCACGCGCCGGATCTCCTCGTCGCGGCCGATCACCGGATCGAGCTTGCCGCTCTCCGCCAGCGCAGTCAGGTCGCGCCCGAACTTCTCCAGCGCCTGATACGTGCCCTCGGGGTCCTGCGAGGTGACGCGCTGGCCGCCCCGCACCTCCTCGATCTTGGCGAGCAGCTCATCGCGCGGCACGACATCCAGCGCGAGCAGCAGGTGCTCGGTCGAGACATACTCGTCCTCCAGCCTCTGCGCCTCGTCGAGGGCCCGGTCGAGCACCTTCGAGAACGCCGCAGATGCGCCCGGCTGCTGGGCCATTCCCTGCGTTCGCGGCCGCTGTGCGAGCTTCGCCTCGGTTTCCGCGCGCAGCGCGTCGGGATCGGCCAGAAGCGCGCGAGGGAGCTCCTGGTCGAGAAGCGCGAGCAGCAGGTGCTCGGGGTACAGCTCCGGGTTGCCGAGGCGCCGAGCCCGCTCCTGGGCGCCGGCAATCGCCTCCTGGGACTTGATCGTCAGCTTGTTGAAATCCATCTAGCGCCCTTTCCTGGCGGGAAACGGCGACTGCTGGCGGTAGACCACCAGGTCGCGGCGGTACTGGCGGTGGACCTGCTCGATCGCCTCGCGCATCTCCGCTTCGAGCCGATCGAAACGCGCCCGCATCTGGGCGAGCTCGTCCTCGAGCGCGATCACGCGCGAGACGCCGGCGAGATTGAGGCCGAGCTCCGTGGTCAGCCGCTGAATCAGTCGCAGCCGGTCGAGGTCGTGCTCGGAGTACAGTCGCGTGCCGCCGGGCGTCCGCCCCGGGCGCACGAGCCCCTTCGACTCGTAGATCCTGAGCGTCTGCGGGTGCATGCCGACCAGCTCGGCGGCGACCGAGATCATGTAGCGCGGGCGCTCGTAGTCGTGCGTGGGCATCAGGCATGCCTCCGCGACCGGACGAGCGCGAACGCGGCGATTGCCGCGACGACGACCGCGAGGCCGATCCAGCCGCCGGCCCGCCAGCCGTTGATCGCGAAATGCCACGCGAACAACCATGCGAAGACCTTGCCGAGCACGCCGACCTTGGCGAGGACCGCGCCGCCGCCGACGATTCCACCGCCTGCGGCGCCCCAGCCGACCCGGCTGCTCCGCTCCTCTGCGGTCTCGGGGGCCGGCGCCTCGTGCGGGCCTTGCTCCAGGAGATCGTCGTGCTTCGCCGTCACTTCTCGACGCTCCTCAGCTCCTCGAGCAGCTCCCGCTCCCGCTTGGACGGCTTCTTCGGCACGCGGATCTTCAGGCGTGCGAGCACGTCGCCGCGGCCGGAGCCCTTCAGCTTGGGCGCGCCCTTGCCCTTCACGCGGAGCAGCTTCCCGTCCTCGGACCCGGCCGGCACCTTCACCCTGACCTCGCCGTCGGGCGTCGGTACGGAGACGGTCGTCCCGAGCGCGGCGTCGGCGAACCCCACCGGGACCTCGGCGATCAGATCGTCTCCGCGGCGGGTGAACACCGTCGACGGCTCCACGCGCGTGACGACGTAGAGGTCTCCGGCCGGTGCACCGCCCCAGCCGGCCTCACCCTTGCCCTTGAGGCGGATCCGCGACCCGTCCTTGACGCCGGCCGGGATCTTCACCGTGTAGCGCTTCGTCCGGAGCTCGCGACCCGTGCCGCCGCAGGTCGGGCACGGCTCCTCGATGACGGTCCCGTTTCCACGGCAGCGCGGGCAGGGCTGGGAGAGCGAGAAGAACCCCTGGCTCTCGGCGATGACACCACGGCCGTTGCACACCGGGCAGATCACGGGCGCCGTCCCCGGCTTGGCGCCGGAGCCGTGGCACGTGTGGCAGGCGACCTCGAGACGCACCGGGATCTTCGTCTCCACGCCCTTCAGCGCATCCTCGAACGACAGCGTGACCTGGACCTCGACGTCGTTGCCGCGCTGGCCCCGCGGCTGTGGCCGGCCGCCGCGCATGCCGCCGCCGAACATTCCGCCGAGGATGTCGCCGAGGTCTCCGAGGTCGCCGAAGTCGAACCCCTCGGCGGCGTTCCAGGTGAAGCCCCCGCCCGGGCCCGCGCGGCCGTTCATGGAGCCGAACGTGTCGTACTGCTTCCGCTTCTCGGGGTCGGAGAGCATGTCGTACGCGTTCTGGACCTCCTTGAACCGCTCCTCCGAGTCCTTGTCCCCGGCGTTCGCGTCCGGGTGGTGCTGGCGTGCGAGCTTGCGGTAGGCCTTCTTGATCTCGTCGGCCGAGGCGTTCTTCGCGACGCCCAGGATTTCGTACGGAGATCTGCTCACTCCGCGACCACGACCCTCGCGGGGCGGAGGACGCGGTCGCCGAGGCGGTACCCCTTCTGGAGCACCTGGACGACCGACCCCGGCTCCGTATCGTCTGCAGGCTGCGTCAGCAATGCCTCGTGGACGTGCGGATCGAATGCGCCGTCGGTCTCGATCTCGGCGAGGCCGGTACGGGCGAGCACGTCGGCGAGCGCACGATGGACGAGCCGCACCCCGTCTTCCAGCTGCGCCTCCTCGTGCTCTTCCGCAGCGACCAGTGCCCGCTCGAGGTCGTCGAGCACAGGGAGGAGGTCCTTGACGAGTGCCTCGCTCGCGCGCGCCGCCTGAGCGGCGCGCTCGCTCTCCGTGCGCCTGCGGAAGTTGTCGAACTCCGCCTTCAGCCGTCGCAGCGAGTCGAGGTACTCGTCACGCTGCCGCGTCAGCTCCTCGACCGTCTCCTCGGGGACAGACCCCTGGTCGGGGTCTGTCCCTACGTTCCGCTCGAGCTCGTGCTCGGTCACGAGGTCGGAGCCTCCTCGTCGACGACCTCGGCGTCCTCGATCACCTCGTCGTCCGAGGGCTCGGCGCCGTTGCCGCCGCCCGGCGCCGACGACTGGGCCGCGGTCGCCTGGGCGTACACGGCCTCGGCCAGCTTGTGCGACGCCTCTTGAAGCGCGTCGGTCTTCGAGCGGATATCGGCGAGGTCGTCGCCGTCGAGCGCCGACCGCAGCTCCATGATCCGCCCTTCGATCGTCGAGGCCTCGGCCTCGCCGAGCGTCTCGCGGTGCTCCTTGAGGCTCTTCTCGGTCGCGTACGCGAGCGCCTCGGCGTTGTTCTTCGCGTCGGCGAGCTCCCGCAGCCGGTGCGCCTCGCCGGCATGGGCCTCGGCGTCCTTGATCATCTGCTCGACCTCCTCCGGCTTCAGGCCCGAGCCGCCCTCGATCTTGATCTGCTGCTCGTTCCCGGTCCCGAGGTCCTTCGCCGTGACGTGGATGATCCCGTTCGCGTCGATGTCGAAGCCGACCTCGATCTGCGGCATGCCCCGCGGCGCCGGCGGGATGCCGACGAGCTGGAACTTGCCGAGCGTCTTGTTGTAGGCGGCCATCTCGGATTCGCCCTGGAGCACGTGCACCTCCACGGAGGGCTGGTTGTCCTCTGCGGTCGAGAAGATCTCCGACTTCTTGGTCGGGATGGTCGTGTTCCGGTCGATCAGCTTGGTGAACACGCCGCCCTTCGTCTCGATGCCGAGCGAGAGCGGGGTGACGTCGAGCAGGAGGACATCCTTGACCTCGCCCTTCAGCACGCCGCCCTGGATCGCCGCACCGACGGCGACGACCTCGTCCGGGTTGACGCCCTTGTGCGGGTCCTTGCCGACGATCTCCTTGACCTTCTCCTGGACGGCCGGCATGCGCGTCATCCCACCGACCAGAACGACGTGGTCGATCTTGTCTGGGGTCAGGCCCGCGTCCTCCAGCACGCGCTTGGTCGGGCCCACCGTCCGCTCGAGCAGGTCGTGCGTGAGCTCGTTGAGCTTCGCGCGGGTGAGCTGGAGGTCGAGGTGCTTCGGGCCGTCGGGAGTGGCGGTGACGAACGGCAGGTTGATCTGCGTCGTCATCGTCGAGGAGAGCTCGATCTTCGCCTTCTCGGCCGCCTCGTACAGGCGCTGGAGCGCCATCCGGTCGCTCGAGAGGTCGATCCCCTGGTCCTTCTTGAACTCGGCGACCATCCAGTCGACGACCGCCTTGTCGAAGTTGTCGCCCCCCAGGTGGTTGTCGCCCGAGGTCGCCTTCACCTCGAAGACGCCCTCGCCGAGCTCGAGGATGGACACGTCGAACGTGCCGCCGCCGAGGTCGAAGACGAGGATCGTCTGGTCGGCGCCCTCCTTGTCGAGGCCGTAGGCGAGCGCCGCGGCGGTCGGCTCGTTGACGATGCGCAGGACGTTCAGGCCGGCGATCGTGCCGGCGTCCTTCGTCGCCTCGCGCTGGGCGTTGTTGAAGTACGCGGGCACGGTGATCACCGCATCGGTGACCTGTTCCCCGAGGTAGCCCTCGGCGTCGGTCTTCAGCTTCTGCAGGATCATCGCGCTGATCTCCGGCGGCGCGTACTCCTTCCCGCCCGCCTTCACGCGCACGTCGTCGTTCGGGCCCTTCACGACCTCGTAGGGGACGATCTTCATCTCCTCCGAGACCTCGTCGTGCTTGCGCCCCATGAAGCGCTTGATCGAGAAGATCGTGTTCTGCGGGTTCGTGACCTGCTGCCGCTTCGCCGGCGCGCCGACGAGCCGCTGCTCGTCCTTCGTGAACGCGACCACGGACGGAGTCGTCCGGCCGCCCTCCGCATTCGGGATTACCGTAGGCTCGCCACCCTCGATCACGGCCATGCACGAGTTCGTCGTGCCGAGGTCGATTCCAATCATTTTTGCCATGCTGTCGCCACACTCCTCCGCTGATCTGAGTTTCCTCCATAATAAAATCTAAGCGTCTATATGTCAACTACTGGACAGGATCCTCGGCGCGGTGCCGGCTCTGCCGCAGCCGAGACCGCCGGCAAGGCGGCCCAGATCGTCGCGTCGGTCGCACGAGAGTCCGGCGGGGCCTGGTCGGGCGCGGCGGGCGCGGCCGCCCAGGCCTCTACCCTCGCCGAGCGCCTCGCAACCCTCGCCGACGTCGACGCCGAGGTCTTCACGGCCGCGCTCGACGCCCTGGCGAAAGGGTCGGCGGACCTCCGGCCGCGGCTCGAGGAGGCGGCGGCGGCGCCGCTCGAGATCGCGGAGGCGGCGGCTGACGTGGCCGAGGCCGCGTTGCACGTCGCCGAGCGTTGCGACGGCCTCCTCCGAACCGACGCAGCCGGAGCCGCGGCCCTCGCAGCGGGGGCCGCCCTTGCAGCTGCCCAGCTCGTACGCGCGAACCTGGCGCTCGCGCCGGACGACGACCGCGTCCGGCGCGCGTTCAAGGCGGCCGACGACGCCCGGTACTCGGCATCGCGAGCGCTCGACGCCGGCCCCTGAGTCGTGTCTCGATCGCGGGGCCGATGGCCGCGGTGATGCCGACCTCGTCCGGCGATGTCCGGAGAGCTGGCGGTGTCTCGGGAAGCTGCGGGAGCACCTCGAGAGCCAGTGGGAAGATCCGAGGCCGCCCGCGCGTCTAGTGAGGTGAGCAGATGAGCTACGACGAAGAGCAACTGGGAAGGCTGCTCCGCCGGCTGCCGCCCGCCCCCGAGGGGTGGGTACGGGCGGCGCAAGAGCTGCCGGCGGCGCGTGCCGCTCTCGACGGGCTCGTCGCTCGCGCGGAGGCGGACGCGGAGCTGAGGCGACGCATCCTCGCCGATCTCCAGGCTGCACTCGCGGCCGAAGGAATCGAGCCCAGCTCCGCCCTCCTCGCCGATCTCCGGACGCGCCTCTCGACCACCTGACGCTTCCGTTCGCGTGGCGCGCGAGGGATGATCGCCACCGTATGAGCAACCTTCCGGCCTGGAGCCTGCCCGCGGGAGCCGCCGAGGCGATCTCGCTCGAGACAGACTGGCCCGCGGAGATCACCCGCGAGTGGGCCTGGGGCGGCGCCAGGGGCAAGGGGGTCCGGGTCTGCATCCTCGACAGCGGCGTCGACGCCTCCCACCCGCTGGTCGGCCACATCGAGAGCGCGGTCGCCGTCTCCAGGGACGAGGACGGCGTGGCGTTCGTGGCCAAAGACCTCGAGGGCGACGTGTGCGGTCACGGAACCGCGTGCGCGGGGATCGTCCGCTCGCTGGCGCCCGAGGCCGAGATCCACAGCGTGCGCGTGCTCGGCCCGGGGTTCACGGGCGGCGGGAACATCCTTCTCTTCGGCCTCCGCTACGCGATCGAGCAGGGCTTCGACGTCGTCAACCTGAGCCTCTCGACGACCAAGAAGGACTACGCCGCCGTGTTACACGAGCTGGCCGACTCCGCGTACTTCCAGCGCACGGTGCTCGTCGCCTCCGCCCACAACATGCCGGTCGAGAGCTACCCGTGGCGGTTCTCGTCGGTGATCTCCGTCGGCAGCCACGAGGAGGAGGACCCGATGGCGCTCTACTACAACCCCAACCCGCCGGTGGAGTTCTTCGCCCGTGGGGTCGACGTGGAAGTGGCGTGGCTGGGAGGAGAGGTGCTGAGCGCGTCGGGCAACAGCTTCGCGACACCCCACGTCAGCGCGATCTGCGC
Source organism: Verrucomicrobiota bacterium (assembly GCA_050258035.1). Taxonomy (GTDB): domain Bacteria; phylum Actinomycetota; class Thermoleophilia; order Gaiellales; family Gaiellaceae; genus DATBLE01. The sequence goes on from JBLMYA010000009.1 coordinate 27,076, forward strand.
ACTCGTCCGCTCGAAGCACCCCGAGCTGACGCCGTTCCAGCTGAAGAGCGTGCTGCACCTCACCTCGTCGAACGTGGGAGGGAACAGATGACGGATCTGAATGCCGCGGTCGCAGCAGCGGCTCTCGGCTCCGAAGAGCGTTTCCGCGCGCTGCTCCGCTCCGTGGTCGAGGTCGCCCGGGCGATCTTCGCCGCGAAGGCCTCGTCCGTCCTGCTCCTGGACGAGGGGACGAACGAGCTCGTCTTCGAGGCCGTCGTCGGCGAGGGCGAGGAGAGCCTGCTCGGCCAGCGGTTTCCGGCGGGGACCGGCGTCGCCGGCTGGGTGCTCGCCACGCGGACGCCGCTCGTGATCGAGGACGTCGCGCGCGACCCGCGCTTCGCGAAGGACGTCGCCGAGGGCACCGGGTACGTGCCGCAGGGCCTGATGGCGGTCCCGCTGCTCCACGACGAAGAGGCCTTGGGCGTGCTCGAGGTGCTCGATCGCCAGTCGCGGTTCACGCTCGAGGAGATGGAGCTCCTGGGGCTGTTCGCCTCGCAGGCAGCGATCGCGCTCGATCTCCTCCGGCGTGCGCGCGAGGCCGAGGCCGCCCTCGCGGGCGAGGGAGACCTGGCCGTGGTCGCACGGCTCGTCGCCGCGCTCGGAGAGCTGGACGAGGAGGCACGGCCGGGCGCGCAGGCGCTGCTCGAGTCGCTGGAGAAGGTGCTCGGACACAAATGAGCCCGGCAGGGCCGGGCTCATTCGGTTCGAACCGGATGAGAGCTACTAGCCGATCTGCGTCTTGCCGATCTGCGTCTTGCCGACGGCGTACTTGTGCGCCTCGACGTCGTCCTCGTCGGTCTCGCCGACCTGGGTCTTGCCGACCTGGGTCTTGCCGACCTGGGTCTTGCCGACCTGGCTCTTGTGCGCCTCGACGTCGCTCTCGTCGCTCTGGCCGATCTGGGTCTTCCCGACCTGCGTCTTCTCTCTCTCGTCCGCCACCGGATGTCCTCCTTCGGAGACTCGCCGCGGAACGCGGTTCGCCCTACTAGACGGGCGATCTGCACGGAATCTTCCCGCACCTTCTTCCAATTGGCAACCGGCGCTGCGATGCTCGCCACTCGATGAGCCGCGCGCGCGATCAGCTCGGGGAGTCCCTGAGCGCCTTCGTGGACAACTTCTCGAACCCGCAGCTGCGGCGGCTCCAGCTCGCCGGGATCTGCTCCGTGATGGGCCTCTGGGCGTATGCGGTCGCACTCGCCGTCTACGCCTACGACGTCGGGGGCGCCAAGGCGGTCGGGATCGTCTCGCTGGTGCGTGCGATCCCGGCGGCGGTCTCGGCGCCGTTCACGTCCACGCTCGCCGACCGACTCCCCCGCGTGCCGTTCCTGGTCGCCACCAACCTCGGCCGCGCGGCGTCGATCGGCGGCGCCGGCGCGGTCGCCCTCGCCGGGGGATCGGAGTGGGTCGTCTACACGCTCGCCGGAGTCGCCGCGATCCTGGGCACGGCGTTCCTGCCGGCCGAGTCGGCCCTCCTCCCGGATCTCGCCCGCACGCCGGAGGAGCTGACGGCGGCGAACGTCGTCCGCAGCACGATCGAGAGCGTCTCCACCTTCGCCGGCCCGGCGATCGGCGGAGCGCTGCTCGCCTTCTGGAGTCCGGGGACGGTCATGCTGGCGACGGCAGGCGCGTTCGCCGCGGGCGCCTTTTTCGTCGCCCTGATCCGTCCGGTGACGAAACGCGTGGAGCGGGAGCGCGAGACCGAGTCGAGGAGCGGATTCTTCCGCGAGGCGGCGGGAGGCTTCGGTGCGATCGGCCACGACCGGCGGCTCCGCGTCGTGGTCGGGCTCTATGCGGCTCAGGCGCTCCTCGCCGGCGCTTTCGGCGTCCTCGTCGTCGTCACCGCGCTCGAGCTCCTTCACCGGAGCGACTCCACGGTCGGCCTGCTCAACGCCGCCATGGGCGTCGGCGGCATCGCGGGGTCGCTGGCCGCGTTCGCGCTGATCGGCCGGAAGCGGCTCGCCTCCGACTTCGGGCTCGGGATCGTGCTGTGGGGTGCGCCGCTCGTCGCAATCGGGATCTGGCCGCACCTGTGGGTCGCGCTCGTCGCACTCGCCGTGCTCGGGGTCGGGAACACGCTCGTCGACGTCGCCGGGCTGACGTTGCTCCAGCGCACGGCCCCGCCCGACGTGATCGGACGGGTGTTCGGCGTGCTCGAGATGATCCTCGTCGCGGCGATCGGGCTGGGTGCCGTCGTCACGCCGGCCCTCATCGACCTCGTCGGAACGCGCTGGTCGCTCGTGGTGACGGGCGCCTTCCTCCCCGTCCTGGCCGCCGTGACGTGGCGGCGGCTGGTCGCGATCGACGCAGCGTCGGCGGTCCCCGCCGAGCTCGACCTGCTCGTCCGCAGCCCGATCTTCTCGTCCTTGCCCGCCCCTGCGCTCGAGCGGCTTGCGTCACAGCTCCACCCGATCACGGTGCCGCCCGGGACGGCCGTACTCCGGCAAGGCGACCACGGCGACCGCTTCTACGTCGTCGAGTCGGGCAGGCTACGCGTGTCGGTGGACGGCTCGCCGGGGCGCGAGCTCGGCCCGGGCGACTCGTTCGGCGAGATCGCGCTGCTTCGGGACGTGCCGCGGACCGCGACGGTGAAGGCCGAGACCGAGGCGCGCCTCCAGGCACTCGAGCGGGAAGACTTCCTCGACGCGGTGACGGGCCACCCACCCAGCGCGCGCGCCGCCGACGCCGTCGTCGGCGCACGGCTGGGGCTCGCGACCTCAGACTAGGATCCCGAGGTGGACCCGCGGACTCAGGCGTACGCCCGCCTCCTCGTCGACTGCATCGATCCCCAGCCGGGCTGGCAGGTGCTCGTGCGGTCGCAGCCGCCCGCCCGGCCGCTCATCGAGGAGATCACCCGCGAGCTCGGCCGCCGCGGCGCCTGGGCGCTCGTCCGGCTCGGCTTCGACCAGGGGGGCGGCACGTTCGTCCGCGAGGCGCCGATGGAGCTGCTCACGACGCTGTCGGAGATCGAGCGGCACGAGATCGAGAACGCCGACTCCTACATGGCCATCGTCGCGCCGACCAACACCCGTGCGAACGCGGACATTCCGGCGGAGCGGCTGAGCGCGAGGCAGACGGCACTCCGCGAGCCGCACATGCCGTTCCTGACGGACGTCAAGCCGTGGGTCGGCTGCTACCACCCGACGACGGCGGCCGCGCAGGATGCCGGCCTCCCTCTCCCCGCCTTCGAGGACTTCCTCTACGGCGCCGTCCTGATCGACTGGCACGAGCTGGGGGAGAAGATGGAACGGATCGCCGAGCGCTTCGACGCTGCGGAGACGGTGCGGCTCGTGGCAGCGGAGACGGATCTCACCTTCAGCCTCGCCGGTCGGCACGGGAAGGTGGATGCCCTCGGCGCGAACATGCCCGGCGGCGAGATCTTCTACTCGCCTGTCGAGGACTCGGCCGAAGGGGTGATCACGTTCTCGGAGTACCCCGCGTGCTACCTCGGGCACGAGGTCGAGGGCGTCCGGCTCCGGTTCGAAGGAGGACGGGTGGTCGATGCGTCCGCGAAGAGCGACGAGGAGTTCCTGCTCGGGACGCTCGACACTGACGACGGCGCACGCCGGCTCGGCGAGTTCGGGATCGGCTGCAACCCGGGGATCCAGCGACACATGAAGAACACCCTGTTCGACGAGAAGATGGAAGGGACGATCCACCTCGCCGTCGGCACCGGCTTCCCGCAGATCGGCGGCCGGAACACGAGCGGCGTCCACTGGGACATGGTCAAGGAGCTGCGTGCAGGCGGCCGCATCGAGCTCGACGGCAGAATCGTCCAGGAGTCCGGCACTTGGGCGCTGTAGACCCGAGGGTCACCGAGTACGCCCGGCTCATCGTCGAGCGCTCGCTCGGCGTCCAGCCCGGCTGGCAGATCCTGATCCGGACCCAGCCGGCGGCGCAGCCGCTGATCGACGAATTGATCCGCATGATCTCGGCCCAGGGCGCGCACCCGCTGCTGCGCATGAACTTCACGCTCTTCCCGTGCGACGAGCCGTGGGCAGCAGAGGCACCTCCCGAGCTGGTCGGGGAGATCGCGCCGATCGACCTGTACGCGTGCGACCACATGGACGCGCGGATCACGGTCGAGGCCCCGGACAACACCCGGGGAGCGGCCGAGGTCGGCACCGAGCGGCGGGCGCTGATGAAGCAGGCGGCCGCGCCGTTCTTCCGTCGCACGATGGCGGACGAGATCCCTTGGGTCGGCTGCCATTTCCCCACCGACGGGCTGGCACAGGAGGCGGGAATGCCGCTGGCGGCATACGAGGACTTCGTCTACGGCGCGTGCCTCCGCGACTGGGACACCGAGGCGCAGGGGATGCACCGGCTGCTCGCGCGGTTCGACGCGGCCGACGAGGTTCGCATCGTCGGCCCCGAGACCGACCTGCGCCTTTCGCTCGCCGGCCGAGCGGGCGAGGTCGACGACGGCCGCGTGAACCTGCCCGGAGGCGAGTTCTTCTTCGCACCGGTCGAGGACTCGGCCGAGGGAACGATCTACCTCGACGTCCCGACCGTCTTCGAGGCAGCGCCGGTCTCGGGGATCCGGCTGACGTTCCGGAAGGGCCGGGTCGAGGGTGCCACGGCGGAGCAGGGTGAGGCCGATCTGCTCGCGGCCCTGGACATCGACGACGGCGCACGCTTCATCGGGGAGCTCGGAATCGGCTGCAACACGGCGATCACCCGGCCGATGCGGAACATCCTCTACGACGAGAAGATGGCCGGGAGCATCCACCTCGCCGTCGGAGCCAGCTATCCGAAGGTCGGCGGGAAGAACACGAGCTCGTTGCACTGGGACCTGATCAAGGACTTGCGTGCAGGCGGCCGGATCGAGCTGGACGGCGAGGTCGTGCAGGAGAACGGGAGCTGGCTGATCTAGCCGGCTCTCGTCGGGTCGCCCTCGCGACCTGCGCGGAGATCCCGGAGGGCGACGAGGACTTCCAGGGCCTGATCCAAGAGCTGGCCGTGCTCCGGGTGACGGCGGAGGCAGCCGTATGGGACGACCCGACCGTCGACTGGGCCCGGTACGACCTCGTCCTGCCGCGCTCGACCTGGGATTACGCCGAGCGCCGGGAGGCCTTCCTCGACTGGGCCGGCTCGATCCGGCGCGTCCTCAACCCCCTGCCGCTGCTCGCGTGGAACACCGACAAGCGGCGGTACCTCGGCGACCTCGCCGCAGCGGGAGTGCCTGTCGTCTCGACCGTCTTCGTCGATCCCGGCGACGATCTGGAGCCCCCCGACGAGCCGTTCGTGGTGAAGCCGGCGGTCTCGGCAGGCGGTCGGCGCTCCGCCCGCTTCGAGCGCGGCGAGGTGGGCGCCGCGCGTGAGCTCGTCGCCCGGATCCACGCCGAGGGATGTGCCGCCATGGTCCAGCCCTTCCTCGAGGACGCGGTCGAGATCGGGCTGATCTCCATCGACGGCCGGCACTCGCACGCGGTTCGCCGGCGCGTGCCCCTCCCCGAGGCGAGCGAGCGGGAGGTGCTCTACCTCGACGAGCAGATCGACCCGGCGGAGGCGTCCGAGTCGGATCGCGCGGTCGCCGACGCGGCGCTGGCCTGCGCCGGCCCCGATCTCCTCTACGGCCGGGTCGACCTCATGGCCGGCGTCGTGCTCGAGCTGGAGATCACGGAGCCGTCGCTCTACCTCGGCTTCGCCGAGGGCGCCGCCGGACGCTTCGCCGAGGCGATCGCACGCCGCCTCTGAGCCCTCTGCCGGCCGGACCGTCCCCGTTACAGTGGGAGGATGAGAGACTCGCTGGGCCGGCCGCTCCGCGACCTGCGCATCTCGGTCACCGACCGCTGCAACTTCCGCTGCGTCTACTGCATGCCGAAGGAGGTCTTCGGGCGCGACTACCAGTTCCTCGAGCGGCGGGAGCTTCTCACCTTCGAGGAGATCGAGCGGCTCGCGCGGACCTTCGTCGCGCAGGGCGTCGAGAAGATCAGGATCACCGGCGGCGAGCCGCTCGTCCGGCGCGATCTGGAGCGGCTCGTCGAGAAGCTGGCGGCGATCGCCGACCTCGACCTGACGCTGACGACGAACGGCTCGCTGCTTCCCCAGAAGGCGCGCGCCCTGCGCGACGCGGGGCTTCGGCGCGTGACGGTCAGCCTCGACTCCCTGGAGGACGAGGTCTTCGCTGCGCTGAACGACGTCGATTTCCCGGTCGCGCGCGTGCTCCAGGGCATCGACGCCGCCGCCGAGGCGGGCCTGCCGGTCAAGGTGAACATGGTCGTCAAGCGCGGTGTGAACGAGGACAGCATCGTCCCGATGGCGCGACTGTTCCGAGAGCGCGGCCACATTCTCCGCTTCATCGAGTACATGGACGTCGGTCACTCGAACGGCTGGCGGCTCGACGACGTCGTGCCGGCGGCCGAGATCGTCGCCGCCGTCGACGCCGAGTTCGCGCTGGAGCCCCTCGAGTCCAACTACCCCGGGGAGGTGGCCAGGCGCTGGCGCTACCGCGACGGTGACGGCGAGATCGGCGTGATCGCCTCCGTCACCCGACCCTTCTGCGGCGACTGCACCCGTGCGCGGCTCTCGGCGGAGGGACGCCTGTACACGTGTCTGTTCGCAGTGCGGGGGTACGACCTTCGCGCCGTGCTCCGCCGCGGAGCGGCCGACGACGAGCTGCACGACGAGATCGGCCGGATCTGGGGTCGGCGGGCCGACCGCTACTCGGAGATCCGTTCGCAGAACACGGCCGGGCTGGAGAAGGTCGAGATGTCCTACATCGGGGGGTGAGACGGATTCGGAACGGTCATCTCGACCGGTTCCTTCGGATGCTCAGCAATGTGGATGAATCCGGCCGATTCCGACGTTAGTATTCCCATGCCCGCCCGGGAGCACGTTTCATGACTGCACTCGTCCAAGCCGGCCGCAGACACCTTCCCAGAGGCTGGGGCGACCTCGGCCTGCAGCTCGCCATCTGGTTCGGGTTCCTCGGCCTCTATCAGGCCGCCCGCGGGATCGCGGACCGGAACCCGACGCAGGCGTTCGAGAACGGGCTCGGCGTGATCCGGATCGAGGAGCGGGTCGGCGACCTCTTCGAGCTGACCGTCGCCAACCTCGTCTCCGGCTCGCACTTCCTGATGGTTCTCGTCAACTGGACGTACTGGAACTCGGAGTTCACGGTCGTCGGGCTCGCCCTGCTCTGGGTGTACCTGCGCCGGAACCCCTCGTTCCTGCGGTTCCGGAACTGGATCCTGATCGCGAACGTGATCGGCCTGATCGGCTACGTCGTCGTGCCGACTGCGCCGCCGAGGATGTTCCCGACGTTCGGCTTCCCCGACACGCTGGCGGACATCGGCACGCTGAACCACGGCAGCGGCCTCGTCGAGCTCGCAGCCAACCCGTACGCGGCGATGCCGAGCCTGCATGCGGCCGACGCGCTGATCGTCGGCGTCTCGATGGCGCTCGTGTGCCGGCACTGGTGGGCGAAGGCGCTGTGGCTCCTGTGGCCCGCCTGGGTCTGGTTCGCCGTCATGGCGACGGGCAACCACTTCTGGCTCGACATCCTCGCGGGCATCGTCGTCGCGCTCCTCGCCGCGCTCGTCGTCTATCGCCGTCCGATAGCGCGGCGGCTGCGCCCGGGCCCGTCAGCGGCCTGACGCGCACCCGCGTGGACGTCAAGTCCACCTACACCGACGGCGCGCGGCGCATCGCGTCCCGGTCGATGACCGGGCTCGCGCGCACGCGAGTGACGCCGTCGATGCTCACGGCCGCCGGCGTCTCGCTGTGCATCCTCGCCTCAGTGCTCGTCTACTTCGAGTACAGGAACGAGTGGCTGTTCTTCTGGGCCGGCTCGATCGTCTTCGTGATCGGGTCGCTGCTCGACATCCTGGACGGCGCGTTGGCACGCGCCGGCGGCAAGGCGACGCCGTTCGGCGCGTTCCTGGACTCGACCACCGACCGGATCGGCGAGGCGTTCATGCTCGGCGCGATCTCGGTCGCCTTCTACCGCGACGGGAACGAGACTGCGTTCCTGTTCACCTTCGCGGCGCTGGCCGGGTCCTTCCTCGTCTCGTACACGCGCTCGAAGGCGGAGACGCTCGGCCTGAAGGGCGACGTCGGGATCGGCTCGCGGGCCGAGCGCGTGGTGGTGATCTCGATCGGCCTCGCGGTCGCCCCCTGGGGCGGTCTCCAGTGGGCGATCTACCTTCTTGCCGCCACTGCGTGGATCACCGTCGCGCAGCGCGTGTGGTTCGCGCGCGCGCAGCTGCGCGCGCGCGGCTGACACCCCCGTACGGCGGTTTGCCCACCGACGTGCCGGTTCTCTCTCGCCCGCCCGTCAGGTCGATGCAAACGGGGTCCGGATCGAGTAAGGTGCTAGCACCTTGACTGCTAGCAGACCAGCGAGGAAGGGCGTCCTGGTCAGGACGCCTTCGTCGTTGAAGGACGCGCTCGTTCGCGAAACCGCTCGCCGCGGAGCTTCACTCAACGACGTCGCGGTCGAACTGCTAGCAGAATCGTTCGGCGTCGACTATCGACCGACCGGACGGAAGAGCCCTCTCCCCGGCTCGAGCCCCGTTGTCCTCCTGCGGATGCCCGCGGAGTTGCGGGATGCGATCCGGACCGAGGCGGTTCGAACCGGTGACAGCTTCAACGATCTCGTGCTGCGGACGCTCGCAGCCAGGCTCGAGATCCCCTTCGAGTCCAACCGACGAAAGGAAACGATGGCCACCACGAACGGCTCGCAGAACGGCCGCGCACGGTCGCACGAAAAGGTCCGCATCGCGATCATCGGCGTCGGCAACTGCGCCAACTCGTTGCTCCAGGGCGTCGAGTACTACAAGGACGCGAACCCTGAGGACTCGGTCCCGGGCCTGATGCACGTCGACCTGGGCGGCTACCACATCCGCGACATCGAGTTCGTCGCCGCCTTCGACGTCGTCAAGGGCAAGGTAGGCGTCGACCTCGCCGACGCGATCTGGGCGCACCCCAACGACACGATCAGGTTCGCCGACGTCCCGAAGACGGGCGTGAAGGTGAACCGCGGCATGACGCACGACGGGATCGGCAAGTACCTGGCCGAGGTCGTCGAGAAGGCTCCGGGCGAGACCGACGACGTCGTCGGGATCCTCAAGGAGCGGAACGTCGACGTCGTCGTCAACTACCTCCCGGTCGGCTCCGAGGAGGCGGCCAAGTGGTACACGGAGCAGATCCTCAACGCCGGCTGCGCGATGGTGAACTGCATGCCGGTCTTCATCGCGCGCGAGCGCTACTGGCAGCGGCGCTTCGAGGAGGCGGGTGTCCCGATCATCGGCGACGACATCAAGTCCCAGGTCGGGGCGACCATCTCGCACCGAGTCCTGACCACGCTCTTCCAGGATCGCGGCGTCCATCTGGACCGAACCATGCAGCTGAACGTCGGCGGCAACTCCGACTTCCTGAACATGCTGGAGCGTGACCGGCTCGAGTCCAAGAAGATCTCGAAGACGAACGCGGTGACGTCGATGCTCGACTACGACATCGGCGCCAGGAACGTCCACGTCGGCCCGTCGGACTACGTGCCGTGGCTGACGGACCGCAAGTGGGCGTACATCCGCATGGAGGGGAAGGCATTCGGCGACGTGCCGCTGAACGTCGAGCTGAAGCTCGAGGTCTGGGACTCCCCCAACTCCGCCGGCATCGTGATCGACGCAGTCCGGCTCGCGAAGCTGGCGCTGAACGACGGCGTGGCGGGCGCCCTCGAGGCTCCGAGCTCCTACCTGATGAAGTCGCCGCCGGCGCAGATCCGCGACGACGAGGCGCGCGAGAACACGGAGCGCTTCATCAAGCAGCACACGCGGAAGACCACGAAGGTCGCTGCGAAGGCGTAGCTGCCCCACCGGTCGAACGGCAGGGTCAGACCCCGGGCGGGGGTCTGACCCTACGATTGCGGCGATGAGACTGTGCCTGGTCACGCCGTTCGCCTGGTCCGCCCCGCACGAGGTCAACGACCACGTCGCGGGCGTTGCCGCCGAGCTCCGCAGACTCGGGCACTCGGTCACCGTTCTCGCGCCGTCCGGCCGGGCGGCCGATCTCCGCGAAGGCCGCAGGTCGCTGCACGGTGACGCCGACGCCGACATGATCGCCATCGGGCCTGCGGTGCCGATCTCGCGGCGCAGCAGCATGGGCGTTCCGGTCGGCTGGCGGGCGAACCTGACGGTCGCCCTCGCGCGCGGCCGGTACGACGTCGTCCACGGGTTCGAGCCCGGCCTGCCCAGCCTCTCCTACCTGGCCCTGCGCTCCTCGCAGACCATCGCGGTCGCGAGCTTCTTCTCGCCCGACCGGCTCGGCTACCCGCCGGGGCGGGCCCAGCGAGAGAAGCTCCTCGGCCGGATCGACGCGCTGGTCGCCTCGTCGGAAGAAGTGGCGGCAGTCGCCGGGGAGCGGTTCCCCGGCGACTACCGGATCGTCTCGCCGGGGGTGGACACCGAGCTGTTCCGGCCCGGGAAGAAGGATCGGCTGATCGTGCTCGAGTGGCGCGGGCTCGAGCGTCCGGTCGCCCGCGGGGTCATCCGGACCCTCGACGAGTTACAGGGCTGGGAGCTGATCCTCCTCCGCACGAGGCCGCTCTCCGGACGTCCCTACGTCCCCCGTCGGCTCGCCCTGCGCGTCCACTCGAGACTCGGTCGCGACGCGGCCACCCGCGCCGAGATCTTCCGCCACGCCGCCGTGTTCGTGCCGGCGATCGAGGGGAGCCAGCGGCTCCGGCTCGAGGCGGCCGCCTCGGGAGCGGCCACCGCCGACCCGCCCGGTGTCGAGACCCAGCCCGAGCTCGCCGCGGCGGCGGTCGCGAGGCTCGGCGAGAACCGAGAGGTGCGGTCGAGACTCGCGGCCGACGCCCGGCACGAGGCGGAAGGGCAGCGTTTCGAGGCGGTCGCGGGCGAGCTCGACCGCCTCTACCGGACTCTCGGCCGCCGGCGCCGCC
>JBLMYA010000010.1:0-33000 GCA_050258035.1 Verrucomicrobiota bacterium
GGCGACATGGGCGCGGCGATGAAGCTCCAGAAGCTCTTCTAGCCGAACGCGACCATCGCCGACTCGCACGCCTTGACGTAGCCGACCCGCTCGTAGACCGCGTTCGACGTCGGGTTGGCGAGGTCGGTGTAGAGGAAGCAGAACCGACGGCCGCCGTCGAGGAGCGACTGCGAGAGCCCGGCCACGAGCGACGTTGCGTAGCCGCGGCCGCGGAGCTCGGGCGGCGTGTACACCGGGCCGATCCGGATCCCGTTCGGCGTCGGTCCGCCCCAACCCGACAGCGAGACGATCTCGCCCCCGTCCTCCCACAGCTCGAAGCCGCCGGCGCTGCCGCCGCCGCCGAGCCGCGACTCGACGACGTTCCGGGCCTCCGTTCGACCGGGGTCGCCCGACTCCAGCACCTCTTCGCCGAACGCGGTCACCCAGTCGATCACGAGCGCTCGGTCGTCCACGGTCGCTGCGCGTCGCGTCCCGGGCGCGGCCGGGACGGACTCCACCCGCTCGAGCGCGTAGATCCCCTGGTTGCGGAGGACGCGCGGCTCGACGGCGTGCGACCGCGACCACAGTCGGACGAAGTCGTCGACCTCCGGGTATGCCGCGACGACCCCGGGGAGGTCGACCTCGATCGACTCGACGAGCGCCTCCAGCGCTGCCTCGCTGCGCGCAGGTGCGAGCAGCAGGTTGTACGGCGGCGTCTGCATCGCCGCGGCGACCGGCGCGCGGGCATCGTCGGTCGCGATCCAGAAGCGCTTCGCCGGGTAACGGTCGGGGGTGTCGACCAGCGTCCCCGTGACGCCGAGGATCAGGTTGTTTCGCGCCTCGTCCTGGAGCAGGAGCGGCCCCGCCGCGTCGAGAAAGGCGACCGGGTCGTCCAGCAGCCTGACCTCGGTCACTCCTCCAGCTCCACGATCGCAGCGCCGCCTGCCACGCGGTCGCCCTCGGCGACGTGCACCGCGTGGACGACGCCCTCATACGGCGAGACGAGCGGCGTCTCCATCTTCATCGCCTCGAGCACGACGAGCGGCTGCCTCGCCCGCACGGAGTCGCCGGCCTGCACCAGCACCCGGAGCACCGTGCCGGGCATCGGTGCCGCGACCGTGCTGTGCTCGGCCAGACCGCCGTGCGCATGGCCGGCGTTCTCGTCGGGCGGGGCGTGGGGCGGGGCAGCGGGCAGGTTGAGCCGGAAGCCGCCGCGCCACGGCGCAGGCGGAGGCCGACGCGGCTCGGACAGGGGCGGGTGCTCGACGAGGAAGGCGGTCGTCGTCTCCCCGGCCCGCACCGCCGGATGGCCGACCAGCCAGCGGAGGAACGGCAGGTTCGTGACCACGCCCTCGACCTCGGTGTCGGCGAGCGCTCGCCCGAGCCGGTCGAATGCATCCTCACGCGTCGCGCCGTGGGCGATCAGCTTGGCGATCATCGGGTCGTACGCCGTCCCGATCTCGTCGCCCTGCTCGACGCCGGCGTCGACGCGAATGGTCTCAGGCAGGCGCAACCGCTCGATCCGGCCGGCCTGGGGGAGGAACGTGCGTGGATCCTCCGCATAGAGGCGGACCTCGACCGCGTGGCCGCCGACAGCGGGCGGGTCGGGCAGGGAACCGCTCTCGGCCAGCTCCAGCTGTGCGGCGACGAGGTCGAGGCCCGTGACGAGCTCGGTGACCGGGTGCTCCACCTGGATCCGTCCGTTCAGCTCGAGGAAGTAGAACGCGCGGCCGTCGAGCACGAACTCGGCGGTGCCCGCGCTTCGGTAGGAGATCGCCCGCGCGAACGCCACCGCCGCGTCGCTCATCGCCGCGCGGAGCGACTCGTCGAATGCCGGGGAGGGAGACTCCTCCAGCACCTTCTGATGGCGGCGCTGAACCGAGCACTCGCGCTCGCCGAGCGCGAGCGCAGCGCCTCGGCCGTCGCAGAGCAGCTGGATCTCGACGTGCCGCGGCCGCTCCAGGTACCGCTCGCAGAACACGGTGTCGTCACCGAACGCCGCCTTCGCCTCGCGCCGGGCTGCGTCCAGGGCGACGGCCAGCTCGCCGGACGACCGGACGACGCGCATCCCGCGGCCGCCGCCGCCCGCGGCCGCCTTCACGAGCAGCGGGAAGCCGATCTCGTCGGGGTCGCCCTCCTCGAGCACCGGCACGCCCGCCTCCCGGGCCGCGCGCTTCGCCGCCAGTTTGTCACCACCCGCGCGGAGCGCCTCCGGCGACGGACCGACGAAGGAGAGCCCGGCCGCCTCGACCGCCTCGGCGAAGTCGGCGTTCTCGGCGAGGAACCCGTACCCGGGGTGGACGGCGTCGGCGCCGGTCTGCAGGGCCGCGCGGATGTGCTCCTCCGAATGGAGGTACGACGAGACCGGGACGGTCTCCGAGGCGACCCGCGCGTGCAGCGCCCGCCGGTCGTCCGGAGCTGCCACCGCGACCGTCGCGATGCCGAGCTCGCCGCAGGTCCGGAAGATCCGTACCGCGATCTCGCCGCGGTTCGCTACGAGGAGCTTCCGGATGCCCATCCCGGCGCCCGCTTCTCCAGGAAGGCACGCAGCCCGGCCTGCCCCTCGGGGCTCGTCCGCCGCTCGGCCGCGCGCGCGAGCAGATCCTCCTCGTCGCCCGGCTGCAGCACCAGCCGCTTCGCCTCCCGGACGGCGGTGGGGCCGCCGGCGACGATCCCCTCGACGACGCGGGCGACCGCCGAGTCGAGATCCTCGGCGACGTCGTCGACGAGCCCGATCCGGAGCGCCGTCCGCGCGTCGAACCGCTCGCCGGTGAGAAAGTAGCGACGCGTCGCCGCCGGGCCGATCTTCGCCAGCACCATCGGCGAGATGACCGCCGGGATGATTCCGAGCCTGACCTCGGAGAAACCGAAGGTCGCATCCTCGGCGGCGACCGCGACGTCTGCGCAGGCGACGAGACCCGAGCCGCCTCCGAGCGCGAAGCCCTGGACGCGGACGACGACCGGCGCCGGACAGCGGTGAAGCGAGAGGAGCATCCGGTACAGCCGACGGTAGTCCTCGACGTTCTCGTCGTAGGTGAGGTCGATCGACGATCGCTGCCACTCGACGTCGGCACCCGCGCAGAAGCTCGGACCGTCGCCGGCCAGGACGACGGCGCGGGCGTCCCGGACGTCTGCAAACGTCTCGGCGAGCTCCCCGATCAGGGCTCCGTCGAAGGCGTTCCGCCGCTCGGGGCGCGCAAGCGTGACGCGGAGGAGGTCCCCGTCGCGCTCGACGCGGAGTGCGCTCATTCGCGCCGGAGCTTCTGGATCAGCGCCTTGACCTCTCGCAGGACGTCCGCCTCCTCGTGTCCGAAGTCGTCGAGGTAGGCCTGGAGTGCGTTCTGGAGGAGTCGGAGTTCCTCGTCGGTGAGCTCGATCGTGTGCATGGCGAGAACTCTACGTCCGTGCTTGGCCGGAGTGGTGGGGGCCCGCCGCAGCGGCGGGCCCCGAGTGATGGATCAGCAGAAGACGCTGAGGAAGAACGAAGAATCCTGGTTGGCCGTTGCCGCGGCGTTGAATGTGAATACCCGGACGCCCGCATTGACGGCAGGAAGCTGGCCTGCCGTGGCCTGCGCAGTGGAGAGTCCAGTGGTCGGCCCGCCGACGGTTACCTGATACACGCACCCGGTCACGTCCTGGTTGAAGACGACCTGGTACGAGCCCGTCCCGTTCTTCTGGGCCGATGCGGCGCCCTTGTTGCGGACGAGCGTGCCGTTCTGGTCGACGGCGGCCCAGAGCGACGTTGCCGCCGCACCTGCCGGGCCTGCCGGACCTGCGGGGCCCGCGGCGCCTGCGGGACCCGCAGGCCCTGCCGGACCGGCTGGGCCTGCCGGGATCTGCCCGGCCCTGAAGTCGGCCCTGAGCAGCGTCCCGTTCGCGACCTTCGACGAGTTGACGGCGTTCGCCTTCAGCTGGAGCGTGCCGACGCTGTTTCGGGGAATCACGATCGCCGCGTAGCTCGCCCCGCTCAGGGCGATGGTGAGCGCGATGCACGCAACGATCAGTGCCGGTGAGGGCCGTGGGATCCTGCCTCGCATGAAGTTCCTCCTTTACGGGGTCGCGCGGATCGTAATAGGTGCGTCGGAATTTGTGCCTGTCCGGACGAGCGGGAGATGGAGCACCGCACCGGGCGGAGCCACGAAGCTCCGCCCGCTGCAGAGACGTCACGACTACTGCTTGTAGGCGACGACCGAGAGGGCCCAGTCGTCGAGGCGGAACTTCACCGAGCTGTTGGAGGTCCGCCACTGGACCGCGATCGTGTGGTTGCCGGCGGCGACGCCGGTCTGGTACCGGACGATCGCGTGACTCTCGGTCGAGTTCACGGTCTCGGTGTTGTTGTCCGAGCTGTCGAAGGAGAAGTCGGTGCCGGCCTGCGGAGTCATCTCGTTTCCGTCGACGGTGATCCGGACGATGCCGTAGCCGTTCGAGGCGTAGGCGGCAGACTCGGCGCTGAAGGTCGCGACGAGCGTTGCCGTGCTGCCGGCGGGAACCTCGATCGACGTCGACGTGAGGTCGCCGAAGGTGGTCGAGCTCGTCGTCTGGTCGTTGTTGCTGGAGGCGTTCTTGACCGCCAGCGAGACCCCCGTGTTCGTCGGGCCGGCCGGGCCTGCGGGACCGGCGGGGCCCGCGGGACCGGCGGGGCCTGCGGGACCGGCGACACCGGCGGGGCCGCGCGGGATCTGGCCCGACCTGAAGTCCACTCGGCGCAGCGATCCGTTGACGACCTTCGACGAGTTGACCGAGTTCGGCTTCAGCTGCAGGACGCCGACGCTGTTCCTGGGGATGACGGTTGCTGCGTAGCCCACGCCCCCGAGTGCGACCGCGAGCGCGGCAGACGCGACCACGAGTGCGGGGGAGGGGCGCGGAATGCGGGTGAGCACGTTCTTCAAGCGGTTACCTCCTGGAGATGGCTTCGCGGCCGATCGTACGAGCGGCCACGCTTTCGCAACGATGTTCTTTCAGGGCCCTTACATCCTGAAGACGCCGAAGGACGTCTCCGGAATCGGGGCGTTCAGCGCGGCCGAGATCCCGAGCGCCAGCACGCGGCGGGTGTCGAGCGGGTCGATCATGCCGTCGTCCCACAGCCGCGCGGTCGAGTAGTACGGATTGCCCTCCCGCTCGTATGTGGCGGTGATCTCGTCGGGGTCGGCGTCGCCGACCATGGTCAGGACGGTGGCCGCCTGCTCGCCGCCCATCACCGAGATCCGCGCGTTCGGCCACATCCACAGCTGCCGCGGCGAGTAGGCGCGGCCGCACATGCCGTAGTTCCCGGCACCGAACGAGCCGCCGATGATGACCGTGAACTTCGGCACCTCCGCGCAGGCAACTGCCGTCACCAGCTTGGCGCCGTCCCGCGCGATGCCGCCCGCCTCGTACGCCTTCCCGACCATGAACCCGGTGACGTTCTGGAGGAAGACCAGCGGGATTCGCCGCCTGCAGGCGAGCTCCACGAAGTGAGCTCCCTTCTGCGCCGACTCGGCGAACAGGACGCCGTTCGAGGCGAGGATGCCGACGGGGAAGCCCTCGATCCGGGCGAAGCCGCAGACGAGGGTCTCGCCGTACAGCGCCTTGAACTCGTGGAGCCGGCTGCCGTCGACGAGCCGTCCGATGATCTCACGGACGTCGACCTGCTCCCGGAAGGTCTCCGGAATCAGGCCGTAGAGGTCGGAGGGGTCGACGGCGGGCGCCTCCGGGACAGCGACCTCCCACGGCGGCTCCGGCTTCGTCCCGCCGATGTTCCTCACGATCGACCGGGCGATCGCCAGGGCGTGCTCGTCGCTCGTCGCATAGTGGTCGGCGACGCCGGACTGCCGGGTGTGCACGTCGGCCCCGCCGAGCTCCTCCGGCGTCACCTCCTGCCCGGTCGCGGCCTTCACGAGCGGCGGGCCGCCGATGAAGATCGTGCCCGTGCCGCGCACGATCACCGTCTCGTCGCTCATCGCCGGGACGTACGCGCCGCCGGCGGTGCAGGAGCCCATCACGACCGCGATCTGCGCGATGCCCTTCGCCGACATGCGTGCCTGGTTGAAGAAGATGCGCCCGAAGTGGTCCCGGTCGGGGAAGACCTCGGCCTGGAGGGGCAGGAACGCGCCGCCCGAGTCGACCAGGTAGACGCACGGCAGCCGGTTCTGCTCCGCGATCTCCTGGGCGCGCAGGTGCTTCTTGACCGTCAGCGGGAAGTAGGTGCCGCCCTTCACGGTCGCGTCGTTCGCGACGAGCACGCACTCGCGGCCCTCGACGACGCCGATCCCCGTGACGATGCCCGCGCTCGGGGCCTGCCCTTCGTAGACGTCCCAGGCGGCGAGCGCGGAGAGCTCGAGGAACGCGCTGTCGGGATCGACGAGCAGGTCGATGCGCTCCCGCGCCGTCAGCTTCCCTCGCGAGCGGTGGCGCTCCACGGACGCCTCGCCTCCGCCCGCCGCGACGAGCGCCGTCCGCTCTCGCAGCTCGGTGACGAGCGCTGTCATCCGCTCCCGCCGGCGCGCATAGAGCTCGCTGTCCCGCTCGACCTGCGAGGTGAGCAGCATTCGCACGGAGCCTAGCGCCCGCGGCCGCCGTCGCTCAGCTTTCCCAGGTGGGTGCCGATAGAGAGAGTGCCGGTGCGGCCCTGCTGGGAGAGGCAGATAGCAGAACCGCACCGGCGAACTACGTCCGCGCACCGTCGCGCGCCGGCGCGTCCTCGCGGCCGCAGCACAGGTAAGGGTACCGCTCCCGGAGCGACGTGTGTCAGCGCCGTGGAACTAGCATCCGTCGGATGCCGCGCCGCCCGCTGTCCGAGGTCACTCGCGAGCTGACAGACGTGTGCATGGGCCGGACGCCGGCCGACCTCGTGGTTCGCGGCGGTCGACTGCTGAACGTCCACACGCGCGAGATCCTGGAGGGCGCAGACGTCGCGATCGCCCGGGGACGGGTGGCGATGTTCGGCGACGTCGCGCACACTGTCGGACCGGAGACCGAGACGATCGACGCCGACGGTGCCTACCTCGTGCCCGGCCTGATCGACACCCACCTGCACGTCGAGTCGGTGATGGTCACCGTCACGCGGTTCGCCGAGGCGGTCCTGCCGCGAGGGACGACGGCGGCGTTCATCGACAACCACGAGATGGCGAACGTCTTCGGCCTCGAAGGGATGCGGTGGATGCTCGAGGAGGGACGGCGGCTCCCGCTGAAGGTCTTCCTGGCGGTGCCGTCGTGCGTTCCGGCGCTGCCCGGCCTCGAGGACGCGGGCGCGGCGCTCGGCGCCGACGAGATCCGCGAGGCGCTCGGCTGGGACGGCGTCGCCGGGCTCGGCGAGATGATGAACATGCCGGGCGTGATCGAAGGCGACGGGATCGTCCACGCCGAGATCGCGGCCACGCTCGAGCGCGGGAAGCCGGTCACGGGGCACTGGAGCCTCGCCGGCGTCCGAGACCACCGGCTCCACGCGTACATCGCCGCCGGCGTCGACTCCTGCCACGAGAGCACGTCGCGCGAGGACGCCCTCGCGAAGCTCCGCGCCGGGATGTGGGTGCAGTTCCGCGAGGGCTCGACGTTCCGCGACGTCGAGGCGCTCGCCGCCGTCCTGACCGAGGACCGCGTCGACCCGCGGCATTGCCTGCTCGTCACCGACGACGTGCTGCCGGAGACGATCGCCTTCGACGGCCACATGGACCGGGTGGTGCGCCACGCGATCGCAGCCGGGATCGAGCCCCTGGTCGCGATCCAGATGGCGACGGTCAACGGTGCCGAGTACTTCGGGATGCGGCACGACCTGGGCTCGATCGCGCCGGGTCGCCTGGCCGACATCCTGTTCGTCGAGGACCTGCACGACTTCCGTCCGCACCGCGTGCTCGCCGACGGGCACGAGCCGGGGGAGCTGCCGGCCTACGACTATCCGGACGAGGCGTACGGGTCGATCAGGCTCGCGCGTCCTCTCTCCGAGGACGACCTGCGGATCGAGGCTCCTGGCGAGCGGGCGGCCGTGCGCGCGATCGGCGTCGCCTCGGGACGCGTCACGACCGAGCACCTCGTGGTCGAGCTCCCGGTCGAAGGGGGCGAGGTGCGCGCGTCGGCCGAGGCCGACGTCGCCAAGCTCGCGAGCATCGAGCGCCATGGAGGGCCTGGGACGGTCGGGATCGGCTTCGTCCAGGGACTCGGGCTGGAGCGGGGGGCGGTCGCAACCTCGATCGCGCACGACAACCACAACCTGCTCGTCGCAGGCATGAGCGACGCGGACATGCTCTACGCGGTCGAGCGGCTGGTCGCGGCGCGCGGCGGCATGATCGCCGTCGCCGGCGGCGAGGCCCTCGCTCTCGTCGAGCTGCCGATCGCGGGGCTGATGACCGACCGGCCCGTTCCGGAGCTCGCAGAGCAGACCCTGTCGCTGGCCGACGCGTACCGCCGGCTCGGCTCTCGAATCGAGAGCCCGGAGATGATCTTCTCCTTCCTCTCGCTCGGCGTGATCCCGGCGCTGCGGCTGACGAACCGCGGCCTCGTGGACTCCGTCGGCTTCGAGCTCGTCTCAGCGATCGCAGGGTCTGACCCCGAGGGGGTCTGACCCTTGCCTTTCGAGGCGCACCTCCGACGGAAGGTCCGGACAGGCTGAAGCCGGTCCCTCTCTGCACGGGAACGGTTGGGCTTCCTCCCGCGAACCTCGGTCGAGGCAACTTCTGGCCGTGGCCGTTGCCCGCGCGGAGCGCGAGCGAGCGGCCGGGCTCTGCCCGGCCTGCGAGGTGATCAGGCTACTTCGAGCGGCGCTTCTGCTGCGGGGCAGGCATCCGGCCCTTCTGCATCCGCTCCATCGCCCGCCGCTGCTGCCGGTTGATCGGCTGCTGGTCGGCGGCGCCCTGCTGGCCCGCGGCCTCCATCCAGGCCTTCCGCTCCTCGGCGGTGAGCGTGCTGAGAGCCCGCTGGGCCTGGTTCGGATCGCGGTCGGCGCCTGCGCGCTTCAGCTTCCGCATCGCCGAGCCGAGCTCGGGGTTGTACCGCTCGATCGCCGCCTGCGACGCCTTCGCGATCAACCCCTTGAGCACGGGCACCTTCGAAGCCCACACGATGATCGGCCGGAGGTACCTGCCGCCGCGGACGCGTGAGAGCAGGGCGAGC
This sequence comes from Verrucomicrobiota bacterium, assembly GCA_050258035.1. GTDB lineage: Bacteria > Actinomycetota > Thermoleophilia > Gaiellales > Gaiellaceae > DATBLE01. The sequence goes on from JBLMYA010000010.1 coordinate 9,064, forward strand.
AGCCCGAAGAGGACGAGCAGCCCCACGAGCACGAAGACGGGGATGAGGTAGAGAAGCATCGGGCAGATGGTATCCGGCGGACGCGTCCGTCAAGCTGGCGACGTGCAGAGGCTCGACCGCCGGGAGCTGCTGCAGGCCACGGCCGGGGCGCTCGTCGCCGGAGGGGCGCTCGGGCGCCTGGGTGCCGCCGCTGCCGCCGGGCCGGACCCCCGGCTCGCGGAGCTCGCCCGCCTCGTCTCCGGCCCGGTCGTCGTTCCCGGCTCGGGCGGCTACGGGACGGCGAGGCTCGTCTACAACGAGCGCTTCGACGGCGTCCGGCCGCTCGCGATCGTGCGCGTGCAGGACGTGAAGGACGTGCAGGCCGTCGTCCGCTGGGCGCAACGAACGGGCGTCCCGATCGTGCCGCGCTCGGGCGGACACAGCTACGGCGGCTGGTCGACCGGGACGGGCGTCGTCGTCGACCTGGGGACGTTCCGGGGTATCCGGGTGGAGGGCGGGACGGCGGTGGTCGGGGCGGGGCGGAGGCTGATCGACGTCTACTCCGCCCTCGCCGGCAAGGGACTGACGGTTCCGGCCGGCTCCTGCGCGAGCGTCGCGCTCGGGGGCCTGGCGCTCGGGGGAGGCATCGGCCTTGCGTCGCGGAAGCTCGGCACGACCTCGGACAACATCGAGTCGCTGCGAATCGTGACGGCGGACGGGCGGCTGCTCACCTGCAACGCGAAGCACAACGCCGACCTCTTCTGGGCGTGTCGCGGCGGCGGCGGCCGGAACTTCGGGATCGTGACCGACTTCCGTCTGCGCGCGGCTCCCGTCTCGACCGGCGCGTACTTCTTCGCCACCTGGCCGTGGTCGGCCGGGCCGACGATCGTCCCCGCCTGGCAGCGCTGGGCGCCGAACGCGCCCGACGACCTGATGACGCTCTGCCGGCTCTCGACGGGCGCGAGCGGCCCGACGCTCGAGATCTTCGGCCAGTACCTCGGCCCCGAGAAGCACCTGCCGGGGCTGCTCGCGCCGCTGACGAAGGCGGTGCCGCCGACTCGTTCCAGTAGCGGGACGTCGTCGTATCTCGACCTGATGCTGCGCTGGGCGGGCTGCCTCGGGCGGTCGTCGGCTGCATGTCACCTCGTCACCCAGGGTGGCACGCTCGGGCGTGCGGCCTTCGCCGGCAAGTCCGACTACGTGCGGAAGCCCTTCCCCGCGGCGGTGGTGAGGACGCTCCAGCGCGGATTGGAGACGCGGCAGAGCGCCGGACACGGGTCGGGCTCGGTGATCATGGACGCCTACGGCGGCGCGATCGCGCGCGTCGCCCCGGGCGCGACCGCGTTCGTTCATCGGGCGCCGCTCCACTCGATCCAGTACCTCGCCTACTGGGGCGCGCCGATCCACCAGCAGCCCTCGCTCGCGTGGCTGCGCTCGTTCCACGACTCGATGCGGCCGTACGTGACCGGCGGTGCGTACGTCAACTACGCCGATCCCGACCTCGTCGACTGGCAGAGCGCGTACTACGGCTCGAACTACGCCCGGCTCGTCTCCGTCAAGAGGCGGTACGACCCCGACCGGCTGTTTCGCTTCCCGCAGGCGATCGGCTGAGGCATCGGGCGGTGCCCCCCCGAAAAGGGGCATTGACCCCGTCCGGTCCGGCTGGCAGACTGCGCGGTCTTGCGCCCGGGGGGACGACTCAGACCGCTCGCCTACCTCGCCGTCCTGGGCGTCTTCGCCGTGCTCGCCTCCGGCTCCGCGGCCCAGGGCGGCGGGACATCCCACCGCATCGCGGGGATCGTCCCGCCGAAGAACAAGGTCATCCCGGCGGCCGTTGCCTCGCGGGCCTCGTGTAGCGGGCCGAGCCCGTGCACGAACCTGACCTACCACGGCGGACCGGTGATGCACACCTCGACCGCCTACGCGATCTTCTGGCAGCCGCCGGGCTACACGTCTTTCGACGGCCAGTCGGTCTACGACACGAACTACAAGTCGCTCGTCGGACAGTACTTCCAGGACCTCCAGGCCGAAAGCGGGTTCCTCTCGAACGTGTACGGCCCGAACGTCCAGTACTGCGACGGCGCCTCGTTCGGCGACGACAACTGCACCGGCGTCGCCGCCGGGAACCACATCACGACGAACACGACCTACGGAGGCTCCTGGACGGATACGCAGAACTTCCCGTCGAGCGGCTGCAGCGACCCGTTCGGGCTGACGACCGTCTGCCTTTCGGACGCGCAGCTGATCGCGGAGATCCAGCACGCGATCAGCGTCAACGGCTGGTCGGCGAGTGCGACGAACATGTTCTTCATCTTCACGCCGAGAGGCGTACAGAGCTGCTTCGACGACGTCAGCGGGATCTGCTCGTACTCCTACTACTGCGCGTACCATTCGAACGTCGGTACCGGCAGCGGCGCACTGATCTACGCGAACATGCCGTACCCGAAGTTCTCGACCGACCCGGGCCTCGACGTCTGCGACACGGGCGAGCACCCGAACGGCGACCTCGCGGACGCCGTCATCAACGTCACCTCGCACGAGCACAACGAGGCGATCACCGATCCCGAGGTAAGCCCGTCGGCGACCGGTTGGGTCGACGACTCCGACTGGTTCACCGGCGGCGAGAACGGCGACAAGTGCGCCTGGTACTTCGGCTCCGAGTCCGGATCGAGCGGGTCGAAGTACAACCAGACGATCAACGGGCATCGCTACGACCTCCAGCTCGAGTGGAGCAACTCCGACCGCGATTGCGTCGCCTCGTACGGCGCCGTGGCGGCGATCTCGAAGCTCGCGCCCGACCACGGTGTCGTCGGGCAGCCGATCAAGATCAAGGGCAAGAACCTCGCCGGCGCCACCGACGTCGCCTTCGGCGCGACCGATGCCGCGAGCTTCACGCTGAAGGGCAACACGATCACCGCCGTCGTCGCGCCCGGGACCACGACGGGGCCCGTGCACGTGACGACGCCGGTCGGTACGTTCGACGGGCCCACGTTCACGGTCGACCCGTCGCCGGCGCCGACGATCAAGTCCTTCAGTCCGAAGAAGGCTCACGTCGGCTCCAAGGTGAGCATCAACGGCACGGGTTTCTGGGGAGCCTCCGTCGTGCAGGTGAACGGCGTCGACGTCCAGTCGTTCACGGTCAAGTCGGCCAAGAAGATCAGCTTCGTCGTGGCCGGCGGGAACACGACGGGGCAGGTCTCGGTGACGACGCCGGGCGGCACGGTCGTGAGCGTCGGCAGCCTCACCATCTCGTAGCGCCGCCCCCAGCAGGGCTACACTGGCCGTCGAACCGAGGGGCGTAGCTCAGTTGGTAGAGCGGCGGTCTCCAAAACCGTAGGTCGGGGGTTCGAGTCCCTCCGCCCCTGTTGGCTCGACTAGGCGGATCCCGCACATGAGCGGGTTTGCGGCTAATGCTGGCGTGTCGGAGAGTGGTGCAGGAGACCGCTGCAGACCGCAGGTTTCTGGCCCTCACTGGTCCGCGACTGGCCCGCGTTTGCTGGGGCGGTTTGCAGTGCGTCGGGGCGGAGGCAGGTTCGCTTATTCGCGGCGCGTGGGCGCACGACGAGGAACTCTTGGACCTGCGGGTCGAATCGAAACCGGAGGCCGTCGTTGCGGACGGCCCCCGGCTCGTGTGGTGTTAGCCGCGCAGGTTGACCTGGACGGAGAAGAGGCGGCGGGTGGAGATGCCGCCGAGGAGGTCCTCACCGGATTTGCGTGCCCGGGTGAAGATCGCGATCAGCTGCTGTTTCGGGCTGACCGGGAAGCCGGCGAGCATGTTGAAGTTGAGTTCGGCCCAGCCGTCGGCGTTGGTCGGCTGTTCGGCTGGGATCGACAGTTGGTTGAAGGGCACGGCGGTCGCGTAGACGAGTGCGCCCTGGACCGACCGGCCCTTGCAGGCGGTGACGTGGTAGCGGACGGTCAACTGGTTCGTTCCGCTCTTGACGACTGTCGGGCTGGTCTGCTGCTGGTCGATCAGCAGCCGGGCCGGGGATGACACATCGCCCACCTGGACTGCACCGGTGCCGGTCGGACAACCGGTCGCGGGCGCAGGCGGCGGCGGCTTGGTCGCCGCCACGACGACGGCAGTGGGAACGGATGTCGCGTTGGTCTTTCCGTCCGCGTTCGTCGCCTGGACGCGGAAGCGGATCGTGTTGCCGACGTCGGCGGAGGTCAGTGTGTAGTTGCGCGAGCCGCCGGCCCCGACGATGTTCGCGCAGCTGGCGCCGGTCTTGTCGCAGCGAAGCCAGTAGTAGTTGTAGTCGGTCGGGTTCGCCGTCCACTGTCCCCTGGTGCCGCGCAGCGTGCTGCCTTCCTGCGCCGTTCCCGAGATCGTCGGCGGGGAAGTGTTGACCGGCTTCGCCGAACTGGACGCCGCCCCGGCGCCGGCGAACACGCCGAGGCCGACCACGAGCGCGAGCGTTGTTGCCGTTCCGATCAGCGCCCCGAAGAGCACCCATCGTCTCCTGTTCTCGATCGAACGTGGCATCTCTCTGCCTCTCCTTCTGTTCTGATCCGGTCTCTCCGGGTGACGAGAGGCAATTGCGGCCTCTGGTCGCCAGGAGCGAGATCCGATCCGGGCCGAAGGTCGCGGTCAGCCGCTCGGCGGAGCACGCTCGGTGCTCGCGACCCCCGGCAAAGACGATCCGCATCCCCATAGGTCGACCTCCTCGAAGCTCGGGTGCCGGCCGGTAGCCAGGACGGCTGAAAGCGTTTCGACCCGTTTGCTGAGGGCGGTGAACTTCGCGACGCCGATTCGTACGACAGTCGCGGTGCATGCGAAGCCGGTAGCTGTGGCCCGCCGAGACAACGATAGTCGGCAACGGGCCGGATGGCAATCCCTAAACTGGTGATCTACTGCCTCGAACACGCGCACGAGCAGCCGATCGCGACGACACCGTCGGAGCTGGGTCAGACCAGGACTTCGGCCAGTGCCGAGAGGAGCGGCGAGACGTCCCCGAGGCTGTCCTCCCTGGAAGTCGCCCACCCCTGCGCATGACGTGCCGACACCGTCTCAACGTCCCGGCTGCGCCCGTGCACTAGACTCTCGGCCGTGGCGCGCCGACCTCCCGCCAGGGGGTCCACAGAGGGACGCGGCTCGGGCCGATCCCGCCCCCTGCCTTTCGGACGAACCTGACAGCTGGTCGGTCGTCGTGCACTGAACCTGTCACAGAGAAGGGGGCACAGATGCAGAACCGATTCGTCGCACTCGCGTTTGCAGTAGCGGTAGTTGGGGCGAGCGTGGTGTGGCTGACGGGGGCAGCTGAGGCCGGCCCGAACCGCGCACGCTCATACGACATCTCGACTCTGGCCGGGAAGGTCGCCTCGGTGAACGGAACCAAGGGTCTACAGACCCGTATGTCGGCCTTCCTGCAGGAGGAGGCCGACGACCCCGGAGCGACCGCTCCGATCCCGGCGGCGCCGATCACGCCGAGCTTCGTGCTCTCGAGCCCGCTCGACGGAAACTTCATTGCGCCTCCGGACGTGACGGTGAACCAGGACACGGCCGCCGCGCCGCAGAACGAGACTGCAATCGCTGTTGATCCGAACAACCCGAGTCGGTTGGTCTCCGGGGCCAACGACTACGTCACCAGGACGTGGTCGTGCACGGTCAACGGCACTCCCTGCAGCGCCCTCGGCGACGGTTACTCCGGCACGTACTTCTCCAACGACGGCGGCCAGACGTGGTGCTGCACGAGCAGCGACCCGGCTCACATCGGAACTCTGATCCCGGGCGTCGAGCACCTCGTCGGCGGCCCCTACGACGCAGGAGGAGACCCGGCAGTCGCCTTCGACAGTCAGGGCAACGTCTTCTACGCCGGGCTCGGCTTCAACCGCACGTCGCCGCCCAACACGGTCGCCGTCAACAAGGGAACGTTCGACGGCAGCGGCAACCTCGCCTGGGGTGCCCCGACCTTCATCAACCCGACGACGTCGCCTTCCACACTGAACGACAAGGAGTGGATAGCGGCCGACCACCACAGCGGGAGCCCGTTCCGGGATCGCGTGTACGTCAGCTGGACGCGCTACATCTTCAATCCGCACAACGGCAGCTACGTCCAGTCGCCTATCTTCTTCGCCTACTCCACCGACGGCGGGGCGACCTTCAGCGCGCCGACGAACATCTCGGGCAACGTCCTCTACGACCAGGGCTCGCGCCCGATCGTCGGGTACGACGGGACGCTCTACGTGATCTTCGAGGGCGCCACGCGTCTGTCGACGCTCGACGGCCAGTGGATCGTGAAGTCGACCGACGGAGGCGTCAGCTGGGCCAAGCCGACGAGGATCGCGGACGTCCAAGACGTGATCCCGCCGGCGAACACGGCCTACCGGGACGACAGCTTCCCGGCTGGCGACGCCGCGCCGAACGGAGATCTCTACGTAGCCTGGTCGACGCAGATGAGCGACGGCGGCGGCCTCTGCCCGACCCGGACGAACAGCGGGTGCCACCTGACCGCCGTCTACAGCAAGTCGACGGACGGCGGGGCGACCTGGTCGTCGCCGGCGCCGATCTTCCCGGCTCTCGACGCCTCCACCCGGACTGCGATCGGCTACCCGGTGACCCAGCCGGACGGCTCTACGCTGAACGCGCCGGCCCCCCGCCGCGTCGACACGCAATGGCCGGGCGTGGCGATCTCTCCGTCGGGCCGCGTGTACATGTCCGCCTACGCCGCGGACGTCGTCTCGCCCTGGCAGACCTGCGCCGACACGCCGGCCCCTCCGCAAGGGCGCATCAACTGCCTCGCCCTCGGCAACTACATCCACAACGCCCGGCTCGACTACTACGTCACGAACGTCGGCTCCGGCAACACGCAGATGGTGAGTACGCATCCGATCAATACCCGCAACGGCTTCGGCGGTGGGTTCATCGGCGACTACACGACCGTCGCGGCCGGCTCCGACAACACGTTCCACGCCTTCTGGACGGACACGAACAACAAGCAGACCGTCACCTGGTTCTACGGCCTCGAGTTCGTGCCGACACCACTCAACCAGGAGGACGTGGTCACGGCCTCCGGGACCATCCCCTAGCCGAGCCGATATTCGACCCGCGAAGGGCCGCCTCCGGGTGGCCCTTCGCGAGCGTCTGGGGCCTGGGGCCATGGCCCGGCACCGACCGGGCCGTCGGCACGCTCAGCGAGGTGATCTCGGCCGTGACGGGCGAGGATGTGCCCGAGGGCGAGGCGCCCCCCGGAGGCAGGCGGTTCGCCGTGGTTCCCCGACCGGATCCCCGGACGGCGGGAGCCGCCCCGGTGCGGAAGGTAGGGGCTAGCTCGGTCGGTCGGGGGCTGCAGGCGTTGCATCGCCGCGGAACTGGCTCATGTAGAGATGGTGGTAGAAGCCCCTGGCTGCCATCAGGTCGTCGTGGCTGCCGACGTCGACGACTCGGCCGTCGTTGATCGCGACGATGACGTCGGCGTCGCGGATGGTGGAGAGCCGGTGGGCGATCACGAAGCTCGTCCGGCCTTTCATCATCGTCGTCAACGCTTCCTGGAGGGCCCTCTCGGTGCGGGTGTCCACGCTCGAGGTCGCCTCGTCGAGGATCAGCACCGGCCGGTTCGCCAGCACGATGCGGGCGATCGTGATCAGCTGCCGCTGGCCCTGGCTGAGGTTGGAGCCCCCGCCGGCGAGCACGGTCTCGTATCCGTTCGGCAGCCGGACGATGAAGCCGTGCGCGCTCGCCCCCTTCGCCGCCTCGATGCACTCCTCGTCGGTCGCGTCCAGCCGGGCGTAGCGGATGTTCGCCATCACCGTGTCGGAGAAGAGGTACGGCTCCTGCAGCACCATCCCGACGAGCTCTCGCAGGCTGGTCGTGGTGACGTCGTAGATGCTCGCGTCGTCGAGCCGGATGTCGCCAGCCTGGATGTCGTAGTAGCGGGTGATCACGTTGATGATCGTGCTCTTGCCGGCGCCGGTCGGCCCGACGAGCCCGATCTTCTGGCCCGGCTTCGCGGCCAGCGTGACGTCATGGAGGATCGGGACGCCCGGGACGTAGGAGAAGTCGACGTGGTCCATCTCGACATGACCGTCGACGGTGCGGACGTCGCGCGCGCGCGGCCGGTCGACGATCTCGGGCTGCTCGTCGAGGATCTCGAACACGCGCTTCGCGCCTGCGTTGGCCTGCAGCGCCATGTTCAGGATCTGGGCGAACTGGTTGAGCGGCCGGGCGAACATCCGCGCGAAGATGAAGAACGACGCGACGGTGCCGACGCTGACAGTTCCCCTGATCGAGAGCCAGCCGCCGGCGAGCGCGACCAGGGCGACGTCCAGGTTGGACAGCATCGCCGAGAGCGGCATCGCCGTCAGCGCGACGAAGTTCGCGCGGACGCCGGCCGCCCGAGCCTCGTCGCTGAGCTGCTCGAGCTTCGCCGCCGACAGGTTCTCGACGAGGTACGCCTTGACCGTGCGGTCGCCCGTGATCAGCTCCTCCGCCGTGCCGTTCAGTGCGCCGGTTCGCTCCTGCAGCACCGAGAAAGCCGGGCCAGAGTAGTGCGACGTGAGCTGCATCAGCACGAGGATCAGTGGCGCGATCAGGACCACGGCGATCGAGAGCTGCCAGCTGACGACGAACATCAGCACGGTCGTGATCAGCAGCGTGAACGCCGAGTTGATCGCCGGGTACAGACCCTTGTCGAACAGCTGCCCGACCGAGTCGAGATCGTTCGTGATCCGGCTCATCAGGTCGCCGATCGGCTGGCGGTCGAAGAACCGCAGCGACAGGGTCTGCGTGTGCTCGAAGACGTCCTTGCGCAGCCGGTACATCGCGTCCTGGGCAGCGACGGCGAGGATCCGGCCGCCGAACCACATGCCGATGAAGCCGCCTGCGGCGAACGCGAGCATGACCAGCAGGTCGATCCCGAGCTGCGTCTTGTCCCCGTCGCTGATCGGCCCGTTGATGATCCTGCCGACCTGGACCGCGGGGATCAGCGCGAGCGTCGTGCCCACGAAGCTGAGCAAGGCGGTGAGGGCGATCTTGCCGCGCGCCCTGAGCAGGTAGCGCAAGAGCCGGCGAAGCGGCTTGCGCCGCCGCTCCTCGGTGACCGGGCTGAGGGTCGCGTCGGCCATCAGACGGGCGCCGGTCCGAGCTGGGATTCGTAGATCGATCGGTACTGGGGGCTCGAGGCGAGCAGCTCCTTGTGAGCGCCCTTGGCGACGATGCGTCCCTCGTCCAGGACGACGATCACGTCGGCGGTCAGCACGGCGCTGATCCGCTGGGCGACCAGAAACACCGTGCTGTCGCCCATGAGCCTGCGGATCGCGTCCTGGACGCGGGCCTCGGTGGCGACGTCGAGCGCGCTCGTCGTGTCGTCCAGGACGAGGATCCGGGGCTTGCGCACGAGTGCCCGGGCGATCGAGAGGCGCTGCCGCTGGCCCCCGGAGAAGTTCGCGCCACGGCGCTTGACCTCGCCGCTGTAGCCGTCCGGCCGGTTCTCGACGAAGTCCGCCGCCTCCGCCGCGCGCGCGGCCGTGACGACGTCGAGTCCGCCCTTCTCCGGGTCGGCGCCGAACCTGAGGTTCTCCTCGATCGTCCCGCTGAACAGGCTCGGCTGCTGCAGCGCGGGGGTGACGGTCTCGAGTAGCGACTGCCGCGTCACGTCGCGCACGTCGACTCCGTCGATCGTCACCCGGCCGGCGGTGACGTCGTAGAAGCGGGCCAGGAGGTTCACGAGGGTCGATTTGCCCGAGCCGGTCGCACCGAGGATCGCCACCACCTGTCCCGGCTCCGCGACGAGATCGATGTCGCTCAGGACCGGCTCCGAGTTGGGCCGGCCGTCGGCGCCGAGGTACGAGAAGCTGACCCCCTCGAAGGTGACGCGACCCTTCACGCTTCCGCCTGCCGCTACGGCCAGGGTCGGCGCACCCGGCTTCTCCTCCACTTCCGGCTGCTGCTCCAGCACCTCGACGACGCGTCCGACCGACGAGTCTGCCGAGGCCATCTGCGGCAGCAGCACCGAGAGCAGGATCAGCGGGATCATCACCGCGACCAGGTAGTTCAGGAGCACGAACACCGAGCCGAGCTCGATCTTCCCGTCGATCACGAGGCCGCCGCCCACCCAGAGCGCGCCGGCCAGCCCCAGGTTGATCACGAGCAGGAGCACGGGGTTGAGGAACGCAGCCGAGCTCTGGGCTGCCGTCGCCGCCTTCTGCAGGCCCTCGTTCTCCCGGCCGAAGCGGGCGTTCTCGTAGTCCTGCCTCACGAACGCCTGCACGACCCGGACACCCGCCATGTTCTCCTGGAGCACCTGGTTGAGCCCGTCGAAGCGGGCGAGAACCTGGCGGTAGAGCGGTGCGCCCTTCAGCTGGTAGAAGGCCAGCACTGCGATCACGACAGGCAGGAAGACGAGCATGACGAGCGCGAGGCGGACGTCGACCCAGAGCAGTACGAGGATCGCCCCGACGATCATCAGCGGCGCCCGGAGCAACGTCGTCACGCTGCTCGTCGTCATCACGCGCACCTGGTTGACGTCGGTCGTCAGCCGCACGAGCAGGTCGCTCGTCTCCAGCCGGTCGACGTTCCCCCACGACAGCTCCGTCACCCGCCGGTAGAGACGTGTCCGCAGGCGGTGGCCGACCTCCTCGCCGACCCGCGCCGCGTACCACGCGCAGGCCGTGGCGAACAGCATGCTGGCGATCGAGAACACCGCCATGTACAGCGAGCCCTTGATCACCTTGTCGAAGTTGCCGGCGAGGATGCCGTTGTTGACGATCTGACGGATCGCCAGCGGGATCAGCAGGTCGAAGACGACCTGACCGAGGAGGGCCGCCTGCGAGAGCAGGAGCCAGCGCCGTCCCAGCGGGTCGGACCAGATCGCGGCCAGCAGCCTGCGAAGGTTCGCCGAGCGCACTCGGGTGACCATAAGCGTTTTTCCGTCCGCCGACGCCCGCAGTCGCCGGTTCTCCCCACAGACCCGATAATCCGCACGATGGAGACCGCGCCGCCATGAGCTCGCCGGTGGTGCCCCGGTGGGAGTGGCGGGCGTTCGGTCGCTCGTTCGGCCCTGCCGAGGAGCGGTTCCGCGCGCTGTCCCCGGAGCGCGTCCAGGAGACCGACGAGCTGTACGTGCTCTCGAAGAGGGTCGACGAGAACGTGAAGGTTCGCGACGGTCTCCTGGACGTGAAGCAGCTCGAGCACGTGAACGCGGAGGGCCTCGAGCAATGGGTGCCGGTGCTGAAGGAGCCGTTTCCGATCATCGCCTCCACCGCAGCCGCCGTCCTCGGGCGGCTCGCCGTCGCGGTTCCGTCTCTCGAGCACGACGCCTACACGCTGGACGAGCTCGTCCAGGAGCTGGTGGCCCCGAGCCCGGATTTGCGCGCGGTGCAGGTCCACAAGCGCAGGCAGCGCTACACGATCGGCGGCTGCATGACCGAGCTGACCGACCTCCGGACCGACGTGGGCGAGACACGCACGGTCGCCGTCGAGTCGGAGGAGCCCGACCGCGTGGTCGCCACCGTCCGCGAGCTCGGACTGGCGTCGTTCGCGAACACGAGCTTCCCGAAGGGTCTCGAGGCACTCGCCCTGGATGCGCAATGACGTACGCGGTGCTCGACGTCGGCACGAACTCGGTGAAGTTCCACATTGCGGAGCTGACTCCTGACGGGACGTGGCGGACGCTTGTCGACCGCGCGGAGGTCACACGGCTCGGTGAAGGCCTGGACGACACCGGCCGCCTCGACGCGGAGCCCGTGCGCCGGACCGCCGAGGCAATTGCGGCGATGGTCCAGGAAGCGCGCGAGCACGGGGTCGAACGGATCGCGGCCGTCGGCACGGCCGGGCTCCGGATCGCCTCCAACGCAGCCGATCTGATCGACTCGGTCAGAGCCGCGACAGGCGTGGAGATCGAGGTCATCTCCGGCGATGAGGAGGCCCGCCTCGCCTATCTCGCCGTGAGAGCCGGGCTCCCGGAGGGCGGGGGATCGCTCGTGGTCTTCGACACCGGAGGCGGCAGCTCACAGTTCACGTTCGGTCACGACGACCAGATCGAGGAGCGGTTCAGCGTGAACGTCGGCGCGGCGCGGTTCACCGAGCGGTACGGGCTCGACCGGGCAGTGTCCGGGGACGTGGTCGCCGAGGCGATGAGCGGCATCGCCGCGGAGCTGGACCGTCTCGACGGACGGCCCGCACCGGACCGGCTCGTCGGGATGGGCGGCGCCGTCACCAACATCACCGCGGTGAACCACGAGCTTGCCGCGTACGACCCCGAGGTCGTCCAGGGAGCGGTGCTCGACGCGGCCGAGATCGACCGGCAGATCGAGCTCTATCGCACGCGGAGCGCCGACGAGCGCCGCCGGATCACGGGCCTCCAGCCCAACCGGGCCGAGGTCATCCTCGCCGGCGCGTGCATCGTGCGTACCGTGATGTCCAAACTCGGGAGCGGGTCGCTGACCGTGAGCGATCGTGGGCTGCGGCACGGCGTGCTCGTCGAACGATTCGGCGGAAGGAGCTGAGATGGCGACAGGGACGAATACGGGACAGGGTGCGCTCTCGAAGGAGCACCTGACGGAGCTCCTGGAGCTGATGAAGGACGCCGACAGTGTCGAGCTGAAGGTCACGCTGCCCGAGAGCGAGCATCGCTCGGCTGTCGACGCCCTCGGGCTCGACCCGCTCGACGCAGAGATCAGGCAGGTCTACTTCTTCGACACACGCGACCTCCGGCTGCAGCAGGGCGGTCTGGCCGTTCGGGCGCGACGGGTTCAGGGACGGAGGGGAGACACCGTGGTCAAGCTTCGCCCGGTCGTCCCGCACGATCTGCCGGAGGACCTCCGCCGGTCCGCCGGCATGAGCGTCGAAGTCGACGCGATGCCCGGGAGCTACGTCTGCTCGGCGTCGATGAAGGGGAAGGTGCCGAACGAGCAGGTGCGAGACGCGATCCGCGGCGAGCGTGCCGTCCGGAAGCTCTTCTCGAAGGAGCAGCGGTCCTTCTTCGCCGACCACGCGCCGGAGGGGCTGGCGCTGGACGACCTGGCGATCCTCGGCCCGACCTTCGTCCTCAAGCTCGTTCTCCGGCCGGAGGCGCTCGGGCGCCGGCTGGTGGCGGAGGTGTGGCTGCTCCCGGACGGATCGAGGATCCTCGAGTTGTCGACCAAGAGCATGCCCGGGGAGGCGTTCCAGGCGGCGGTCGAGGTTCGCGCGTTCCTGGAGGGGCTGGGCCTCGATCTGACGGCCGATTCCCACACGAAGACGAAGACGACGCTCGAGTACTTCGCCGGGCACCTGGGCGACGCGACCGCGTAGCGGTCGTCAGGCGGCGGCTTGCGACTCGACGAGCGGGGCCGTCCTGACCGGCTCGACGACCGCGAACCCCTTGTGGACCTCGACCGTGCGCTCGAGCGCCGGCTCCACGTGACCCGGGCGAACCACGTGTCGGCTCGGATGGCTCCGGACGGCGACGAACTGGGCGACGCTCAGGGTGAGCCGTTCGGAGCACTCGGCATCGCGGCACTCGCAGACGAAATCGGCGAGCCGCGCGGTCGGACCGAGGATGCCGTTCACCTCCAACACGCGATCGTTGACCTGGCGGAACAGCGTCTGGACGTCGCCGGACGTGTCTTGGACGAGTGGATGCATTCGTGTGTCTCCCTGGGATGTGATCGACGGGGATCCGGGCGCTTACCAGGCCGGTGTACCCGCCGTGTGCGGGCTGTAAGCCTCGGCGTCCGTGTGCGAGGATCAGCCCGTGGCGGCCCCAGCGCAGCGCCGGGCGCTCGGCGTGCTCTTCGTGGTGCTGGCCGTCGTGTTCGGAGGGGTCGCCGTCGCCGCGGGCGCGGCCGGGCAATGGGTTATCGCCGTGTCGGCCGGCGCGCTCGCCGTCTGGATGGCCGGACTGTCGCTCCGCGCGTTCGCACGTTGACCACTCGGCCGAGCGGCCTCGTATCCTCTACAGACCCTTGCCCGAAGACATCAAGCCCCTCTGGCACGAGTTCAAGCGATCGGGCGACCGTGCGCTGCGCGACCGCCTGATCCTCACGTATGCGCCGCTGGTGAAGTTCGTCGCCGGACGGCTGGGCAGCGGCCTGCCCGCGCACGTCGACGAGGGCGATCTCGTCTCCTACGGCCTGCTCGGCCTGATCGGTGCGATCGAGCGGTACGACCCCGACCGGGACGTCAAGTTCGAGACCTACGCGATCGCGAGGATCAAGGGTGCGATCATCGACGAGCTGCGGGCGATGGACTGGGTACCGCGCTCCGTACGGGCCCGGGCACGCGATATCGAGCGGGCGATCGCGGTGCTCGAGGCGAAGCTGCATCGCGCTCCGACCGACGAGGAGATCGCGAAGAAGCTCGGGATCAGCACCGATGAGCTGGACGAGAGCCTGACGGACATCTCGCGATCCTCGATCGCCGCTCTGGACGAGCTCTGGACGGTCTCGACGGGAAGCGGCGACCAGATCTCGCTGATCGACACGATCGAGGACACGTCCGGTCCGCAGCCGTCGCAGGCGCTCGACCAGACCGAGCTGCGCGAGGCGCTCGGAGAGTCGATCGCGCACCTGCCCGAGCGCGAGAAGCTCGTGATCACGCTCTACTACTACGAGGAGCTCACGCTTCGAGAGATCGGCGAGGTCCTCGGCGTCACGGAGTCACGCGTGTCGCAGCTCCACACGAAGGCGATCCTCCGCCTCAAGGCGCACCTGGCCGGCACGGCCGCCGCGCGCGTCACGGCCGACGATTGACGCTCCCTGACCCTCGTCGCACCGGGAAGCTTCCCTGGCCGCGCCCGCCACGTCGGTCGCGGCCGGCGAGATAGCATCGGCCCCGACATCGACCGAGGAGTTTCGCGCGCATGCCTGCTCTGGAGCCTGGAAAGATCCGCAACGTCGCCGTCGTCGGCCATCGAGGGACGGGGAAGACCTCGCTCGTCGAGGCGCTGCTCTTCCAGTCGGGCGCGGTCAACCGGCTCGGCGCCGTCGAGCAGGGGACGACTGTCTCCGACTGGGACGACGACGAGAACCGGCGGCAGATGTCGCTGTCCGCGTCGCTCTGCCACTGCGAGTGGCAGGACCGGAAGATCAACCTGATCGACGCGCCGGGCGACGCCGGGTTCCAGGGCGACGCGATCGCCGCGCTGCGCGTGGTCGAGGGCGAGCTGGTCGTCGTCAGCGGCGTGATGGGTGTCGAGGTCGGCACCGGCCGGACGTGGCACCGCGGCGAGGACGGGCACGTCGCCCGCGTCGTCGTCGTGAACATGCTCGATCGGGAGCGCGCCGACTTCTTCCGCGCGCTCGAGGGCGTGCGTTCGCAGCTGTCGACGAACTGCGTGGCCGTGCACATCCCGATCGGGGCGGAGCACGAGCTCACCGGCATCGTCGACGTGCTGCACATGTGCGCCTACACGAGTCCGGAGGGGGCGCGCGAGGCGACGCGCACGGAGATCCCGGCCGAGGTGGCCGACCAGGCCGCCGAGTACCGCGAGAAGCTCCTCGACGCGGTCGTCGAGACCGACGAGGGCCTGATGGAGCGCTACCTCGACGGCCAGGAGCTGTCCGACGAAGAGGTGGCGAAGGCGCTCAAGGAGGCGGTCACGCGCGGCGAGGTCTTCCCGGTCGCTGCGTCGGTGGCGACCAAGAACCTCGGTACGACGGCGCTCCTCGACCTGCTTGTCGAGGGTGTGCCCAGCCCGGCGAAGAAGGGCGCACCGGTCGAGATCGAGGGCGCGTCGACGGCGGTGCTCGCGTTCAAGACGATCGCCGACCCGTTCGCCGGCCGAATCAACGTCTTCCGCGTACTCAAGGGAACCGTCACGTCCGACACGACTCTGACGAACACGCGCGAGCACTCGAAGGAGCGGATGGGATCGTTGCTCGTCCTCCAGGGAAAGGAGCACACGCCGACCGACGCGTTCGGCGAGGGTGACATCGGGGCGGTCGCCAAGCTCAAAGACGTGATGACCGGCGACCTCCTGCTCGACAGGGAGGTCGGCGTCGAGCTGCCGCGCTTCGACTTCCCCGAGCCGGTGATGAGCTTCGCGATCACCCCGAAGGCGAAGGGTGAGGAGGAGAAGCTGGGCCAGGCGCTCCGGAGGCTGACCGAGGAGGATCCGACCCTCGTCATGCGTCGCGACCAGCAGACCGGCGAGCAGCTCCTCGCCGGGCTCTCGCAGATGCACGTCGAGGTCGCCGTCGAGCGGCTCAGGCGCCGGTTCGGCGTGGAGGTCGACCTGCACCAGCCGCGCGTCCCGTACCTGGAGACGATCCGCGCCGAGGCGCGTGCGCAGGGCAAGTACAAGAAGCAGACCGGCGGCCGCGGCCAGTACGGCGACGCGACGATCGTCCTCGAGCCGCTCGAGGAGGGGGTCGGCTACGAGTTCGTCGACAAGATCGTCGGGGGCGTCATCCCCCAGGGCTTCCGGCCCGCCGTCGACAAGGGGATCCAGGAGGCGATGCAGCACGGCGAACTCGCCGGGGCGCCCGTGCAGGGCGTGCGCGTCTCGCTCGTCGACGGCTCGTACCACACGGTCGACTCCTCGGAGATGGCGTTCAAGATCGCCGGCTCGATGGCCTTCAAGGCCGCCTACGAGAAGGCGAACCCTGTCCTGCTGGAGCCGATCATGGAGCTCGAGGTGACCGTGCCCGACGACGCCGTCGGCGCCGTCAACGGCGACCTGAACTCGCGCCGGGGCCGGCTGCAGGGCATGGAGCCGGCGGCCGGGATGACGACGATCAGGGCCGAAGTGCCGATGGCCGAGATCCTCACGTACTCACAGGCCTTGACGTCGCTGACGGGTGGGCGGGGCGACTACCACATGCACTTCCTCCGGTACGACGAGGTTCCAGCGCACATCGCCCAGAAGATCATCGATGAGACGAAGAAGGCCCGGGAGGAAGAGAAGGTCTAGGAAGCTCCGCCTCTCCCTGGAGAAAGTCCCTGCACATGGCCTATAGTGGCAGCGCCGTGAGAACCATGCGCACGATGGAGGCCAAGCAGTGCGCGATCTGCGAGCGCACGCTCCTGGTCGGCGAGCTCCCGCTTCGGTTTGCGCCGGACGGGATGGACGACTACGTCGACGTCTGCGTGCTCTGCCAGGAGACCGCGCTCGACCACGGCTGGGTGCGCGAGGGCAGCCCGATCGGCCCGGCCGTCCGGAACACGCGTCGTCGCCGCCCGCTCAGCCTGGCCGCGATCTTCGGCGGGCAGCGGCGCCCGGCCGCCGAGCAGATCGTCGCCGAGCCGATCCTGCGGCGTCTCTCACACGACGAGCAGACCCAGCTCGAGGCGGCCGCACTCTTCAACGCCAGCGACGCGGTGCGCACGGTCGACGGGATCTCGCGCAGCCTCGGCGAGCCGAAGGCGAGCATCGTCGTGCTTCCGGGGCAGAACGCCGAGGTCGTGATCACGATCGCCTGGGAGATCTCCTGGTACCAGTACCGCGTCAGCCTCGGCTCCCCGCAGCCCGTGCGGCTGGCCGAGCGGGGCCTGGAGCCGGGGGAGCTCGATGCGAAGTTCTCGGACTGGAACGCCGGCTACGAGTCGGGAACCGGGATCCTCCCCGATATCGAGAATCCGCTGTCTGGCTGACTGGACTCCGTCCGTTCCGTTCTTACAATGAGATGTAGTGGAGCCGGGTCGGTGATCTACTGCGTGATTCCGCGTGAGCTCGAGGACGAGCTCTTGGAGCGCATGGTCACCTACTACGCGGACAACCCGAACGTCACCGTGATCATCGACCGCCGCTCGGGGCCGGACCGCCGGCGCGGCAGGTCGTCCGGTGGCATGCGGTCGGTCCGCGACCGCCGGCGCCGGCGGGCGACCGGAACCTTCCCGAAGGTCGACGTCGCCTAGCTAGACTCGACCGCGGTGGCGGTCGAGACGCGTTCGTTCAAGAATTTCGTCGGCGGCGAGTGGGTCGACGCCGTCTCCGGCGAGACCTTCGAGTCGACCAGCCCGGCGAGCGGCGAGCTGATCGGCACCTTCCCGCGCTCCGGCCCCGAGGACGTCGACCGCGCGGTCGAGGCGGCCAGGGAGGCATTCGAGACGTGGCGACTCGTCCCGGCTCCGGCCCGCGGAGAGATCCTCTACCGCTTCGGAGCGCTCGTCCGCGAGCACAAGGACGAGCTCGCGCTCCTCATGACGCGCGAGATGGGGAAGGTGCTCCCCGAGGCGGGCGGCGACGTCCAGGAAGCGATCGACATGAGCTTCTACATGGCGGGCGAAGGCCGGCGGTTGTTCGGTCAGACCACCCCGTCGGAGCTTCCGGACAAGTTCAACATGAGCGTGCGCATGCCGATCGGGGTCGTCGGCGTGATCCCGCCGTGGGACTTCCCGATCGCGATTCCGTCGTGGAAGATCGCCCCGGCGCTCGTCTGCGGCAACACGGTCGTCTTCAAGCCGGCGACCGACACGCCCGCGCTCGGCGAGCGCTTCGTCGAGCTGCTCACGGAGGCCGGCGTCCCGCCCGGCGTCGTGAACGTCGTCCACGGCGGCGGCGGTGCTGTCGGCGAGCGCCTCGTCCACCACCCCGACGTACCGGTGATCACCCTGACCGGCTCGCGCGAGACCGGTGTCGCGGTGATGAAGGCCGCGGCCGACAACCTCAAGCACGTCCACCTCGAGCTCGGCGGCAAGAACGCGGTGATCGTCCTCGAGGACGCCGACCTCGACCTCGCCGCCGACGGGATCATCTGGTCGGCGTTCGGCACGTCCGGCCAGCGCTGCACGGCGGCGAGCCGCGTCATCGTGCACGAGCGGGTCTACGACGAGCTCAGGTCGAAGCTGGTCGCGACCGCCGAGCGTCTCCGGCTCGGACCGGGGTGGGAGGCCGACACCGACGTCGGACCGGTGATCAACCGGAATGCGCTCGAGAAGATCCACTCGTACACGGAGATCGGTCGGGACGAGGGCGCGACCCTGCTGGCCGGCGGAGAGGCGGCGACCGGCAACGGGCTCGAGAACGGTTTCTACTACCGGCCGACGATCTTCGGCGACGTCGAGCCCGGCATGCGGATCGCCCAGGAGGAGATCTTCGGTCCGACGACGGCGCTGATCCCGGTCAAGGACGCGGACGAGGCTGTCCGCGTCGCGAACGGGGTGCGCTACGGGCTCTCCTCGTCGATCTTCACCCGCGACGTGAACGCTGCCTTCCGCGCGATGCGCGACCTCGTCACCGGGATCACCTACGTGAACGCCGGCACGATCGGCGCCGAGGTGCACCTGCCCTTCGGCGGGATGAAGGAGACGGGCAACGGCCACCGCGAGGCGGGACAGGCCGCCCTCGACGTCTTCACCGAGTGGAAGTCGATCTACGTCGACTACTCGGGGACGCTCCAGCGCGCCCAGATCGACACGGAGTAGGGACTGGCGGTACGCTGCCGTGCCGGCGGCGCGGCTCGGGCGGGAGAGGGCCGGACCCGAGAGGTCCGACCCTCATGGGGAGCCCGCACGCTACGTGTATTCGCGCGCCAGCGCGCGGTGCAGCTCGACCTGGTCGACGACGACCAGGCGGACCCGGCCGCCGAGGAGGGAGCGCAGCTCGTCGCAGGCGCCGACGTCGGTCGGATCGGCGACACCGACGAGGATGCGCCCGTCCTCGAGGAAGCGAATCGGGATCGCGTTTCTCGCGCGCGCTTCCCTGGCAGGGAGGCGTTCCACGGCCCCCGGGTCGATCTCCGCCGCGTCCAGGTCCAGGAACTCCATTTCGTACTGCTCGGCGAGCGCCCGGGAGATCGCCCCGGACTCGACCCAGCCCCACTGGACGAGGAGCTCGCCGAGACGGAGCCCCGTGCCCTGCTGATCGATCAGGGCGAGCTCGAGCTGTTCGTTCGAGATCAGCCCTTCACGGACGAGCAGAGCGCCGAGCGGCAGCCAGGCAGGCTTCGACGCAGGCATCATCACCTCCTCTATCGGCGGAAGACGCGTCGGCCTAAACTCGAAGTTCGAGGGATGTTGTCCGGTCGATACCCGACGATGTGTAAGACATGACCACGGCCTCGCCGGACCCTGCGCGCCTCGAACGGGCCCTCGACCGTCTCGCAGAACACTGTGAGCTGACTGCGAGGCGGAATACGCGCATCGAGGAGCGGCGCCGGGCCGTCCTGGCCCTGCTGGAGTTCGAGCTCGGTCCGGAGCTCGCTCGCACCCTGCTCTCGGGTCTCGCGCCGGCCGCGTAGCGGCCTCGGGTGAAGGCCCGCCTCTTCACCGACGGCGGGGCGCGCGGCAACCCCGGTCCGGCGGCTTCCGCGTTCGTCCTCGAAGCCGAGGACGGAACGGTGCTCGATGCGCGCGGCACGGCGATCGGCGTGGCGACCAACAACGTCGCCGAGTACCGTGCGCTCGTCGACGGTCTCCGGCGCGCGGTCGAGGTCGGTGTCGACGAGCTCGAGGTCGTCTCGGACTCGGAGCTGGTCGTGCGGCAGATGCGCGGCGAGTACCGGGTGAAGAACGAGGCGCTGCGCGGGCTCTTCCTCGAGGCGTCGAACCTCGCCCGGCAGATCGGGCAGGTGAGGTACACGGCCGTCCGACGTGAGGCGAACGAGCTCGCCGACCGGCTCGTCAACGAAGCGCTCGACCGGACGTCCTACTAGCCGCGGCCGGAGGCGGCTCGGGGAGGCCGGGGCTATACTGACCCGCGCGTGCGGATGTAGCTCAGTTGGCTAGAGCGTCTGCTTGCCATGCAGAAGGTCGAGGGTTCGAGTCCCTTCATCCGCTTTCCGAAAGCCCCGCTAGACGGGGCTTGTTGTTGCCTCCTGGACAACGCAGGCAAGGTCAGATTCGTCTCCGCCGAGTTGGGTAACAGCCCGCACGCTGGCGCCAGCCCTACTGGCGCACAAGCCCACACGCGCTCTCATCCGTCAGCCAGCCGCCCCATGTCCAGGACCCGCGGCCTCGCTCGTCTCGCGGGGAGCGCCACCGGAACTCCGAGTCGGTGCATACCTTAGTCGAGCTTGATCTCGGGCATGTGTCGATCCATGAATCCGGGGAGCCACCAGTTGGCCTTGCCTGCGAGCTTCATGAACGCGGGCACGAGGAGCAGCCGGACCAGCGTCGCGTCCAGGACGACCGCGACCGCCAGCGCGAAGCCGAACTCCTTCAGCTCCAGGACGTCGGCGATCAGGAAGCAGCCGAAGACGGCGGCCATGATGAAGGCCGCCGCGGCGATCGGCCGTGCCGTGTGTGCGATGCCTTTCGCTACCGCGTAGTCGTTGTCTCCCGTGCGCATGTATTCCTCGCGCATCCGGCCGATGAGGAACACCTCGTAGTCCATGGACAGGCCGAATAGCACCGCGAACACGATGATCGGCAGGTAGACCTGCACGAAGCCGACGCTCGTGAACCGGAAGACGTTTTCGAGGTGGCCGCCCTGGAAGACCCAGGTCGTCAGCCCAAAGGCCGCGAAGGTGGCGAGCAAGTTCATCACCACCGCCTTCCCCGGCATGAGCAGGGAGCGGAAGACGACGAGCAGATACAGGAACGAGAGCACCAGCACGATCGTCATGACGACGGGCAGCTTGGTGAGCGTCTCCTTGGACAGGTCGACGAACTGCGCCGTCTCGCCGCCCACCAGCATCTGCGGCCCTGCGGCTCCGCTCTGCGCCGGTATCACGTCGTTCCGGATGTCCTTGACCAGGTTGCTCGCCTCGGTCGAGTCGGGCGCGGCCTTGGGCACGACCGTGACGATCGTCCTGTCCCCTCCGTTCGACACGTTGACCGTCTGGTCGACGATCGTCTTCGCCTCCGGTTGCTGCTCGAGCTGCTGCAGTGCCTGCGGGGAGACCTCCCCGGTCGTCTGCTTTAGGAGCGTCGCGATCGAAAAGACCCCCGCGACCCGGGGATCCTTCGAGAGCGACGCCGTGAACGAGTCGACCGTGTTCAGGTCGCTCTGGCTGAGCGCTCCTGACCCCTCGTGAGAGGCGAGAACTTGGATCGGGGACAGCGCGCCGGCGCTGAACGAGTCCTCCAGGATCATGGCGCCCTTCCCGGAGGGCGTGTCCGAGAGGGCCGACATGCCCATGTCGATGCCGAGCTTGATCCCGAACGTCGGGAAGGCGAGCAGGACGAGCAGCGCCGCAGCGGGGGCGGCGATCCACGGATGGGCGAGGACGGTGCGCGCCCACCGTTCCCAGGCGCTCGGCTTCTGGGGCTCGGCCTTCTCGTCGGCGGGCTCCAGCCGTTTGATTCTCCCCTTGTTGACGCGGTCGCCGAGCGCCGCGAGGAGCGCTGGCAGCATCGTCCACGTGACGAGGAGTGTGCAGACGACGACGAGGACGACGCCGAACGCGATCCCGTGGAAGAGCGGCGAATTCACCACGAAGAGCGAGAACAGCGAGATCACGACGATCGTGCCCGAGAAGAGGATCGTCCTGCCGCTCGTTGCCATCGCGACGCCGACCGAGTTGGGAACCGCGTCGGGCCGCTCGGCCTCGCGGGCGCGGGCAAGCTCCTCGCGGTAGCGGAAGAGGATGAAGAGGGAGTAGTCGATCGAGATCCCGACTCCGAGCATCGTGACTATCGAGAGGAGAAATGCGTCGAACGACCCCACCGTGCTGAACGCGGTGAGGGTGAGGAAAGTCGCCATGACGGCGACGACCGCCGTCAGTAGCGGGATGCACGCGGAGACCAGGGCGGCGAGCGCCACGAGGAGGACGACGAAGGCGATGGGCAGGCCGATCGACTCGGCCCGCTCGAGGTCAGAGTTCTCCACCTCCGTGATGTCGTTCGAGCTCGGCGAGAAGCCAGTCAGGTAGGCCTGCACCGGGCCGGAGCCCGCGGCCTTCTGTACGACGTCCTGGAGGTCCGCGGCTCGGTCACCGCGCTCCCGATCGTTTCCCGACAGACCGAGAGAGGCGACCGCCGCCGAGCCGCTCGTGAGCACGCTCTGCATACCCGGGTCGAGGGGGCCTAGCACCGAGACAACTCCCGGCTGGCCCTTGACGGCCGCGACCACCTTGTTGACGACGTCCTGGTACGCCTTGTCCTTGATCGTCAGGGTGCCCGAATCGAAGGCGATCACGTCCTGTTCGGCTCCGGCGGCCGAGAAGTCCGACTCCATCGATTGGGAGACCTTCTGCGAGTCCGAGCCCGTGACGCTGTAGTCGGATGCGACCAGCGTCGACATCAGATACGGGTAGAGGACGATGGCCGCGACGACGACCGCGGTCCAGAACCCCAAAGACCACCACCGGTGGCGGGCCACCCAGATGCCCCACCGCACCGGAAGCGAAGAGCGTCCGTGAGGCGGACCGACGGGGGCACTTTCTGCCGGGCGGCCATGCCCAGGAGTCCGGGGCTTCGGTGGCGATGGGGTGAGGGTGGAGGCCATGGTCTCTGTCCTTCACACGTGCGGCTCGTCGGGGCCGGCGTCAGCACGGAGAAGTCGAGCCAGAGGAACGAGAACGCGATGCCGTTGGAGACGGCAAAGGGCCCCTTGACGGGCCACGATCAGCGGTTCACGTGCGGCCCCAACTCTCCCTCGAGGGGCGACCACAGACCGTCCCAACCTCATGGGCACGGCAACCACCTCCGCAGACGTGAACCTCTCCCATGTCGCGCCGGGCGGGCATCCGTAGAAGATGCGGGCGGGGATCGGTGTTTCCCCGGATTCCGAGTCGCGCAGGACGCCTGAAGCTCGGCGGTGGAGATCCGGCCGGGCCCCCGGCCGCGAAAGGAGCTGGGGTCACGTCAACGGTACGTGCGCCGCTCGCGTCCCACCTGCCCGCGACGCCTGCCAGGGGCGGCGGCGCCCTCGATTGCTCCTGCAGCATCGTTCTCCAGAACGTCGGAACTGGTGTATGTTGATGATGTTCTCGTCGGCGGCTCGGGCGTGGGTTGATTACGCACCGTCGGCGGCTGTGGCGTTGTTGCCTACGGTGACTTAGGTGGGAACAGACGTCTTCGGAGGCAGGCACTATCGAGGGGAGAGAGAGGGAGCATGTTCAAACGATTCGCGGTCGCGGCGATCCTGGCCGGGTCGCTGACACTGCTCGCTGTTGCTTCGGCGAGTCCGGCTGATCCGCCTAGCGGTCAACGCA
>JBLMYA010000011.1:0-18780 GCA_050258035.1 Verrucomicrobiota bacterium
TCGCTTCGAGCGCGAAGACGGTGCCGGTCCAGTCGCCGCCGTAGACGCGGCCGCCGCCGACGAGCGGCGAGGTCTCGCTCGGGCCGATCACGCGACGCCACCGCAGCTTGCCGCTGCGGGCGTCGAGCGCCACGACCAGGCCGTCGAGACCCGGCGTTCCCGGCGAGGCGTTGCACGCGTCGCTGCCCTGGCGGCGCAGGTTGAGGAAGGCCATGTAGACGACCTCGTCGGCGACGGCCGGCGATGCCGCCGTGCAACGCCCGGTCTCGAACCTCCAGCTCGCGCGTCCGGTCGCCGTCTGCACCGCGTAGAGCACGCCGGGGTTGTTCGCGATGTACGCGCGGCCGTACGCGACCGCCGGCGGGAACTCGAGCAGGTGGTGGCCGAAGAACGTCCACTCCGTCCGGAACGGCGGCCGGAGCCTGCTCGGCAGGTACCGGAGGCGCTGCAGGTCGTAGCCGAAGAGCGGCCAGTCGACGCGGTCGAGCGCCGCCGGGCGGCCCGGTTTCGGCTTCGGCGGCGGCTTCGCAACGGGCGCCGTCTGGGTGGGCACGAACTCGATCGTCGACGAGCCTCGGATGTCCCGTCCCTGGTGCTTCTTGTAGAAGTAGACGGAGAGACCCGCCCCGACGAGGAGCAGCACCACCCCGGCGGCGCCGGCGCCGGCGATGATCCACCCCCTGCGCTTCAAGACGTGAGCGCCGCCAGCTTGGCCCCCAAGCCCTTCACGCCGTCGCTGCCGTCGATGCGAACACGCGAGAGCGCGTACAGCGCGCCCGGCTTCGCCAGCCCGTAGTTCGTCGTCGTCGCCGCGAGATAGCCGGCCTGCTGCACCGCTGCGATCACGGCGGCGTCGTACCGGCCGGCGGGGTAGCAGAAGAAGTTCACCGGCACGTGGAAGCGCGCCCTGATCGCCGCGCGCGACCCCGCCACCTCGTCGTGCAGCCGCGCCGCCGCGACCTGCGTCAGGTCGGGGTGGGTGAGCGTGTGGGCGTCGATCTCCCAGCCGGCGGCGATCAGCTTCCGCACACCGGGCGGCCGGAGCCCCCAGACGGGCTTCAGGTTGGCGACCTCGAGGTTGAGGACCCCCGGCCACCGCCGTGCCTGCAGGACCGGCAGGGCCGTCTTCACGTCGCTCAGGTAGCCGTCGTCGAAGGAGAGGACGACGGGCTTGGCGGGAAGGGTGGCGGCGCCGCGCCACGAGTCGAAGACGCGCTGGAGCGTCACGGCCCGGTAGCCGTGCGCCGCCAGCCACGCGACCTGGCCCGCGAAGTCGGCGGGGCGCACGTACAGCCCCGGATAGGGGGCGGTCGGAGGCGGGACGCTGAGCACGTGGTACATCAGGATCGGCACCGGCCGGAGGCGGGTGCCCGCCCGGGCGGGCAGGGCGAGAACCGAGGCGGCCAGGACCGCCGCGAGCGCGATCGCAGCCGGCCTCATCGAGGCAGGTATCCCAGCGAGACGACGCGGGACCGGCCGGCCGAGTTCGACGCCGAGAGCGCCACGTGCCAGCGGCCGGGCGGGAGACGCAGGTGCCGCGTGCCAGCGAGACCGCGGTGGCCGAGATCGACCGTCCGGGACACCACGCCCCGGGTCAGGCGGAGCCGGAGATGCAGCCACGGCGTGCCTTCGGCGGCGGACCTCCACGAGACGGTCGCCGGCGAGGTGACGGTGACCGCGAGCGGCGGCGGGCCGGGGGCGGGAGCGACCGTGACCGGCGGGCCGATCGTCTCGACTCGCGGACCGCCCGGCCCGACCGCGGTCAGGTACGGGTGGTACGTGCCGGGATCGACGTCGTCGGGAGACCAGAAGAAGGTGTTGTCGCCGCGCGGGAAGCTCTCGGTGATGCGGCGGCCGCCGACGATCAGGGTGACCGTGGAGCCCTTCGACAGCCAGAACCGGATCGGCGCCTCGTCGCGGTAGCCGTCCTCCGGATGCGGATAGACGGGCGGCGGAGCACCCCGGAGGCGAACGATGGGAGGTTCCGACTCGTACGTCTGGAACCGGTCCGCTGCCTCCTGCCAGGCGGCGTCGCCGGTGCGCGTCGCGAGCTTGCGAAGGAGGCCGATGACGTAGTCATGGTAGTCGAGCGGAGACTCGTCACCACGGAGCGAATAGAGGGACCAGTAGCCGGTGTCGAACCGCGGCAAGAGCTTCCTGGCCGCGTCCGTCAGGCGCCCCGCGAGCGCCGTGGCCGACGCGTTTCCCGAGATCGTCCCGTAGTCGGCGATCGAGAGCGCCGCCTGGAGCTGTGCGTTCAGGACCGGCGTGCGGTCGAAGCTGTAGAGCGCGACCCAGGGCTTCGCCGGCGACGACGGCGAGAGGAGCCGCGGCACCGACGCATACGCAGCGTCGGCGGCGTCGAGAAGCGACTGATCGCCGAGCAGCGTCCCTGCGCGGGCGAGCGCCTGGGCTGCGACGGCCTGCGCCATGCCCGACGTCCAGGGAGGCTTGCCCGAGGCGAACGGGAAGTCGTACTGCCAGGCGAGCGCCTTGCCGCTCGGCACACCTCGGCCGAGAAGCGCCGAGGCCAGGTGCGCCGTCTCCGCCGCGTCCTTCGCTGCGACGTCGGCGTTGAGCTTCGCGAAGTTCGCAAGGGGGTGGAAGACGTAGCCGTGCCCCGAGAAGAACCGGTAGACGGCCCCGTCGTCGCCCTGGATGTCAGGGTATTTCCCCGTGAGCGCGTGCGTGGACAGCCACTCGGCGTTCACGGCGAGCGTCGAGAAGAGCGTCAGCGCCCGAGGTGCGGTGTAGGAGCCCGACTGGGCGGCGACGTCCGCGACGACCGCGAGCAGGAGCCGGGTGCGGAGCGGAGGCAGACGCCTGGCCTGGGCGAGGACGTTCGCGAGCGTGGCGCGATAGCCCGCCGCCTCGGTCGGGGTCAGGTCGCCGTGCTCGACCGCGGCCGTCAAGCCCTGCCGCACGAGCGCGGCGGGCGAGGGACGCGCGGTCGACCCCGCGGCGGGCACGGCGAGCAGCGACACGACGGCTGCGACGGCTGCGGCGAGAGAGAAGCGCATACGACCGAGGCGTTTCCAGGGTAGCCGCGACGCGCGCGTCCTAGTAGGCGGCCTCGACGGCGTAGAGGCGCGAATACCCGTGCAGGAGGAGCCGACGGCCGCTCCCCGAGACGGGGACGTACTCGCCGTGCGGGAAGCGGAGCAGCACTCGGCCGGAGCGGGCATCGGCCCCGATGATCCGGTGGGCGAAGCTGCCCGCGTAGACGACGCCGTCGACGACGGCGGGAGCCCCGGAGACCGGCCCGCCGGTCTGCACCGACCACCCGACGCGGCCGCTCGAGGCCGAGACGCAGTAGAGGCGCCCGTCGTAGGAGCCGAAGAACACGCGGCCCGCCCACACCGCCGGCGACGAGTACACGTAGCTCCCGGCGTGTACCTGCCAGATGAACCGCCCGCCGGTCGTGAACGCGGTCAGCGAGCCGCCGTCCGAGGAAGGGACGAAGACGCGCCCGCCCCAGACGGCCGGCGTGCCGTAGATCCGCCCGTTGACGCCGCCGGCCCAGCGCAACCGCCCGCTGCCGGGCGCGAGCGCGAGGAGCCGTCCACCGTAGTCGCCGATGTAGAGCGTGCGACCGGCGAGCGACGCGCTGGAAGTGATCTTGTAGCCGTCTCGGTAGACCCAGCGGAAGCGCCGAGTCCTGAGGTCGAGCGCGTACACGTTGCCGTTCCAGGCGCCGAAGTAGTCGATCCGGTCGCGCACGACGGGGGACGACTCGATCGGCGAGCCGATCCAGACCGCAAAGCGCAGGCTGCCCGTGTGGCGGTCGAGCACGCGCACGACCCCGTCCATCCCGTGGACCACGACCCCGTCGGCGACGACCGCCGGCGAGGCGGCCATCTTCCCGCCCGGAACGGGGTGGCGCCACAGAACCGACCCGTCCCGCATCGACAGCGCGTAGACGGTGCCGCGGCTGTTGCCGATGTACGCGACGCCGTCCGAGACCGCCGCCGGGAACTCGATCAGCGAGCCGAGCCCGCGGCTCCAGACGACGCGAAACGGCGGCCGGACGGCGATCGACGCGTGCGCCTGGGTCCGGAACGGCGTGGCGCCGTACATCGGCCACTGCAGCCCGGGCTGGTAGACGCGGACGACCAGCCGGAGGCGGCGCTGGAACGGCAGCCGCAACGTCCGCTCGTCGTACCCGCGGGCGCGAACGGAGACGACGAGCGACACTCTCCGCCGCAGCAGGAGCGCGGCGTTGCCCTTGCGGTTCGCCCGGCCGGAGAAGATCCCCGCCCGGACGAGCGCGCCGCCGACTCGCCTGCCGGTGTCACCGTCGACGACGGTGACGACCGCCTGGAGACGCTTCGGCTGCGCCTTGGCCCCAGGGTGCGCGACCGGTTGCGGAGCAGGCTGCGCCGACCGCTCCTCGACGGCGTGCGACGCGCACCCGGACACCACGAGTGCGACGAAGAGTACGACCCCGGTTCGGCGCAACTCGGTCGAGGGTAGCGAGGAGCCCGGCGCTCCCGGGCAAGAGCACTATGCCCGGGACGTCCGCACGCCTGTCGCGGCCTTCTCGCGGCGGAACCCCTTCCGTTCGCGCGTCGGGAAAGCGGCCGCGAGCATCGCCAGCCTGCTCATGGTCGCCTCGGCGGCGAGCGCAGCACGCAGCCCGAGCGGGCCGCGCTCGAACGGATCGACCGGAAGGGTTGCCGTCTCCTCGACGGCGTCCGCGAGGATCGGTGTCGCCGGCCGGTCGAGCCCCTGCGGCCGCACGAACGCCTGCACGAACGCACGCCGGCGCTCGTCGTCTTCCGGATCGTGCTCCAGCACGCGGGCGAGCTGCCCGGCGTGCTCCTCGAGCGACTCGGCGACGTGGAGGAAGCCGCCGTTCTCGGCGAGCAGGTGGTGGAAGTGGAGCGTGCTCTCCTGCGCGAACTGCGGCGCACGGATCGTCAGGACGCTCTTGCCGGCGATCGCCGCCTCGATCATCGACGTCGTGTTGATCCCGACCACTGCTTCGCTGTGGGAGAGAGAGTCGAAGAACCCGGCGCTCGCCTCGTTCCCGACCGGCCGAGCTCCGCCGGAGGGCCAGACGACGGCGTTGCCGAACCGCGCCAGGTCGGCGCGCCTCCACTGGTTGGTCGCCGCGGGGTTCGGGTGCGGCCTGACGAGGATCCCGATCCGCTCGAGCAGCTCGTCGCCGCTTCCGCGGACGGCCTCGATCCAGCTCTCGACGAACGCACGCTCGCCCCTGGCCGGCCTGGTGATGTCGGGGCTCGAGCACAGGTAGAGCACGTAGCCCTCGGCGGGATCGAGGCCGACCCGGCGCAGGAACTCCTCGCGGGTGGTGCTCGGCCGGCGCTCGAACCACTCGTCGAACTGCTGCGCGCCGGTGGCGACGACGCGCTCGGGAGGGATGCCGTGCAGCTCCTGCGCCTCCACGCGCTGCCGCTCGTTCCAGACGAGCACCCGCTCGGGGACGAAGCGGAGCAGCCCCCGGTTCGTCAGCTGATCCCAGCTCTTGACGCAGGCGGCGGTGGGCACGCCGGCCTTGCGGGCGCTCTTCAGGTACTCGACCTGGGAGGGCGCCTTCATGATCGGCGTGACCAGCACGACGTCGGGACGCTCGTCGCGGACGAAGGCGTCGATCTCGCCGCTCGTCGGGATCGCGCGGTCGTACCGCGCCATCGCCGCGATCACCCGCTCCGACAACGCGGCGTCGGTCGAGCCGGCGAGGCGCCGGGCGAGCCGCAGCGCGCGGCCTCGCGCGAGCGGCTCGAGCTCGCGACGCTGGAGGTCGCCGATGACGGCGGAGGCCATGCGCTCGCGCAGGAAGGACGCGTCGGCGTAGCGCGGATGCGCGTAGCGGGCGAGGTCGGCCAGCCGCCGCACTGCGTTCGCCAGCGGGCGCCACCCGTCGAACCGGCCCCGGCGGGGCGCGGGGCCGTACGCGACGCCGGGCGCCAGCTCCTCGACCATCCCCTTCGGAACGTGGTCGAACGCGAGCCGGACCGTGTGCCCGCGGCCGGCCAGCTCGGCGACGAGCGGCGCGTAGCGCCAGAACGCAGCGGGGTTCTCGACGAAGAAGAGGACCCGCAGGCGGCGGCGGCTCATGCCCCGCCGGGCTCTCCGACCAGCGGCTCGGGCAGCTCCTCGGCGAAGGGCTCGTACTCGGCCTCGTCTCCGGTCAGGCAGAGGTCGGAGAAGAAGCGGGTCATCACGACACCGGCCCGGAAGTCGCCGAGCCGCGGCTCGGGCCGCTCGCCCCGGGCGAGGGCGAGCGCGAGCTCCGGGTAGCGGCCGCCGGCGGCCAGCGGCAGCGGGAAGCCGCCGCCGAAGCGCGGGTTGACATCAGTGACCTCGTGGCGGCCGGGGGCGACCCGGAAGCACTGGACGTTCGCGGGCCCCCAGATCGGAAGCGTCTCGGCGACGAGCCGGCCGAACTCGATCAGCGCCTCGTCCTTGATCGTCATGCCCTTGATCGACTCGCCGCCCTTCGACTCGATCATCGTCCGGGGGATTGCTCCAAGACAGCGGCCCTCGAAGTCGCAGAAGACGTCGATCGAGAACTCCTCGCCTGCGCAGATCTGCTGGACGAACGACTCGACCGGGGTGCGGCGAAGGTGGAAGTCGAGCTCCTCGCGGTCGGCCGCGCGGTGGATGTGGCGCGAGCCGAAGCCGCGGCGTGGCTTGACGAGGACCGGGTACGGGAGCCCGTCCGGCAGCTCGTCGGGCAGCCAGCTGGGCGGGGACGGGATCCCGTGTTCCTCGAAGAAGACGTGCGCCTCGTACTTGTCCTCGGTTCGTCCGACCACCTCCGGGGCGGGTAGCAGGACGAGCGCGCCGTCGAGCTCCCTGCGCCGCTCGGCGAGCAGCAGGTGGTCGAGGTCGGCGAGCGGGACGATCAGGCGGATCTCGTGCCGGCGGACGAGGTCCTGGATCGACGCCAGGTACCCGGGGTCGTCGATGCGCGGGACGATCACGTACTCGTCGGCGTGGTAGAGCGCCGGCGCGAGCGGGTTGGCATCGACCGCGACCGTGTGGGCACCGGCACGGCGGAACGCGGACACGATGTCGACGCGCTGCCCCGCGCAGGTGAAGAGAACCGGGATCACGCGCGCCTGCCGATCGCGACGAGCTTGCCGCGCACCCGTGCTGTGCGCTTGCGGAGACGCTTCCGCGAGCGGCGCAAGGCCCGACCGGTCCGGCTCGCAGCGAAGCGCGCGCGGGCGTCCTGGGCACGGAGGACGACCGGATACGTGGCGTCGTACAGGCGCCCGACGGGCGAGGCCGGGTCCCGCTCGGCGCCGCCCGGGTTCGCCGCCCGCAGCTGCGCGACCGCCTCGGGCGTGTAGAACGCCTCCACGAACGCGTCGATGATCTCGGCGACGAGGTAGCGCGACACGTGCCGCGCCCGCCGGTCGGGGACGCCGAACGCCGGGTAGGGCAGGTGCCCGCCGACCCAGCGGACGATCTCGAAGGACGGCCAGTAGTACACGCCCGGCAGACGCCGTTCCTCGACGTTGTCGATCGCCATGCGCAACGCCGCCTTCGAGACGGCGTCCGCGGTCACACATGAGCGGCCCCGGAAGGTGGCCAGAAGCGGCACCGGCGACAGTGTGAGGACGATCGGCGCGTCGGGGTTGACCGAGCGGATCAGCTCGACGATCCGGACGATGTTCGCCTCGTTCTCGTCGACGGTCGAGACCCGGAACTCGTGGCGATCGGCGTCGTAGAGCTCCTGCGGGATGCCCCGCCAGAAGACGCCCTTCGTCTCGCGGTCCTGCCAGATCTCCGCCAGACCGAAGGTGAAGACGAACGCGCCGGCCTCGGCGAGCCGAGCTTCGTAGATCTCGCGGGTCTCGTCCGGGAGCCATTCGCGGATGTCCCCCTCCTCGTCCCGGTCGTAGCGGAAGCCCGCGCCGCTCTCGCTGCCGGTCACGCACCACGACACGAAGTCGAGGATCGCAAAGGTGTTGTTCAGTCCCGACGGGATCCAGATGTTGCCGCTCGCGAAGCCGCGCCTCGTCAGGTGGTCGCGCAGCTCGCGGGCGAAGCAGGAGCCCATCGTCACGACCTGGTCGCCGGGCTGGAGCAGCGGCCGGTCGGGGACGTGGCCGGGGAGAACGTCCTCGCGGATCAGCCGCGGGAGGTCGCGTTCGAACTCCGCCCGGACGTCCGGGTAGCGGAAGACGTTCGGGTCCTGGTGCCACTTCCGGCGCTGCTGCCAGTGGTGCCCGGTCCAGTACTTCTCGCGACGGCTCCTGGCCGGGGGCTTCAATCCGCCGGCCCGGAATGTCCTGCTCTTCCCCATTTCGAAGTACGGTACCGCGCGCGGCGGGAGGCTGGCCGCGAGCGTGGAGGCCGCCTTTCGAGCCGCCGAGGGCTGATCTACGATCTGATCGACCCCCCATGCGCTACCGATTCCCCCTGCTCGTCGTCCTGGCGGTCGTCGCATTCGCCGGTGGCTCGATCTCGCAACCGAAGGCTTCGTCGGGGCTGCCCGACAAGGTCTTCGTGCTCGTCGGCGACGAGCAGGTGCTCGGCCGCGCACCGTTGACGGCGGAGACGCCGGATCCGAGGCTCTTCGCCCTCGTGGACGGCACGTGGCAGCCCGCCGTCGACCCGCTCGGGCTGTGGCCGTCGAGCGACGACGGCGTCGGCCCGGGGATGGCGTTCGGCGAACAGGCGGTCGCAGACCTCGGGGGGCCCACCGTCGGGCTGATCGTCTGCGGCTCCCCACACACGTCGATGGCGAGCTGGAAGGGCAGGAAGAAGCTCTACCGCAAGTGTGAGCAGCAGGCCCGCTCGAGCGAAGGCAGGATCGTCGGGTTCGTCTTCGTCGAAGGCACCTGGGATTCTTCGAAGGCGACGATCGCGAACTCCTGGCCGAAGGCGTTCCGCGAGGTGTTGAAGGCCTTCCGGAGCGACCTCGGCGTGGACGCGCCCGCCGTCGTCGCGCAGATCGGCCAGATCCAGGGCCCGAAGTTCAAGTACGTGGACGCCGTCCGCACCGCGCAGGGCCAGGCGGCGCTCGAGCGCCAGACCGCCGTCGTCGACACGAGCGACCTCGCGATCGCGCCGAACGGGGTCGACTTCACGAGCGATGCGTACCAGACCCTCGGCGAGCGGCTGGAGAACGCCTGGTGGCAGCTCGTCGACCCGAGCTCGATCGTCTCGCAGAGCCCGCCGGATCAGGTCTTCATTCTCGCGGGGCAGTCGAACATGCTCGGACGCGGGCTGCCGCTCTCGCAGGGGACGCCGGCGACCTCGCACCTGTGGAACTGGCGCGCGGGATTCTGGCGCCTCGCCTCCGACCCGCTCGGAACGCCGACCGACCCCGAGAACGGTATCGGCCCCGGGATGACGTTCGGGACCAGCCTGCTCTCCGCCGAGCCGGGCACGCGGATCGGTCTCGTCATGTGCGCGGTGGGGTCGACCGGGATCAGCGACTGGCAGCCGAACGAGGGCCCCTTCCAGAGCTGCGTCCGCCACGCGGTCTCGACGGGCGGCGTCGTCGCGGGGCTCCTCTTCCTCCAGGGCGAGCGCGACGCCACCCAGCGCGGGCTCGCGCAGAAGTGGGCGACGAGGTTCAACAGCATGCTGGCGGGCTTCCGCGCGATCTTCGGGGACATCCCCGCTGTCGTCGCGAAGATCGCCGACATCACTGCGCCCGGACACAAGTTCACCGAGCTCGTCCAGGAGCAGCAGGATCTGGCGGCGACGCAGAACACGAACGTCCGGTTCTTCCCCACTGCCGACGAGCCGCTCGACGCCGACGGCCTCCATTACACGGTGCAGGGCTACAAGGACGTCGGCACTCGCTTCGCGGCCAACTGGCTGTTCCTCACGGGCGGTCCGTAGGCGCTCTCCAGCCGCCGGTCGCGCCCTTGTAGGTCCCGCTGAACAGGGCGAGGGGCGTCCGCGCCAGGATCTCGAGGTCGATCTTCGGCGAGCGGTGCTCGACGTACCAGACGTCCAGCTCGATCCGGTCTTCCCAGGGCAGCGACGCCCGGCCGTGGATCTGCGCCCAGCCCGTGATCCCGGGCTTGACCTCCAGCCGCCGTCGCTGCCTCGGCGTGTACCGCTCCACCTGGTAGCGGAGCGTCGGCCGGGGCCCGATCACGCTCATGTCACCGCGGACGACATTCCAGAGCTGCGGCAGCTCGTCGATCGAGAGGCGGCGGAGGAGCTTGCCGGTGCGCGTGATCCTCGGGTCGCCCCGGTCGACGGCATAGCCGGCGCCGAGCTTCTCGGCGCCGACGACCATGGTCCGGATCTTCAGGAGCTCGAACTCCTCGCCGTCCCTCCCCACCCGTCGCTGCCGGTAGAGGACCGGCCCGCCGTCCTGGAGCTTGACCGCCAGTGCGGCCGCCCCGATCAGCGGGCTCGCGACCGCGAGCCCCAGCGAGGCGAGGACGACGTCGGCGGCCCGGTTCACGCCGGCGCCTTCGCCCGCACGACGACGCTGTCGGCGACCTGGACCAGGAACGGCGCGTGCGTCGAGGCCCGGCGGAGGGCGTCGGAGACGCGGACGACGGCGCGCGAGCGCGCCGGCAGCAGGTCGAGGTCGCCCACCTGCGGGTTGATCGTGAAGAAGCCGTCGGCCGTGATCGAGACGGCGCCGATGGCGCCGAACGCCGCGCGCAGCTCCGGAATCGTCCAGTAGCGGACGTCCTGGCCCGCGCCCGCGGAGAACCCCCGGCGGGCCTGGCGCACGAGATTGAGCGGCCCGCGCGAGTTCGGCATCTCGATCCAGACGATGCCGCCTGGCACGAGCACGCGCCTGATCTCGGCGACCACCGTCCGGACGTCGTCCTTGGCCAGGTGCTGGAGAACGCTGTACGAGAACACGGCGTCGAAGGACGCGCCGGGAAAAGGGAGCTCCCGCACGTCTCCGAGCACGTACTCGACGCCGATCCCGAGCTGCTCCGCGACGCGCTTTGCGGCCCGAAGGGACTTCTTGCCCCGGTCGACGCCGGTCGCGCGCCAGCCGGCCCGGGCGGCGGCGATCGTCCAGCGGCCCCAGTTGCAGCCCAGGTCGAGGAGCGTGCGGCCCTCACCGGCGGGCAGCGGAAACGGAGGAATCGGGTAGCGCGTCAGCCGCGCGCCCCGGTAGAGGTTGCCGTGCGTCTTGATCAGCGACGCCCGGACGTGCTCGTCGACCTCCTCCATTACCGCGTCCCCTCGGCGGCGTCCCAGGTGGCGGGAACGCCGCGGCGCAGGTAGTTCCACAGGGAGACGACCGTCGCCCAGGTGACGAGCGCGTAGTAGCGCGGGAGGCCGCGCCTGAGCGCGGCGACCACGAGGAACGCGAGCTGGAGGCCGAGCAGGACGTCGTAGACGACCCCGGCCCGGAGCGCGACGAGCGCGACGTTGGCGACGAGCACGACGAGGTGGAACAGGCCGCTTCCGTAGCGGAGGTGACGATGGGAGACGATCTCGACGAAGTACCCGGCGGGCAGGCGCCGCAGCATCTTCCCGCGGAGCACGATCAGCCAGCAGTGCTCGAACATCCGCACCTTGCGCCGGTACTCGGTCTCGATCTCCGGCGTCGGCTTCTCGAACGCGAGCGCCTCCGGGTCGTAGACCGCGCGCCGACCCCGCTGCACCATCATGTACGGTAGCGAGAGGTCGTGTCCGAACCGCGGGTCGACCTCGACGTAGTCGGCCCGGCGGACGGCGTAGACCGACCCGTTGCCGCCCGTGACCGAGCCGAGCGCGGACTCCTGCGCGCGGAGCCAAGTCTCGAACCGCCAGTACACCCCCTCCCGGTTCGCTCCGGCGGCGTCGGTGAGCACGAGCCGGCCGCAGACGTAGGCCACCTCGGGGTCGGCGAACGAGCGGACGAGCTTCGAGAGCGTGTCGGACGCCCAGGTCGCGTTCGCGTCGGAGAAGGCGACGATCTCGCCGCTGGTCTCGCGGACGACCCGGTCCTGGGCGGCGACCTTCCCGCCCCGCGGACAGCGGATCAATCTCACCCGCGGCTCGCGTGCGGCGACCGCCTCGACGAGCTCGTCGGTCCGGTCCCCGGAGGCGTCCGAGGCGACGACGATCTCGAGCCGGTCGGCGGGGTAGTCGAGCGCGAGCAGGTTCTCCAGCCGCCGCTCGATCACCGCCTCCTCGTCGTAGGCGGCGACGACCACTGTCACGGACGGGGTCGCGTCGCCCCCGAGCACCGGCCGACGCCGGACGCGTGCGGCGGCCGCCGCGGCGAGCGGGTACGCAGCATGCGTCCACACGAGCGCGCCCAGGGCAACCCAGAGGACGACCTCGAGCGCGAT
Source organism: Verrucomicrobiota bacterium (assembly GCA_050258035.1). Taxonomy (GTDB): domain Bacteria; phylum Actinomycetota; class Thermoleophilia; order Gaiellales; family Gaiellaceae; genus DATBLE01. Next base: position 12,252 of record JBLMYA010000011.1, read on the forward strand.
CATGCGGCCCGGCGCAACTCCGAGAGGACCGCCTCGTAGCGGCCGATCGCGATCGCACGGTCGCCCTCGGACTCGGCGAACGCGCGCGCGCGCTTGCCCATCTCGGCCAGGTCGTACTCGCCGTCGTGCGCGGCACGGATCGCGCGGGCGAGCGCATACGGGTCGCCCGGCCGGACGACGACGCCGCAGCCGACGCGCGCCACGAGCTGCGCGGTCTCGCTCTCCTCCTCGGCAGCGGCGATCACCGGCCGCCCGGTGGCGAGCACGCCGTACAGGCGGCTGGGCACGACGTAGCCGGCCAGCCCTCTCGCGAGGCCGACGACGTGGATGTCGGCGGTCGAGATCGAGAGCGAGCGCAGCTCGTACGGCTGCCAGGGCAGGAACCGCACCTTGTCCGCCTCGAGGTGCCGCGCGAGCCGGATCAGCTCCTCGCGGCGGGCTCCGCCGCCGATGATCCGCACGGCGAGGTCGTCGAGATCGCGGAGGAACGTGCACGCCCGGATCAGCGTGTCGAGGTCCTGCGCATGTCCGACGTTGCCGGAGTGCATGACGACGAACCGCCTGGTCAACCGATGCTCCCGCGCCCACGGGTTGTCACGGGGCGCCGGCCGCACGCGGGTGACGTCGATCCAGTTCGGGATCACGCGGATCCGGTCCGGCCGCACTCCCTTCTCCTCCAGCCGGCGCTTCATCGTGTCGCCGATCGCCACCACTCGGTCGGCGGAGCGGAGCGACGAGTTGACGAGCAGCCGCAGCGAGTGGACGACGATCGGATTGCGGAGCCGACCGAGCTTGACGGCGATCTCCGGGAAGACGTCCTGCGCGATCACGAGCACAGGCGCGCGGAAGCGGGCGGCGACGATGCGCGCCATGGAGCCGATGAACGGCGGATCGGTCATGCAGATCACCAGGTCGGGGCGGCGGGCGAACATTCCTTTCCAGAGCACGCCGACCACGTAGGTCAGGTAGTTGAGGGCCCGCCGCGAGAGCTGCGAGCGCTCGTACGTCGTCGAGCGCACCCTGACGATCTCGACCTCGTTCCGGAGCTGCCGCGCCGGGGCGTCCGCGGCCGTACCGGCGATCACGGTGACGTCGTGGTCCTCCGCGAGCGCCTCGCAGAGCTCGGTGAGCAGGTTCGCCGTCGCCTCGACGCCCGGCCAGTAGTACTGGTTCAGAACCAGGATGCGTTGGCGGCGCACGGGAGAAAAGGCTATCCGGGGCAGCTAACGTCAGTGCCCGTGCCCGACCTCGCCGTTCTCGGCCCGGACCCCGCCTTCGGCGGCGGCGGCGCCGCCCTCGTGCAGGCGTTCCTGGCGGCCGCAACCTCCCTGGACCGCACGCCGGAGCTCCACCACGGGCGCATGCCGTCGCGCTCGCGACCCTTCGATGCGGCCAACCAGGTCGCGTTCGGGCGGAAGGTCGCACCGCTGATCGCATCCGCGCGCGACGTCTGGGTGGTGGCGACCTCGGCATCGACCGGCTACGGCGCCGCCCTCAGCGGACGACCGTACTCCGCGTGGCTCGCCACCGGCCACGAGGACGAGTGGGCCGGCCGGCGGCCCGGCCTGCGGGCGTCACGGAGGTTCGCCATCCGCGTGAACGCCCCCGCGCTGCGGCGGCTGGAGCGGCGCGTCCTGGCCGGCGCCCGCCGCGTCTACGGCATCTCCCCCTCCAGCGCGCGCAGCGTGGCGCGCGCGGGCCATCTCGACGACGAGTCGGTCGGGGTCCTCCCGATTCCCGTCGACCTCGACCGGTTCTCTCCGTCGCCGGGCTGGGAGGCGACGCTCGCGGCACCGGTGCTCGTGTTCGTCGGGCGCGCCAACGATTCGCGGAAGAACGTCGAGCTGCTCCTCGACGCGCTCCCGCTGCTCCCGGACGCACGGCTCCTCCTGGTCGGGGAGCCGCCCGCCGGCCCTCTGCCGGAGCGCGTCGAGGCGACGGGCCCGGTTCCGTCGGTCGCACCGTTTCTCCAGCGGGGGACGCTGTTCGTGCTCCCGTCGCACCAGGAAGGGTTCGGGATCGTCGCAGCGGAGGCGATGGCCGCCGGCCTGCCGGTCGTGACCACCCCCTCCGGCGGCCCCGAGGCGCTCGTCCGCGACTCCGGCGGCGGCGTCGTGCTCTCCGGCTTCACGCCCGGGGAGCTGGCGACGACGGTCGGCGACCTGCTGGGCGATCCCGCCCGCCTCGCCGGGATGCGCCGGCAGGGCCGCGAGTACGTCGAGCGCGAGCACTCGCCGGCCCGGCTTCGCGAGCTGCTCGCCGAGGCGCTCTCGTGATCGGGATCTCGCTGCTCACGCTCGATCCGTCGACCGTCGGCGGCACGCAGACCTACGCCCGGGAGCTCGTCCGCGCCCTCGCGGAGCACGGGACGCTCGACTACCGCGTCTTCGTCTCGGAGATCGCGCCCGAGGCCGGCGGCGACCTGCGGACGATCGTCGTTCCCGAGTTCCCAGCCGGCAGGAGCCGTGCGAGGAGGATCGCCGGGCTCGCATTCGCCACCCTCTCCGACCGCCTCCTCCGCCGTGCGCTCGCGCGTGAGGACGCCGTCGCCTTCCACTTCCCGCTGACGGTCATGCTCCCCCGCGTCGGCGTGCCGGCCGCGACCACGGTCCACGACCTCCAGCACGAGGTCTTCCCGCAGTTCTTCTCCCGGCCGCAACTGACCTACCGGCGGCACGTGTACGACCGGTCGGTCCGGGCGAGCCGGCTCGTGATCGCGGTCAGCGAGCACGTCGGCGACGACCTCGTCGCCCGCCTCGGCTGCCCGCGCGAGCGCGTCCGCGTGATCCACCACGGCGTCGACCACGAGCGCTTCCACCCGGAGGCTCGAAGCGGCGGCGGCGAGCGCGGGCCGTTCCTCCTCTACCCCGCCAACTGGTGGCCGCACAAGAACCACGAGCGCCTGCTCGAGGCCTTCGCGCTCGCGCGCCGGGGGCGACCGGAGCTCGGGCTCGTCCTCACCGGAGCCGGCCACCCAGGCGGCCTCCCCGACGGTGTCACCTCACTCGGCCGCGTGAGCGACGACCGACTCGCCGACCTCTACCGGACCGCAGCGGCCCTCGTCTTCCCGAGCCTGTACGAGGGCTTCGGCCTGCCACCGCTGGAGGCGATGGCGAGCGGCTGCCCGGCGGCCGTCTCGCGGGCCGGCGCGCTCCCCGAGGTCTGCGGCGACGCCGCCGTCTACTTCGACCCGACCTCGGTCGAGGACATCGCCAGGGGCATCGACGACGTGCTCGACTCGCCCCCGGGCGGGGGCAGCGAGCAGGCCGCCCGCTTCACCTGGGAGGAGTTCGCGCGCCGTCACGACGCGGTGTACCGTGAGCTGGCCGGCGACCCCGACTCCGGCTGACAATGCGCTTCCTCTTCACGACGCTGCAGACGTACGAGAGCGACTTCTACGGACGTGTCGGGGCCGAGCTCGTCCGGCGCGGGCACGAGGTCGCCCACGTCACCGTCTCGCGCGAGGCCGCCCGGCTCCTGCGTGAGCAGGGATTCGAGGCGCGCTGCCTTCCCGACCTCGTCCGCGAGGCGGGACCACCGGCCGGCCTCGCCGACGAGGTCCAGCGGATCGAGGAGACCTACGACACGCTCCACCTGCGTGACGTCTACCGCGCCGACTGGGCGGCGGCGGGGCTCTCCGAGGAAGCGGCGGCACGACGGACGGTCGACCACTTCCGGGCCCTCGAGCGGGCCTTCGACCTCGTCGCCCCGGACGTCGTCGTCCCCGAGGTCGGCAACGAGACGATCCGGGTCTCGGCGCACCTGATCGGAATGGCCCGCGGGATTCCCGTGCTGTTCCTCCTCTACACGATCTTCCCGAACCCGCTCAGGCTCTCCGTCGACACGCTGCACGCGCCGATCGTCGACCCGGACGAGGTGCGCGAGCTCACCCCCGAGGAGCACGAGGAGCTCGAGGCTTTCCGGCGCGCGTTCACCAAGCGGGCGAAGCCGATCCGCGAGCGCCGCCGCCACCCGGTCGAGGTGCGGCGTGCGGGCGCCTTCGCCGGGCACGTTCGCCGCCGGCTCGGGGAGGACCACGACAACGACTACCTGCGTCCGGGACGGCTCCTCTGGGGCAACGTGTCCGAGACGCTGCGGGCGAAGGCGGCGCGGCCGTTCTACGACCGGCTCGAGCCCGGCCGGCCGTTCGTCTACTTCCCGCTGCACGTCACCGACGACTACAAGATCACGCGGATCATCCCGCACACAGTCGACCAGGCCTCGCTCGTCGAGCAGGTTGCCGACGCGCTCCCCGCCGGTCACGACCTCGTGCTCAAGGAGCACCCCATGTCGGTCGGGCGAAACAGCATCGCGCTGCTTCGCCGGCTGCGACGCCGCCCGAACGTCCGCCTGCTGCCGCCGGACGCGAGCTCGCACGACCTGATCCGCGAGGCCGAGGCCGTGGCGGTGATCAGCTCGACCGTGGGCCTGGAGGCGCTCCTCTACGACAGGCCCGTGCTCACCCTCGGCCGGCCGTTCTACTCCGGCTACGGCGTCACGCTCGACGTCGACTCGTTCGCCGAGATCCGCGAGAAGGTGCCGGAGCTCCTGCGGTTCCGGCCCGATCCGGAGCGGATCCGGCAGTTCCTGCACGCGGCGATGCGCGCCTGCCGTCCCGGCGCACCCGTGCTGGTCGACCGCTCGGACGAGAACGCGCTCGCGCTGGCGGGCTCGATCGAGGTCGCCGCCGGGCTCGCCCTAGGAAGCGAACTTCCGGCGTAGCCGCCTGCTGTGCTTGCGCAGTCGCTTCGGCGTCCGGCCGAGGGTGTCGAGCTGCCTGCGGGCGTTGACGAGCAGCTCCTCCGCGCGCGTGGTCAGCGGCCAGGCCGCGTCCTCGATCCGCCCCCGGAGCGACGCGGGATCGACTGCCCCCCTGCCGGCGTGCTGCGACCGCAGCTGGGCGACCGCGGCGGGCGTGTAGAACGCCTCGACGAACGCGTCGATGATCTCGGCGACGAGGTAGCGCGTCACGTGCCGGGCGCGCCGATCCGGGAGCCCGTAGGCGGGCCAGGGCAGGTGGCCGCCGGCCCAGCGCACGACCTCGAACGACGGCCAGTAGTACACGCCCTCGAGCCGGCGGCCCTCGACCAGGTCGATCGCGACGCGCAGCACCGACTTCGAGACGGCATCCGCCGTCATGCACGACTGGCCGCGGAACGTCGCCAGCAGCGGAACCGGCGAGAGCGTGAGCACGATCGGCGCGTCCGGGTTCACCGACCGGATCAGCTCGACGATCCGGAGGATGTTCTGCTCGTTCTCCTCCACCGTCGTCAGCCGGAAGACGTGCCGGTCGGCGTCGAAGATCTTCTCCGGGATCCCGCGCCAGAAGACGCCCTTCGTCTCGCGGTCCTGCCACACCTCGGCGAGGCCGAAGGTGAAGACGAACGCGCCCGCCTCCCGGAGATGGCGCTCGTACCGGTCACGCTTCTCCTGCGGCAGCCACTGGCGGATCTGGCCGTCCTCGAAGCGGTCGTAGCGGAAGCCGGCGCCGGTGTCGCTGCCGCTCACGCACCAGGAGATGAAGTCGAGGATCGCAAAGGTGTTGTTCAGGCCGGACGGGATCCAGAAGTTGCCGCTCGCGAACCCGCGCTCGCTCAGGTGGTCGCGCAGCTCGCGCGCGAAGCACGAGCCCATCGTCACCACCGAGTCGCCGGCCTCGAGCAGCGGCTCGGCCGGAACGTGACCGGGGAGGATCTGCTCGCGGATGAGGCGCGAGAGGTCGCCCGCGAAGGCACGGCGATCCTCCGGGTAGCGGAACACCTCGTCCTGGTGCCAGCGGTTGGCGCCCCACCAGTACCGCTCGCGCCGCCGCTTCGCGGGCATCGCGCCCAGACGGCCGCCGTCGACGACGTCCGACTCGTCCGCGGTGTGGATGCGCTCGGGCATCCCCGAATCGTAGCCGCGGCGGATTCGGTAGAACCCGACGGATGGTCGTCCTCTTCTGGGACCTCGACGGGACGCTGCTCCTGACCGGGCGGGCGGGCCTGTACGCCTTCGAGGAAGCGCTGCTCGAGGTGACGGGCGTCGAGACGAGCCTTCAGGACCTGCCGACCGCGGGGCTGACCGACGCCGGCGTCGCACGCCTCGTGCTCGAGCACGTCGGCGTCGAGGCGACGCCCGAGCGGATCGACGCGGTGCTGCGCGAGTACGAGCGCCGGTTGCCCGACTCGCTGCCGCGCCGGCAGGGCCAGGTGCTCGAAGGCGTGCGCGAGGCGCTCGAGGCGTTCCACGACGACCCGGAGATCCGCTCCTACCTGCTGACCGGAAACACGCCGGCGGGCGCCCGCGCCAAGCTGTCGCACTACGGCCTCGACGAGCTCTTCCCCGGTTTCGAGGGCTCGTTCTGCATCGACCACGGCAGCCGGATCGACCTCGCCCGGCGGGCGCTCCCGCTCGCCGAGGGCGCCGACGCGACGTACGTGATCGGCGACACCCCCGCCGACGTGGAGTGCGGCAAGGCGATCGGCGCCCGGACGATCGCGGTCGCCTCCGGCTGGTATTCCCGCGAGCGGCTCGAGGCCGCCGGGCC
>JBLMYA010000012.1:0-7331 GCA_050258035.1 Verrucomicrobiota bacterium
CGGGACGAGGCGGGGGTCGGCGGTGTAGACGCCCTCGACGTCGGTGAAGATCTCGCAGCTGTCCGCTCCGAGGGCGGCCGCGAGTGCGACGGCGGTCGTGTCGGAGCCGCCCCGGCCGAGAGTGGTGATCTCCTGGCCGGTCGAGACTCCCTGGAAGCCGGCGACGAGCACGATCTTTTCCTCGTCGAGCGCCGCGTGAATCCGCTGCGCCCGCACCTCGACGATCTTCGCCTTCGTGTGCGTCGTATCGGTGACGATCCCGGCCTGAGAGCCGGTGAGCGAGATCGCCTCATGCCCGAGATCCTCGATCGCCATCTCGCCGAGCGCGCACGAGATGCGCTCGCCGACGGAGATCAGCATGTCCATAGCGCGAGGCTTCGGCCGCTCGGAGATGCGGTGGGCGAGAGCGACCAGCTCGTCGGTGGTGTCGCCCATCGCCGAGAGGACGGCGACGACGCGGCCGCCGTCCTCCTTCGCGGCGACGATCCGGCGGGCGACCGCGCGCAGCCGGTCGGGATTGCCGACGGACGTGCCGCCGAACTTCATCACGACGGTGCCGACGCGCTTCGCCTCGGCGCGCGCGATCCCGGGAACGGCTTCGTAGTCAGTGGTGGCCACGGCTGCGAGAAAGCGTAGCTGTGGCGAAAAACGGCCCCTACAAACGCCGAACCGGCTGACCCGAGGGCCAACCGGTTCGACTACGGGCAATCTAGTTTCCGCCCGCGGCGAACACAAGAGGCCCCACGAGAAAAACACGCAAATAGCGCGTTTTCTACATCTCGCGGCGTCCGGCCAGCGCTCGCCCGAGCGTGACCTCGTCCGCGTACTCGAGGTCGCCGCCGACCGGGAGCCCGCTGGCGAGCCGCGTCACCCGGACTCGGCCGCGCAGCCGGTCGGCGAGGTAGGCGGCGGTCGCCTCTCCGGTCATGTTCGGGTTGGTGGCGACGACCACCTCCTCGACGCCGTTCCGCTCGACACGCTGGATCAGCTCGTCGATGCGGAGGTCGGACGGGTCGACGCCGTCGATCGGCGACAACGCACCGCCGAGCACGTGGTAGAGGCCGCGGAACTCGGCTGTCCGCTCGACGGAGATCAGATCGACCGGCTGCTCGACGACGCAGATCACCGAGTGGTCTCGCCGGGTGTCGAGGCAGATCGCGCAGACCTCGTCCTCCGTCAGGTTGCCGCACTCGCGACAGAAGCGGACGCGCTCCTTCACCTCGGCGATCGCGTCCGCCAGCGCGAGCGCCTCCTCCTTCGACGCGCGGAGCAGGTGGAAAGCCAGCCGCTGGGCCGTCCGCTGGCCGACGCCGGGCAGCCGTGTCAGCTGCACGACCAGATTCTGAACCGCTGGAGAGAGCACGACGAACACCCTAGGCTACGCGCCGACCCCGACGAAGGAGGCATGACGGAAATGGCAGTCGCCTCGATGGTGAGCTTCTCCGGGAACGCCGACGAGCTCACGGGCCACGAGGTGCTGGAGATGCACATCCCTCCCCGAGGCGGTGACGGGCTAGAGCCCCGGTAGGCCGAGCCCGCCCAGCGAACCGCCCAGCTTCGACTCCGCGAGGGCCTGTGCGGCGCGCAGGGCCTCGTTCACGGCTGCGAGCACGGTGTCCTCGAGCAGCTCGGGGTCGTCGGGATCGATCGCCTTCGGGTCGATCGAGATCTCCTGGATGACCCCGGTGCCGGTCGCCTTCACCGTCACCAGGCCGCCCCCCGCGGACGCCTCGACCGTCTCGTTCGCGAGCTGTTCCTGCGCACGCGCCATCTGCGCCTGCATCTCCTGGGCCTGCCGCATCAGCTGGTTCATGTCGAAGCGCTGTCCGGCCACTATTCCTCCACCTCTCTCGCGTCGAAGGTCTCCTTGAGGAGCGCGACGAAATCCTCCTCGCTCTCGGGCTCGAGCTCCTCCTCCGGTTGCTCCCCGTTCTCGCCGATCGCGAACTCGAGCCGGAGCTTGCGGCCGGTCACCTCGTAGAGCGCGTCGACCATCAGCGCCGCGTACTTCTCCTCGGCGAGGCTGCGGTGGAAGGCGTTCGACGGCGGGAACTCGAGCGTCAGCGTGTCGCCGGAGAGGGCGACCGGCCGCGCCTCGCCGAAGACGGGGGCGGCGGGGATCGAGCGGCGCTCGACCGCCGGGAGCACCGAGCGCTGCCAGGCCTCCTGGAGCTGCTCGAGCTCCAGGGACGGCGGCTCCGGCGGTGGCGCCGACTCCGGCGTCTCCTCGGGGACGGACCCCTCGGGGTCTGTCCCGACGCGAGGAGGGGCAGCCGCGCCGCCGCGCTGCTCGAGCAGCTCGAGCCGGTACGACATCGACTCGGCGGAGAGGTCCGCGCCCGGCCGCGTCACCTTGACGAGTGCGAGCTCGAAGGGCAGGCGGGGATCGCCGCCCTGGCGCATGTCCTCGACCGCGACCGCGAGCAGGTCGCAGAGACGGAGGACGGTGGCCTCCGGGAGCTGGTTCGCCTGCGCGCGCAGCCGGTCGCGGGTCTCCTCGGTCACGGGCAGCGACTCCGGAACCTCGCCGAGGTGATGGACGAGCATCAGGTGCCGCAGGTGCTCGAGCAGGTCGGTCACGACCCGGCCGATGTCCTGGCCCTGCTCGGAGAGCTCCTCGACGAAGATCAGCGCGCCGGCGGTGTCGCGGTCGATGATCAGGTCGCACAGACGGAAGAGCGCCTCTTCCTCGACGGCGCCGAGCATCTGGAGGACGTCCTGGACGGTGATCGTGCCCTCGGTCGCGGCGGCGAGCTGGTCGAGCGTCGACTCGGCATCCCGGTAGGCGCCGCGGGCCGCGCGGGCGATCAGCGACAGCGCCGCGTCGGGCACGTCGATCTGCTCGCCGTCGGCGATCCGTCTGAGCTTCCGGACCATCTCCGGCAGCCGGGGCCGCGCGAAGACGAACGTCTGGCAGCGTGACCGGACGGTCGGGAGCACCTTCGCGAGCTCGGTCGTGCAGAAGACGAAGACGAGGTGCGGCGGCGGCTCCTCGATCAGTTTGAGGAGCGCCTGCCACGCGGCGTCCGTCAGCTGGTGCGCCTCGTCGAGGATGTAGACCTTGTAGCGCCCGGCCGGCTGGAGCATCGCCTTCTCACGGATGTCGCGGACGTCGTCGATCCCGCGCTGCGAGGCGGCGTCCATCTCGACGACGTCCATCGAGGAACCGTTCGTGATCGCGACGCAGGCAGGGCACGTGTTGTCGGGTGTCGGGGTCGGCCCCTGCGCACAGTTCAGCGCCTTCGCCAGGATGCGCGCCATCGAGGTCTTGCCGGTGCCGCGCGGCCCGGCGAAGAGGTATGCCTGGCGCACCTGCCCGGCGGAGGTCGCGTTCCTGAGCGTCCGGACGACCGCCTCCTGCCCGACCACCTCGTCGAAGTCCTGGGGCCGGTACTTGCGGTACAGCGCCGTCACCGAGTCGATTCAAGCAGAATCGATCGAGCCGGCCCTGTGGATTGCCGGGCACGTCACAGTGCTCGAGAGCGGCTAGAGTCGGCGGAATGGCAGCGTCGCTCGACGCCGTCCGCGACCTGATCGAGTCCGGGCCGCTCGCGCACCTCGTCACCGTCAACCCGGACGGAAGCCCGCAGGTCACGATCGTGTGGATCGGCATCGAGGACGACGAGGTCGTCTCCGCGCACCTGTTCGAGCACCGGAAGGTCCGGAACATCCGCCGTGACCCGCGCGTGGCGATCTCGCTCGAGGCCTCGGGCTCGAACGCGGTCGGGATGCGCGACTACGCAGTCCTCTACGGCCGGGCCCGGATCACCGAGGGCGGCGCACCCGAGCTCCTCCATCGGCTCGCGCAGATCTACGTCGGGCCGGGGACGACGTTTCCGCCCATGCCCGAGCCGCCGCCGGGCTACATCACGCGGATCCGCGTCGAGCGGGTCGCCGGGCAGGGGCCCTGGGTGGCATCCGGGGAGTAGTGCCCGGTCACGCAACCGGCGTCGAAACGACTTCCCCGGGAGGAACCCGAGCCGCTTGCTCGGGCCAGGCCTGACCGCGGCACCTGAGAGGAACTCCTTAGCGCTGCTTCCTTCCGGACCTGACGCGGTTCGAAGGCTCCCAGTGCGCGGAACCTGGCCGTCAGCGCTGCGCTTTCGGGCCCAGGCCCCGAAGAACCCGCCCCTCGGACGGTATTCGGCCCCGCTGGAGCGGATTGCGGGTTCAGGGAACCGCTAGCTCCCCGCCTAGCGCGACCGGGCACGACGATCGTACCAGCGCCCGGTCGCGGCTAGACTCGCGCCGTGGCCATCGTCGACAAGGGAATTGCCTGGCTTCGCGTGCCGCCGGAGGAGGACGCGCCGCCGGGCGTGAAGGCGCTGAACGACAAGGCGATCGAGAAGCTCGGCTTCGTTCCGAACGTGCTTCGCGTGTACGCGCTCCGACCGCGCCACCTCGAGCTCTGGAACGCCTTCTACGACGACCTGATGCGCGGGGACTCGACGTTGAGCAGACCGCAGCGCGAGATGATCGCGGTCGTCGTCTCGACGGTGAACCGGTGCCACTACTGCATGGTCTCCCACTCCGCCTACCTACGGAAGCTGACCGGCGACCCGGTACTGGTCGAGCAGCTGCGGACGAACTACAAGTACGCGGAGCTCGATGCGCGGGAGCGGGCGATGCTCGACTTCGCCGTCAGGCTCACGGAGCAGTCGTCCGCCTGCACCGAGGCCGACGTCGAGGAGCTCCGCGAGACCGGCTGGACCGACGAGGACATCATGGACATCGCCGAGGTGGCGGCGATGTTCAACTTCACGAACCGTCTGGCGAGCGGCCTCGGCTGGGTGCCGAACGACGAGTTCGTGACCCTCGGATTCGACGAGACCGGCTGATCCGGGTCACGGGCCGGCGCGCACCTTCGCCACCGCTCGCTTGTACGCCGCGAGTCTCGCCGGGACGAAGACGATCGTCTGCTCCGAGCCGTCCTCCAGCTCGATGCGGAAGTCGATGCGTCGTCCGGTCCGCGCCCCCTCCCAGCGCTGCGGTGAGTCCTCGCCCACGTCCAGCTTCACGGTCTGCTCGTCGATCTGCCCCTCGACATGGTGCGACGACGTGGGAGTGTCCCGGCCGGACGGAAAGACGACGGTGAGCGTGCCGTCGACCGAGTTGCCGCGCCGTTCCCACTGGAGGAAGTAGACGGCGGACGGATGATCCCGCGGGTACAGGCCGAGGTAGCTCGGCAACGGCCGGGCAGGCACCGTCGACGCGGATCCGCCGCCCCCGCAGCCCGCGGCCGAGGCCGCGCAGGCGGCCGCGGCGGCGACGCAGGCCATACGACGTAGGTGCGCCGATCCCATGCCGCCGAGAGGGTCGCACACGGCGTCGCCCCTGATCGCGGTACCCTGTCGTCCTCTCCGGGCGCGTAGCTCAGCGGGAGAGCGCCCGCTTCACACGCGGGAGGTCGCTGGTTCGATCCCAGCCGCGCCCACTTAACGAAGCCCTGCAAACCACTTCTTTTTGCCTGGTAGGAGATGGCAGGTTCAGTCGCTCATCACCCGGATTGGCAAGGATTTGGCAAGTCGCGAGCCGCTGAGTACCCATTTTCTGAGTTATGAGGAGTACGGGCAGTGTGCCCGCAACAACGCCGGGATACCTCGTCTGGTTGAGGTCAGGGGTGGTCCGGGTGGACGAGTCGCCGCTCCTCGCTTGAAGGAGGCGTGAGTCGGTCTGCGGGTAGGAGACGGCGGTTAGCGCTGCTCAACCCGGAGCCTCAGCCCCTCCGGGAGGGCGAGGACGAACCAATGTTGCGCGAATGCGCAAGAGCGCGCGGTCCTGTAAAGACACCTCGCCGATCACAAATGCCGAAAACAAGGGCGTTCTCCTGAGTCATGCGCAAGAAAACTTGCATCTAGCGCGTCGGCCGCGTCCTAGAGGGAGACGACTGCGCAGAAGAGAGCCAATCTGCCGTTCGTGGTCAGACGCGGAGCGCATCGGCCAGCTCCGTCATTGCCGCGATCCCCTCTGTCCGCGTACGACGGTAGGCCGTCCGAGGAATGCGACGACACGGGCCGGAGCGCGGGGTCGAACTTCCGGCGCGTTCGGACGCTTCCCCGCGCACGCTTGCTCCGGCCTCGGTGCAGCGTAGGGCTCCAGTTCCGGTGGCGGTAGTCGCTCTTTCGGCCATGTCGTAGTCAGCACCGGTCACTCGTAGGTGCGGAAGCTGTGCCTCCCTGGTGGGCGAGCAGGCTGTCTGCCACGCGGGCTGTTGATGCTAGGGGCGGAGCGGGCAGCTCGGGGGAGAGGAAACGAGCCGCCCGCTCCAAGAGGGCTGTTAGGTCAGTTGCAGGTCCAGGAGATGTTGGTGAACACGAGGCCGCGCTCTTCCGGGTGGTTTGTCGCGATTGTGAAGGACTTGATGTTGTTGCTGGTCGATGTGACCGTGAGGGTGTTCTTCAGCAACAGCGAGGTCGCGCTGTCGGTGTCGATGACCGAGTCGGACGCGTCGTAGGCAGTCAGAGTCTCGGTGGTTGCGCTCAGGGAGTAGTTCGCTTGGGTGTCCAGCTGCACCGAGCCGACGGCTACGTCGAAGGTGAGTTCGGCCGAGTTCGCGCCTATGCCGGTGAAGTAGAGATGCGTCCCGCTGGGGAACTGCCCGCCGCTACCCCAACTGTCAGGCTCGACCCGGATCCCTGTGTAGACGTTCTCGAACGGGACGTAGATCCTGCCGCCCGAGAAGTCGAACGTCAGCTCGAAGTCGTCGAAGCCGGAGAAGTCCTCGCTGCCCGCAGTGCAGTTAAGAGGCGGGGCGACGGTGCTGCCGGTGAGGGCCATCGTTGCCTTCAGCTTCCCCTTGGCGGTCGCGATCAGCGCGCCGGTGTCCGTTTGGCTGTAGCTCGACGGCGCACGGTAGTCCAGTAGCACCGTGCAGGTGTCGTTGTTGGCGAGAATCTTCCCGTTGCAGTTGTTGGTAGTGATCACGAACGCCGACGACGAGTTCGCCGACAGGCCGACGGTCAGGGTTCCGCTGGACTTGCCGGTGAAGGTAAGCGCCGCCTCAAGGCTGCTCGTGCCGCCCGGCTGCACGGCCGGGGAGGTCCAGCTCGTTTCGTTGAAGGCGAGCGTTGGCTTGCCTGCGAGCGCGGAAGCGGCCCCGAGGCAGGCGACCGCCGCCGCCAGCACCGACCCGGCCACTAGTAAGCGTTTCATCACTTCTCCCTTGAGATTCGGCGGTGCCGGTTCCGCCACTGGCTCGACGCCGGACACCAGGCAGCCACCGCAGGCCCGGCGCGTCAACACCTCACCGCCGCAGTCGCACCCCATCTTCACGGCCGCGACAGCCCCGGCAAGAGCGGAACAGGCCCCTCCAAATCAACTAGGCTGGGTCT
>JBLMYA010000013.1:0-8252 GCA_050258035.1 Verrucomicrobiota bacterium
GGACGTCGTAGCTCTCAACCGATTGCATGGTCCCACCGGTTGCCTGCTCGACGCGAGGACGAATCTGTCGTGCCTTCTCGTCGCTCCGCTCTCTATCAGCCTCGCTCTGCCAGAGTGTGATCCCGAGCGCCTTCCCGGTTTCGCTGTCGCCGAGAACCACGTATCCGACATAACCAGTCTCGTCCCGAATGCCTGGGTGGACGACGTCTCGAACAACCGTGGCGACATCGGCGATGCGTTCGGATCTCGTTTGCAGGAAATTGACTCTCGCAAACACTTTCTGACCTCCCATCAGACGCTTGTCGCAATTCGTTGGGCTAACTCCAGGTCTGCGGCGCTTCTCGTCCAAAGCACTACTCCGACAGCCTGGCGGCTTGGAGGGCGTCGGCGTGAGCAGCTTGACCTATCCAGGCCCGCGCTTCGGCGCACTTTCCGTTACGCCATGTGAGGAGGAACGCGACGTCCTGATCGAGTTCGACGCCACTGGCGAACCTGTGCCAAATGCGACCCAACCCGAGCACCTGGTCACCTAGGTCGTGAACCTCAGGGAGTTCGGCATGACTCTCCTCGGAGAATTCCGCCAGGTCCTCGTAGTACTGACGCGCTTCCGCGGGGCCGCGATATGTGCGTCCCTCTAACTGTTCGAACGGGGGATACCAGACGCCTTCGGGGTCCCAGAGCGCGACCGCGGCCTCCACGTCGCGCCGGTTCCATGCGTCAAGTGCTAGCAGGGTCAATTCCACGTTCTCCTGCGACATCGCTTACTCCCGCAGCCAGCGGCTAACGGCTCACTTTCGCACGAGCCGGTAGAAGCGCTCGTCGAACTTGAAGAACCTTGCGATCGGGTCGGGCTCGGTGTCCGCGACCTCGATGTCCGTGATCTCCCAGTCGGGGAAAGCTGCCGCCACGTCACTCTGGCTGGCCCCGCGCGGTAGCGGCCCCCGACGGCGCGGCGCAAAGCAGTCGAGCAGCACGCTGGCATCGTCGGCGGCGACCACGTCTATCTCCCGACCCATCGCCTTTCGCTGGGCATCGGTGAGACCGTGGAAGGTCCCGGTGTCGAGCACCAATCGGAAGTCTGAGCCGACCCCAGCCTGCCGAAGAGCCGTCACGTCGGCGTGCATGACCCGCACGTCGACACCGGCCTCCCGAACCCGCTCGCGGGCGCGCTCCAGGGCCTTGTCGACGATGTCGACGCTCGTGACCTGCCAGCCGCGCTTTGCGAGTGGGACCCCCCAGACGGCGCTGCCGCATCCGAGGTCGAGCGCCGGTCCGTAAGGCGGCTCGCGCCCACTCTCCTCGCGAGCAAACAACTCCGAGAGCTTCTCGGCAAACGGGGGATGCTCTGCGAGGTCCTCCCAGGGGTGGAAGCCGAGGCGGTAGAAGAGCTTGTAGGGAACGCCCATGATGGACTCCTTGAGGTTCGCTCACCGCAGGCTTCTCCTGCGACATCGCCCACGCAGTATCCCGGGAAGACCGCTGCTTCCATGCAAAGCGGTGCTCTCAATCACACCGCTGAGCGTGGAAGATGGTCGAGCTAGTGAGTCACGCTGACGAGCTGGATCTGCTCGTGGTTGCCGCTCACCGTCCGCTCCTTGACGTCGCCGAGGCCGGCGACGTAGTACTTGCGCTCGGCGACGCCCGGGTCGAGCTTGGGGGCCGTCTCCTCGGTGAGCAGGGTGTGTTGAAAGGAACCAGCGGGCACGGTCAGGGCCCCGCCGCTTCCGAGGATTCGGGCCTGGTCCTCAGCATGTTGGGGGTAGTACTCCTGGCGATACGAGCCGTCCGGCTGCGGGTTGCCCGGCATGATGATGCCCGGCTGCGCGCCATTGACCCCCGCCTCCCACGAGTCGTCCGCCTTCACGAACTTTCCGTTCTGGAGCTCGCGCGTGTCCTCGCCCATGTACCAGACGTTTCCGTACTTGTCCTGGGCGTACCAGTCGAAGGTCCTCTCGATCTGCTTCCCGCCCGAGGAGACGATGTCGCTGACGACCGTGCTCTTGACGCCCAGGATCTCCTTCGTCCGGTGGGTCACCACCATGTCGTCGCTCTGCGCTGTCTTCCCGTCCTCGGCGACACCCCGGTAGTGGAAGCCGGTTCCCGGCTTCAGGGGGAGGTAGCGGTTGTCGACCACCTCGACGAAGTTCGCCGGGTCGATCCTCGGCGAGTAGGTGCCGCTGACCGGCGCCAGGCTGGAGGCCGAGCCCGTCGGGCTCGCCGCCGTTGACGCCGCCGAGGTCGACGATGAGCTTCCTCCGCCCGAGGAGCCACAGCCGGCCGCGGACGCCCCGAGCAGTCCGGCCAGGGCGGTCATGACCAAGACCTGCTGTGAGAGCCACTTCACGCCGTTCGTTCTACGGAGGCGTATGAACGGACGATGAAAGCTGGGCTTCAACTGGGCTCGGCTCCTCCTTACGGGAGAACATAGTCCTTGGGCTTCACTCCGCTCGGTTTCGCTTCGCGCGAGAAGCGAGCGCATGGTCCGAAGGCGCTCCTTTCCCTGCAAAGCGCCGCTTCTTGTCCAAAGGGGTATCCGGTAGCGCTACCCCAGTCTTCGGCTCGCGGGGCCAGGTCTAGGATGGGCTCGATGAGCACTCACGCCGCCTCGGCGAAAGCACCGGCGCTTGATCAGCGCTATCGCCTGATCAGACGGGCCCGTTGGTTGGCGTGGTCGAGCCTGGCCTGGATGACGATCGAGGGCGGGGTCGCGGTGACCGCCGGGCTGATCGCGTCCTCCCCGGCCCTGATCGGCTTCGGCTTCGATAGCGCGATCGAGGGCCTGGCCAGTGTGATCATCATCTGGCGCTTCGCCGAGCACCGAGCCCTCTCTGAGGAAGCGGAAGAGCGAGCCCAGAAGTTGGTTGCGATCAGCTTCTTCATCCTCGCTCCCTACATCGCCTACGAGGCGCTAACCACCCTCCTTGGCGGCCAACATCCTGACTCAACGCTGGTCGGGATCATTCTCTCGGCAACCAGCCTGGTCCTGATGCCTTACTTCGGGATCGCCAAGCGCCGGGTCGGAGCCGAGCTCCGTTCCTCGGCAACGTCCGGCGAGGGGTCCCAGAACATCCTCTGCGCCTATCTGGCCGCCGGTGTCTTGGTCGGCCTCCTTGCGAACTCCCTGTTCGGCCTCTGGTGGCTCGACCCGGTCGTCGCCCTCGGGATCGCGGCCCTAGCCATCCGGGAAGGCCGCGAGGCTTGGGAGGGCGAGTCATGTTGAGCCGGGTTGCGGTCGACGCGGCGTAGAGCCGTAGCCGATGCGAAGGGCGTTGTAGGGGCACTCGCTGCCGTAAAGCGCGTCGTTGATCACGATCAGGGCGTTCATGGCTTCGCCATCGTGGGGCCTGGAGAGGGATGTTTGAGCTCGCGGCGATTCCGGGTGCCCGGCAGGCCAAGCGCCACCCAGATCCCAGACAAGGCAGTGACGCCGGAGACGACGGCGATCGTTGCCGCCGGGTCGATCGCGTCGGCGAGCAGCCCCACTGACAGGCCGCCGACCACGTAGCCCATGTCGCGCCAGAAGCGGTAGACGCCGACGGCGGCTGCTCGAGCGACCGGGGTGACCGAGTCGGAGATCGCGGCAATCAGGGTCGGATAGACGAGCGCGGTGCCGGCGCCGAGGACGATCGCGGCCAGAGCCGCCACGGCGATCGCGCCACCGGAGGCTGAGAGCAGACCGAGCGCTGCGGCTTGGACAAGCATCCCTGCGACGATCAAGGGCTTGCGGCCGACGCTGTCCGACCAGTGACCGGTCCAGATCTGTCCGAGCCCCCAGACGGCCGGATAGATGCCGGCGACTAGGCCGATCTGACCAGGACTGGCGCCGTCGGCGGCGAGAAAGAGCGGGACCAGCCCCCAGGCGAGGGCATCGTTCAGGTTGTTGACCAGGCCGGCCTGGGAGCAGGCGCGAAGCCCGGGGTTGCGGAAGGAGGTGGTGAGGAAGGCATCGTGCAGTCGCGGAGCGCTCCGGTCGGCGCCGGTGTGGTGACGAGCCTGCTCGAGGGCGACGTGTGCTCCAGTGTCTCGGACGAAGAGGATGCTGATCGCGAGCGCCGTCACGGCGACGACGAAGCCGGCGATCACCAGCACGTCTCGAGCCACGAACGCACCGGCGAGCCAGCCGCTGGCGGCGGCCGCCAGGGCAACACCACCGTAGCCAGCCGACTCGTTCAGACCCAGGGCCAGCCC
Organism: Verrucomicrobiota bacterium; assembly: GCA_050258035.1. Lineage (GTDB taxonomy): Bacteria > Actinomycetota > Thermoleophilia > Gaiellales > Gaiellaceae > DATBLE01. The sequence continues at coordinate 4,189 of JBLMYA010000013.1, forward strand.
GCGGCGCTTCGGCCCGACAAGGTCGATCTTCATCAGCACCGTCATCGACCAGGCGAGCCCTTGGTTGACGCCGAGGAAGAGGTTGGCAGCCACGACCCATCCCCAGCTTGGCGCTACAGCGATCAGCAGGGGAACTGGCAGTGCGAGGGACCAGCCCATGATCAGGAGCCGAAGCCGCCCGACCCGATCGGCGAGCGCCCCGGCGGCGAGGTTGGTCAGCGACTTCGCCAGTCCGAAGGCGACGATGAAGGAGAGGACCGCGACCGTCGAGCCGACCGCGAAGTTGTCGGCGCCGATCAGCGGCAGGGTCGAGCGCTCGAGGCCGACCATCGCCCCGACCAGGGCGTTGACCGCAACCAGGAGAGTGAACTGGGCCGCGTTCTCGCCCAGTCCCAGCTCGACGCGCCGGTGGCTCAACTGATCCCCACGCGAGGCCGGCCCGCGCGGTTGGCGGCAATGATCTCGGCTTGGTGCTCGGGCGCCGGCGGGATGTCCTTGGTCAGAGCCTCGACGAAGGCCTCCTCGGAATCGAACTGAAGCGCGTTGTTGTGGCGGCGCTCGAAGCCCACTGTTGAGATCGGATTCGACGAGAGCCCACGGCCGCAGACCGAACCCGAGTAGTGAGCCGGGTAGAGGACGATGTGATCCGGGAGGGTCAGAAGCCTCTCGGTGAGCGAGCGATAGAGGGTGCCGGCCATCTGCTCGACGGTCTGCTCGCCGCGGGCATGAAGGTCGGGCCGCCCGGCATCGCCGACAAGCAGCGCGTCGCCGGTGAGAACCATCCAGGGCTCATCGGCTCTCGTCCTGTCGGTGACCAGGTAGGCGTGGTGGGCCGCGGCGTGGCCCGGGGTGGCAATCGCCTGCAGCTCGGTGTTGCCGAGCTCGACGACCTCGCCATCGGCAACCGCGTGATTGTTGAAGTCCGCGCCGGCGCCTTCGGGCAGGTAGGGGGTTGCGCGCGTCCGCGCGACCAGCTCCGGCAGGCCGGAGACGTGGTCGGCCTGCAGGTGGGTCTCGAAGACAGCGACGATCGGGATGCCCTGGGCCTCTGCCAGCGCGATGTAGTCATCGACCAGGTCGACATGCGGATCGACAACCGCGAACTTGCTGCGGCTCTTGCAGCCGAGCAGGTAGGAGGCACAGGCGGTCTGATCGTTGAGGAGCTGGCGGAAATACATCGGTGCCTCCGATCAGGGGACGGAAATCCAAGTAATCAAGTAATCTATTGAATAACAGATATGGAGTCCGAGCGGACAAAGGGCGCGGTCTTCGAGGCGATCGCGGTGATGGGGAAGGCGCTTGCCAGCCCCCGCCGCCTGGAACTGCTCGAGCTGCTCGCTCAGGCGCCCCGCACCGTCGATGATCTCGCCCGCCTCAGCGGTCAGTCGATCGCCAACACCTCGCAGCACCTGCAGGCACTGCACGGGGCGGGGCTGGTCGATCGTGAGCGCGAGGGAAACCGCGTTCGCTACGAGCTCGCGGGTGAGCGAGCGCTGAGTGTCTGGCTGACTCTTCGCGACGCCTCGACCGCCCAGCTCGCCGAAGTGGAACGCGCAGCCCGCAGATACCTCGGCGAGGAGGTCGAGGGCATCGGGCGGGACGAGTTGCGAGCGCGGCTGCGTCAAGGCGATGTGGTCCTGGTCGACGTTCGTCCGGCGGAGGAGTTCGCTGCCGGGCACATCGAGAGCGCTCGATCGATTCCCATCGACGAGTTCGAGCGGCGTCTCGCGGAGCTACCGGCGGCGCGTGAGGTCATCGCCTATTGCCGCGGGCCTTTCTGCGCTTACGCGCACGAGGCGGTGCGACAGCTGCGGGCCGCCGGGCGCCAGGCGCGGAGGCTCGAGGACGGCTGGCCCGAGTGGCAGCTCGCCGAGACCAAGTCCGGGCGAAGCAGGGCTGCATGACGAATGAGCTGGACGGACGCCAACCTCGACGTCCAGGGCTACAGCCTGACCCAGGAGGAGAGCCGGGCTCTCCGCTGGGGTCTGCGCTTTTCGACCGCGCTTTGCCTGGCGCTCGTCATCACCGGCCTAGTCCTTCAATCAGCCGCGCTGGTCTTCGCCGTTGTGCCCATTGGGGCCGTGGCCGGCTGGACCAAACGCCATCCCTTCGACCTGATCTGGAACCACGGTCTCCGTCAGCTAAGCGGGGCCCCGGAATTGCCGCCCAACCCGCGGCCCCGCCGCCACGCCTTCAAGCTAGCGACGGTCTGGCTGCTTGCGGTCGGCCTTCTCTTCGCCTTTGACCAGATGACGGCGGGACTGGTCTTGGGAGCCGTCCTAGTCGGGGTCTGCGGACTGGTCACCGCTACGAACTACTGCGTGCCCTCGACGCTGCTTGGGATCTGGTGGCGGCGTCAAGGGGCCGGCATGCCAACGACCCAGCCGAGCTAACAGCGATCGAGGAGGAGCAAATGGAAGCTTCCGTTGATACCCAGGAGCTCGAGGGAAAGGTCAAGGACATGTACCGGCACGTTGCCGAGGAGCCAGCGGGCAGGTACCACTTCGAGTTGGGCCGTCCCCTTGCCGAGCGGCTCGGCTACCCGGCGGACGTCCTCGACCGCATCCCCGCAAGAGCGATCGAATCGTTCGCCGGCGTCGGCTACTTCTTTGACCTGGCCGAGCTTGCGGACGGTGAGAGCGTCGTCGACCTAGGCAGCGGCTCCGGCATGGACGTCTTCTTCGCTGCCGAGCGCGTGGGCCCGTCCGGACAGGTGGTGGGAATCGACTTCACGGTCGAGCAGCTGGAGAAGGCCAGGAGGATCGCGGACAAAGGCGGCTACTCACAGGTGGAGCTCCGCGAGGGACGGATCGAGGATCTGCCGGTTGAGGAGGCGAGCTGCGACTGCGTGATCTCGAATGGAGTGATCAACCTGGCCCCGGAGAAGGAGCGGGTCTTTGCCGAGGCAGCCGGCGCGCTGAAGCCCGGCGGCCGTTTGGCGATCGCTGACATCGTCAGCGAGCAGCAAATGAAGGAGAGCATCGTCTGCGACGCCGACCTCTGGGCTTCTTGCATCGGCGGTGCCGCCCAGGTTGACGCCTACCGGGAAGCGATCGAAGGCGCCGGTCTGCGGATCGAGACGATCCGAGACAACCCGTACGAGTTCATCTCAGAGCGCGCCGTCAACGCAAGCGCGAAGTACGGGGTGAAGAGCGTCTCGGTACTTGCCGTCAAGCCGGTTTAGCCGAAACAGATTTCGCATGCGGTTATCACCCCCAGCAAGTAGGGATCAGGGCGTGTGGGCGCCACCTTTCGCCAGCCACCAGAAAGAGGTGCGAAGTGGAATCGATTCGCAGCGCAATTGAGGGAGCATCCCGCCACCTCACCGAGCACCCGGAGGCGGCCGTTGATACCGACGCGGCCGCGACCGCCGTCCGTGAAGAAGGTCTCCGTTTTCGTGTGGAGGGCCCGAAGGGAGGCTTGATCAGTGACATGTCCACGTCAGTTGGCGGGGGCGCCACAGCTCCCACGCCAGCATGGTTGCTGCGTGCCGCACTCGCCTCCTGTGACGCCACGCTCGTGGCGATGGAGGCCGCCCGTGATGGCGTCGAGGTCACAGACCTGGAGGTTACGGTGGATAGCGAATCAGACTTCCGCGGCATCCTCGGGGTCGATGACTCGGTCCATCCTGGTCCTCTCACACTCCGAGTACGCATACAGCTGGCGGCAAGCAACGCCACCGAGGATCAGCTCCGCGAGATCGTTCAGCGGGCGGAGTCACGTTCACCGGTCCGCGACGTCGTCGCACGGGCAATCCCTATAACGACCGAGATCGCAACAGCCGCCTGACAGCTACGGGCGTCGACGCCTGCCGCTTTGCGCAAAGAGCGAGCGCCTGATCCAAAGCGCCGCTTCCCATGCAAGCGACCCTCGCAGCGCTGAGCGCGTGTCAGTTGCGTGTCGCCTGGCGACGATTCGTTGCACATGCTGACAGTGGTGCGCGAAGTGGTGCGCACGGTTCCCTGTGTGCGCGATTTGCGGGCAAGAACCGCAGAGAACCGTTGTCTCGAAAACCGTTAGGGGCCTTTGGGTCCCTCGTGGGTTCGAATCCCACCCCCTCCGCT
>JBLMYA010000014.1:0-3151 GCA_050258035.1 Verrucomicrobiota bacterium
GGCGCGGCCTACCGGGTGGTGGGTGTCTTCGAGAAGAAGGGCAACCTGCTGGGGGCCGGCAGCAACGACAACTACATCGCGATCCCGATCACCGCCTTCGACGAGCAGTTCCCGCAGGTGAAGAACGGCGGGGGCGACACGATCCACATCGCGACCGTGCCCCGACGCCCCGAGGACTACGACGCCTTGATCGAGGAGGAGACGGGCATCCTGCGCGTGCGCCGCGGCCTTCGCCCGGGCCAGGACAACGACTTCGCGATCTACACCACGGTGGGATTGCTGAAGAACTTCCAGCAGATCACCGGTGGGGTCGCCGCGGCGATGCTCGTGGTCGCGGGCATCGCCCTACTCGTCGGCGGGGTGGGGGTCATGAACATCATGCTCGTCAACGTGACCCAGCGCACTCGCGAGATCGGCCTGCGCAAGGCGCTCGGGGCCACCCGGCGCGACGTGGCGCTGCAGTTCCTGGTGGAGGCGGTCACGCTCACCGGTGTCGGCGGGGGCATCGGCATCGCAGTGGGACTCGGTGCGGCGCTCGTGGCCCGCCTGGCCTTCGACTTCCAGGCTGCCGCCCCTCCCTGGGCGATCCTGCTGGGCTTCGGCGTGTCGACGGCCGTGGGTCTCGTCTTCGGCCTGTGGCCCGCGCTCAAGGCGGCCCGACAGGACCCGATCGAGGCGCTGCGCTATGAGTGACACCGCGCCGACGCGGAGCGTTGGTCGGTGCCTCCTGGTCCGGCTCTGAGTCGGCCCTGACTCGCCAGCTGTTGACAAAGCGGTATACAGATTGGTAGTCTGTCCCGAGTACAACATGAGCTACGGAACGACCCGGATCAGCGCCGCCGCTCACGGCATTCTTCGAGAGATCTCGAAGGCCGAGGGGAAGTCGATGCTGGTCCTTCTCGACGAAGCGGTCGAGACCCTCCGTCGACAACGCTTCCTCGAGCAGGTCAACGCAGCCTACGCGAGCCTGAGGGCCGACGCGCGGACGTGGAAAGCCGTCGAAGACGAGCGGCGGGAGTGGGACGTCGCTCTTCCCGACGGGCTGGCCGTGGCGGAGGGGCGCAGGATCTACCGGGGGCGGTCTCGCTCGAGACGGAGCCGGAAGCGGAAATGAGCGCTCCCGCGCGCGGTGAGGTTTGGCTCGCCGATCTCAGCCCGACGCGTGGCCACGAGCAGGCAGGTCGACGTCCCGTTCTCGTGGTCTCCGAAGACCTGTTCAACCGGGGTCCGGCGGGCCTCGTCATCGTCCTTCCGATGACCTCGACCATACGCAGCGTGCCGAGCCACGTGCCCGTCTCTCCACCGGAGGGGGGCGTCAAGGTCCCCACCGCGATCCTGTGCGACGCCGTGCGGTCGGTGTCCGTCGAGCGGCTCGTCGAGCGTCGGGGCACGGTCGACCGCCAAACGATGGCCTCGGTGGAGGACCGCCTGCGCATCCTGCTCCGGCTCTGAGAGCGGCCCGCGAGGCACCGTTCGAGACAGACGGCGGCCGATCGCCAGACGGCTCGTGGCATCCGCTGCCAGCCTGGGAAGGCTGATGGCGCTGTTTGGCGAGCGACCTGCTGGGGCGCCGGGCCATGAGCATCGAGCTGACCGTCGAGGCTTCGGAGGCGGTAGCGCGCGACGAAGAGCCACCCCGGCCTTCCACACGGCGACGATGTCGCGCGTCGCCGTGACGTCGAGGGTGGGGTCGCCGCGTACCAGAACGAGATCGGCACGGTAGCCCGCCGCCACGCGTCCGCGATCCTCCAGATGAAAGACGCGTGCCGGAACGGAGGTCGCCGCCGCCAGCGCGTCAGCGGGGGCGAGGCCGGCCCTGACGAGGAGTTCGAGCTCGCCGTGCAGGCTCGCGCCGTTCCAGCTCCCCGGCGCCGGGGCATCGGTGCCCGCCAGGATCGGAACGCCGGCGTCGTGGAGCGCGTTCACGGCGTTGAAGGCGTTCGCGAGATCTCCGGCGCACTTGAAGGGCAGCGTTTCCTTCAAGTGCGCACGAGCATCGGCGGCCAGGAAGCCGAGAAGCCGCGCGTCGGCGAGCAGGGACAGGCCGGCGGGCGTTCCCAGACCGGACTGGATTGCGCCCAGGGTTGTGATGACGAAGGCATGACGGTCCCGCATGAGCTGGACGAACTCGGCCCGCGGAGCCGTATCCGCGAAGAGATGAGCGATGCCGTCTGCCCCGGCCGTGATCGCCTCTCGGGCCGCCTCCTGGGAGCTGACGTGCACGACGGCGAGCCTGCCGCGTCTGTGTGCCGCTACGACGGAGGCGAAGAGCTCCGTCGGCGACAGCCTCGCGTAGTCGAGGTGGCACACGTGGCCGTCCTCGAGGATGATCTTGATGTAGTCACTGCCCTCGGCCAGGCGAGAGTCGACAAACGCCTGCGCGTCCGACGCACCGGCGAGTGTGGGGACCGGCAGGCCGTATTCGGTGCCGTGCCCCTTGGGCGGAGTCACGACGTTGCCCGCGGAGAGCACCTGGGCGGCGTCAGACGCCCGCTTCTCGTTCTCGGCGCGCCTGAGCTCGGACACGAACTCCGGGCGGGCGCCCATGTTCAGCTCCGTCGTGACGCCGAAGAGGATCGCCTGCCGGGCCGAGTCGCCCCAGTCGTGAGTGTGGGAGTCGATCAAGCCGGGCAGAAGGGTGTGGCCGCCCGCCCGGACCTCCTGCGTTCCCGCGGCGACCTCGAGGCGTCGGCCGACCGCGAGAATCCTACCGTTGCAGACCGAGACGTCCTGCGGGGCGGGGAGTCGTTTCTCGCCGTCGAAGATTCGCGCCTCGCGAACGACGAAGCAGCCGCCCGGCCGTTCCTCGCCGCCGAGGAGGCTCGCAGAACCGACCACGGCGGCCGTGCACGGCAGCGCCATCAGAACGCGACGAACCCGGGTCATCGAGCTTTAGACGCAGCAGCGGACGTCTTTGGCCGTCGGGGCTTTCAAGGACGTCCGGGACGGGCCTCGCCGCCCGCTCAGGGAATACCGCGGCCGGCCGTACCCTGCGGGTGGCGTGCGAAGGCTTCGGCGAGGGCACACCCAGCTTCGAGCCCGCGGAACCCGTGCATCCGCTCGTGGTGGGCGTAGAACTCGCCGGGGTCCTGGCTCGCGTGGGCGAAGCAGGCCTGCCGCTTGCGTGGCTCGACCGCGGAGATGTCCACGT
>JBLMYA010000015.1:0-31818 GCA_050258035.1 Verrucomicrobiota bacterium
CTCGTCCTGGTGGACATCCAGAACGACTACTGGCTGCCGCCGCGCGAGCCTCGGGAGCGGTTCGTCCGGAGCGCACAGTCGCTGCTGAAGCTCGCGCGCGAGGCCGGGATGCTCGTCGTGCACGTCCAGCACGCCCGCCGTGAGCCGGGCAAGGGCGGCTTCCAGCGGGGTGCGCCCGGCTTCGAGATCCACAAGTCCGTCGCCCCGATCACCGGCGAGCCGCGCGTGGTCAAGCACGAGGCCGACTCGTTCCACGAGACCGAGCTCGACGCGATCCTGAGGGTGGCCGGCATCGACACGGTCGTCGTGTGCGGCATGCAGACCCAGAAGTGCTGCGACACGACCGCGCGTGCGGCGAAGGCGCGCGGCTACCGCTGCTACTTCGTCACGGACGCCGTCGAGACGTTCGACCTGACGGGGCCGGACGGGCTGGTCGTCGACCGGGACGAGATCGCCAGGGTCACCTTCGTCACGCTCCACAACGGCTTCGCCGACGTCGTCTCGCTCGCCGAGCTGGAGGCGCTCCTGCCGGTCACCGCCCCGGCGTGAGCCAGCCGCCCGGTTCGCCGACCGGACCGAGGCGAAGGTCGCCGGCGACGGTCACGGTCGGTCGAGCTTGCGGATGTTGTCGAGCTCGTCCTCGTCCGGCGCTTCGACCGAGAGCCAGGCGTCGACGATCGCACGGGCGGTCCCGGGGTCCGTGCGCTTGAGACTCATCACGAGGACGTTCGCGTCGTTCCACCGCCGGGCGCCCTCCGCGATCCAAGGATCCCAGGCCTGGGCGGCCCGTACACCGCGCACCTTGTTCGCCGCCATCGCCGTGCCGGTCCCGGTCCAGCAGAAGAGGACGCCCTGGTCCGCACGACCGCTCGCGACGGCGTCGGCGACTCGTGCGGCGACGTCGGGCCACTGATCTCGCTCGAGGATGTCCACGTCGTGGCCGGCCTGCCGGAGCCGCTCGACGGCCGCGTCGAGCGCGGCACCGTCGTCGTCGGATCCGACCACGAACTTCATGACGTCCAGCCTAGAAAAGGGCTGCGCGGCCGTGAGGCCGCGCAGAACGCCGGGAGAGGGCTCGCCTGCGAAATCGCGGCGACTCTACTCGGCCAGCGACGTGGACACAAGTGGCAACACGTAGGCTTCGCCCGTGCGTCGCATCGTGCGGCCGGTCGAGCGTCTGGTCATCGGTGCGCTGATGTCGCTGCTCGCGATCGTGCTCGAGCGGCGCGTCCGCGCACGGCTCCGTTAGCCTGCGTCCGGGACAGGCCGAGCCTGTCCCGGACGCGAGAGGCGGGCATTCTAGGTCTTTCTGGCGAGGTCGAGCGCCAGGACGACGCCCGCGATCCCCGCGACGATGCCGAGCGTGATCGGCACCCAGAGTTCGATCGAGGAGGCCGCGGCCGCGAGGACGGCGGCGAGCAGGGCGGCACCGCCCCCGAAGGCGAGTGCGATGCGGCGTCCGGCGCGCCTGATCGCCTCCTCGAGGGTCCTGCTGCCGCGCAGCTCGATCTGCAGCCCGGGCCCGGGGCGCGCCCCGGTCAGCCGTTCGATCCCCTCGATCAGGCGGCTCGTTCGCAGCTTCAGCTTCTGGACCTCGTAGACGGCCTTCTGCGGGTCCAGCGCACCACCGACGCGCGTGCGCAGCAGGCGGAACAGAAAACCGCTCACCGCAGAGAACGGATCGAGCGTCGGATCCAGCTCGCCCACCGCCAGCTGCATCTGGCTGAACGCCTTCGCCGTCATCGCCAGCGAGCCGGGCAGGCGGATGCCGTGCCGCGCGGCGATCTCGATCAGCACGTCGAGCATCGGCCCGAGCTCGATGTCGCCGAACGAGGCGACCCTGAACTGACCGACGTACTCCGCCAGGTCCGCCCGCAGCGACTCGAGGTCGACGTCTCCCTGCGGCTCGCCCAGGATGAGCAGGAGGTCGGCCAGGAACTCGGCGTCCTCGCGCCAGAACGCCAGCAGGAGGAGGAGCAGTAGGCCTCGCGTCTCCTCGTCCAGGGTCCCGACCATGCCGAGGTCGAGCAGGAAGATCCGGCCGTCGGCCCAGAGAAGGTTCCCGGGGTGGGGGTCGGCGTGGAAGAACCCCTCGGTCAGCACCTGGCGGTAGAAGGCGTCCAGCAGCTCCCGGGCGGCACGGCGGCGGTCGTCGCCCGCCGGCGCCTCGCGCAGCGGGACGCCTTGGATCTCGTCCATCACGAGCAGCCGCCTCGTCGTCAGCCGCTCGTGCACTGCGGGGACGTCGAGGTGGGCGAAGTCGGCCAGCACCTCGCGCATCCGCTCGAGGTTGGCCGCTTCCTCGCGGAAGTCGAGCTCGCGGCGGAGCGACGACGAGAGGTGCTCGACGACCGCCGGGATGTCGACCAGGCCGGACAGCGCTTCGCGGCCCTCGGCCTTCTCGGCGAAGAGCGCGAACAGCCCGAGGTCGCGCTCGATCTCCTCGGCGGCGCCTGGACGCTGCACCTTGACCACGACGCGCTTGCCGCCCTCGAGCCTGGCGCGGTGCACCTCTCCGATGGTGCCGGCCGCGAGCGGCTCGGCCTCGATGCTCTCGAAGACATCCTCCCAGGGGACGCCGAGCTCCTCCTCCATCACCTGCACGACCTCGGCCTCGCTGAGCGGGGGCACCCGGTCCTGGAGACGGGCGAGCTCGTCGGCGAGGTCGGGCGGGATCAGGTCCGGGCGCGTGGAGAGGATCTGGCCCAGCTTGCAGAAGGTGGGGCCGAGCTCCTCGAGCGCGGCGCGCAACCGCGCGGGGCGCGCGCTGTCTTCCTCCTTCGCCGCCTTCAGGCCGTGCTTGGCGATGATCGCGGCGATCTGCGCGGCCCGTGCCGTCAGGTGGCCGCCGGCGAGCTCGGTCATCGACAGCTCCGCAGTCGAGGGTCGGGGGCAACCGGTGGCGTCCCCGACGGGTGCGAGTCGAAGGTGAGCGACGTCATGAGCGGCTCCACGGGCGGCGGCGCTTGGGTCCGTCCGCGGTGTTCACGATCACGACCGTACAGCGCGCGCTGTGCGAGACGCGGTTCGGGACATTGCCGAGCAGGAACTCCCTGCGTCCGCTCATCCCGATGTTTCCCACGACGAGGACGTCGGCGCCTTCGGCCTCGGCGGCGGCGACGATCAGGGCGGCGGGATCGTCGCCCGCGGTGACGCGTGCGCGCGTGCCGCGTCCGGCGACCTGCTCGGCGTACACCGCAAGGTCGGTCTCGGCGCCCGCGGGAGGTGGTCCCGGCACGAAGACCTGAACGACCGTCAACAACGCCTCGAACCGGCGCGCCAGCTCCGCGGCCCACGAGACGGCGTGCGAGGCCGTCTCCGAGCGGTCGGATGCGACGACGACGCGCTCGATCAGAGCGGAAGCTCCTGGAGGGCGTAGAACACGGCCTCGGAGAAGGTGGGGAACGGCTGGATGACGTCGCGGAGCACCTCGACCGGCACCTCGGCGCGGATCGCGAGCGTCAGCTGCTGGCACCACTCGCCGGACTCCGGCCCGACCGCGACCGCACCGACGACGACCCCCCGGTGCGGGTCGGCGGCGACCTTGACGAAGCCGGGGCGGCGCGGCTTCTCGTACGTGGACGCCCGGGGCGTGTCGGTCATCTCCCAGCGGGCGGCGACCAGGCCTTCCCGCTGCGTGTCTCCGACCATCGCGACCTGCGGGTCGGTGAACGCAACGGCCGGTACGGCGCGGTAGTCGGCCTTGGCGGCGCCGCCTGCGACGTTCCGGGCGGCGACGCGCGCCTGGTACTTCCCGACGTGGGTGAACAACGCGATGCCGGTGCAGTCGCCGATCGCCCAGACGCGGTCGGCCGCCCGCAGGCCGTCGTCGACCTCGATCCCGTGCGGGGAGATCTCCACGCCGAGCTGCTCCAGTCCGAGGCCCTCGGCGTTCGGCCTGCGGCCGGCCGCCACGAGTAGCCGTTCGGCGGTGAGCTCCCGGCCGTCCGCGAGCCCGAGCCGAACCCGAGGGGCGGCCCCGGCGTCACTGTCCCTGATCTCGCGCACGTCCGCCCGGAGGATGACCTCGATCCCTTCCTCCTCGAACGCCGCGTGGAGCAGCTCCGCTGCGTCGGGATCGACGCGCGGCATCAGGCGGTCGCCGCGCTGGACGATCCGCACGTCCGCCCCCAGGCGGCGGTAGAGCTGGGCCAGCTCGCAGCCGGCGACGCCTCCACCGAGGACGATCAGGCTCTCAGGCACGCTGTGCGCCGACGTCGCGTCCCTCGTCGTCCACGACTCGATCCGGTCGAGTCCGTCGATCGGCGGGCTCACCGGGACGGAGCCGGTCGCGACCACGAGCCGGTCGTACTCGATCTCGTGCCCGTCGGCCTCCACCACCCCTGGCCTCGAAACACGGCCGGCGCCGCGCACGAGCACGATGCCGTGGTCGTCGAGCCACTGCGCCTGTCCGGCGTCGTCCCAGTCGGACACCTGCCAGTCTCTCCAGCCGAAGATCTCCTCCGGATCGAGCGGGCCGGTGTCGACGCCGGGGGCGCGCTCGGCCGCCGCCCGCAGCTCCGGTGCGCGCAGCAACGTCTTCGACGGCATGCACGCGAAGTACGAGCACTCGCCGCCGACGAGCGCCGACTCGACCAGCGTGATCTCGACCCCGGCATCGAGGCGGCGGAGCGCGCCGCAGAAGTGCTCGCCCGTCGATCCCCCGCCCAGCACGACGACTCCCGGCATGCGCGGAGCTTACGGTCTGGGTCGTCGGCCGGACACCGCTTGTAACACAGTGTCACTTGGCCGTCCGCCGCGCGGCTGCGCCGAATCAGGTGCTTGTAACACTGTGTTACTTGCTTCCCGGGTAGGCTCGGCCACCATGCCGACGGCCGCGCTCGCGGACATCCACGGCAACCTGCAAGCGCTCGAAGCGGTTCTGGCCGACCCCCGCTCGCGGCGGAGCATCGGATGGTCGTCCTCGGCGACGTGGTCACCGGGACATATCCCGCCGAGACGTTCGACCGTCTTCTCGCGCTGGCCGCACCCGTTCGGTTCCTGCGCGGCAACGCCGACCGCGGCCGTGCGAGGGCGACCCGGTGCGTACTGGGCGATGCTCGGCCCGGCGTCGACCTCCTGCGCACCGACGACGACGTCGAGGCAGCCGCCGCTTCCGTGCGGGCGTCCGGCCAGCCGAATGCGGACGAGGTTGCCGAGACGCTGCTCGATCCGCCCGGCCCCGACGAGGCCACGGGCTGGTGGGAGGCATCTAGGCTCCGGGGATGAGCCGGACTGCGGCCGCCGAGATCGTCTTCGACCGGGTCACGAAACGCTACGAGGGGCGCGACCAGGCCGCGGTCGAGAATCTGTCGCTGACCATCCCGGCAGGCGACATCTGCGTGCTCGTCGGGCCGTCCGGCGCCGGGAAGACGACCGCGATGAAGCTCGTCAACCGGCTGATCGAGCTCGACGAGGGGGACATCACGATCGACGGCACGAGCATCCGCGAGCAGGACGCCGTCGAGCTGCGCCGCGGGATCGGCTACGTGATCCAGCAGGTCGGCCTCTTCCCGCACATGACGATCGCGGAGAACATCGCCACCGTCCCGCGCCTGCTCGGCTGGCCGAAGAAGCGGATCGGCGAGCGCACGGCCGAGCTGCTCGAGCTGGTCGGGCTCGAGCAGGACTACGCCGGCCGCTATCCGACCCAGCTCTCCGGGGGCCAGCGGCAGCGCGTCGGGCTCGCCCGGGCGCTGGCGGTCGATCCGCCGCTGATGCTGATGGACGAGCCGTTCGGCGCACTCGACCCGATCACCCGGGACCGCCTGCAGCTCGAGTTCCTCCGCCTGCACGAGGACGTGCGGAAGACCGTGATCTTCGTCACGCACGACATCGACGAGGCGATCAAGCTCGGCGACCGGATCGCGATCATGCGCGAAGGCGGTCACCTCGCCCAGTACGACACCCCCGACCACATGCTCGCGCACCCCGCCGACGACTTCGTCGCGCGCTTCGTCGGCGCCGACCGAGGGTTGAAACGCCTCGCCCTTCGACGCCTGGAGGAGATCGAGCTCGAGCCGCTCGACGGGCCGCCACCGGCAGGCCCGCAGGCCCCGGGATCGACCACGCTCAGGGACGCCCTCTCGCTGATGATGTCCGAAGGAGCCGATCCCCTCGTCGTCGTCGACGCCGGCGGGACGCCGATCGGCCTGCTCTCGGTCGCCCGGGTCGGGCGCGTCCTCTCCGAGCTGTGAACGCGTTCGCCCTCATCGCTCAGGCCCCCGTGATCCCGAACTTCGGCCAGGGGTCGAAATGCGAGACCGAGAACCACACCTTCTGCACCGGGTGGGTCGCGGACCACTGGTCGGACACCCTCCAGCCCGCGCTCCTCCAGCACATCAAGCTGGCCGTGATCGCCGTTGCGATCGGCTTCGTCCTTGCGTTCGCCGCCGCTCTCGTCGCCTACCGATACCGGCGCGCGGACCAGCCGATCGGGCTCTTCTCCGACTTCCTCTACACGATCCCGAGCCTCGCGCTGTTCCAGCTGCTCGTGCCGCTCACCGGCCTGACCGTGACAACGGTCGAGGTCGCGCTCGTGAGCTACACACTGCTGATCCTCTACCGGAACATCCTGGAAGGGCTGAAGGGAGTGCCTGCGGACGTTCGTGAAGCCGCCCGCGGCATGGGCCTCTCGCGGCTGCAGACGTTGGCCCGCGTCGAGCTCCCGCTCGCGGTCCCGTCGATCATGGCCGGCGTGCGGATCGCCACCGTGTCGACGATCTCGATCGCCACGATCGCGGCCTTCGTGATCCCGGAGGGGCTGGGGAGGCCGATCTACATCGGCATCACCCAGGACATCTTCAAGACGGAGATCATCGCCGCCGGCGGCCTGGCGATCCTGCTTGCCCTGGCCGCCGACGCGCTCCTCGTCCTCCTCGGACGTGCGCTGACGCCGTGGAGGAACGCGTGATCCGCGTCCTGGCCGACTCGTTCAGCTGGGGCACGTTCCCCGACGCGATCAGGTTCGTCGTCGACCATCCCGGCCTGCTCTGGCACAAGTCGGCGGAGCACCTGGAGCTGTCGGGTGCGGCGATCGGGATCGCCTTGCTCCTCGCACTGCCGCTCGGGGTCGTGCTCGGGCACCTGCGCCGCGGGTCCTTCATCGCGATCAGCGTGTCGAATCTCGGCCGGGCGCTGCCGAGCCTCGTCCTGATCGCCTTCGCGCTGCTCGTCTCCCAGCACTTCTTCGTGAACAACATGGCCGCGCTGGTCGTGCTCGGCGTCCCGCCGATCCTGACGAACGCCTACTCCGGGATCGAGGGGGTCGACCGGAACATCGTCGAGGCGGCGCGGGGCATGGGAATGAGCGGCCGCGACATCCTGCTTCGCATCGAGCTGCCGCTGGCGATGCCGCTGATCATCGCCGGGATCCGGATCGCGGCCGTCTTCATCATCGCGACCGCGACGATCGCCGCGATTGCGGGTGGCGGCGGGCTCGGCGACATCATCGTCAACCAGGCGACGTACCACCTCTCCGGCGTCGTCGGCGCGTCGCTCGTCGTGTCGCTGATCGCCTTCGGCGTGGCGGTGATCCTGGCCCTGGTCAGGAAGCTTTTCGCAGGTCATGACGTTCCGGCGGACTGAGCTCGTTGCATAGGGTGCCCAGGTCCTCTCCCAGAAAGGAGCACGCAGTGGTACGCAAGCACGCTCGGCGCGCCGTCAAGGCCGCCTTCGCACTGGCGTTGGCGATCCCGATCGTCTTAGGCGGGACTGCCAACGCGACGACGACCGCGACGCCGACGATCACGGTCGGCACGAAGAACTTCACCGAGGCCTTCGTCCTCGGCCAGCTCTACAAGCAGGCGCTTGAGGCGAAGGGCTACAAGGTGGCCTACAAGGAGAACATCGGGAGCTCGGAGCTGCTCGACACGGCGCTGACGAGCGGAAAGGTCAACTTCGCGCCGGAGTACACCGGCGTCCTCGCCCTGAACATCGCGGGCGTGAAGCCTGCGCCGAAGACGGCGGCGGCGACCTATGCCGCAGCGAAGGCGTTCGAGGAGAAGCGGGGCTTCACCCTGCTCAAGCAGACGCCGTTCTTCGACGCCGACTCGTTCACGGTGCTGACGTCGACGGCGAAGAAGTACGGCCTGAAGAAGATCTCCGACCTGAAGAAGGTGCCGAACCTGTCGTACGCCGGCTATCCCGAGTGCGACAAGCGAATCACCTGCCTGCTCGGGCTGAAGCAGATCTACGGGCTGAAGAAGATCAAGTTCGTCCAGCTCGGGACGATCCCCGTCACGAAGCTGATCGACTCGGGGAAGGTCACCGGCGGCGATGTGTTCACGACCGAACCGGCGCTGGCCAACCCGAAGTACACCGCGCTGATCGACGACAAGCACATCTTCGGCTTCCAGAACGTCGCGCCGATCGTGTCGAAGAAGCTGGTCGCGGCGTATGGGACGAAGTTCACGAGGACGGTCAACGCGGTCAGTGCGAAGCTGACCATCCCCGCGATGATCGCGATGAACAAGGCGGTTGCGGTCGACAAGAAGACGCCTGCGGCCGTCGCGAAGACGTTCCTGCAGGCGAACGGGCTCGCGTAGACGAATCGGTGGGGCGGACCCCGGGGCGCGGGGTCCGTCCCTGCCGTATGGTCCGCCCGTGGCCGACGGGTTCACGATCGGGCATCTGGGCGAGTTCGAGCGGAACGGCCGCTGGCAGCTCGTGCGGCGCGGCCTCGGCGTCGGCTCGTTCGGCCTGAACGTGGTCGAGATCGAGCAGGGCTACTCGATCCCCGAGCACAACGAGCTCGAGCGCGACCAGGAGGAGGTCTTCATCGTGCTCGAGGGCAGCGCCGTGATGGTGGTCGACGGCGAGGACCATCCGGCGCCCGCGGGGACGCTCGTGCGAGTGTCGCCGACGCTCATGCGCACGGTCCGGAACGACGAGGCGCAACCGGTGACGCTGCTGATCGTCTCGGCGCCGACGACGTCGGGCTACACCGACATGGGCTGGGCATAGAGCGCGGAAGAACCCGCCGTGTCGGTCGCGGCGACGTGTCGAATCCTCACCAAGCGCCTCCTCCGCCTCCGCCGCCACCGCCTCCGCCGCCGCCCGAGAAACCTCCGCCTGAACCCGAGGACGACGGGGGTGTCAGCGCCGATCCGAAGCCGGCGGAGAGGTCGCTGATCCCGAGCGAGGTCGCTCCGGAGCCGAGGTCGCCGTACGGCGTGATCCAGTAGATCGAGCTCCGGTCGTGCAGCTCCTGCGGCATGTGCAGCTGCGCGCCCTGGAGCACGCGTTCGGCGATCCCGAACGCGATCCCGTAGACGAGGAAGCGCTCCCACAGCTCGAGCGTCGCCGGCGGGGCCTCCTGCAGGCGCGGGAAGTCTGTCAGGTAGCGGCGGAAGGCATCCCAGCGCTCGGCCTCGACCTGCCCCGCCTTCGTCCGGCGCCGCCAGAGCCGCACGCGGGTGAACGCCAGCACCATCAGGACGGCGTTGGCGATCGCGCAGCCGCCGAGCGCGACGAGGACGACGTCGCTCCAGCGCGGCGTCCCGGGCCGCCAGCCGTCGATTCCGACCCAGAGGAGGACGATCGCCGCGAGCACGAACAGCGCCAGCGCCAGGCCGATCGCACCCCCGCCCGCGTCCGTGAACCACTTGCGCGCGTCGATCGCGGCCGACGCCTTCGTCTTGAAGCTCGTGAAGCGCTCGGCGTTCGACGAGCGGTGCGCCTCGATCTTCTCCCGGAACTCGCTCAGCCGCTCGCCGTCGGCGTCGACGACGGAGTCGATCACCGCGGCGACGGGCTCCTCGAAGTCGGCCAGTGCGACGGACTGGTCGCCCGGCGCGACGAGGAGGTCCGAGACCGTCTCGTGCCTGAGCCCGCCCCAGGTCTTCTTCTCCGTGCCGACGGGCGACGACCGGTAGCGGCCGCGGCGGATCAGGTCGAACAGCGTCGCGGTGAACTCCTGCGAGCCGACGTCGGTGGTCTGTCGCAGGAGCGGTGGAACGAGGGCAGGCTCGGAGTCCGTCGGCGGCTCCTGCTCGTACTCGCGGTCGTAGCCGGTCCGGTGCTCGCGACCGTAGAACGCCCAGACGAGGAGCATGATCAGGAGCGCGGGGCCGACGCCGAGCAGGACGAGGTACAGGAGCGTGCGACCTGGGTGGTTCTTCGCATCGTCGAGTCGCTGCCGGTCGTGCCGGTACGCGGCCGCCGCGGCAGCCTCGCTCTTCACGATCGACGCGAGCCCGTTGCCCCGGACGACCTTCGCGCCGGCGGTCGACCGCAGCAGGCTTCGCGGGAAGACGACCCGGAGCTCGACCCACTGGTGGCCGGGGACGTCGACGGCGCGGAGCGTGG
This sequence comes from Verrucomicrobiota bacterium, assembly GCA_050258035.1. Classification (GTDB taxonomy): domain Bacteria; phylum Actinomycetota; class Thermoleophilia; order Gaiellales; family Gaiellaceae; genus DATBLE01. The sequence continues at coordinate 10,309 of JBLMYA010000015.1, forward strand.
CCGCCCTCGGCGCACGCGCGACGACGCCGTGAACCCAGGCGGGATGTCCGTAGACGCGGTAGCGGGGGCCGAGCGGGGTGGGCCGCGGGAGGGCGACGGAGGCGGTCAGGTTGGCGAGCGGCGAAGACCAGTTCGGCCCCCACACCTTGAGGTTCACGTCGGCGACGTCGTCGTAGGCGACGGTCAGGCCGCGGAACCGGTACGCGACCGTGAAGGTGCGGGCCTCGCCGGCGGCGAGGAAGTGCCAGACGATCCGCACCCGCTTTCCGCTCGTCTCGTAGTTGAACGTGTCCGAGCGGTCGATGCTCCCGAGCTTCGTGCTGCCGCCGCGCGTGTAGCGGGTGCCGCCCTCCGAGACGGCGATCCGGTCGATCGACTCGCCCTTCCGGAGCGGGATGTCCCGGTAGGCGCCGTGGTAGGCGCCGGCGATCGCGATGTGCTCGGCGACGAGCAACGACCCGTCCGGCGCGACCCGCACGGCCACGTCCGCATTCGGCAGGTAGTACGCGCGCGCGGCAGCCGGGAGGAGGAGCACGGCCGCGGCGAGCGCGAGTGCCGCGACGGATGCCCGCCGCACTAGCCCGACTGGCTCGGCGGAGTGGGGGCGGCAGGCGTCTCCGGTGGAGGCGGAGCCGCACCAGTGGGAGCGGGGCCGGCGTCGGCGAAGGACACGCGCGGTGCCTCCCGCGTGGCGTCCTCGGTCTGGAAGTACTCGCGCGGGTTGAAGTGGAACATCCCTGCGATCACGTTCGTCGGGAAGGTCTCCAGCGCGTTGTCGTAGCTGAGCACGGTGTCGTTGTAGACCTGGCGGGACACGGCGATCGACTGCTCGACGTCCGACAGCTGCGCCTGCAACTGCTGGAAGTTCTCGGTTGCCCGGAGCTGCGGGTAGGCCTCCGCGACGGCGAACAGACGGCCGAGGGCGGCGGTGAGCATGTTCTCTGCCTGCGCCTGCTCCGCGACGCCCTGTGCCTGCTGGGCGGCGGTGCGGGCGGCCGTGACCTCCTCGAACGTCTGGCGCTCGTGCGCCGCGTAGCCCTTGACCGTCTCGACGAGGTTCGGGATCAGGTCGTACCGCTTGCGGAGCTGGACGTCGACCTGGGCCCAGGCGTTCTCGGCACGGTTGCGCAGCCGCACCAGCTTGTTGAACATCCCGACGAGGACGAGCAGCAGGATGACGACGACGGCCACGATGATCAGGACGGCCCAGATCACGGCACCAACCCTATCGGGTCACGGCCGCCGCGCGAGCCAGATCGAGTCCTCGCCGCCCGTGTAGGGCCTGCGGTCGAACCAGCCGTAGCACGCCTCGACCGTGAAGCCGGCGCGTTCGAGCAGCCCGCGCCATTCTGCGGCCGAGATCCACGAGAGGGTGAGGGTCGTCTCGACCTCGTCGCTGCGGACGTCGAGGGTGAGCAGGCGCCGCTCCTCGTCCCAGTGCGCCCGCTCCCAGATACCCGGCTCGCGCTCGATCCAGCGGCCGTGCGTGTCCTCGACGTCTTCCCTGGAGGGGGCGAAGACGTCGAACGCCAGCAGCCCGTCGGGGACGAGCAGGCCGTGCGCCGCCCGGAGCGCGGCCAGGCGCCCGGCGTCGTCGGGGAGGTGCAGGTAGGCGCGGAACGGGCACATGACCAGGCCGACGCGCTCGGTCACCGGCGGCCTGCGGAAGTCGCCCAGTCTGAGGTCGAGCCGTTCTGCCACCCCGGCCGCCTTCGCGCGGCTGCGGCAGACCTCGAGCATGCCGCGGGAGGTGTCGACGCCGATCAGGTCGATTCCGGCCTCGGCGACGGGCACGGCGATCCTCCCCGTGCCGACGCCGAGCTCGACCACCGGCGTCCGCCGGTGGAGTCCGGCTCGTCCGGCCCCCTTCCGCGCCTCGGCGACGTAGAAGGCGACATCCTCGACGACGCTTCTGCTCCACGGGTCGTACAGCCTGGCGATCCGGTCGTAGGCGCTCGCGCCGGCATGCACGTCATTTGCGATGCGGTCCGCCATCGACGCAGTCTGACGCCCGCTGCCGCGACCGACACGGCGGGCGCGGCCCCTACCGGCTCCCGAGGTGCGAGCGGGGGTCGGGGGCACGGGGGAACCGACGGTTCTCCCCGTGCGAGCGAGCAGGCGGCGAAGCCGCCGCGAGCGATACAGTCGCCGGGTGGACGCCGAGAAGCTGAAAAGCGAGGCGCTGAGCGCGATTGCGGCCGCGCGGAGCCCGGCGGAGCTGGAGGACGCGCGCGTGCGCTACCTCGGCCGGAAGAGCGCGCTCGCGCTCGCGCTCAGGGAGGTCCGGGACCGGGAGACCGGCATGCTCCTGAACGGCGTCCGTGCTGCGCTCGAGGAAGCCGTGTCCGAGCGGCGCGTCGCCCTCGAGCGGGCCGAGCTCGACCGGTCGCTGACCGGGGAGTCGGTCGACGTCACGCTGCCGGGCGAGGATCTCGGCCTCGGCCATCTGCACCCGACGACGCACATCCGCCGGATCGTCGAGGACGCCTTCCTCGGGCTCGGCTACCAGATCTACGACGACCGCGAGGTCGAGTGGGTCGAGGACAACTTCGACAAGCTCGCCTTTCCGGAGTGGCACCCGACACGCTCGCCCCGCGACACGTTCTTCCTCGACGAGCGGCGCGTTCTCCGAACTGAGACCTCGCCGTCCCAGATCCACGTCATGCAGGAGCAGGAGCCGCCGATCTACATGGTCTCGATCGGTCGCGTCTACCGGCGGGACGAGATCACGCCGACCCGTTTCCCGATCTTCCACCAGTTCGAGGGGCTCGCAGTCGACCGCCACATCACCCTCGCCGACCTGAAGGGGACCCTGCTGCACGTGATGCGGGCGCTGTTCGGTGAGGACCGGGCCGTCCGCTTCCGGACGCACTTCTTCCCGTTCACGGAGCCGTCGATCGAGCCGGACGTCTCGTGCCCGATCTGCTCCGGCGAAGGCTGCCGGACGTGCAAGTTCTCGGGCTGGATCGAGCTGGGAGGTGCCGGGATGGTCGACCCGGCCGTGTTCGAGAACGTCGGCCTCGACCCGGCGGAGTGGTCGGGGTTCGCGTTCGGCTGCGGCCTGGAGCGCGCGGCGCAGCTCCGCTACGGAATCCAGGAGATCCGCCCGTTCTGGGAGAGCGACCTCCGGGTGCTCACGCAGTTTTGAAGGTTCCGGTCTCCTGGTTGCGGGAGTACGTCCCGCTCGAGATGCCGCTCGAAGAGCTCGCCGAGCGGCTCTCGGTGGCGAGCGCCGAGGTCAACGCGCTCGAGCGCCGCGGAGTCCCGGACGAGGACGGGAACGTCGGGCTGTTTCGCGTCGGCCGCGTGCTGGAGGCGGCGAAGCACCCGAACGCCGACCGGCTCCAGCTCTGCTCGGTCGACGTGGGGGAGGGCGAGCCGAAGCAGATCGTGTGCGGCGCGTGGAACTTCGGACCCGGCGCGACGGTGGCGGTCGCGCTGCCGGGCGCCGTGCTCCCCGGCGGGCTGAAGCTCGAGGCGAGGCCGCTCCGCGGCACCGTGTCTCACGGGATGATCCTCTCGGAACGAGAGCTCGAGCTCGGCCCGGACCACAGCGGGATCATCGTGCTGCCGGAGGGCGAGCCGGGGACGCCGCTCGTGGACGTCCTGCCGATCGTCGAGTCGGTGTTCGACCTCGAGCCGACCGGGAACCGGCCCGACCTGCTCTCCGTCTACGGGCTCGCGCGCGAGGTCTCCGCGCTCTACGGCCTCGACCTGGCGCCGTGGCCGGGCCGGGACCCCGACCGCGTGGGCGACGAGGTCGTGAGGGTCGAGCTCGACGACCTGGCGGCCAGCCCGCGCTACATCGGGCGGCTGTTCCGCGACGTTCGGATCGGCCCGTCGCCGATGTGGCTCCGGGCGCGGCTCACGTTCGCGGGGCAGCGGCCGATCTCGAACGTCGTCGACGTGACGAACTACGTGATGCTCGCGCTCGGCAGCCCGCTGCACGCCTTCGACCACGACACCCTCCCCGGGGGCCGCATCCTGGTCCGGCACGCCCGGACGGGGGAGAGGCTGCGCACGCTGGACGGCGTCGAGCGGGAGCTCGTGTCCTCCGATCTGCTGATCACCGACGGGGAGCGGCCGATCGCGCTCGCCGCCATCATGGGCGGAGAGGAAACGGAGGTCACCGACGCGACGCGGAACGTCCTGCTCGAGGCGGCGAACTTCGAGCCGGTCGGGATCCTGCGGAGCTCGGAGCGGCTGCGGCTTCGCACCGAGGGCTCGAACCGCTGGGAGAAGGGCGTCGACCCGCATCTCGCCGAACACGCGGCTCGGCTCGCCACGGAGCTGATCGTGGAGCTGGCGGACGCGCGCTGGACCGGCCATGCGGACGTGCACGGCGACCTGCCGCTGCCAGTCGAGGTGCCGTTCCGGCCCGGTCGCGCGAACGAGGTCATGGGGCTCGAGGTGCCGGCGGACGAGCAGCTCGCGCTGCTCCACCGCCTCGGGTTCGCGGAGTCGGTCGTCGTCCCGACCTGGCGGCTCCGCGACGTGACGCGTGAGATCGACGTCGTCGAGGAAGTGGCGCGCTTCCACCTCCCCGAGGTGCCGTTCACGTTGCCGCTCCGCCGCGACATGCACGGCCGGCTGACACGGCTCCAGCAGGTCCGACGCCGCGTCGAGGACGCGCTGGTCGGGCTCGGCTTCGCCGAGGTCTACACGCCGTCCCTGGTCGAGCGGGACGAGCGGGACGACGCCCTCCGGTTGCCGGAGCCGATCTCGCAGGAGCTCGCGGTGCTGCGCACGCGGCTCGTCCCGAGCCTCGTGCGGGCGGCAAGCCGCAACGTCGACATCGGAGCCGAGCGGATCGCGCTCTTCGAGGTCGCGCGCGTCTGCCTCCCGCGCGGGGACGACCTGCCCGACGAGCACGTCGTGGTCGCCGGGATCGGCCGCGGGGGCTTCTCCCGTGCGAAGGGCGTGGTCGAGGCGGTCTGCGCCGCTCTCCACGTCGCGGCTCGCTACGAGCGGACCGCCGATCCGCTCTTCCATCCCGGGAAGGCGGCTCGGATCTCGGCGGGCGTCCTCGGCGAGCTGCACCCGACGCTGCTGGAGGGCGAATGGGCGGCCTTCGAGCTCGACCTGGGCGTGCTCACCGCGGAGAGCCGGGACCCGATCGCCTACGAGGAGGTGATCGCGTTTCCGTCGGTGCGGCAGGATCTGGCCTTCGTCGTCCCGGAGGAGGTCGAGGCGGCGGCCCTGGCCGAGGCAGCGCGCGCGGCGGCAGGCCCCGAGCTTCGCGAGCTGCGCGCCTTCGACGTCTTCCGCGGCGAGCAGGTCGGCCCGGGGAGGAAGTCGATCGCCTTCAGCGCCGTCTTCCAGTCGGCGGAGCGGACGTTGACCGACGAGGATGCCGCCGAGCTGCGGTCGAAGATCGTCGGCGCGCTGGGCGAGCGATTCGGAGCGGAGCTGCGTGGCGGCTGAACCTCGAAGCCGAGGGGAAACGCGTCAGCGAAGGCCGACAGACTCGACCCGGGGCGAAGAAGACTCGCGGAAGCGAGAATCCGATCCGGCGAAAGCGCCGTATCACCGCGCGATGGGACTCCGAGCCGCCCTCGCCGTCGCCGCCGCAGTGACCGCCCTCCTCGTGGCGGTGGGCGGCGCGGGCGCTCAGAGCCCGACCCTCTTCGGCGTCGTCGGTCCCGGCTTCTCGATCAAGCTCTCCGACGCGTCCGGCGCACCCGTCAAGAACCTCCAGCCCGGCACGTACACGATCCAAATCCAGGACAACGCCGACATCCACAACTTCCACCTGACCGGACCCGGCGTCGACATGGCGACCGCCGTCGAGGGGACAGGGACGTTCACCTGGACCGTGACGCTGACCGACGGCACGTACCACTTCCAGTGCGACCCGCACTCGACGACGATGTTCGGCAACTTCACCGTCGGCTCGGGGACGCCGCCGGCGACGACCACGCCGCCGCCCGCGAAGCCGAAGCCGACACCCGTGCGGCTCGTCGGCGCCGTCGGCCCCGGCAAGCGCATCTCCCTCACGCGCCGCGGGGCGAGGTTTGCGTCGGTGAAGGCGGGCCCGGTAGTCCTCGTCGTCAGCGACCGCTCCACGGTCGACAACTTCCACCTGGTCGGGCCGGGCGTGAACCGCGCGACCACCAGGGCGGGCAGGACGACGGTGACGTGGAGGGTGACGCTGAAGAAGGGGCGCTACGCCTTCCGCTCAGACGCGACGCCGATGCTGAAGGGTTCCTTCCGGGTCCCGTAGCGGCACGCGGGTCTACCGGAACAGGCGCCTGCGGAGGAGCTCCGCGACCAGGCCGACCGCGAGCACGGTCGCCGCGACGCGGGGCAGCTTCCGCTTCAGCTCGTCGACCTCCGCCCGCAGGTCGTCGACGGCGGTGCCCAGGTGCTCGCGCTCGGCGGAGAGCTCCCGGCGGAGATCCGCGGTCTCCTTATCCGGCATGCGACCTCACCGTCTCCGTCGTCAGGCGTGCCTCCTCGATCGCCGCCTCGGGCACGGGCGGCGCGTTCGAGCGGAACAGGCGCGCCGCGACCAGGAGGAGGAGGGCGGTGATCAGCAGGAGGACGCCGCCAATGATCAGGAGCGCAGCCCAGAGGGGAACCGCATGCGCAAGCCCGACGGCCGCCGCCGCGAAGAGGAACCCGACCGCGTAGAGCGCGACCAGAGCGGCGGCGAGGGCGAGGCCGACGCCGATCCCGATCCGGGCCAGCTTCTGCTTGATCTCGGCCAGCGCCAGCTGGACCTGGAGCTGGGCGACCGACCGTGCCCTCCGGCTGACTTCCTTGGCGGCCCGGCCGATGCCGCCTGGTGCGCTCGTCCCGGCCACGGATGGGACCTTACCCCAGCAGTGCGGAAAGCGACCCTCGTCGGTCGGGAAGCTAGACGGCCTTTCCGCCGACGTACCAGACGGGCCCCTGCGTCCCCACCGGCTTCGTGTCGGAGAGGACGCGCAGGATGCTCACCCTCCCGTCGATGCCGAGCTCGTCGAGCCGGGCGAGGCTGCGGCGCGCCATCACGGGCGCGGCGCCGTATCCGAACGACCGCGCGCACCGGAAGCGGAACCCGAGCGCCGGCCCGTAGCGGGACGGGTTGACCGGTGCGAGCGCGAGCGCCGCGGGATCCAGGTCGTCGCTGGAGGTGAGCAGGATCTCGGCGTACACGTCCGTCCAGTCCCCAGGCAGCTCCGCCACGAGGGCATCCCACGTCTCGGCGAGCGGAACGGCGCGTGTGCGTGCGATAGCAGGCTCGGGCCGGTCCGGCGCCCTGTCCGGTGCCCCGACGAGCTCGAGCGTGCCGCGGATCCGCTCCGCGTCGAGGCGGCCGAGGGCGCGGTCGACGGCGGCGGGAGACTGAGCGTGTCCGCGACTCGTCACCTCGAACCTGACGACGTTCGCGGCCCGCCCGGGCGTCAGCGGGCCCAGCAGCGCGGTCGCCCGGTCGACCTGACGGAGGTCGGTGACCGTCAGCGCCAGCCGGGCGTGCACCCAGTTCTCCGGGAGCTTGGCCTGGATCCGGCGCCACTGACGGCCGAGGGTCACGCGGCTCACGCCGCGCAGCATAGACTCCGGTCCGTGGCAAAGGTCGAGAGCAAGAGGGGGACGCTCTCGGAGGAGCGCCTGCGCGATTTCCTCCGCGAGATGCTCCTGATCCGGCATGTCGAGGAGAAGGTCGAGGAGCGCTTTCGCGCGGGCGAGCTGCCCGGCTTCCTCTATGTCGCGATCGGCCAGGAGGCGGTTGCGGTCGGCGTCTGCCAGGCGATGCAGGACGGAGACGTCTTCGCGTCCACGCACCGCGCGCATGCCCACACGCTCGCGCGCGGCACCCACCCGAACGAGCTGATGGCGGAGCTGTACGGGAAGATCGAAGGCTGCTCGCACGGCTACGGCGGCTCGATGCACCTCTACGACGTCGAGCGGGGCAACCTCGGCGCGAACGCGGTGGTCGGCGGCGGCCTGCCGGCGATCGTCGGTGCGGCGCTCGCGTTCAAGCTCCGCGGCGAGCCGCGCGTCTCAGTCGCGTTCTTCGGTGACGGCGCGACCAACATCGGCACGTTCCACGAGTCGCTCAACCTGGCGTCGCTGTGGAAGGTGCCTGCCGTCTTCGTGCTCGAGAACAACCACTGGGCGGAGTCGACGCCCGCCGCGCAGCAGCTGCCGATCGCAGACCTGGAGAAGCGCGCGGTTGCCTACGGGATGCACTCGTCGAGGGTGGACGGGCAGGACGTCGAGGCGGTGTACAGAGCGGCCAAGCGCGCGCTCGACTACGCGCGCAGCGGCAAGGGCCCCGTCTACCTCGTGTGCGAGACGTACCGTCTCGTCGGCCACTTCGTCGGCGACGCCCAGATCTATCGGCCGAAGGGCGAGCAACAGGAGCTGCGCGAGACCCAGGACCCGATCGCGAAGCTGCGCGAGAAGCTGGGGATCCCCGACGCGGAGTTCGAGGCGATGGACGCCGAGGCGCTCGATGTCGCCGAGGGGGCGGTCGCGTTCGCGAAGGCCGGCACCGACCCGAAGCCCGAGGACGCCCTCAAGAACGTCTATGCCTGACACCCGCGGAAAGATGCTGCGCATTTTCCGCGGAGCGGGTTTCCGTCCGTCGCTCCGCTCGGAGTGTTGACACTGCCTGAGCTCACGTACAGAGAGGCTGTGAGAGACGCCCTGAGTCGCGCGATGCGCGCCGACGAGGACGTGTTCATCATGGGCGAGGACATCGCCGAGATGGGCGGCTCCATGGGCGTGACGCAGGGCATGCTCGCCGAGTTCGGGCCCGACCGGGTGCGGAACACCCCGATCTCCGAGATGGCGATCGTCGGCGCCGGGATCGGCGCGGCCATGCAGGGGATGCGCCCGATCGTCGAGATCATGTACGAGGATTTCACGACGCTCGCCATGGAGCAGATCGTCAACCAGGCGGCGAAGCATCGGTACATGTCCGGCGGCCAGGTGACCGTGCCCCTGACGGTGCGTACCCAGGGCGGCGCCGGCTGGTCGCCCGGTGCCCAGCACGCGCAGCAGGTCGAGGCCTGGTTCGTCCACGTGCCCGGGCTGAAGGTCGTCTTCGCCTCGACGCCGTCCGACGTGCGAGGCCTGCTCTGGTCGTCGATCTACGACGACAACACGGTGATCTTCTTCGAGCACCGCACGCTCTACCCGATCAAGGAGGACGTGCCCGAGGAGCTGGAGCCGATCCCGCTCGGGCGGGCGCGTGTGCACCGGGAGGGCCAGGACGTGACCGTGATCGCCACCGGCCGGCTCGTTCACGAGGCGCTCACGGCGGCGGCCGAGGCGGAGAAGGAAGGGGTGTCCGTCGAGGTCGTCGACCCGCGCACGCTCCAGCCGCTCGACGAGGAGACGCTCGTCGCCTCGGTGAAGAAGACCAACCGGTGCGTTGTCGCGCACGAGGCGGTCGTGCGCGGGGGCTTCGGCGCCGAGGTCGCTGCCGTGATCCAGTACCAGGCATTCGACTGGCTGGACGCCCCGATCGAGCGCGTCGGCTCGAAGTTCGCGCCCGTTCCGTTCGCTCCCGTCATGGAGAACTTCGTCGTCCCGCACGCGGACGACGTGCTCGAGGCGATCCGGAGGACGGTGGCGCGGGGTGGCTGAGCAGGTGATCCTGCCCCGGCTCGGCCAGGGCATGGAGTCGGGAACGATCGTCCGCTGGCTGAAGGCCGAGGGCGAGGAGGTCGAGAAGGGCGAGCCGCTCTACGAGCTCGACACGGACAAGGTCACCCAGGAGGTCGAGGCAGACGTCGGCGGTGTCCTCCTGAAGATCCTCGTTCCCGAGGGTGAAGTCCCGGTGGGGACGCCGGTCGCGTTCCTCGGCGAGGCCGGGGAGGATGTTCCGTCCGAGGCTGTCGCCTCGGGCGGAGGAGGAGGAGTCGAGGGAACCAAGGACGTCCCGAAGGTCGAGCCGGAGCCGGCGATGGTGCAACCAGACGTTCGGACTGCGGACCAGTCCGAACGAATAAAGGCCTCGCCGCTCGCCCGCCGCATCGCACGTGAGCGCGGCGTCGATCTCGCAGCCCTGTCCGGCACCGGCCCCGAGGGACGCATCGTCGCCGAAGACGTCGAGCGTGCGCTCGTGGCGGGTCCTGCGGCCGTTCCGGCGGCGCCGGCCCGCGCTCCTGCGGAGGTCGAGCGTGTCGAGCTGACGTCGCTGCGCAGGACGGTCGCGCGGCGCATGACGGAGGCGTGGACGGCGCCCGCGTTCCAGATCGTGATGTCCGCGGACATGGCCCGGGCCCAGGAGCTGCGCGCCCGCCTGGTCGAGCGGCATCCCGCCGAGCGCCCGACGGTGACGGACGTGCTGACGAAGGTCTGCGCGCTCGCGCTGATGCGGCACCGCGAGGTGAACGCGCTCTACGCCGGCGACGCGGTCGAGCTCCACCCGTCGGCGAACGTCGGGATCGCGGTTGCGACCGAGCGCGGACTGCTCGTTCCGGTGATCCCCGGCTGTGAAGCCCTGACGGTCGCCCAGATCGCGGTCGCACGGGCCGATCTCGTCGCCCGGTCGCGCGGCGGGAAGCTCCAGGCCGCCGACCTCGAGGGCGGCACCTTCACGATCTCCAACCTCGGGATGTACGGCGTCGAGCAGTTCGTCGCCGTCCTCAACCCGCCGCAGGCGGCGATCCTCGCCCTCGGCGCGATCGAGGAGCGCGCCGTCGCCCGGGGAGGCGAGCTCGTCGCCCGTCCGATGATGACGATGACCCTCACCTGCGACCATCGCACGATCGACGGCGCGACCGCGGCCGACTTCCTCCGTACGGTCAAGGAGTTCCTCGAGGAGCCCGGGCTGGCGCTGTAGTGCGTGTCGTGTCCGCAGCTCCGGCCAAACGACGTTCTTGGGGGACTGCCCTCTCACGCGCGGAGGCCAGACCCTGGGTTCCCCCACGCACATGAGCGTCTGGTACCGCGTCCGTGACCTGTCGGCGGCGCGGGCCTTCTACCGGGACGTGCTCGGGTTCGACGAGACCTTCACGGACCAGGAGGGGCGCTGGGCACGGCTGCGGCGCGACGACATGGAGATCGCCCTGTGGGAGGCGCAGGGCGACGAGGGCGGCGTCGCCTCGGTGAGCGTCCCCGACCTCCGCGCCGAGGTCGAGCGGCTCCGCGGCGAGGGCGTCGAGGTGGGCGTGATCCTCGAGCTGCACGGGCAGGTACGGCTCGTGGACGTCTTCGACCCCGACGGGAACCGCATCCAGCTCACCGAGGAGATCACGTGATCCGACCGGCGGGAACGCAGGACCTGCCGTTTCTCCGGGACATGCTGCGCCATGCCTACCACGCCCGCTGGGGCACCGAGGCGGACGTGCCGCTCGAGCGCTACGTCGCCGGCTGGGGGCGCCCGGGGGACCGCGCGCTGGTCACGATCGACGAGTTCCAGCCGGTCGGCGCCGCCTGGTACCGGCTGTTCCCGCCCGGCGAGCCCGGTTACGGGTTCGTCGACGAGCAGACGCCGGAGCTGACGATCGCGATCGTCCCGAGCCGGCGCGGACGGGGGCTCGGCCGGGAGCTCCTCGAGGCGCTGCTCGCGCAGGCCCGGGATGACGGGTTCGAGCGGATCAGCCTCAGCGTGGAGCCGGACAACGAGGCAATCCGGCTGTACGAGCAGCACGGCTTCGCCAGGACGGGCGAACGCGCCGGAGCCTGGGTGATGCTGGCAACCCTCGCGTAACGGTTTACGCTTGCAGTGATGCGCTGCTCGTCCTGCGGCACGGAAAACGAGGCCACCCGGAAGTTCTGCGGCGAGTGCGGGAAGGCGCTTGCGATCGTCTGCGCCGAGTGCGGCAGCCCCAATTCGCCCGGGGTCAAGTTCTGCGGGGAGTGTGGGTCCCCGCTGGGCGAGCAGGCGTCGCCCGATCAGACCGTCCCGACGATTGCAGCCGAACGCCGGCTCGTCTCTGTGCTGTTCGCGGACCTGGTCGGCTTCACCTCGGCCTCGGAGGTACGTGACGCGGAGGACACGCGTGAGCTTCTGTCGCGGTACTTCGACGCCTGTCGGCGGCTGATCGAGCTGTACGGCGGGACGGTCGAGAAGTTCATCGGCGATGCGGTGATGGCGGTGTGGGGGACGCCGGTCGCGACCGAGGACGATGCCGAGCGGGCGGTCCGGGCGGCTCTCGACCTGGTCGCCGCGGTGACGGCGCTCGGGGACGAGGTCGGCGCTCCGGACCTTCGTGCCCGCGCGGGCGTCTTGACGGGCGAGGCGGCGGTGACGATCGGCGCGGAGGGCCAGGGGATGGTCGCGGGCGACCTGGTCAACACGGCGTCGCGGATCCAGGCGCTGGCCGAGCCGGGCACGGTCCTGGTCGGCGAGGCGACGCGGCGAGCGACCGACCAGACGATCGTCTACGGCGACGCCGGCTCGCACGAGTTGAAGGGGAAGGTCGGGCTGGTGCCGCTCTGGCAGGCGCTGCGGGTCGTCTCAGGTGCCCGCGGCTCGCTCAAGTCGACCGGCCTGGAGGCGCCGTTCGTCGGCCGCGACGCGGAGCTGCGCCGGATCAAGGATCTCTTCCACTCGTCCGCCGACGAGCGCAGGCCGCAGCTGATCTCGATCACGGGCGTCGCCGGGATCGGCAAGTCGCGGCTGGCGTGGGAGTTCTACAAGTACTTCGACGGGATCGCCCAGATCACGTACTGGCACCGGGGGCGCTGCCTCTCGTACGGCGAGGGAGTGACGTACTGGGCGCTGGCCGACATGGTGCGGATGCGGGCGCGGATCGCCGAGGACGAGGACCAGGCCTCGGCGCTCGCCAAGCTGGCCGCGGTCGTCGAGGAGCACCTGCCGGACGAGGAGGAGCGGCGTTTCGCCGAGCCGCGGCTCCGGCACCTTCTGGGTCTCGAGGAGAACACCCGCTTCGAGCGGGAGGACCTGTTCGCCGCCTGGCGGCTCTTCTTCGAGCGGCTCGCCGACGTGTACCCGACGGTGATGGTCTTCGAGGACATGCAGTGGGCGGACGCTTCGCTCCTCGACTTCATCGAGTACCTGCTGGAGTGGTCGCGCACCTCACCGCTGTTCGTCGTCACGCTTGCGCGGCCCGAGCTGCAGGATCGCCGGCCGACCTGGGGGGCGGGTACGCGGAACTTCACCTCCATCTACCTGGAGCCGCTGTCCGGGGAGGCGATGGAGGAGCTGCTCGCCGGGCTCGTTCCGGGTCTCCCGGAGACGCTGCGCCGGCAGATCCTCGACCGCGCGGAGGGGATCCCGCTGTACGCGGTCGAGACCGTGCGGATGCTGCTCGACCGCGGCGCCCTCGTCCAGGAGGAGGCCGCGTACCGCCCGACCGGGACGATCGAGGCGCTCGAGGTCCCGGAGACGCTGCACGCGCTGATCGCCGCCCGCCTGGACGGGTTGACCGCCGAGGAGCGGCGCGTGCTCCAGGACGGCGCCGTCCTCGGCAAGACCTTCACCAAGCAGTCGCTCGAAGCCATCACGGGGGTCGCCGAGTGGGATCTCGACCCGATTCTCCTCTCGCTCACGCGGAAGGAGCTGTTCGGCGTCCAGGCCGACCCGCGCTCGCCCGAGCACGGCCAGTACGGGTTCCTCCAGGACCTCCTGCGGCGCGTCGCCTACGAGACGCTGTCGAAGCACGACCGCAAGGCGCGCCACCTGGCTGCAGCCGCACACCTCGAAGAGACCTGGAGCGAGCACGAGCTGGTCGAGGTGCTCGCATCGCACTACGTCGACGCCTACGAGGTCGACCCGGACGCCTTGGACGCGGCTGAGATCAAGGCGAAAGCACGGGCCGCCTTGACCCGTGCCGGGGAGCGCGCCGCGTCGCTCGGCGCTTCAGAGGAGGCCCAGCGGTACTACGAGCAGGGGGCGGGCCTGGCGGACGATCCGCTCGAGCAGGCCGAGCTGCTCGGTCGCGCGGGCGAGATGGCCGGACGGGCCGCCAAGCCCGAGGCGACCCGCGACCTGCTCGAGCGCTCGATCGCGATCTACGAAGCCGAGGGAGACACCCACGCCGCGGCGCGAATCGCCGGCCGTTACGCGCACATGCTCGCGTTTACCGCCCATCGCGACGAGGCACTCGAGCTCATGGAACGCGCCTTCGAGGTGATCTCGACCGACGAGCCGGACGAGGACCTGGCGCTCCTCGCCGCACTGCTGTCGCGCTCGTACTGGTTCGGCGGCGACCTCGAGCGCGCCGGAGAGCGCGCGGAGCTCGCCCTGGACATCGCGGAGGCGAACGGCCTTTCCAGGGCGCTCGTGACAGCGCTGCGGGCGAAGGCCGCCGTCCTCCACAGCCGTCATCACCCCGAGGAATTCGTCGCGCTGGTGAAGCACGCCCTCGAAATCGCCCTCGAGCACGACCTGTCGGAGGAGGTCAGCACCTGCTACTTCCTCCTCTCCGACCGCTGCTTCCGGACCGACCGCTACGCCGACGCGCTCGCATACCTCGACCAGTCGCTGACCTTCGACCGCAAGATCGGAAACCGCCGCTACGAGTGGGCGACGCTCGCCGAGCGCTGCTACCCGCTGCTGATGTTGGGCCGCTGGGACGAGGTGCTCGCCGTCAGAGAGGAGTTCACCGACGAGCAATTCAACTCGGGTGGGATCGTCCTCAGTCTCCTGCAGGCGGGCGTCGAGATCTTCTGTCGGCGTGGCGAACTGGACGAGGCGAGACACTTGCTCTCGCTCTTCAGCCGCCTCGAGGAGTCCACCGATCTCCAGGATCGGGGCTGCTACCTGGCGGCGACTGCGGCGCTTCGACGCTCCGAGGGGCGGCTGGACGAGGCATTCGAAGCGGGTGCCGAGACGCTCACGACCGTGAAGACGATGGGCCCGGACTCCCAGGCCGTGAAGCACGGCGTCGTCGACGCCCTCGAAGCCGCACTTGCACTTGGCGACACGGCTCGCGCGGACGAGCTCTTCGCATTCGTCGACGGCCTCGCGCCCGCGGAGCGCTCGCCGTACCTCGCAGCGCACGCTCTCCGCCTGCGGGCGCGTGAAGCCGGCGACGTGAGGGGCCTGGCTGCCGCCGCCGTGCGCTTCCGGGACCTCGACATTCCGTTCTGGCTCGGCGTCACCTTGCTCGAGCAG
This sequence comes from Verrucomicrobiota bacterium, assembly GCA_050258035.1. Classification (GTDB taxonomy): domain Bacteria; phylum Actinomycetota; class Thermoleophilia; order Gaiellales; family Gaiellaceae; genus DATBLE01. Next base: position 25,334 of record JBLMYA010000015.1, read on the forward strand.
GCGGACGCGCTCGGACCCGGACCAGAGGCGACGCGCCTGCGCACCGAGGCGCGCGGGCTCTTCGAAAAGCTGGGTGCGAAGCCGTGGGTCGACCGGGCTGCGGCACAGATCCCGGCCGAGGCGACCGCGTGACCTGCCCGTCCTGTGGCACCCAGAACCGGCCGGAGGCGAGGTTCTGCCTGAACTGCGGCTCGTCCCTTGCCCGCGCCTGTCCGAACGGCCACCCGGTACCCGCCGAGGCGCGCTTCTGCGACGAGTGCGGGGCAGCGGTGAGTCTCGAATCGGCACCTGCTCCGGCACCGGCCGAGGCCGCTCAGGCTCCGGCCGCCGAGCGCAAGCTCGTCTCGGTGCTCTTCGCCGACCTCGTCGGGTTCACCACGGCCTCGGAGCACCGCGACCCGGAGGAGACGCGCGAGCTCCTCTCACGGTACTTCGAGGCCTGTCGGGGCCTGATCGAGCGGTACGGCGGCACGGTCGAGAAGTTCATCGGCGACGCGGTCGTCGCCGTGTGGGGGACTCCGGTCGCACAGGAGGACGACGCCGAGCGCGCGGTTCGGACCGCGCTCGACCTCGTCGCCGCCGTCCCCGAGCTCGACCAGGGGCTCCGTGCCCGGGCAGGCGTGCTCACCGGCGAGGCGGCCGTGACGGTCGGCGCAGAAGGTCAAGGCCTGGTCGCCGGGGATCTCGTCAACACGGCCTCGCGGCTGCAGACCGCGGCCGAGCCTGGAACGGTCCTCGTCGGGGATTCCACGAGGCGGGCGAGCGAGGCGTCGATCGCGTATGAGGACGCCGGCCTCCGGCAACTCAAGGGCAGGGACGACCCGATCGCGACGTTCCGGGCCCTCCGGGTCACGGCCGCGCGGGGCGGCGCGCTGAAGGCCGCCGGCCTCGAGCCGCCCTTCGTCGGACGGGACCGCGAGCTCCGCCTCCTGAAGGAACTCTTCCACGCGGGCGCGGACGAGCGCAAAGCCCACCTCGTCTCCGTTGTCGGGATCGCCGGGATCGGCAAGTCCCGTCTCGCCTGGGAGTTCGAGAAGTACATCGACGGGCTCGTCGAAGGGGTCTGGTGGCACCGGGGCCGTTGCCTCGCCTACGGCGAGGGGGTTGCGTACTGGGCACTGGCCGAGATGGTGCGCATGCGGGCGCGCATCGGCGAGGAGGAGCCGGGCGCAAGCGCGCTCACCAAGCTCCGGATGTGCCTCGAGACGCATCTACCCGACCCGGAGGAACGTGCCTGGGCGGAGCCTCGGCTTGCGCAGCTGCTCGGGCTCGGCGAGTCACAGGCGGCCGAGCGACAGGACCTGTTCGCCGCGTGGCGCCTGTTCTTCGAGCGGCTCGCCGACCAGGGCGCGTGCGTGCTCGTGTTCGAGGACATCCAGTGGGCCGAGCCGGGGTTGCTCGATTTCATCGAGTACCTGCTCGAGTGGTCGCGAAACCACCCGCTCTTCGTGATCGCCCTCTCGCGTCCCGAGATCGGCGGAACGCTGGCGACGGCGTCGCGGAATGCAACGACGCTCGCGCTCGAAGCGCTCTCACCCCAGGCGATGGAGGCGCTCCTCGACGGCTTCGTGCCAGGGCTGTCGGAGGAGCTCCGCGGCGAGATCCTCGCGCGTGCCGAGGGCGTGCCGCTCTACGCCGTCGAAACGGTCCGCATGCTCCTCGATCGTGGACTGCTGCGGCGCGAGGGCGACGTGTACCGCCCCACCGGTCCGATCGAGGCGCTCGAGGTGCCGGAGACCCTGCATGCGCTGCTCGCCGCGAGGCTCGACGGCCTCTCGGCTGATGAGCGGGCGATCGTCTACGACGCCTCGGTGCTCGGGAAGACGTTCACCAAGCACGGCGTGGCCGCGCTCTGCGGCCGCCCCGAGGCCGACGTCGAGGAGATCCTGAACGGGCTCGTCCGCAAGGAGGTGCTCACGCTCCAGGCGGACGCCCGGTCGCCCGAGCGCGGGCAGTACGGGTTCCTCCAGGACCTGCTCAAGCGCGTGGCCTACGAGACGCTCTCGAAGAAGGAGCGGAAGACCCGTCATCTCGCTGCTGCCCGCCATCTGGCCACCGCCTGGGCAGACGAGCAGGAGATCGTCGAGGTGGTCGCGTCGCACTACCTCGACGCCTACCGGCTGATGCCGGACGCCGACGACGCGGCGGAGATCAGGGCCCGGGCGCGCGAGGCGCTGGCGCGGGCGGGGGAGCGGGCGTTCTCGCTGGCCGCGACGGTGGAGGCGGCGCGTGTCTTCTCGCAGGCGGCCGAGCTGGCCGACGATCCGCGCTCGGAGGCGGACCTCCGCGATCGCGCCGGGCGGGCCGCGATCATGGGTGCCGACCTCCCCCTCGCGCTCGACGAGCTCGAGCGCGCCCACACGTTGTACGAGGAAGCAGGCGACCGGCGCGAGGCGGCGCTGACGCTCGCCCGGCTCGGATCGGTCGACTGGGGATTGCACCGTCCGGAGCAGGCTCTCGCCCGCCTGGAGGAGGCGTACACCGTGCTGGACGGGGGCGTTCGCGACGAGGGCTTCGCCGCCGTCGCTGCGGAGCTCGCCCGCGAGCAGTTCTTCATGGACGACCTGGACGACGCCCAGGAGAGGGTGGACGCCGCCCTCGACGTCGCAGAGCGACTGTGGCTGCCCGACATCCTCTCGCAGGCCCTCAACACGGCAGGGTTGATCGCTGCGCAACGCGGTCGCTGGGAGCAGGGCTACGCGCTGATCCGGCGGGCGCTCGAGATCGCGCTCGAGAACGACAAGTCGGCGGAGGCCCTGCGCGCCTACAACAACCTCGGCGACATGCTCGACCGGCGGGACCGCTACGAGGAGGCGCTCGAGGTCCTTTCCCCCGGGCTGATGCTCGCGCGAAGGGTCGGATCGCGGAACCACGAGTGGCGGCTGCTGGGCGAGATCGGCTTCATGTGCCTGCGCCTCGGCCGGATCGACGAGGCACGAGCTGCCCTCGAGCAGGTGCCGGAGGAGGGCCGCGACTTCGGGGCGGTTTCTGGTCTGCCGGTGTACCTCGGCCTGCTCGCGGGCGACGTCGACGGCGCCCGCAGGCACGTCGGCGAGAGGGAGATCGGCAGATCGGAGACCGCCGACCTCCAGGACCGCGTCGGCTACGCGCTCCTCTCGGCGGCCGTCGCGAACGCCTCGGGCGACCACGAACGCGCGCTGGAGCTGATGACGCCCTGGCTCGACCTGCCGCTCGCCTCGGTGTCGAAGTACATCTACGAGGAAGCGCTGACCGCCGCGGCCGAGCTGGGCCGCGAGCCCGAGGTGCTCGCGCTCCTCGGGCGCATCGACGCGATCCCACTCGGAACCCAGCCGCCGACGCTGCGCTGTCTCGCTCTCCGCTTTCGCGCGCGGCTCGGCGAGGAGCCCGACGACCGATTCCGTGCAGCATCCGCCCTCGCCCGCGAGTACGGCATGACGCTGGTGGCCGCTGGAATCCAGGTCGAGCACGCCGAGTGGCTGGCCGGCGAGGGGCGGCCGGACGAGGCCGAGCCCCTGTGGGCCGAGGCCCGCGCCGTGTTCGAGCGCGTCGGTGCGCGGCCGTGGCTCGAGCGCATCGATGCGGCCGCGCCGACCGCGGTCGCCGCCGCGCCCGCTCCGTGACACGTCGATAGGATCGAGTCATGGAATGCGACGTCGCCGTCCTCGGGGGCGGCCCGGGCGGGTACACGGCCGCGATCAGAGCTGCCCAGCTCGGCGCCGCGACCGTCTGCATCGAGCGCGAGCCCGAGCTGGGGGGCACGTGCCTGCGCGTCGGCTGCATCCCGACGAAGGCGTGGGTGCAGACCGCGTTCGCGCTCAGGGAGGCGGAGGAGAGCTTCGCCAAGTTCGGGGTCGAGGTCGGCCCGCCGAGGCTCGACCTGCCGACCGCGAACGTCTGGAAGGCCGGGGTCGTCAAGCAGATGACGCAGGGAGTCGCGTCGCTCTTCAAGGCGAACGGCGTCGAGTGGGTGAACGGCACAGGTCGCTTCACGGACGCGAACACGATCGCGGTGGACGGAGCCGATGACGTCACGTTCAAGAGCGCGATCGTCGCCACCGGCTCGTACCCGATCCGGCCGCCGATCGAGGGCCTCGACTCGCCCCGCTGCGTCGACTCGACGGGCCTGCTCGCCCAGGAGCGGGTGCCCGAGCGGCTGGTCGTCCTCGGCGGCGGGATCATCGGTTGCGAGTTCGCGTCGATCTTCCAGCGGTTCGGCTCCCAGGTGACGATCGTCGAGATGCTCCCGCGGCTGATCCCGATGGAGGACGAGGACGCCTCCGCCGAGCTCGCCAAGCAGTTCGGCAAGCGGGGGATCGCCTTGCACCTCGAGAAGCAGTGCACGAAGGTCGAGGACCAGGACGGATCCCTGACCGTCCACTTCGGGGAGGGCGAGACCGTCGGCGCGGACCTGATGCTCGTCTCGGTGGGCCGTGCCCCGCTCGTCGATGGTCTCGGACTCGAGCAGATCGGCGTCCAGCTCGACCGTCGCACAGGGATCGCGACCGACGAGCACCGCCGGACGACCGTGCCGCACATCTACGCGGTCGGCGACTGCGCCGGCTACTGGCAGCTCGCGCACACCGCGTTCCGCGAGGGCGAGGTCGCGGCCGAGAACGCGACGGGACACGATGCCGTCGTCGACGCCCGGGCGGTGCCGCGCCCGATCTACACCGATCCGGAGGTCGCCGCGGTCGGGCTGACCGAGGCGGAGGCGCGCGAGCAGTACGGAGACGACGTTTCGGTCGGGAGGTTCCCGTGGGTGGCGAACGCCCGCGCCGTCATGCAGGACGCGACCGTCGGCTGGGTCAAGTCGATCCACGAGACGCGCTACGGGGAGCTGCTCGGCATGGTCATGGTCGGGCCGCACGTGACCGACCTGGTCGAGGCGGGCGTCGTCGCGATCGACGCGGAGGCGACGGTCGAGACGGTGGCCGACGGGATCGCGCCGCACCCGACGCTGTCGGAGGCGATCAAGGAGGCCGGGCTCGTGGCGCTGGGACGACCGATCCACCTGCCCCCCAAGCGTAGGGTCCCGGCGAAGGCGTAGGGTTCGGAGGGAGGAGAGAGATGAGCATCGTCAATCGGCGGAACGCCGTCATCGGGTGGGCGACCTGGACGACCGTCAAGCGCGTCGCCGCGCTCAAGGCGAGACGCGCCGCGCCCTCGCGGGACGGCGGCGACTCGAACCGGGGCAGGAAGAAGGCGGTAAAGGTCGCCGTCGCCGTCCTCGCGGCCGGCGGTGCCCTCGCCTTCTGGAAAGCGAAGCACCGCGACGCGACCGACTACGACAGCCTCGCCGCCGAGGACAGCAACGTATCCGACGGCAACTCGGGGGACATCACCTCGTAGCACGCTCTGCAGGGCGCTCACGGCGCCGCCGCCCTGCTCGCCTGTTTCGATCGGGCCGAAGGTGCGGTCCTGAGCCGGTAGTAGAGTGGTCGTCCCGGTGTCCGAGGCGCCCTTCGTCCATCTCCACGTCCACTCGGAGTACTCGATCCTGGACGGGGCGTGCCGCATCTCGGCGCTCGCCGCCCGTGCGGCCGAGCTGGAGATGCCGGCGGTCACGCTCACCGACCACGGCTCGCTCGCCGGGGCGGTCGAGCTCCACCGGGAGGCGAAGGCGCAGGGGATCAAGCCGATCGTCGGCTGCGAGGTCTACGTCACCGACGACCGCCGCCGCCAGGAGAAGGGCTACGCGCACCTGACCGTCCTCGCCGAGTCGAACGAGGGCTATGCAAACCTGATCAGGCTCTCGTCGCTCGGCTACCTGGAGGGCTACTACTACAAGCCGCGGGTCGACTGGGAGCTGCTCGAGCGCCATGCGAAGGGCCTCGTCGTCCTCTCGGGCTGCCTCTCCGGCCGCGTCGCGAAGGCGCTCGAGGAGGCCCGCCCGCAGGACGCCGCCGCCGACCTCGACCGGCTGGTCCAGATCTTCGGGCACGACTCGACGTACGTGGAGATCCAGAACGCCGGGCTCGAGCCGCAGCAGCGCATCAATCCGCAGCTGGCGAAGCTCGCGGAGGCGACCGGCCTGCCGCTCGTCGCCACCGGCGACGTCCACTACCTCTTGCACGAGGACGCGCGCGCCCACGAGGCGCTGCTCTGCATCCAGTCCGGGGACTCGCTGAAGAACCCGAACCACTGGCGCTTCGACACCGACCAGTTCTACTTCAAGACGCCCGCGGAGATGGCGGAGGACTTAGCCGCCTACCCGGACGCGCTGCGGCGCACGCTCGAGGTCGCCGACCGCTGCAACGTCGAGCTCGAACTCGGGCGGATCCTGCTCCCGAAGTTCCCGACCCCGGAGGGCCGCGATGCGTTCGACTACCTCGTCGAGCTGTGCGAGAAGGGCCTGCTGCGCCGCTACGGCAAGAGCACGCCGGAGCTCGAGGAACGGCTCCGCTACGAGCTCAAGACGATCAAGGAGATGGGGTTCACCGATTACTTCCTGATCGTCTGGGACTTCATCCACTTCGCGAAGCAGAACGGCGTCAGCGTCGGGC
>JBLMYA010000016.1:0-40809 GCA_050258035.1 Verrucomicrobiota bacterium
TCGCCTGCGTACGCCTGCTTCAGGCGGCGAAATCCCCACTCGACCCACTCCTCGGGCACGTCGTCACGGAGCGAGGCGGCTCGATGCGCCATCGCGGCCAGAATCGGCTGCGAGCCGCGGGCGAGGCGAGCCACTGTCGCGAACGTGACCTCCGGATCGACGAGCAGCTGGCCGGCACTCAGGAACTCCTCGTCGTCGGCCAGGTCCTCGAAGTACGGATAGGCGGTCTCGAATCGTTCCGCAATCGATCGCGCGGCGGCTCGAACGGCCGCCTCGACGTCTTTCCCGGCCCCGGGGTGCACGCTCGTGTTCCCGCGCCCGCGCTTCTTCATGTCTTCGGGCACACGCTACTCGGCGCGGCGCCTGAGGAGAAGCCCGGCCGCCGGACGGCTACGCGTAGATCCCGGCCCCGGTCTCTGGGTCGAAGAAGTGGAGCCGGCTGGTGTCCACGGCGACGTCGAGCCGCTCGCCCTCGCGCGCGCGGGTGCCCCGCTCCAGCCGGGCGACGAACGGGACGCCGCCGCGCATGCGCTCGCGGACGGCGCCGGGGACGTCCTCTTCCTCCATCGCCTCGAGCACCTCCTCCGATTCGACCGGGTCGGCGTCGACGCGGAAGTGCGCGTACACCTCGGCGCCCATGTCCTCGCGGATGTCCACCTGCACGGGGAGGACGGCGGATGCCTCGAAGCGCGCGAGCGAGGCGTCGTCGAGATCCTCCGGCCGGATGCCCAGGACGACGCGTTTGCCGGCGAAGGCCGCGAGCCCCGGGCGGGCATCCGTGACAGACTTCGGCACCGTCAGGCTGGCCGACCGGAAGCGCGCCTCCACGTTTCCGTTCGCGGCGGCGAGCTCGGCCTGGACGAGGTTCATCGCCGGCGAGCCGATGAACTCGGCGACGAAGAGGTTGGCGGGACGCTCGTAGAGCTCCTGCGGCGACGCTGCCTGCTGGAGGATCCCGCCGCGCATGACGCAGACCCGGTCGCCCATCGTCATCGCCTCGACCTGGTCGTGTGTGACGTAGATCGTCGTCACGCGCAGATCGCGCTGGATGCGTTGGATCTCGGCCCGCATCTCGACGCGGAGCTTGGCGTCGAGGTTCGAGAGCGGCTCGTCCATCAGGAACGCCTGCGGCTCCCGCACGATCGCGCGGCCCATCGCCACGCGCTGGCGCTGGCCGCCGGACAGCGTGCGCGGCTTCTTCTTCAGCACCTCCGAGAGGCCGAGCGTCTGCGCGGCGCTCTTCACCCGGCGTGCCACCTCGGCCTTGTCGACCCCGCGCATCTTCAGTGCGAACGCCATGTTGTCGTAGGCGCTCATGTGCGGGTAGAGCGCGTAGTTCTGGAAGACCATCGCGACGTCGCGGTCCTTCGGCGGCAGCGTGTTGACGATCTCGTTACCGATCCGGACGGTCCCGCCGGTGATCGGCTCGAGGCCGGCGATCATCCGGAGAGCGGTCGTCTTGCCGCATCCCGACGGACCGACGAAGACGACGAACTCGCCGTCGGCGACCTCGAGGTCGAGCTCGGAGACGGCCCTGGTCCCGTCCCCGTAGACCTTCGTCAGCTTGTCGAGTGCGATCTCGGCCACGCCGCCCCGCTCGGTCCGGGAATCTACCGCGTCGGCGCACGCCGGGACACCCTTGCGTTCACCGTATGGTCACTCGTAGGATCGCGCCGTGGCAGCGGCGGCCGGGGGCGTGGCGGATGCCAGGAGGCGCCGCCGCCACCTGCTCGAGGACCGGCGGGTTCTCGGCCCGCTCCTGATCTCGCCCGCGATCCTCTTCGTGATCGTCGTCGTCGGCGTCCCGCTCGGCTGGGCGATCTACCTGAGCATGACGAACGCGATCGGCGGCTCTCTCTCCGGCAAGTTCGTCGGTTTCGACAACTTCAGGGCGGCCTGGCGGGACCAGAACTTCCGGAACGCGCTCGAGAACACGCTGATCATCACCTTCACCGTGCAGGCGATCGTGGTCGTCTCGGCTGCGGTGCTCTCGAATGCCCTGGTTCGGGACTTCCGCGGGAAATGGTTCGTCCGCCTGCTCGTCGTTCTGCCGTGGGCGGCACCCGTGTCGCTCGTGACGATCGGCTGGCTGTGGATCTTCGATTCGCTCTTCAGCATCGTGAACTGGACGCTGAAGGAGATGCACCTGCTCGGCGTCGTCTGCGGCGCCTTCGGCATTCACAATTGCGGGCCGAACAACCCGCCACAGTGGCTCGGGAACGACAAGCTCGCGATGTTCGCGATCATCGTCGTCCAGGCCTGGCGGATCCTGCCCTTCGCGGTGATCATCTTCATCGCCGGCCGGTCGTCGATCCCGACCGAGGTCGAGGACGCGACCAGGATCGACGGCGCCTCGCCGCTGAAGAAGCTCTGGTACGTCGACCTGCCGCTGCAGCTTCCGATCGCGCTCGTCGCCGTGCTGTTCGGGATCGTGTTCACCGCGGCCGACTTCGCCGTCGTCTTCATCCTCACTCACGGCGGACCGTTCAACTCGACGCAGGTCCTGACCACGTGGGCCTACACGGTCGGGATCGACTCGGGCTCGCTCGGTGAGGGCGCGGCGATCTCGCTGTTCCTCTTCCCGTTGCTGATCGCAGTCACCATCCTGATGCTCTTCTTCGCCAAGCGGGCGCAGGTGTCATAGTGGGCCGGCTGAGCGAGAGCTGGCGGAGATCCAACGTGTGGCTGGTCGTCGGGCCGTTCGCGATCGTGCTCGCCTTCCCGTTCTACTGGGCGCTGACGACGATGTTCAAGCGCGACCTCGATCTCTACAACGCGAAGAGCATCCCCTACACCTACAACGACGGCGCGGGTCATGCGCACTGGGACTTCTGGAACTACATGACGTTCCACCACGTCACGTTCCTGTTCAAGCACACCGAGTATCCGACGTGGCTGGTGAACACGGCGATCGTCGGGGTTGCGGTCGTGGCGATCACGCTCGCGCTCTCCCTGCCGGCGGGCTACGCACTCGCCCGGCTGAGCGGGCCCTGGGGCCAGACGGCGGGCGTCGGGATCTTCCTCGTCTACCTCGTCCCGCCGACGCTCCTCTTCCTGCCGCTCTCGCGCCTGATCGCCGAGCTCAACCTGCAGGACACGCTCTGGGCGATGATCCTCGTCTATCCGTCGTTCACGGTCCCGTTCGCGACCTGGCTCCTGATGGGGTTCTTCAAGACGATCCCACAGGAACTGGAGGACGCTGCGCTCGTGGACGGCTGCTCGCGCCTCAAGGCGCTTTGGAGGATCGTCTTCCCGATCTCGGTGCCGGGGATCCTGACGGTGGTGATCTTCGCGTTCTCGCTCTGTGTGAACGAGTTCATCTACGCGTTCACCTTCACCTCGTCGACCAGCGAGCGGACGATCTCGGCGGGTGTCCCGAACGAGCTGATCCGCGGCGACGTCTTCTTCTGGCAATCGCTGATGGCGGCGGTGCTGATCCCGAGCATCCCGCTTGCGCTGCTCTACAACGCGTTCCTCGACAGGTTCATCAAGGGCTTCACCGGTGGGGCGTTCCGGTGAGTGTCGACCGAAAGGAGGGAGGGATGGCGAAGGACAACGACGAGCTCGAGGTCGTGAGCTCGAGCCTGAGCAGGACCGACCTGCTCAAGCGCGGGGCCGCGGGTGCGTTCGCGGTCTCCATGTTCGGCGGGCTGGCCGAGCGGGCGCATGCGTTCGCGGGGCCGATGAAGTTCAAGGACAGACAACTCAAGGGCGATCTGTCGATCCTTCAGTGGGCTCATTTCGTGCCCGCGTACGACCAGTGGCTCGACAACACCTACATCAAGCAGTGGGGCGAGAAGAACGACGTCCAGGTGAAGGTCGACCACATCAACAACGCGCTGCTGCCGAGCGCTGCGGCAGCCGAGGTTGCGGCCCAGAAGGGCCACGACATAGTCCAGTTCCTCTTCCCGCCCTCGGCGCTCGAGAAGTCCACCCTGCCGCTGAACGACATCGTCCAGGAGGTGACGAAGAAGCTCGGGAAGATGACGGACGTCGCCTACAAGTCGACGTACAACCCGAAGACGAAGCGCTACTTCGGCTTTCCGGACAACTACGTCCCGGACCCGATCCAGTACCGGAGGAGCATGTGGTTCAACGCCGGCATCGCCCCGAACACGTGGGAGAACGTCCGCAAGGCGGCGCCGATCCTGAAGAAGGCCGGCCATCCTGTCGGGCTCGGGATGTCGAACGAGCTCGACTCGAACATGTTCCTGATGTCGCTGCTGTACTGCTACGGATCGTCGCTCCAGGATGCGAACGGCAACCCGGCGATCAACAACAAGGGCACGATCGCGGCCCTGAACCTGATGAAGGACATCTACCAGAACGGCATGTCCGACGAGGTCTTCGCCTGGACCGCCGCGTCGAACAACCAGGCATTCCTCGCCGGGCGGCTCTCGATGGCCGTGAACGCGATCTCGATCGCGCGCTCGGCCGAGGACTCGGGCAACACCGCGCTCTCGGACGACACCTGGATCCGGCCGATCCCGCGCGGCCCGGTGCGCGCGCTCGGGAACGAGCACGTGATGGGCATCTTCTTCATCTGGAAGTTCGCCCAGAACAAGGAGGCGGCGAAGCAGTACCTGGTCGACCAGCAGCTCGCGTACCGGAGCCACTTCGTCCAGTCGAAGTTCTACAACTTCCCGGCCTGGACGAACGCGGTCAAGGGCGGGTTCAAGGCCATGAACAAGCTGGCGGCGGCGGACAAGCACAAACCGCTCGGCAAGTACACGATCCTGACGACGATCGCGCAGCGCTACACGACGAACGTCGGCTACCCGGGCTTCGCGAACGCGGCGATCGGGGACATCTTCAACCAGTCCCTGATCCCGCAGATGTTCGCCCAGGTGGCACAGGGGAAGATGACGGCCCAGGCCGCGGCCAGCTCGTACCAGAGCCAGTTCAGGACGATCTTCGCGAAGTGGAGGGCGCAGGGGCTGCAGTAGCAGGTGAGAGACGGGGCGGGCCCGCGTCCGCCCCGTCTACCCTGTCCACGTGGCCGGCATCGCAGAACTCGTCGACGACCTGGAGCGCACCTACCAGGAGACGCAGGAGCGGATGTCCGACCCTGCCGTCTACAACGACCACCGCGAAGCGGCGGAGGTGGGTCGACGGCTGAAGGAGCTCGAGGAGCCGCACCGGCTCGCGGTCGAGTGGCGCGCTGCGAGCGCCGACCTCGAGGACGCACGCTCCGACGGTGACCTGAAGGAGCTCGTGCCCGAGCTGGAGCAGCACGTGGACGAGCTCGAGGAGGCGCTGAAGCTCGCGCTCGTCGAGACCGATCCCGCGGACCGCAAGGACGTGATCGTCGAGATCCGCCAGGGGGTCGGCGGCGACGAGGCGGCTCTGTGGGCGGGCGACCTGTACCGGATGCTCACCCGCTACGCCGAGCGGCGGGGATTCGCCTCCGAGGAGCTCTCCTCCAGCCCGAACGAGGGCGGCGGCTTCAAGGAGCTCGTCTTCGCCGTCAAGGGCGACGGGTCCTACTCGGTCTTCAAGTACGAGGGCGGCACCCACCGCGTGCAGCGGGTCCCGGAGACGGAGTCCCAGGGGCGGATCCACACCTCGACCGCGACCGTGGCCGTGATGCCCGAGGCGGAGGAGGTCGAGGTGGAGATCGACCCGAACGACCTCAAGATCGACGTCTACCGCTCCACCGGGCCCGGCGGACAGAGCGTGAACACGACCGACTCGGCCGTCCGGATCACGCATCTCCCGACGGGACTGGTCGTCGCCATGCAGGACGAAAAGTCGCAGCTCCAGAACAAGCAGAAGGCGATGCGCGTGCTGCGCGCGCGGCTGTACGAGCAGGAGCGCGAGCGGCAGCAGGCCGAGCTCGCCGCGACCCGGCGCTCGCAGATCGGCGGGGGAGCGCGCGCGGAGAAGATCCGCACGTACAACTTCCCGGAGAACCGGCTCACCGACCACCGGATCAAGCTGACCGTGCACCAGCTCGACCGGATCCTCCAGGGCGAGCTCGACGATTTCACCGAGGCGCTGGCCGCCGAGGACCGCCGCCGCGCCCTCGAGTCGTGAGAGACGAAGCCGGGCGCAAAGCCGACGGTGAAGCTGTCGAGGTTGACGCGAGGGGACGTCGTGACGCCGAAGGCGTCACGGTTGCCGAGGCCGTCGCGGAGGCCGAGCGGCGGCTCGCGGCGGCGGGCGTCGAGGCAGCCCGCGTCGACGCCGAGCGGCTCGCGGAGAAGGCGCTCGGGGTCAGCCGGACGGAGCTCTACCTCGACCCGGACCGTCCGCTCTCGACCGGCGAATCGGCCGAGCTCGACCGGCTCCTCGGCCGGCGCGCGCGACGGGAGCCGCTCGCCTACGTGCTCGGCGAATGGGGCTTTCGCCGCCTGACGCTGAAGGTGGACGGGCGCGTGCTCGTTCCCAGGCCCGAGACCGAGGTCGTCGTCCAGCGCTGCCTCGACCTCCTCGCAGGCGTGCCGGAACCGGCGGTGCTCGACGTCGGCACGGGCTCTGGCGCGATCGCGCTCGCGATCGCGGACGAGCACCCCGGGGCGCGGGTGACCGCGGTCGACGTCTCCGCCGACGCGCTCGAGCTCGCCCGCGAAAATGCCCGCGTGACCGGGCTCGAGGTCGCGTTCCAGCTCGCGGACGTCCGCGACGGCCTCGAAGGGACCTACGACCTCGTGGTCTCGAACCCGCCCTATGTATCCGGTGAGGAGATCGAGGAGCTCCAGCCCGAGGTGCGCGACTGGGAGCCCCGGATCGCGACGGTGGGGGAGGACCACACCGCGGTGATCGTGGACGGCGCCACGAGTGTGCTCGTCCCCGGCGGGCACCTGGTGCTGGAGGTCGCAGACGGCCGCGCCGACGAGGTCGCGCGGTTCCTCCGCGATCGAGGCTACGACGGCGTGCGCACGGGCCGCGACCTCACCGGGCGCGACCGGGTCGTCGAGGGCCGGTGGTCGAGCGCACGGTAGCGGCGATCCGCGCGGGCGAGCCCGTGATCCTGCCGACCGACACCGTCTACGGCCTGTGCGCCGACCCGGACCGCGCCGGGCTCCTGTCCTTGCTGAAAGGGCGGCCGAGCTGGATGCCCGTCGCGCTGATCTGCGCCGACGTGGGCCGGCTGCTCGAGCTCGTTCCCGAGGCGCACGGCCACACCGGGCTCCTTCCCGGCCCGTACACGCTGATCCTCCCGAACCCGGCCGGACGGTTCCCTGCGCTCGGCAGCGAACAGACGATCGGTGTCCGAGTCCCGGTGCTCGTCGGCGCGGCCGGAGAGATCCTCGACCTGGTCGGCGCGGTCGCGGCCACGAGCGCGAACCGGCACGGCGGTGCGGATCCTCGACGACTCGAAGACGTGCCCGTGGAGATGCTCGAGGCCTGCGCCGTGGCGGTGGACGGCGGAGAGCTGCCGGGCGTGCCGTCGACGGTGGTCGACCTCACCGGCCCCGAGCCACGGGTTCTGAGAGAGGGCGCGGTCCCAGCCGCCGAGGCGCTGCGGCTCCTCCGTTGCGCGGCCGAGTAGGATCGGGTCGGTGCCGAGAGCGCTCGCCAAACGCCGCCCCGGGGAGAGCATCGACGACCTCCGCCGCGCGGGGCTCGCCGACGTCGACCCTGAGATCGCCGAGCTGATCGCGCGCGAGCTCGAACGCGAGCGCGGCCAGATCGAACTGATCGCATCCGAGAACTTCACCTGGCCGAGCGTCCTCGAAGCGGTTTCCAGCGTTCCCACGAACAAGTACGCCGAGGGCTATCCGGGCCGGCGCTACTACGGGGGGTGCGAGGTCGTCGACGAGATCGAACAGCTCGCGATCGACCGGGCGAGAGAGCTGTTCGGCGCCGAGCACGCAAACGTGCAGCCGCACGCGGGGGCGCAGACCAACATGGCGGTCTACTCGGCGGTGCTGGAGCCGGGCGACACGATTCTCTCCCTGCGTCTCGACCACGGCGGGCATCTCACCCACGGCCTGAAGGTGAACTTCTCCGGCCGCCTGTACTCGATCGTCCACTACGGCGTCAGCCGCGAGACGATGACGGTCGACTACGACCAGGTGCGTGAGCTGGCGAAACAGCACCGGCCGCGGCTCATCGTCTGCGGCGGCTCCGCGTACCCGCGCGCCGTCGAGGCGAACGTGTTCCGCGAGATCGCCGACGAGGTCGGCGCGTACCTGCTCTGCGACATGGCCCACTTCGCCGGGCTGGTCGCTGCAGGCCTCCATCCGAACCCCGTGCCGCACTGCGACTTCGTCTCCTCGACGACGCACAAGACGCTCTCCGGCCCACGCTCGGGTTTCGTCCTCTGCCGCGAGGAGCATGCGCAGGCGCTCGACCGAGCGGTCTTCCCGGGGATGCAGGGAGGCCCGCTGCAGCACGTGATCGCCGCGAAGGCGACGTGCTTCCGGATCGCGGCGACGCCGGCCTTCCGGGAATACCAGGCGCAGATCCGCGCGAACGCCGACGCGCTCGCCGCCGGGCTCCAGGGGGGCGGCCTGGACGTCCTCACCGGCGGTACCGACACGCACCTGATCCAGGTCGACCTGCGCGCGTCGGAGTGGACCGGCAAGGACGCGGAGGAGCGGCTAGCGGAGGTGAACATCACCGTCAACCGGAACACCGTCCCGTTCGACGAGCGGCCGCCGACGGTCGCGTCGGGTGTGCGGATGGGGACGCCGGCCTGCACGATGCGCGCGTTCGACGAGGAGGACTTCCGCGAGGTCGCGCGGATCGTGGTCGGGGCGCTCGGTACCGACGCCGACGTCGAGGCCCTCGCAGCGCGTAGCGCCGCCCTCTGCGAGAAGCGCCCGCTCTACCCCGGCTTCCGCGGCTGGGCCTCATACGACGCAGTCGGCGTAGGCTCGACGGAGCCGACCGGGTAGCGGAGGTGGCGGCTTTGCCGACGCCGGAGCGAGAATCAGCCGACCGGCGCCTCACCGTCGTCAGCCATCCGCTCGTCCAGCACAAGCTCTCCTACCTCCGCGACAAGGACACGCCGACCGTCCACTTCCGGAAGCTGGTGAACGAGCTGACGCTGCTGCTCACCTACGAGGCGACGAAGGACTTCCCCACCGAGCCCGTCGAGATCGATACCCCGCTCGAGCCCATGGAAGCCCAGCGGATCTCGGGCAAGAAGGTGGCCGTCTGTCCGGTCCTGCGGGCGGGGGTGGGCATGCTCGAGGGGACGCTCTCGCTGATCTCGAGCGCGCGTGTCGGCTTCATCGGGATGTACCGCGACGAGGACACGCTCGAGGCGATCCAGTACTACGTGAAGCTTCCCGACGATCTCGAAGAGCGCGACGCGATCGTGCTCGACCCGATGCTCGCCACCGGCAACTCGAGCGTCGCCGCCGTCGCCCACGTCGAGGAGGCGGGCGCCCGCTCGGTCACGCTCGTCTGCATCGTCGCAGCGCCGGAGGGGATCGAGAGGGTTCACGGGGCGTATCCGGACGTGCACATCGTCTGCGCGGCCGTCGACCGCGGCCTCGACGAGCACGGCTTCATCGTCCCGGGCCTCGGCGACGCGGGCGACAGGCTCTACGGCACGAAGTAGCGCACGAGACCACCGCTTCACGCCGCCGACGGGAGTACCGTGTAGGCCGCCGTGACGCTGCACCAGCTTGGCGACCACCCCGAGGTGATCTACGGGGCGGCGCTCGCGCTCCTGATCGTGATCCTGCTCACACCGGCGGTCGCCGGCATGGCCCGCAGGCTGGGCGCGGTCGACCTTCCGGACGAGCGGCGCGTCCACCGGATCCCGATTCCGCGGCTGGGCGGCCTCGCCCTGTTCTTCGGGATCATCGTTCCCTCGCTCGCCTTTCTCGACCTGAGCCGCCCGGTGCGCGGACTGCTGCTCGGCGCGACGGTGGCGACCGCCGTCGGCGCGATCGACGACTTCCGCGGGCTGCGCTGGTGGGAGAAGCTCGGCGGCCAGGTCGTCGCAGCCTCGATCCCGGCCATCTTCGGGATCTGGATCGACCATTTCACGCTCCCGCTGGTCGGCGTGTACGACCTGCCGGCGTGGGTGGGCGGGCCGGTGACAGTGCTCTGGATCGTCGCCGTGATGAACATGGTGAACTTCCTGGACGGTCTCGACGGGCTCGCCGCGGGCGTGTGCGCGATCGCGGCGCTGACGTTCACCGTGATCGAGCTCTCGCTCGGGAAGCCGACCGCCGCCGCGTTCACGGCGATCGTCTTCGGCGCCACCCTCGGCTTCCTGCGCCACAACTTCTTCCCGGCGCGGATCTTCATGGGCGACTCGGGGGCGATGCTGCTCGGGTTCTCGCTCGCGGCGGTCTCGGTCGAGGGCCTGCTGAAGACGGCTGCGACCGTCGCCCTGTTCTTCCCGCTGCTCGTGCTCGCCGTGCCGATCCTCGACACCGGCTTCGTCGTCGCCCGCCGCCTCAAGTACCGGATGCCGATCACCGCGCCCGACAAGGCGCACCTCCACCATCGCTTCGTCAACATCGGCTTCTCGCAGCCGCGGGCGGTCGCCTACATCTACTTCTGGGTTGCGACCCTCGCAGCCGCCGCTCTCGGTACGCGCTACATCCCGTTCAGGGAGGACGGCCGCTGGCACCCGTGGCCGACCGTCGGCGCGGTCGCGCTCGGCCTGCTCGCCGTCGCGGCCTCCGTGTACATGGTCTACCTGCTCGAGATCGTCAAGCTCGCGAATCCGCGCATCCGCCGCCGCCGGCAGGCGGAGGCGGAGCGGGAGCGCCGCTCCGCCTGACCTGCCCCGGGCCTCAGCCGCTCAGCTGGGCCATTCGCATCTGGTTGCCCGAGGGATCGCGGAAGCCCGCGTCGATCCCGTAGGGCTGCTCCGTCGGCTCTTGCTGGAACTCGACGCCGCGACCCTTGAGCTCCTCGTACGTGCCGTGGACGTCGTCCGTCGCGAAGAAGAGCCCGGTCGCGGCGCCCTTGGCGACCAGGGCCTGGATCTGCGCGCGCGTCTCCTCGTCGAAGACGGGCGGGCCCGGCACGGCCATCAGCACGATCGCGACGTCGTCCTGTCCGGGAACGCCGACCGTGAGCCAGCGGAAGTTCCCCAGCTCCGGCACGGTCACGTCGTCGCGTAGCTCGAGCCCGAGCTTCTCGGTGTAGAAGGCAAGGGCCTCGTCCTGGTCGTGGACCCAGACCTGGACGGTGGTCAGCTGTTTGAGCATGGCGTTCCTCCTCGAGTCGATCAGGTCGGGGCGACGTTAGCGGTGCTCCCCGGCGCTGTCTTCTCGAAAACTGCGGGACTGCGGGCGGGCGTACGCCTGCTGGATGCAGGTCGGGATCCGGGCGCGGGTGATCGCGGGAGGGTAGGACGCACGGTACGCAGTCGGCGAGAGTCCGAACAGCCGGCTGAAGCTCGTCGTGAACGAACCCACGCTGCGGAGGCCGACGGTCAGGCAGATGTCGGCGACCGAACGATCCGTCGTGCGGAGCAGTGCCGCGGCGCGCTCGAGCCGGCGGGTGAGCAGGTACTGGTGCGGAGTCTCGCCGAAGGCACGGCGGAACTCACGGCTGAAGTGCGCGGGCGAGAGGTACGCCGCTCTGGCCATCGTTGGTACGTCGAGGGACTCGCGGTAGCGCGCGTCGGCGAGATCCTTCGCGCGAAGCAGGTGTCGGGTGGCGGGGAGGGAGGCCATACGCTCGGTCGGTCGCGGTCGCGACGGGACATGCGTAACGACCGAGGCTGTGTCGCTATTTCATCGGTCCGCGACCCGCGACGGTCGGTGCCGTCGCCCTTTGCGCCGCCTGGCGGATCGGAAACGAGAAGCTCGCCGTCCGGGCTGCTCCTGCGGCTGTGACCCTCACCATCCCGGCGAGCCGGGTGCCGGCGGCCCCCCGCGGGACGAAGCCGGTACACACGGCTGCGCCGGCCGTGTACCCGCCTCTCGCATGGATCGACCTTCCACCGACCGAGGCCGAGCACACAACCGTGACCGGCCTCGCAGTCGTCTGGACCGCCGCCGTGATCCGGAATGCGGTTCCGGCGCGCACCGCGGCCGCCGTTCTCGGAGCCGCAAGCGAGACGGAAGCCGCGCTGCGGGTGAAAACGCTCAGCGATCCCAGCTCGCGCCCGCACGCGCAGCTGATGCCGATCGGCTCGACCGACGACACGTACAAGTGCCGTCCGTCGGGGCTGACCGCGGCTGCGCTCGCCCGGGAGAGCACCTGCCCGTGCGCGCACGCATCGGTCCTCTCGACGTCGCTGACGCAGGCGGCCGCGCCGCGCAGCCGTTCCAGCCGCCCGTCCGCCTTGCGCCTGAACGCGAGCACCGCATCCTGGTAGGGCGAGACGGCGTAGAGCCCGTCGCCGTCGGGGGTGACCGTGAGGCCGGCCACGCCGTCGAGGCCGGGTGAGGCGAGGGTGGTGAGCGGCGCGAGCGCTCCCGTGTCCGGGTCGCGCCGGAGGAGGGCGATCGAGCCCGGCAGGTACGAGGCCACGTAGAGCGTTCGACCGTCCGGGCCGATCGCGAGGTCGAGTCCGTTCTCGAGTTGCGGGACGGCCGTACACCCGCCGCTCCCGTCGAGGTTCAGGCAGCCCTGGGCTGCGGGGAGCTGGGTCAAGCCGCCGCCGGAGCCGCGCCGGAACACCGCGATCGAGTCCCGGGCCAGCACGTACACGTTCTTGCCGTCCGGGCTGACGGCAACCTCGGTCGACCCGATCAGCCCCTTCCCGGGCCGGCAGCTCTCGACTGCGACGCCGTCGTCGTCCTCGGCGCCCTCGTCGTCCTGTTCCGCGATGCACGCCGCGTCTCCTGCGAGCTGCCGTATGCGCCCCGTCCGGGTGTCGCGCGCGAACGCCGCGACCGCGCCGCTTGCGAACGAGGCGACGTAGAGGTTCGTGCCGTCCGGGCTGATCGCGACGCCGGCCGCCCCTCGAAGTCCCGGGCCGGCGGCGCAGCCCTCGGAGATGCCGCCGCCGACGCATCCGTCTGAGGACGGCAGCTGGGTCAGGGAGCCTGCCGCCGCGCGTGCGAACGACGCGACCGAGCCCGAGACAAAGCCGGTCGCGTAGACGTAGCGGCCGTCGGCCGACGTCGCGACCGCCGAAGTGCCTTCGATCCCACGGGCCTCGCCACAACCGTCCTCGAGGTCGCCCACGCACCCGGCTGCACCGTCGGGCTGCCTGATCCTCCCGGTCGTCCGGTTGCGCGTGAGGACGGCGATCGAGCCTGTGTTGCCGGAGACGTGGGGGGCGACCCCGAAGCTCGCGGCGTACACCGTTCGCCCGTCCGGCGAGACCGTGAGGGCGTCCGGCCCGTTCAAGGCACGGGCTTCGGCGCAGATCCCGTCCGTGACCAGCTGGCTGACGCACGCTCCCGGGCCGGTCAGCTGGACGATCTGACCGGGCTGCGCACCTGCTCCCAGCCCGGCGACGGCCGTTCCGGCGAGGACAACGGCCAAGTGCTGCAGGCCCGCCACCTGGTGGGGGAGTATCGCAGAGCACGGCCGCCGCGGCTCGGTGGCCCCGGCTACGATGTGGTCACAAGGTATCGGGGGATCGGCGTGGCCAAGCGATTTTCGCGTGTCACAAACTCGCCTGATATGCTCGCCGCGCAGATGGAGCCTGCGCGCCAGACGTTCGATCCTGCCGGCGCGGGCGCTCTGCTGGTCACGGGAACCGCGGCAGGCATCGCGGGTGGCGCCCTGATCGGCTGGGCGTCCGGATCGCTCGCCTACGGCCTCCTCGGAGGGGCGGCCGTCGGCGTTCCGCTCGGAGCCTACGCGGTCTATCGCCGCTACGGGAAGTCGCTCTGATGCCGTCGGCGCTGTTCTCGCCCCGCCCTGAGCCGGGCCACCTGCTGCCTGCGCTCGCCGGCGGCGTGGTCCTGCTGGTCGCGCTCCCCGTCTTCCTGGTCGCCGGCTGGCCGATCGGCGGCTGGGCGCTCGCGACCGTGCTGTTCGTCGCGGTGCACGCGCTCGACGTGATCGTCGCGCGGCTCGGGGACGGCGCCAAGGTGTTCGGCGTCCTCTTCAAGGCGCTCGGCCTGCTCGTCGTCCTCGTCGCCACGGCGGCGTCGAACAAGGACCTCGCGATCGCCGCCGTGCTGACCTACGCCCTCGCCTACACGGCCGAGTTCGGCCTGTCGCTCGCGACGTACTACGGCAGGGAGCCGATCGGCAAATGAGGCGGTGCCGCTGGATCCTCGTCGCCGCGACGACCGCGCTGGTCTTCCCGGCTGCGGCTCTCGCACGCGGCAAGTTCGACCCGACGACGGAGTTCGAGCAGCACGAATGGGTCTCGATCCACATCGGCGGGCTCAACCTCTCGATCACGAAGGCCGTCGTCTACCTGATGATCGGGACGCTCCTGACGATCCTGATGGGGATCACGCTGATGCGCCTCCGGCTCACCTCGGGCAAGGACGTCGGTCGGCGGCAGTCGATCGGCGAGCAGGTCTACGAGGTCGCCCAGGTGCAGGTGGCGGAGCAGGGGCTGCCGACGAAGGCGATCGGGCGCTGGTTCCCCTACGTCGCCACGATCATGCTCTTCATCTGGGTCGTGAACGTGCTCGGCTTCATCCCCCTGCCGCTGACCGGCGAGAAGTGGCACGGGGTGCCGACCTGGGGGATCTACGCCGCCACCTCGTCGCTCTCGGTGACGCTTGCGCTCGCGCTCCTCACCTTCGTCTTCACCCACTACGAGGGGATCAGGTGGAACGGCGCGCGCCGCTACTTCAAGAGCTGGATCCCGGAGGCGCCGCGGGCACTCCTCTTCCTGATCGTCCCGCTCGAGGTCCTCGGCCAGTTCATGCGTCTGATCTCGCTGAGCGTCCGGCTCTTCGCGAACATGCTCGCCGGGCACATCCTGATCCTGACCTTCATCGGCCTGATGTTCATCCTCCAGTCGGTCATCCTGGCCGTCTTCGTCGTGCCGATCGCGGCGGTCTTCTACCTCTTCGAGGTCGTGATCGTCGTCTCGATCCAGGCGTTCATCTTCGCCGCCCTGTCAGCCATCTACATCGGCTCGGCCATCGAGCCGGAGCACTAAGGAAAGGAACCGCAATGCTCTCTGCTCTCATCGCCGCCACCTCCGGCGACGTGACCAAGGCCGGAAAGGCAATCGGTCTCGCGCTCGGCGTGGGCCTCGGCGCGCTCGGCGCCGGCGTCGGCATCGGGAACATCTTCGGCTCGATGATCCAGTCGGTCGCCCGCCAGCCGGAGCTCCGCGGCGAGCTCCAGGGCATCCAGTGGCTGGGCTTCGCGCTGACCGAGGCGGTCGTGTTCTACGGCCTGCTCGGCTCGATCCTCGCCTACGTCCTCGTCTAGGTCGATGCTCGCCGCCAACGCACTGATCTCGGTCACGCCGGGCCTGATGATCTGGACGATCGTCTGCTTCCTGATCGCCCTCTTCGTGCTCAAGCGGTTCGCGTTCGGCCCGATCCAGAAGGCGATCGACGACCGGCGCGAGCGGATCCGCTCGTCGATCGAGGAGGCCGACCGCGCCCGCGAGGAGGCCCGGAACCTGCTCGAGGAGCACCGCAAGCTCGTCGGCATGGCGAAGTCCGACGCCGAGGAGATCCTCGCCGATGCCCGCAGGACCGCCGACGCGCAGCGGGAGCGCGTCCGCGAGGAGACGGAGGCCGACCGCCAGCGGCGTCTCGAGGAGACGAAGAAGCAGATCGACGCCGAGACCCAGCGCGCGCTCGAGCAGATCCGCGCCGAGGTCGCCGAGCTGGCGCTGGTCGCGACCGCGAAGGTGACCGGGAAGGTGCTCGACCGGGACGACCACCGGAAGCTGATCGAAGACGCGATCGGCGATCTCGACTTCTCGGTGCTCGAGAAGGAGTCGGTCTAGCGCCGTGAGCGTCGTCCACCGCACCTACGCCCGGTCGCTGTACGAGGCCGCGAAGGAGGCCGGACGGCTGGCGCAGGTCCGCGAGGACCTGGGCGACCTCGTCGAGGCGACGAGGCAGGTCCCGGAGCTCGACGACCTCCTCCGCAACCCGCAGCTCGACAGGCGCGCGAAGGTCGCCGCCGTCGAGGCGGTGGCGGGCGAGTCCGAGCCTCTCGTCCTGAACTTCCTCCGGCTGCTGGTGGAGAAGGGGCGGGCCGGCGAGGTCGGGCAGGTTGCGGAGGAGTTCGAGCGCATGGCGGCAGCCGAGGAGGGGGAGCTGTCCGTCGAGCTGACGACCGCCTTCGAGCTCTCCGACGAGGAGGCGCGCTCGATCATCGGCCAGATCGAGCAGCGCTCCGGCCGCCGGGTGGAGGCGACGCGCGACGTCGATCCCGGCCTGATCGGCGGGATGGTCCTCCAGGTCGGCTCGCGGAGAGTCGACGCGAGCGTCCGCGGCCGCCTCGAGCAGCTCGGCAGAGAGCTACGAACACGTGCCTGAGAAGAGAAAAGGAGTGTCCGAGTGAAGCTGCGCCCTGAAGAGATCACCGCCCTGCTCAAGGAGCGGATCAAGGATTTCGATGTCGAGACCGACCTCGCCGAGGTCGGCCAGGTCCTCCAGGTCGGCGACGGGATCGCGCGGGTCTACGGCCTCGACAGCGCAGTCGCGCTCGAGATGCTGGAGCTGGAGCACGGCGTGACCGGCGTCGCCCTCAACCTGGAGGAGGACAACGTCGGCGCCGCCCTGCTCGGCGAGTGGGAAAAGGTGAAGGAGGGCGAGCCGGTACGCAGGACCGGTCGGGTCGCGAGCGTTCCCGTGGGCGACGAGCTGATCGGCCGGATCGTCGACCCGCTCGGCAACCCCATCGACGGTGGCCCGCCGATCGCGGGCGCGGAGCGCCGCCCGCTCGAGTTCAAGGCTCCTGGTGTCGTGCAGCGGCAGCCGGTGAAGGAGCCGCTCCAGACCGGTCTGAAGGCGATCGACTCGATGATCCCGATCGGCCGCGGCCAGCGCGAGCTGATCATCGGCGACCGGACGACCGGCAAGACGGCGATCTGCGTCGACACGATCCTCAACCAGCGCGGCCAGGACGTGATCTGCATCTACGTCGCCATCGGCCAGAAGGCCTCGACGGTCGCCCAGGTGTACGAGCGGCTGAAGGAGGAGGGGGCGATGGACTACACGATCATCGTCACTGCCGCCGCCTCCGAGGCTGCGCCGATCAAGTGGATGGCCCCGTACGCGGGCTGCGCGATGGGCGAGCACTTCATGTTCAAGGGGGGTCACGCGCTCTGCATCTACGACGACCTCTCGAAGCACGCGGACGCCTACCGGCAGATGTCGCTGCTCCTTCGCCGGCCGCCCGGCCGCGAGGCGTACCCGGGCGACGTCTTCTACCTGCACTCGCGGCTGCTCGAGCGCGCCTGCAAGCTGTCCGACGAGCTCGGCGGCGGCTCGCTGACCGCGCTGCCGGTGATCGAGACCCAGGCCGGGGACGTGTCCGCCTACATCCCGACGAACGTGATCTCGATCACGGACGGGCAGATCTTCCTCGAGAGCGACCTCTTCTACTCCGGCGTCCGCCCGGCGATCAACGTCGGCATCTCGGTCTCGCGGGTGGGCGGGAACGCGCAGATGAAGGCGATGCGCCAGGTCGCGGGCCGCCTCAAGCTCGACCTCGCGCAGTACCGTGAGCTGGAGGCCTTCGCCCAGTTCGGCTCCGAGCTCGACCAGGCCACCCAGCGCACGCTGGCACGGGGCGAGCGGATGGTCGCCACCCTCAACCAGCCGCAGTACAGCCCGTGGCCGGTCGAGGAGCAGGTGGTCGCGATCTTCGCCGGCATCCACGGCTACCTCGACGAGGTGCCGACCGCGCAGGTGCCGCGCTTCCAGGACGAGCTCCGGGAGCACATGCGGACGGAGAAGGCGATCCTCGATGCGATCCGCGGGCAGAAGGAGCTCTCGGACGAGCTCCAGGAGAAGCTGCACGCCGAGCTGAAGCGGTTCGTCGGTATGTTCAACGTCCAGGAAGAAGGCTCGCTCGTTTCCTGACGGAAACGAGCGAGGAGGACAACCGCATGGCGTCGGTCCAGGACCTGAAGCGGAGGATCAAGTCCATCCGCAATACGCGGAAGATCACGAAGGCGATGGAGCTCGTCGCGTCCGCGAGGCTCAGGCGCGCGCAGGCGCGGATCGAGGCGATGCGCCCCTACGCCGACCGCATGATGGAGCTGATGATCGGCACGGCCCGCGCAAGCTCGTCGGTGCGCGGGCTGCCGCTGCTCCAGCGCCGCGAGGAGGAACGCTCCGTGGCGATCTTGCCCCTGACCGGCGACCGCGGGCTGGCGGGCGCGTTCAACGCGCAGGTGCTCCGACACGCCTTCGCTCTCGACCGCAGCATGCGTTCCGAGGGCAAGCGGGTGCGGTGGCTGGTCTCGGGCCGGAAGGGAGCCTCGACCCTCCGCTTCCGCCGATACGAGATCCTCCAGGCATGGACGGGCTTCAGCGACCGCCCGTCCTACGCGGACGCGCAGGCCCTGGCGCACAAGGTCGCCGAGCTGTACGTCGGTGAGGAGGTCGACCGGGTGGTGGTCGTCTACAACCACTTCGTCTCGCCGCTCGTCCAGCAGGTGGTCGAGCAGGAGCTGCTCCCGATCCCCGAGCACGTTCTGGCGGCCGGCGAGGATGAGGAGCAGCGTGCCGCTCTGCTCGGCGACTTCATCTACGAGCCCGAGCCGGAGCAGATCCTCGAGCGGCTCCTGCCGGTCTACGTCGAGACGGAGCTCTACCGCGCGCTGCTCGAGTCGGCCGCATCGGAGCAGGGCGCCCGGATGACGGCGATGCGGAACGCGTCCAAGAACGCCGGCGAGCTGATCGACAGCCTCACCCTGGCGATGAACCGGGCCCGGCAGGCCGAGATCACGCAGGAGATCCTCGAGGTCGTGGCCGGGGCAGACGCGCTCACGGGCTGAAGCACGCCTCGGTCCGAACTCGAGCGAACTGCATCCTGGGTCCTTCCGGCCTTGGCAGTTTGCCCGCGCGGAGCGCGAGCGAGCGGCCGGGCTTTGCCCGGCCTGCCAAGCGACGTAGCTAACTTTTCCTTCACAGGGAAGTCTCAGCTCTGATAGCGCGGCCGTCCCGGCCCGTTATGCTCTTCGCGAACCCGTGGCCACTACGGAACGTCCAGAGCTCGTCTCCTCCGGCGCAGGCCTCGCGTCGACCGTCGCCGCGGAGACACACGGCGAGATCCGCGGGGAGAGCGTTCGCGCGCGCGGCTACTGGGAAGGCGTCCTCCTCCGGTTCAGGCGCGACAAGTTCGCGATCGTGGGCGGCGTCTACATTCTCTTCGTCGTCTTCATGGGGTTCGTCGGCGCGCCGATCATCGCGCATATTCTCGGTCACGGGCCGACCGACCAGTTCGCCGGAGGGCTCGATGCGAAGACGGTCCTGCCCGTGGGGCCGTGGACACACGTGTCGGAGGCTCCGTACGTCGGCGCGACGGGCCACTTCGGACAGACGCTCTTCGTCCTCGGCGGCGACGGGCAGCTCGGCCGCGACGAGTTCCTGCGCCTGCTCTACGGCACGCAGACGTCGCTCGAGGTGGCCGTCGGAGCGACGCTCCTGTCGATGACGATCGGCGTCCTGCTCGGCGCGCTCGCGGGGTTCTACAGCGGCTGGACGGACACGGTCGTCAGCCGCCTGACCGAGATCGTGATGGCGTTCCCGGTGCTGCTCTTCGTGATCGCGCTCTCGAGCACCATCGGCGACCGGCTCGACGGCGTCACGTTCGGCTTCCTGGGCAAGGGCACCATCACCCTGATCTTCGTGATCGGGATGTTCGGATGGTTCTACCCGGCCAGGATCGTGCGCGCGCAGGTGCT
Organism: Verrucomicrobiota bacterium; assembly: GCA_050258035.1. GTDB lineage: Bacteria > Actinomycetota > Thermoleophilia > Gaiellales > Gaiellaceae > DATBLE01. Next base: position 19,679 of record JBLMYA010000016.1, read on the forward strand.
GTCGCTCCGTGAGAAGGAGTTCGTCGAAGCCGCGCGGATGATCGGCCAGAGCGACTGGAAGATCATCCGCTCACACGTCCTGCCCCACCTGGTCGCGCCGATCATCGTCTACGCGACCCTGATTGTCGCGACGAACATCCTGCTCGAAGCCGGTCTCTCGTTCCTCGGCCTGGGGATCAAGGCGCCCACCCCGAGCTGGGGGAACCTGCTCGCGACCGCGCCTGACTACTACCTGACGCAGCCCTGGCTGATGGTCTGGCCGGGGATCGCCGTGCTGCTCGCCACGCTGGCGTTCAACCTGCTCGGCGACGGGCTGCGCGACGCGTTCGACCCGCGGTCGACCGCCTAGGGCTCGTGTTCCGGCGAGGGCGTGCCGTCCTGCTGGTGGCGGCGGTCGCCGCGCTCTGCGCCTGGCCGGCCGCCGGCGCCGGCGCAGGAGGTGCCGTCAAGGCGCGCCCGGTCACGATCGTCTTCACCGGCAAGGGTGGCGGCCGCTACCTCGACCACACCCGCTACCTGCACGAGGCGACGCGCGAGTGCTACGCGAGCAGGCTCGCCGACGAGACTCTCTCCGTGCGGTGGCGGATCGAGTGGACGGCCACGCTTGTCCCGGGAGCCAGGGGCTACGTCCTGCGCGCGCCCGCCCGCCGGACGGACGCGATCGCCGGCTCCGTCGACGGCACCTCCGTCCAGGACAACTGCGACTCGGCCGAGGAGGAGCCCGGCTGGGCAGGCACGTCGGCGTGCAGCGCCGACCTCGAGCTGCACACGAACGGCGCGCTCGCGGCCACGCGGACGGCGGGCGGTCTGCGGCTCGACCTCACCGGTCCGAGGTACCGCAGTCCGGGCCATCCGTGCGAGCTCGACATCAGGAACGACCAGCTCGTCACCGCCGTTTCGCTCGACCAGGCGCTTCTTTCCCGGCTCGCGTCCGGCCGGGCCGTGGCAATCCCGGTCGGAACCCGGCATCCGGCGCCTGGAATCACCTATCTGGCAACTCGGAACTGCTCGCACTTCCCACACCTCTACGACGGCGTCGAGTACCTCTACGACTGCGACGACACGCTGATCTGGAACGGCGCGGTCTCCATCAGGCCGGCGTAGCCGCACTCGCGGTGGCGCTCGTCGTCGCCGGCTGTGGCGGAGACGGCGGCGGTCCGCGTTCGACTGCCTGCTCGGCCCTCGACATCCCGGCGGTGACGAGGGCCGCGGACGCGAGCCGGGCTCTGCGGAGCGCGGTCGCGGCCGACCGGGCTGCGCTCGACGTGCTCGCCGCCGGCGACCCGCTCGCCGCCCGCTTCCGCGGCGCGAAGGCGAGGGCCGAGCAGGCGCTCGCCTCGTTCACGGGCGACCCGCTCCGCTCCGGGTCGATGAGCCCGAGCGCGACCGTGCTGCCGACGGCGCAGCGGGTGGTGGCGGAGACGCACGCCCTCCGCGCCGAGCTCTGCGGCTAGCGGCCTACGAGCCGGTCCCGCAGTGGCGGTACTTGTTCAGGCAACCGGTGACGAGCGTCGCCAGGGCCTTCTGATCCCAGGCATTGATGAAGTCGGCGTGGCCCGAGTACTGGCCGCCGGACGCCAGCTCGACCGTCCCCGTTGGCAGCTTCGCCGGGTACCGGAACACGAGCTGCAGCGCCGGCATCGCCACCGGATAGCCCTTCGGACAGCGGCCGTTCACCGAGTAGGCCGTGTTCTTCTGATTCGCATAGACCAGTGTCCTGCCGTCCCAGCAGTCCGGGAAGTTGACGTGGAGGCTGAGCTGGCCGTCGACGCAGTCCGGAACGGACGCGGTCGGCGAGACGTTGACCAGGTCGCCGCAGTCCCAGTACGTGACGGCGAGGCTCTGCGGCGAGGTGGTGTGGGAGTTCCCGGCGACGATCTGGATGCCGGCCGGGAAGGGCCTGAGCGGCGTCCGCACCAGCCGCCGGTAGTACGCGATCGCGGTCGTCGGCGTCACCGCCTGGCCACCGACGAACAGGGTCGGCATCCAGTACGCCGCCCGGTCACCGGGCCGGCGGCAGGTCGTGTCGGCCGTTCTGAGCTGGGCAGGGGTGGAGAAGGCGTTCGTGGACCCGTTGCCGACGAACGTGTGGTCGTGGGAGAAGCCGGGCTGCCGGGGGAGGACGATCGGGTCGTCGGGCCCCCGGTGGCTGTAGCCGCACACGCTGATGAAGTTGACGCCGCGAAGCGGTGGGGCCGATGGCGAGCGCAACGCCGCGCCCGCGCCGCCCGCAAGGGCCGTGACGGAGGCCACGACGACGAGCGCCCAACCTGCGCGGCGGAGGGTCCGGGCCCCGTTCATCGTCCAAGCGTAGCCCCGGGCGGAGCCTTCACATTTTCGTCACAAGCCAACTAAACTCCGCGCGGCTCGTCTAACGGGTCTGAGGATGCGTCCACCACGGAGTCCGGCGGAGGGCCGGGCCCGTGCGTCATCGAAAGGAGATCGATGCAGAAGAGAGTCTGGCTTTCCGGCGCAATGGCCGCGCTCGGGGCCGCGATGCTGGTCGCGGCCGCGTTCGCCGGCCCCGCGTCGAGCAAGTCGAACCGGCCGTCCGCCTCCGGGCAGAAGAAGGGCGGGACGATGAACATCAACGCGTCGGGAACCGACGTCGACTACATCGACCCCGGCCTCGCCTACGGCACCGTCTCGTGGCAGATCCTGGATTCGGTCTGCACGAAGCTCATGTACTACCCCGACAAGCCGGATCCGGTCGGGGCGAAGCTCGCCCCCGACGGCGCCGTCGGCTTCCCGGCCGTCTCCAAGGACGGCAAGACGTACGTGTTCACGATCAAGTCCGGCATCAAGTCGAACACCGGCGAGACCCTGACCGCCGCGAACTATGCAGCGGCATTCAACCGTGACCTCAACCCGAAGATGCAGTCGCCGTCCGTTCCGTTCATCACCGGCGACAACGGCATCGTCGGCGCGCAGGCGGTCGCGGACGGCAAGGCGGCCACCGCGAGCGGTGTCGTCGCCAAGGGGCAGAAGCTGACGATCAGGCTCCTGCACCCGGACGGCTCGTTCCTCTCGAAGATGGCGATGAACTTCTTCTGTCCCATCCCGAAGGGGACGCCGATCAACCCCGACGGCATCAACACGTTCGCGTCGTTCGGGCCGTACTACGTCGCCAGCCGCCAGGTCGGCCGGCAGCTGATTGTGAAGACGAACCCGAACTACAAGGGCCAGCGCCCGCACAACATCGACACGTTCGTCTGGACGATGAACACGAACCTCGATCAGAGCCTGCTGCAGGTGAAGTCGGGGCAGGCGGACTACGACGCCGGTGGGCTTCCCGCCACGGCGAACGCCGGTCTCGCCCAGCAGTTCGGCATCAACAAGGGCCGGTACTTCGTGAACGGCGGCCTGAACGTCGACTACATCGCGCTGAACACCTCGCGGCCGGCGTTCTCGAACGTGACGATGCGGAAGGCGGCCAACTACGCCGTCGACCGTCCGGCGCTCGTCCGCGTCCGCGGCTTCCTCGCCGGCAAGCGGACCGATCAGATCCTGCCCAAGGGGATTGCCGGGTACAAGCCGATCGCCGCCTACCCGATCAAGGGCTCGAACTACCCGAAGGCCAAGGCCCTTGCCTCGCAGGCAGGTGGCTGCAAGGACGTCACCATCTACAGCGGCAACACGGCGGTCGGCCAGAACCTGGCCCAGGTGTTCAAGTACAACCTGAGCCAGATCGGCTGCAACGTGAACGTGAAGCTCTTCCAGGGCTTCCAGATCTATATCGCCGCCGGCACGAAGGGCGAGCCGTTCGACGCTGTCATGATCGGCTGGTTCGCGGACTACGCGGACCCGTACGACTTCATCGACATCCTGCTGAACGGCCAGAACATCCACGAGTCGAACAACAACAACCTCGCCTACTTCCACAACGCGAAGGTCGAGGCCCAGATGAGGGCCGCCAACGCCCTCTCGGGCGACAAGCGCGCTGCTGCGTACGCAGCCCTCGACAGGAACCTGACCGTCAACTACGCGCCGTGGGCGGCGTACGAGAGCCGCAACACGCGTGAGTTCGTCGCGTCCCGGGTCGGCGGCTATCTGTTCCAGGCCGCACACGGGCAGGCGAACCTGAACACCTTCTACATCAAGTAAGAAGGACGAAGAGAGACGCCGGTGGGCGCCGGGTCAGCCCGGCGCCCACCGAGCTGGCAATCCGGAGTAGAGTGAGTCCCGAAAATCAGATGACGACGCCGACGACGAGGCCGTGACCCGCTACCTGATCAGACGGTTGCTCTGGGCGGTGATGCTCTTCTTCGCCGTCACGATCGTCGCCTACATCCTCTTCTTCATCATCCCGGCCGACCCGGCACGTCAGTTCGCCGGCAAGGGCGCGACGCAGGACACGATCGCGAAGGCGAAGGCGTACCTCGGCCTCGACAAGCCGATCTACGTCCAGTACTACAACTTCGTCAAGCGGCTCGTCGTCCACCAGGATCTCGGCCACTCCTGGTACAACCGCGAGAGCGTCAACCAGATCGTTGCCGATGCGGCGCCGGTGACGGCCTCGCTCGTGATCGGCGGCGCCATCCTCTGGATGCTGATCGCCGTCCCGATCGGCGTACTGTCCGCGCTTCGGCCGAGGTCGCTCTTAGATCGAGGAGCGATGACGTTCGTCCTGATCGGGATCTCCGCCCATCCGATCTGGATCGGGCTGATCTTCGCGTGGCTCTTCGGCTACAAGTGGGGATTGACCCCGATCACCGGCTACGCCGACGTGTTCAACCCACCTCCGGGGCAGCCCGGGGGGCCGGTCCAGTGGGCCTACCACCTGATCCTGCCCTGGATGACGTTCATGATCCTGTTCGCGGCGCTGTATGTGCGGATGATCCGGGCGAACGTGATCGAGACGCTGAACGAGGACTACGTCCGCACGGCGCGCGCGAAGGGCGCGCCCGAGTCGGTCGTCCTCCGCTCGCACGTCCTTCGCAACGCGATGCTGCCCGTCGTGACCATGCTCGGCATGGACATCGGCCTCGCCCTCGGCGGCGCGATCTTCACCGAGACCGTGTACAGCCTGCCCGGACTCGGCCGCACGTCGGTGCAGGCGCTGAACAACTACGACGTCCCGACGGTGATGGGCGTGATCGTGTTCTCCACCATCGTCATCATCATCTTCAACCTGATCGTCGACCTGCTCTACGCGGTGATCGACCCTCGCATCCGGCTGGCATAGTTCCCGCCGGCTCTATGATCCTCGAACCCGACGTCATCCTCAATCTGGCGGAATGCCCCTTCTCGAAGTCAAGGATCTGAAGACCTACTTCCGGACGGACGACGGCATCGTCAAGGCCGTCGACGGGGTGGGCTTCTCGATCGAGAAGGGCAAGACGCTCGGGATCGTGGGCGAGTCGGGCAGCGGCAAGAGCGTCACCTGCTTGACGATCATGGGGCTGAACAACCGGAAGAACACCATCTCGAGCGGCGAGGCGCTGTGGAAGGGCAAGAACCTGATCGGGATGAGCCCGAGGGAACTGCGCAAGATCCGCGGCGACGAGATCGCGATGATCTTTCAGGATCCGATGACGTCGCTGAATCCCGTGCACAGGATCGGGAACCAGCTGACGGAGGCGATCCTGCTCCACCAGGACGTGACCAAGGCGGCGGCCCGCGCCCGCGCGCTCGAGCTGCTGAAGGCGGTCGGCATCCCGCGCGCGAACTCCCGCTTCGACGACTACCCGCACCAGTTCTCCGGCGGCATGCGCCAGCGCGTGATGATCGCGATGGCGCTGGTCAACAACCCGGACCTGCTGATCGCCGACGAGCCGACCACGGCCCTCGACGTGACCACGCAGGCGCAGATCCTCGACCTGATGAAGCGCCTCCAGGACGAGTTCGGGAGCGCCATCATCCTGATCACGCACGACCTCGGCGTCGTCGCGGAGGTCGCGGACGACGTCGTCGTCATGTACGCCGCCCGCATCCAGGAGGAGGGAGAGGTGCGCAACCTCTTCCGGCGGCCGAACCACCCCTACACCTGGGGCCTGCTCGGCTCGCTCCCGCGACTGCACCAGGACGTCGAGCGCCTCGTGCAGATCTCCGGCCAGCCGCCGTCCCTGCTCTTCCCGCCGCACGGGTGCCGCTTTCATCCCCGCTGTCCCTACGTGATGCCGATCTGCAGCCAGACGGAACCCGAGCTCGCGGCCGTGCCCGAGGCCCCCGGGGAACACCGCGTGCGGTGCCATCTCGACCAGGAGACGAAGGACCGCGAGGCAGCGAAGGTGATCGCCGGCGCGCTGGCGGAGGCGAGTTGAGCACGACGAGGCCGGAGCAGACAGCCGCGCCGCCCGCGCAGGAGCAGCAGCCCGAGCAGCAGCGGTCACTCGAGCTGAAGGGCGACGAGCTCCTCGTCGTCGACGACGTCACGAAGCACTTCCCCGTCACCCGTGGGATCATCTTCCAGAAGCAGATCGCCTCGGTGAAGGCGGTCGACGGGGTCTCGTTCACGCTCAAGGAAGGCGAGACGCTCGGGATCGTCGGCGAGTCGGGCTGCGGGAAGTCGACGCTGGCCCGCTGCATCATGAAGCTGCTCGAGCCGACCAGCGGCAGGATCGTCTTCGAGGGGCGGGACATCACGAATCTCTCGCGCGCCGAGATGCGCCCGGTCCGCCGGGAGATGATGATGATCTTCCAGGACCCGTACGCGTCGCTCAACCCGCGCTAGCGCGACGGCTTCATCAGCGGCGAGCCGCTCGAGGTGCACGGGAACGGCTCGGCCCAGGAGGTCAAGCGCCGTGTCCAGGAGCTGCTCGAGATCGTCGGCCTGAGCCCCGAGCACTACAACCGCTTCCCGCACGAGTTCTCCGGCGGGCAGCGGCAGCGGATCGGCGTCGCCCGCGCGCTCGCCATCAACCCCAAGCTGATCGTCTGCGACGAGCCGGTCTCCGCGCTCGACGTGTCGGTTCAGGCCCAGATCCTCAACCTGCTCAAGGATCTCCAGCGTGACTTCGGGCTCACCTACGTGTTCATCGCACACGACCTCAACGTCGTACGGCACATCTCCGACCGCGTGCTCGTGATGTACCTCGGACATGCGGTCGAGATCGCGACCCGGGAGGGCCTCTACTCGGAGCCGAGGCACCCGTACACCGGCGCGCTGATGTCGGCGGTGCCCATTCCCGACCCGGACGTCGGGCGGGCTCGGAAGTCCGTCGTCCTCGAAGGGGACGTGCCGAACCCGATCAATCCGCCGAGCGCGTGCTGGTTCCATCCGCGTTGTCCGCGGTTCCACCCCGGCCATTGCGACGTCGATACGCCCGAGCTCCGCCCGATCGGCGGAGAGGGGCACACCGTCGCCTGCCACTATCCGCTCGAGAGCTGGCCCCTCAGCGAAGAGGAGTTCCGGGGCTCCGGCCAGCAGCTTCCGCCGGCGGCGAACGAGGAGTAGTCCCCGGTGTGGCTCGGGGCCGCACGCCGCTTCTTCACTATCGTCGGCGTGCTCGTCGCGGCGATCTCGCTCGGCGCCGTCTCGGTCGGGCTGATCCTCGGCGCGTCGCTCAACCGCTCGATCGCGGTCGGCTTCGAGGCATTCGGATGTCTGTTGCTGGTATTCGGGTTCTTCGTCGGCAACCGCGGCCCCGTCCGTGCGAAGGGGGACGCGACGCCGCTCCTGGGGCCGCGGTTTGTCCGCTGGGCGACTGCGGAGGAGCACCAGTCCACGATTGCGGAGTCGGCGATCTTCATCGTCCTCGGGCTCCTGCTGATCGTCATCGGCCTGGCGATCGACTCGCGCTACCACCTCGTCTGACGCCTTCCCTCCTAACAAGGCATAGGCTCCGTCGTCGTAGGAGGTATGGGACTGCGACTGCAGCCGCGTAACTGCGAGCGCGCACGGGCATGGGTCTCGCTGCGCCTCGACGACGAGATCTCCGACCTCGAAGAACGGCTGCTCGAGGCGCACCTGCGACGCTGCGCCTCCTGCCAGGAGTTCGAGGCGATCGTGCGCGGCGCCGTCCTCGCCCTCCGCGCGGAACCGCTCGAGCAGATCGAGCATCCGGTCGTCGTCTCCGGCCGCCGCAGGCTCCCCGTGGGCCGCGGCGCCGTGGCCAGCGTCGCCGCCGTCGCCGCTGCAGTCGTCGGCGTCAGCGCCGTTCTCGGCACCTCCGCGCTCAAGATCCCATCGACGCACACGCCGCCGCCGGCACCCGCCGCGGTCGCGCCGGACGACCAGGACCTCAAGCAGCTGCGCGCGCTGCGCGTGCTCCAGCTCGGCGGGCGGCCGCCGCGCGGAGCAGGTGTCGGCTCGTTCGGCGCGGTGACCAACCGTCAGGTCGGCTCGGACTAGCCTGCAGGCCGCCTGAGGCCGCCCGCCCGTAACGGACCGCTCCGGGGCTAGTCTACGAGGGGATGATCGCCTCGCTCCTCAGCTCGTACTGCTGATCGCTCGATCACGAGGCCCGTGTGGCCGCGCTGATGAAGGAGAGCACGCCGCTCCCGGACGGCGTTCGCGAGCTTCCCGCCTCCGGTAGACTCCGGTCGCTGGTCCGCCGCGTGCGTTGGGCCGGGCTTCCTCTCGTGCAATCGCCTTTCCAGGAGTCAAATGGCTGAGCAAAACGTGGGCAAGGTCGTCGAGGTCAAGGGCGTCGTCATCGACGCGGTCTTCACCGGCGCGCTGCCCGAGATCAACAACGCGCTGCGCATCACGGTCCCGGCAGAGAACGGGTCGCCGGGCCTCGATCTCGTGGCGGAAGTGCAGCAGCACCTCGGCGACGACCGCGTCCGCGCCGTCGCCATGGATTCCACCGACGGCCTCCCGCGCGGCGTCGACGTCGTCGACACGGGCGCGCCGATCAGCGTTCCCGTCGGGGAGCAGACGCTGGGGCGGCTCTGGAACGTCCTCGGAGAGCCGGTCGACGGCCGCGACCGCGCCTCCGGCGAGCGCTGGCCGATCCACCGGGACCCGCCGGAGTTCCGCGAGCTCTCGCCGAAGGCGGAGATCTTCGAGACCGGCATCAAGGTCATCGACCTCGTCGCACCGTTCGTTCGTGGCGGCAAGGTCGGCCTGTTCGGCGGCGCCGGGCTCGGCAAGACGGTCCTGATCCAGGAGCTGATTCACAACGTCGCCGAGCAGCACGGCGGCGTTTCCGTCTTCGCCGGCGTCGGCGAGCGTACGCGCGAGGGGAACGACCTCTGGCTGGAGATGACCGAATCGGGGGTGATCGACCGCGTCGCGCTGGTCTACGGCCAGATGAACGAGCCGCCGGGCGCGCGCCTGCGGGTGGGGCTGGCGGGTCTGACGATGGCGGAGTACTTCCGCGACGAGGGGCAGGACGTCCTCTTCTTCATCGACAACATCTTCCGGTTCGTCCAGGCAGGCTCGGAGGTGTCCGCGCTGCTCGGGCGCATGCCCAGCGCGGTCGGCTACCAGCCGACGCTCGCGACGGAGATGGGCCAGCTCCAGGAGCGGATCACCTCGACGCGCGTCGGGTCGGTCACGTCCGTGCAGGCGATCTACGTGCCTGCGGACGACCTCACCGACCCCGCACCGGCGAACACGTTCGCTCACCTGGATGCCTTCATCGTCCTCGAGCGCTCGATCTCCGAGAAGGGGATCTACCCGGCGATCGACCCGCTCGCGTCCAACTCGCGTGCGCTCGCGCGCGGCGTCGTCAGCGACGAGCACTACGAGACCGCGACGCGGGTGCAAGAGGTGCTCCAGCGCTACCGCGACCTCCAGGACATCATCGCGATCCTCGGCATGGACGAGCTCTCCGACGAGGACAAGCTCGTCGTCCAGCGGGCGCGCAAGCTCGAGCGGTTCCTGTCGCAGAACATGTTCGTCGCCGAGGCGTTCACGAATCAGCCGGGCGCGTACGTGAAGCTCGAGGACACCGTCAAGGGATTCCGCGAGATCCTCGAAGGCAAGCACGACGACCTGCCGGAGCAGGCGTTCTACATGGTCGGCACGATCGAGGACGCGGTCGCGAAGGCGAAGACCATCGGCGGCGAGGCCGAGGCCGAGCCGGAGGCCGAGCAGGCCGAAGAGGCTCGAGAGGCCGAGCCCGCGGCCGTCTGAGCGTGGCGGCCGAGGCGCACCTGATCGACGTCTCCCTCGTGACGCCGGACGGCTCGGCATTCGAGGGTGAGGCGGAGATGCTGATCGTCCCCGGTGCGGACGGGGAGATCGGCGTGCTCGCGCGCCACGCGCCGCTGGTGGCGATGCTGAAGGCCGGTTCGACCCGCGTGCACATCCGGCGGGGCCAGGAGGTGCGCGAGTTCGCGACCGGCCCCGGCTTCTTCAAGGTCGAGCAGGACCGCGCGCTGGCGCTCGTGGACGACGCCGTCGAGATGGACGAGATCGACCCTGCGCGTGCCCGGGCACAGCTGGAGGCAGCACAGGCCGAGCTGGCGAAGGTCGACGCGGGCGAGTCCGACGCCGATCGCTGGCAGCTGGAGCAGCGGATCAAGCACGCCGAGAACCAGCTCGCGGTCGCCGCAGGCGCCACCTCGCCACCGATTCACGTCTCGGCGCCGATCCCCGGCTAGGGATGGCCCGGGTCTCCGGGCGGGCTGGCGCTTTCGAGAGTCTCAGCTAAGCTGAGAGAACCCGGAGAGCTTTGACAGGCAGCTTGGCGACCGGGTCACCAAACGCCTAAAGAGCCTCGCGGGTCGGTTCCGCGGCTCTCTTTGGGTATGGAGCAGGGATGGAGAACCGAACCGAACAGCTCAAGCGGATCCTCGACGAGCGCATAGTCCTGCTCGACGGATCGTGGGGCGTCGTCATCCAGCGCGACGTGCGCGGGGAGGAGGCGTACCGCGCCGACCGCTTCCGTGACCATCCGCGCGACGTCGCCGGTGACCCGGACCTGCTCAACCTGACGCGGCCCGAGGTCATCCTCGACATCCACCGCAGCTACTTCGCGGCGGGCGCGGACATCGCGACCACGAACACGTTCACGGCGACCCGGATCGGCCAGGGGGACTACGAGCTCGGTGACATCGCCGCCGAGATGAGCTTCGAGGGCGCCCGTCTCGCGCGACGCGCCGCCGACGAGGCCGGGGGGTTCGTCGCCGGGTCGGTCGGCCCGCTCAACGTGTCGCTGTCGATCTCGCCGAAGGTGGACGACCCTGCCTACCGCTCCGTCACGTTCGACGAGGTGCGCGACGCCTACGCGGAGCAGGTGGAGGCGCTCCGAGACGGGGGCGTCGACCTGCTCATGATCGAGACCGTCTTCGACACGCTGAACGCGAAAGCCGCGATCGCGGCAGCGCTCGACGTGGCGCCGGAGTTGCCGCGCTGGATCTCGTTCACGGCGATCGACGCGAGCGGGCGCAACTTGTCGGGTCAGACGGTCGAGGCGTTCTGGGCCTCCGTCGAGCACGCCGAGCCGCTGATCGTCGGCGTGAACTGCTCGCTCGGCGCGGCGGAGATGCGGCCCTACGTCGAGGATCTCTCCCGGATCGCCGACACGTACGTCTCGTGCCACCCGAACGCGGGCCTGCCGAATGCGTTCGGCGAGCACGACGAGCAGCCGGCGGACACGAGCCGCTACCTCGAGGAGTTCGCCCGCTCCGGCCTGGTGAACGTCGTCGGCGGCTGCTGCGGCACGACTCCCGAGCACGTCAGCGCCATTCGGGACGCGACCGGGGGACTGTCCCCGAGACGTGTCCGGGCGAGGCGTCCCGTGCCGCGCTTCAGCGGGCTGGAGCCGTTCGAGCTGGAGCGCGAGACCGGATTCGTGATGATCGGCGAGCGCACGAACGTGACCGGTTCGGCGCGCTTCCGCCGGCTGGTCGAGGCGGGCGACTACACCGGCGCCGTTGCGGTCGCGCTCGAGCAGGTCCAGGGCGGGGCGAACATGATCGACGTGAACATGGATGCAGATCTGCTCGACGCCGACGAGGCGATGACGACGTTCCTGAACGTGATCGCCACCGAGCCGGAGATCGCCCGCGTCCCGATCATGGTCGACAGCTCCCGCTTCTCGGCGATCGAGACCGGGCTCAAATGCATCCAGGGGAAGGGAATCGCCAACTCGATCAGCCTCAAGGAGGGTGAGGAGGCGTTCCTCGCCCAGGCGCGGGCGATCCGGCGGCTCGGCGCAGCGGCGATCGTGATGGCCTTCGACGAGGAGGGCCAGGCGGTCACGGTCGAGCGCAAGGTCGAGATCTGCGAGCGGGCGTACCGCCTCCTGGTCGAGGAGGGATTCCATCCGGAGGACATCGTCTTCGACCCGAACGTCCTCGCGGTGGCGACCGGGATCGAGGAGCACAACGGCTATGCGAAAGCCTTCATCGAGTCGCTGCCGCTGATCGAGCAGCGGTGTCCGGGCGCGCGCACCTCCGGCGGGATCTCCAACCTCTCGTTCGCCTTCCGCGGCAACGAGACCGTCCGCGAAGCGATGCACTCGGCCTTCCTCTACCACGCGATCCGGGCGGGGCTCGACATGGGGATCGTGAACGCCGGCCAGCTGACCGTATACGAGGACGTCGAGCCGGAGCTGCTCGAGCGCGTCGAGGACGTCCTCTTCGACCGGCGGCCGGACGCGACCGAGCGGCTGGTCGAGCACGCCTCGACCGTCTCCGGCGAGGCGACGAGGCGCGAGATCGACCTTTCCTGGCGCGAGCAGCCGGTCGAGGAGCGGCTCTCGTTCGCCCTCGTCCACGGGATCGTCGAGCACATCGAGGCGGACGTCGAGGAAGCCCGGCAGAAGTTCCCGCGTCCGCTCGACGTGATCGAAGGCCCGCTGATGGAGGGGATGCGGATCGTCGGTGACCTGTTCGGCTCCGGTCGGATGTTCCTGCCGCAGGTCGTGAAGAGCGCCCGCGCGATGAAGCGGGCGGTCGGCTACCTCGAGCCCTTCATGGAGGAGGAGAAGACCAGCGGGCGGACACAGGGCAAGATCGTCCTCGCGACGGTCAAGGGCGACGTGCACGACATCGGCAAGAACATCGTCGGGGTCGTCCTCGGCTGCAACAACTACGAGGTGATCGACCTCGGCGTAATGGCGCCGGCCGAGAAGATCCTCGACACCGCGCAGCAGGAAGGAGCGGACGTGGTCGGCCTCTCGGGGCTGATCACGCCGTCGCTCGACGAGATGGTGCACGTGGCCGGCGAGATGGAGCGGCGCGGGCTCGACCTGCCGCTCCTGATCGGCGGCGCGACGACCTCCAAGCAGCACACGGCAGTCCGGATCGCCCCCGCCTACTCGCAATCGACGGTCCACGTGCTCGATGCGTCTCGGGTGGCCGCGACCGTGTCCAGCCTGCTCGACCCGCAGCGCGCGGGGGCGTTCGACCGGGAGAACCGGGCGCTCCAGGAGCGGCTGCGGGAGCAGCACGCCGAGCGTGACCGCAAGCCGTTGCTCACCGTCGCCGCCGCCCGTGCGAACGCCCACCGTGTGTCCTTCACCGACCTGCCCGTGCCGCCGTTCCGGGGCGCGAGGATGGTCGAGCCGACGGTTGAGACGCTCGCCCGCTTCGTCGACTGGCAGTTCTTCTTCCACGCCTGGGAGCTGAAGGGGAAGTTCCCGGCGATTCTCGAGCGACCCGAGGCCCGCGATCTCTACGAGGACGCGCTCGCCCTGCTCGAGGAGATCACGGTCGCGGGCACGCTCCGCCCTCGCGGGGTGTACGGGTTCTGGCCCGCCCGGTCGGACGGCGACGACGTCGTGCTCGACGAGGCCACACGGTTCTGCTTCCTGCGCCAGCAGACGGATCACGGCGACTCTCGCCCGAACCGCTGCCTGGCGGACTACGTCGCGCCGGACCGCGATGCGATCGGCGCGTTCGGGGTGGCAGTCCACGGAGCCGACGAGCTCGCCGCCGCGTACGAGGCCGACCACGACGACTACCACTCGATCATGGTGAAGGCGCTCGCCGACCGGCTGGCCGAGGCCTTTGCCGAGTGGCTGCACGCCGAGGTCAGATGGGCGTGGTACGCGCCGGGCGAGGAGCTCTCGAACGAGGACCTGATCCGTGAGCGTTATCGTGGGATCCGGCCCGCGTTCGGCTACCCGGCTTGCCCGGACCACAGCGAGAAGGAGAAGCTCTTCCGCCTGCTCGACGCGGCCGAGGCGGGACTGGAGCTGACCGAGACGTTCGCGGCCATGCCGGCCGCGAGCGTCAGCGGCGTCTACTTCGCCCACCCGGAGGCGCGGTACTTCTCGATCGGGCGGATCGGCCGCGACCAGGCCGAGGACTACGCCCTGCGGAAGGGCGTCGCAGTCGCCGAGGCCGAGCGGTGGCTGGGGCCGAACCTGGCCTACGAACTCTCGCCGACGCCTGTGGGATGATCGCGACGTGAGCAGGCTCCTCGGTCTCGCGGCCCTCGTCGCCGCCGTTGCCGTCCCTGCCGCTCTTGCCTCGGGCGGCGAGCCGCAGAAGCGCCTGACCAAGGCCGACCAGGCGAAGGCGCGGGCGATCGCGCTGCGGAAGTCGGACTTTCCGGCGGGCTGGGTCGGCAAGCCGAACACGAACACGAGCCAGGACACTCCGCGTTGCTCCACCTACAACCCCGACCAGTCCGACCTGATCGAGACCGGGGACGTCGACTCGCCCACCTTCACGCGTGCCGACGGCTCGTTCGTCTCCAGCTCGGTCGGCATCTTCAGGACGCGGAAGATGGCAACGACGGGCTACGCCCGGGTGGCGAGACCGCAGCTCGCGAGCTGCTTCGGCGAGCTCTTCAAGAAGGGGGCGGCACCGGCGACCGTGCAGCTGCTCCAGGTCGGCCCGCTCCGCTTCCGCCACCTCGGCGACCGCTCGAACGCGTATCGCCTGACCGCCAACGTGACCCTCCAGAGGGTCACGATCCCGGTCGCGATCGACATCGTCACCTTCAACCGGGGTCGGGTCGACGTGGCGATGATCTTCCTCGGGATCCGCGGGCCCCTGCCTTCCTCCTTCGAGCAGCCGCTCGCGGCCAGAGTGGCCGCGCGCGCAGCCTGATCTCGAGCACGGCCGGCGGGCCACCGCTCCGCGCACGGGCGACCGAGCCCGGGCGCACGGACGAAGAGGTCACCCGGTAGCGCTCCAGGCGACGAATCCCTCGGCCCCCTCCGCTATCCTAACCGGCAGGCGTGTCGATCCGGGCGCGCCGTTTTTTCGACCGTTGCGCGCTTGAAGACCACGCTGAAGCGAGGAATCGGGCGGGGCGGCGTCCTCGAGGAGAACGGGCACTCCGTTCTGCCGCCCTCGGCGATGACGCCGATGACCCGGTACCGGGCGGAAGGGCCTCCGCCCAGGTCGGGGATCCGCACCGTCGGCCGCATCGTCATGTGGCTCGCGATCGCGATCCTGATGCTCGTCGTCGCCTTCGCCGCCGGCGCCTACCTCTTCTTCCACCAGAGCGTGGCCGCGATCCAGGCGCACTCGAGGGACGCGAAGGAGGCGCAGACGGTGCTGGGCGAGCCGCCGCCGCCGGGCCACGCGGCGATCGCGCTGGTGATCGGCTACGACCACCGCGCCAACGAGACCGCGAACACGCCGTCGCGGTCCGACACGGTGATGCTGATCCGCACCGACCCCGCGACGCACACGATCTCGCTGATGTCGTTCCCGCGCGACCTGGTCGTCAGCGTCCACTGCCCGGGGCAGCCGGTGTTCTCGGGGAAGATCAACTCGGCCTACGCCACCTGCGGCTCCAAGGGCACCGTTCAGACCGTCAGCGACCTGATCGGCCTGCCGATCAACTACCTGATCACGGTCAACTTCCGGGGCTTCAAGAAGATCGTGAACAGCCTCGGGGGGGTCTGGATCGACGTCGACCGCCGGTACTTCAACAACAACGCCGGTCTGAGCCCGACGTTCGGCTACGCGAAGATCAACCTCCAGCCGGGCTACCAGCTTCTCACCGGCGGGAGCGCACTCGACTACGTCCGCTACCGCCACACCGACTCCGACCTGTTCCGGGTCGCGCGCCAGCAGCAGTTCGTGAAGGCGATGAAGTACCAGCTCGCCCACAAGTTCTCCTTGACCAGGATCCCGAAGATCGTCGGGATCATGCGGAAGAACATCGAGGTTGCAGCCGGCGGTGGGGGCGGCGTCAGCGGCAAGACGATCCTCAGCTACGCCTTCTTCCTCTGGCACCTGCCGTCGGGACACTTCTTCCAGACGCAGATCCAGGGCCTGAGCGGCTACTCCGACCTCCGCACCGATCCCTCCAATATCTCCGTGGCCGTGCAGGACTGGCTGACGCCGGACGTCGACTCGGCGAAGGTCGCGACCGCGGTCGCGCTCGGGCGGAAGGTGAAGCTGCGTACGCCGTCGCCCAGTGAGACGACGATCACCGTCCTCAACGGCAACGGCGTCGCCGGCTCGGCCGGCCTCGCCGGCGGCGCGCTCTCGCAGCTCGGCTACCGCGTCCTCCCGCTGCCGCCGAATGCGACCGGGAACGCGCCGAGCTTCGACTACTTCCACACCACGATCTACTGGAACCCGCGGGCAAAGCGGGCGGCCGCGGCTGCGAATGCGGTCGCGAAGCTGTTCGCCCCGGCCGACGTGAAGAGGGTCACGGCGCCGGTCGCGACCCTCCAGAACGGGTCGATGGTGACGGTCGTCGTCGGCCGGACGTTCCACGGATCGCTCGCTCCCGCTCCGCCTGCGCCTCCGACGCCGACGCGCGAGCCTGCGCACGTGCAGTCGAATCCCTACGACACCTCCGGGCCGCTGCGCGCGGTCCGGCGCAAGGTCGGCTTCAAGCTGATGGTCCCGACGGTGATCGACAGCTCGTCGGCTCCCGACTCGACGAAGCCCATGTACGCGTACAGGATCGAGGGCGGACACCACGCCGTCCGCCTCGTCTACCGTGATGCGAGCGGCGCGTACTGGGGCGTCGAGGAGACGAACTGGGACGATGCTCCCGTCCTCTCCGACCGGAGCTTCCGCCACGTGCTGCGCGGGCGGCCGTACGACTTCTACTACAACGGCTCGAAGCTGCACATGATCGTGCTGCGGGAGAAGGGCGCGAGCTACTGGGTCGTCAACACGCTGCTCGACAGCCTCTCGAACGAGACGATGATCGCAATCGCGAAGGGGCTGAAGCCCCTCGGGGCGAAGTAACCTCTTCGCCGTGGCCCGGATCGCGTTCTTCGGTGCCGGCTATGCAGGCCTCGTCAGCGGGGTCGGCCTCGCCGACCTCGGCCACGAGGTCGTGATCCGCGACGTCGTGCCCGAGCGGATCGAGCTGCTCGAGCAGGGGGCCGTGCCGTTCCACGAGCCCGGCCTCGAGGAGCTGATCGCCAAGAACCGCGACCGGCTCACGTTCACGCTCTCGATGGACGAGGCGGTTGCCGGCAGCGAGCTCCTTTTCGTCTGCGTGGGGACGCCGCCGACGCCGTCGGGGGACGCCAACCTGACGGCGGTCTGGCACGTGATCGAGGACCTGCCCGCCGACGTCGGCTCGCCCGTGCTGGTGATGAAGAGCACGGTTCCGGTGGGAACGGGCGAGAAGGTGCGTGTCGCCCTCGACGCCCGCGGTCTCGAGAGCGTCGGCTACGCGTCCTGTCCCGAGTTCCTGGCGGAGGGAACGGCCGTGCGGGACTTCATGGACTCCGACCGCGTGGTCGTCGGCTCGTTCGACCCCGCGGACGGCGACGCGGTCGCGGCGCTCCACGACGGGCTCGACGCGGAGGTCGTGCAGATGGACGTCCCCTCGGCCGAGATGGTGAAGCTGGCGGCCAACGCCTACCTGGCCACCCGAATCAGCTTCATCAACGAGATCGCGAACGTCTGCGAGCTGGTCGGTGCGGACGTCGAGGACGTGGCCAGGGGGATGGGCCTCGACCGCCGGATCGGCACGCACTACCTGCGCCCCGGGATGGGCTACGGGGGCAGCTGCTTCCCGAAGGACATCTACTTCCTGAAGCTGCTGGCGGGGAACTCCGGCTACCACTTCCATCTCGTCACCTCGGTGATGGAGGTCAACGAGCTCCAGATGCGCCGGCCCGTGACCAAGCTCCAGAAGCACCTCGGCTCGCTCCGTGGCAAGCGGATCGCCCTGCTCGGCCTCGCGTTCAAGCCGAACACGGACGACATGCGCGAGGCACCGAGCATCGTGCTCGCGGCGAGGCTGCTCGCCGAAGGCGCCCGGGTCGTCGCCTGGGACCCGGTGGCCGACGCGCAGTCGATCCTCAACGGGGTCGAGTTCGCGGAGACCGCGGCGGCCGCGCTCGACGGCGCCGACGCGGCCGTCGTCGTCACCGAGTGGCCCGAGCTCCGGGAGCTGCCGTGGGCCGAGCTCCGCGACACGATGCGGACCGCGGTCGTGATCGACGGCCGGAACCACCTCGACCCCGAGTCGATGCGGATCGCCGGGTATGCGTACGAGGGCGTCGGCCGCGCGGCCTCGACGTTCGCCTCGCTGCCGCAGACCCCCGAGCCCCAGCTTCCGCAGCAGTAGTGGAGGCGATCGTCCTCGCAGGCGGGAAGGCGGAGCGGATGGGCGACGCCGCCGGCGGCCGGCCCAAGGCGCTCGTCGACGTCGCCGGGAAGCCGCTGCTCGCGTACCAGATCGGGCGTCTGGGGGGCTCCGGCGTCCGGCGGGTGATCGTCTCCTGCGCCGCCGACCAGGGCGAGGTCTTCGGCGACGAGCTGGCCGGGCTCGGCGTCGAGATCGTGTGTGCCCCCGAGCCCGAGCGGCTGGGCCGGGGCGGCGGGATCAAGTTCGCGGCCGCGCGGCGCGAGGAGAGCGGCGACGTGATCGCCATGAACGGCGACGAGCTGGTCGACGTCGACTTCCGGGCGTTGCTCGAGCGGCACCGCGCGACCGAGGCGGCCGCGACGGTCACAGTCGCGCGGCCCGCCTCTCCATTCGGCGTGGTCGAGCTCGGCGACGACGACCTGATCACCGGATTCAGCGAGGGCGGCCGGATCCCGTACTGGGTGAACTGCGGTGTCTACGTCCTCTCCGAGGAGGCGATCGAGCGCTTCCCCGAGCGGGGCGACCACGAGTCGACCGCCTTCCCCGAGCTCGCCGCCGAGGGCCGGCTCCGGGCGTACCGCCACGAGGGGCTCTGGCTGACGGTGAACACCCCGAAGGAGCTTCGCCGGGCCCGCGAGCACGTCGCCGAGCACCCGGAGTGGCTGGCGTGAGCGGCGGCCCGCACCGGTTCGAGCCGCGCACGGTCGACAAGCCGTGGGGATCCGAGCTGATCTGGGCCGAGACCGACGACTACGCCGGGAAGATCCTGCTCGTGAAGGCCGGGGAGTCGCTCAGCCTCCAGTACCACGAGGTCAAGGACGAGTCCTGGTACGTGCTCGAGGGCCGGGCAAGGCTCGAGCTCGGTGCGGTGGGCGAGGAGGCGCTCGACGAGGTCGAGATCCTTCCCGGCCAGGCATTCCGCTTCCGCCCCGGCACGGTGCACCGCGTGACCGGCGTCGAGGACACCCGGATCCTCGAGGTGTCGACCGCGCACCTCGACGACGTCGTCCGGCTGGCCGACAGCTACGGTCGCGAGGGCACGTCGCTACCCTGACACAACCGTGGTAAGGTTTGCCCGGTGGAGCTGACCGTCGGGCAAGCGGCGCGGCAGACGGGCTGGTCGGCCCGGATGCTCCGATACCTGGAGGAGACCGGCCTCGTCGTCCCTGCGCGGCGGCCGAGCGGCTACCGCGTCTACTTCCTGCGCGAGGTCAACCAGCTCCGTTCCCTCCGCGAGCTGCGACGCACGTTCCGGGTCGAGCTCTCGGACCTCGCCTTCGCGGCGCGGCTGCGGCGCGAGCCGGGGTTGCGGGACGCCGTGCACACGTGGCTCGCCGGAACCGAGAGCGCGCTCGAGTGGGAGCAGCGCAAGCACGAGCGTCTTCTGGCGGCGTAACCGAACCGACTGACAAGGAGAGAAGGACTTCATGGCAGCGACGAAGCGATACGACGTGAAGGACCTGGCGCTCGCCCCCGAGGGCGTGCGCCGCATCCGGTGGGCCGACCGGCAGATGCCGGTGCTGGCCGCTATCAGGGAGCGCTTCGAGCGCGAGCAGCCGCTGTCCGGTTACCGGGTCTCGGCCTGTCTGCACGTGACGACCGAGACGGCGAACCTCGTCCGGACGCTGAAGGCGGGCGGTGCGGACGTCGTGCTCTGCGCATCGAATCCGCTCTCGACCCAGGACGACGTCGCCGCGGCGCTCGTCGACGAGTACGACATCGCCGTCTTCGCGATCAAGGGCGAGGACAACGACACGTACTACTCGCACATCGAGGCGGCCGTCGACCACAAGCCGCAGCTGACGATGGACGACGGCGCCGACGTGATCGGCGTGCTCCACTCGGCCCGGCGCGAGCAGCTCGGCGACATCATCGCCGGCACCGAGGAGACCACGACCGGCGTCATCCGGCTCAAGGCGCTCGAGGCGGACGGAAAGCTCGGCTTCCCGATCATCGCCGTCAACGAGGCGAAGACGAAGCACCTGTTCGACAACCGCTACGGCACCGGCCAGTCGACGATCGACGGGATCATCCGGGCGACGAACGTCCTGCTCGCCGGCAAGCGCTTCGTCGTCGGCGGCTACGGGTGGGTCGGCCGCGGCGTGGCTTCCCGGGCCCGCGGAATGGGTGCGCACGTGATCGTCACCGAGGTCGAACCGATGCGCGCTCTCGAGGCGGCGATGGACGGCTTCGAGGTGCTGCCGATGAGGACTGCGGCGAAGATCGGTGACCTGTTCTGCACGGCGACCGGTGACAAGGGAGTGATCACGCCGGAGCACATCGAGCTGATGAAGGACGGCGCGATCCTCGCCAACACGGGCCACTTCGACGTCGAGATCGACAAGCCGGGGCTGCGGGCTCTCGCGGTCGAGACCCGCCAGGCGCGCGAGTTCGTCGAGGAGTTCACGCTGGAGGACGGACGGCGGATCTACCTGGTCGCCGAGGGGCGACTCGTCAATCTCAGCGCCGCCGAGGGGCACCCGGCGCTCGTCATGGACATGTCGTTCGCGAACCAGGCCCTCGGCGCCGAGTATGCGGTGCAGCACGCGGCCGAGCTCGAGCGGAAGGTCTACCCCGTGCCGGACGAGATCGACCGTGAGATCGCGCGGCTCAAGCTCGACACGATGGGCATCGACATCGACCGACTCACCGAGGAGCAGGCCAAGTATCTGGCCTCCTGGGACGAGGGAACCTAGCCCGACCCGGCAGATCGGAGCGCGGCCCCGTAACCCGGGCCGCCCGCCGCCGAGAATGCGGCGGC
>JBLMYA010000017.1:0-3837 GCA_050258035.1 Verrucomicrobiota bacterium
CCCTCGTGCACGACCGCCCCCATGCCCCCGATCGCGTCGAGCGCCGACCGGGTCATCGCGGCCAGGTCGCGGCCCCGCACCGCGGCGACGCGCGCGGGCGGGCCGAGGTCCCCCGCCCCGCAGGCGAGCGCGGCCGGCGTCGGCGCGGGCGAGGGAGAGCCCGAGGGCGCAGGCCACGCGTCGCCGTGGCACGCGCCGACCAGGCCACTCACCCCGACACCGGCCACCGCACCGGCGCCGACCCGGATCACCTCTCGACGACCCCAGTGCCTCATTTCCCTGCCCCCAGATCTGTCGCGGGCGCTGCCTTCCCTACTTCGGCACGTCCTCGAAGCTCCCGAACTGCGAGTTGGACGTCGGGTCCGCCCGGTTACGGTTCAGTTCCCCGGCGCACCTTTCGACAGCGTGAGCAGGACGTGCGAGCCGCCCTGCTTCCAGGTCCCGGCCAGCGTCGTCCCAGCCGCGTCGAGCCGACCTTCGAAGCTGACGCCGAAGCCGCCCAGCCGGAACCGCAGCACGCCGCCGGCGATGCCCACTTCCGGGACGGGGATGTCCTTCACTCCCTGGTCGGGGCTCTCCATGGTGGCGACGAGCGCCTCCCCTTTCGCGACGAGGTGCAGGACCACCCCGTGCGTCGCACCGGCCTGCGTCAGGCGGCCCGTCCAGGTGCCGAGGAAGGCAGCGTCCTTCGGCGACCAGGCGTACTTCGGGAGCGGCTGGGCGCCCGGCCACCGCGTCCTGTGGAGTCCCTCCGACAACAGCTCGGCGGCGTCCGGCCCGAGGCTCTTCGCGGCCTCGTCGAGCAGGACCGTGGTCGTCGCCCGTCCCTCCTGCGCGAAGCGGCGATAGGCGCCGGCGATGAAGCGGGTGGTGCGCTCGGGCCCGTACTTCTCGCGTAGCTCGCTCAGCAGCAGGACCGGCCGGGCGTAGCGGTTCACCTCGCGATGGGGCGAGTCGTTCCCGGTCTCCAGGATCGCGGGTGTCGTCGCGCTCGACTGCGAGCGCTCGACGTACTCCTGCTGCAGCTCGCGGGCGAACTCCTTGCCGACGATCGCCTCGGACGCCAGGAGCGCCATGTACTCCGAGAACCCCTCGTTGATCCAGTCCTCGGGAGTGGCGGTATCGCCGAGGTGCCACCAGTAGTGGGCGATTTCGTGCGCGATGTAGCGGAAGTCGCGCGCCGGGCCGAAGGGCTCGCCCCGCTGCGCGAGAGCTCCGTTCTCGGAGACGACGATCAGCGGCGTCCTCACGTAGCCCCAGCCCGGCCGCGGCGAGTAAACGACCCGCACAAGCCTCGTCGGCGAAGGCGCGCCGATCGCCTCCGACAGGAAGCCCAGCGCCCGGACGAGGTCGCCCCTCATCGACGCGAGATAGTCCTCCGGCAGGCGCGTCCCGTAGACCTCGACCGTGACGTCGCCGCGAACGGTCTCGGTCTTTCGCAGCCCGGGCGCCGCGAGCAGCAGGACGTCGGACGTCGGCGTGAAGGACGTCCAGGTCGTTCGCTCCCGAGCGCCGACGGTCTTCTCGCTCTGGAGCCGACCGTTCGTGACGGTGACGAAGCCCACCGGGACGTCGACCGTCAGCTGGAACTCGAAGGCGCCCCCGCCCTCGAGCCTCGGGTACCAGCCCACGTAGCTCGCCAGCTCGACGAGCGTCTGGCTCACCATGTTCGCCTGGCGCGTGAGCGGCGGATAGGCCTCCGCGAGGATCCGCCCCGAGTACTCGACCGCGAGCTCGCGCCCCGAAGCCGACTCGAGGCTGACGCGATCTTCCGTCCCCGCCATGCCCGGCTCGCGACGGTACCGCGCAGGCTTGCCGTCGACCGTCAGCCGCGCGATCGTCAGGCTGCGCGCCAGCGAGAACGAGCCGACGCCGGCGTCGCGGATGAGCGCCTTGCACTTCAGGCCGTGCGTGGCCGGGTCGACGACCGCCTCGATCTCGAGCCGGGGATGCGCGACGGGCGGTTGGGCCGACGCCGAGGTGGAAGAGCCGAGCGCCAGCCACGACGCGAAGGCCAAGCAGCCGATGTTGGATCGCCTCACTGGAGAACCTCCGGGCCGGCGGTCGTCAGGCGCGCACGTTACGCCCGAGGCACAAGGCCGTCAAACCCGCCTGCCTCGGTCTGTCCGCTGCGATAGGATGCCCTCACCCATGGATCCCCTCGCACGCCTCCGGGCCATCTGCATGGCCCTGCCGGAAGCCGGGGAGAAGCTCTCGCACGCGGCTGGGTCGGCGTCGTCCTCGACACGAAACCCGACTGGAAACTCGTGTCCTGGCTCGTCGACCGCGCGTACCGGCACGTCGCGCACCCTCGCCTGATCGCGCAGCTCCCGCCGGGCACCGAAGACGCACCAAGCGCGGCGAAGCGCGAGACGAAGGCCCGTAACCGGCGCCGCTAGCGGCAGCTCCTCCCGCCTCGCGTGCCGGCCTGGCCTTGATGAGGGTGACGATCCACAAGCCAGGAAACAGCGCACGGGCCTCGACGCCACGATCAGCTACACCGTCGCCCAGCGCACGAACGAGATCGGTGTCCACACCGCACTCGGCCGACGCGGTCATGGCGGATCTGCTTGCGGCGCGTCAGGACCGCGAGCGCTCTGCGTCGAGGATCGCCAGAACCTGTTGGCGGAGCTGCGGCACGTCGCGCTCGACCGCGGCCCACACCTCGTCAAGGTTCAGGCCAAAGTAGTCGTGGACCAGGATGTTGCGCATGCCGACTATCGCGCTCCACGGCACCTCGGGGTGACGCGACCGCAACTCTTCCGAAAGGCCCCGGCAGGCCTCGCCGACGATCTCCAGGTGATGGATGACCCACACCTGCACGAGCGGATCCGCGTCGAAGTCACCGCGATCGAGCCTTGTCCGCTGCTGAATCCGATCGATCGCCTCGAGGATGTCCTGGAGGCGCTCGAGGTCGCGTCTCACAGCGGCACGGCCTCCGAGAGCACCCGATCGCGAACGCGCGGCCGGAGCCCTTGCTCCGTGGCAACGTCGACCCTGCATCCGAGGACCGCCTGCAGCTCGAGCACCAGCGCGGCGTGATCCAGCAGGCTGCGGCCTTTCTCGAGCTCGACCAGCAGGTCGAGATCGCTGTCGGGCCCGGCCTGCCCCCGCGCCACGGAACCGATCACGCGAACGTTGCGGGCTCCGTGCCGCGCCGCAGCACGGAGCACCTCGACCCGTTTCGCATCCAGCCGTTCTCGGATGCCCATTGGCGGAGTATAGCCGGCACGGCAATGTCGCCGATGTCGATCCGCGACACCGTCGCACTCCCGAGCGGACGAAGCAGGGCTCAGGACCTCGACTGACCGATCCCTGAACGCCGCGGGGCCGCCGGGCCTTGTGGTCGCAATCGGTGACGAACTCCGTCGTGAGAAGCGGACACCGCTCGAGACTCCTCGGCGGCTAAACCCAAGAGCAGCATGGGATAGCGGCAAGGCGCGTTGCTTGCATATGCACGAAGCCGAGGGTGGCGGGCACCCCGCTGGAGGTCGCGATGAGAGCGTCGTGGGCTTGGGCCTGGGCTTCGGTCCTGGCGTTGTGCCTCGCCCCGGTTGCCGCGCAGGCGCGAGAGAGAGGACGGGAGCGGGGCGACGGCGGCAGGCGCCATGCGGAACGCCGCTCCGATGGAGCGGGACGCCGTTCGGATCGAGGCGAGCGCCGCTCCGATCTAGGACAACCACGGCCTCGACAGCGGAGCGACCAGGACTCGGGACGCGGACGT
Organism: Verrucomicrobiota bacterium; assembly: GCA_050258035.1. GTDB lineage: Bacteria > Actinomycetota > Thermoleophilia > Gaiellales > Gaiellaceae > DATBLE01. Next base: position 3,725 of record JBLMYA010000017.1, read on the forward strand.
GCGCGATCGGAAGCGTCGAGGGATCGCTCTTCCGGCTGGCGGTCGGGCCAGGAATACCGCTCGGACCGGCAGTACCGCCCGGACCGCCAATACCGCCCGGGCCGGCAGGATTC
>JBLMYA010000018.1:0-9369 GCA_050258035.1 Verrucomicrobiota bacterium
CCCCCCCCCCCCCCGCCGCCTAGACTGCGGCGGCATGCTCGAGCCTGAACGGATCGTGCGGCTCGAGGACGACGCCGTCGTCGTCCTCGACCAGCGGCGCCTCCCCGACGAGGAGGTCGACCTCGTCTGTCGCTCGTCGGCGGAGGTCGCGGAGGCGATCCGGACGTTGGCGGTTCGCGGCGCGCCCGCGATCGGCATTGCCGCCGCGTACGGGTACGCGCTGGCCGAGCGGATGGGCGAAGACCTCGACGCTGCGGTGATCGCGCTCGCCGGCTCGCGGCCGACGGCGGTCAACCTCACCTGGGCGCTCGAGGAGATGCGCCGCTGGGAGGGCGATCCTGCGGAACGCGCTCGGCAGATCCACGCAGAGGAGGTGGAGCGGTGCCGGGCCATGTCGAGGCACGCGGCGACCCTGCTCCAGCCGGGCACGCGGGCGCTCACGCACTGCAACGCGGGCGGCCTCGCCACCGGCGGCTACGGCACCGCCGTCGGTGCGCTCCGGACGGCGTGGGAGCAAGGTCTCCTCGAGCACGTGCTCGTCGACGAGACGCGGCCGCTCCTCCAGGGTGCGCGCCTGACCGCGTGGGAGCTCGAGTCCGCAGGCATTCCGCACACGGTGATCGCCGACTCCGCGGCGGGGTTGATGATGGCACGCGGCGAAGTGGATGCCGTCCTCACGGGCGCCGACCGGATCGCGGCCAACGGCGACACTGCGAACAAGATCGGCACCTACACTCTCGCGGTGCTCGCATCGCATCACCGGATCCCCTTCTACGTCGTTGCGCCGAGCTCGACCGTCGATCTCGCGACCCGGGCCGGGGAGGGCATCCCGATCGAGGAACGCGCAGGGGACGAGGTGACGCCGCGGTTCGCCGCACGGAACCCCGCCTTCGACGTCACCCCGGCCGATCTGATCGCAGCGATCGTCACCGAGCAGGGCATCCATCGTGCGCCCTACGCCGAATCCCTCGCCGGTGCGGTGGCCGCATGAGGGCGATCGTCCTGGCGGCGGGGTACGCGACCCGTCTGCGCCCGCTGACCGACGTCACCGCCAAGCAGCTGCTACCGGTCGGCGGCCGACCGATGATCGACTGGGTCTGCGAACGGATCGAGACGGTCACGCGCGACATCCACGTGGTCACGAACGCCCGTTTCGCGGAGGAGTTCCGCCGCTGGGCCGCCGGTCGGGACGATGTCACCGTCCACGACGACGGAACCGTCTCGAACGAGGACCGGCTCGGCGCGATCGGGGACATCGCCTTCGTGCTGGAGCGAACGGGCGTCGACGACGACCTGCTGGTGGTCGCCGGCGACAACCTGTTCGACTTCGACCTCTCCGACTTCGCGGCGTTCGCGGACGGAAAGGGCGTTGCGAGCGCCGTCGCGGTCTACGACTGCGGCGATCTCGAGCTCGCCACGCACTACGGCGTCGTCGAGACGGACTCCGACAGCCGGGTGATCGGCTTCGAGGAGAAGCCCTCGGAGCCTCGCAGCACACTGGTGGCCACCGCCGCGTACCTCTACCACCGTGGGCACGCCGCGCTGGTCGACGGCTACCTGGCCGACGGCAACCCTCCCGACCAGCCGGGACGACTGATCGCATGGCTCTCCGCGAGGGAGCCCGTGTACGCCTACCGCTTCGCCGGCACCTGGTTCGACATCGGGAACCCCGACCAGCTGCTCGAGGCGGACAACCGCTGGCGAGAGCGCGTCGGGCTGCCGCGGCGCGAGACCTATTCGCCGGTCGGCTAGGCGGCAGGGGGCCTCTGGCCCGGCGGAGGTGCCGGCGGACCCGGCGGCGGCCGTCGCCGGACGACCCACCTGCCCCACCAGCTCAGCCCGGGGTGATCCGGGTCGTTCGAGCCCCAGCGAAAGGGCCTCTTCCGCGGCGGCTGCGGCGGCTGCGGGGGCGGCGGGGGCTGCGTTGCCATGGTGCGACGTTACCTGTTCGGTGCGAATCTGTGACAGGCACGTAACCCGACGGCGCCTAGCGTGTTCCACACGTGCTGCTCGACGTGCTCTTTCCACGGCGTTGCGTCGTCTGCGCGGTTCCGGGCGCCACCCTCTGTGGTGGGTGCGCGCGCTCGCTGCCGCGGATCGAGGCTCCGGTCTGCGGCCGCTGCGGGGCGCCGGTCGCCTGGCCCGTGGCCCGCTGCCGCGAGTGTGCAGGCCGTCGGATCGCGTTCGCCTCCGCCAGGGCGGCGGTCGAGTACGACGGCCGGGTCCGTGCGGTCGTCGCCGCTTGGAAGGAGCGGGGCCTGCGCGATCTCGCCCCGCGCGCCGCCGACCTCGTCGCCGAGGTCGTCTCGGTGTCGACGCGCGTGGAGCTGATCACGTTCGTGCCGCCGGACGGAGACCGGAGCCTGCAGCGGGGGCATCATCCGCCGGGCCGTCTCGCCCGGGAGCTCGGTTGCCGCTGGGCGTTGCCGGTGCAACCGCTGCTCGAGCGGACACGCCCGCTCCGACCCCAGCGCGGCCTCGACCGACGAGAGCGGCAGGGCAACGTGCGCGGCGCCTTCCGGGCGAGATCCACCCGCGGCCGCGTCCTGCTGGTGGACGACGTCTACACGACCGGGGCGACCGCCTCCGCCGCGGCGAGCGCCCTCCGACGGGGCGGCGCCTCGTCGGTCGAGGTCGTCACATTCGCGCGCGCCGTTCGGGTGTGAATCGACTAGGGTGAGATCGACCATCTGGTGCAAAGGGGGAAACCGAGATGCGCCTCCAGGTCAAAGGCAAGAACGTCGAGGTCAGCCCGGCGATCCGGTCATATGCGGAGGAGAAGCTCGGCAAGCTCGAGCGACAGCTCGCGGACCCGACGAGGGTCGAGCTCGAGCTCGCCGTCGAGCGGAATCCGTCGATCGCCGACAAGATCGTCGCCGAGGCGACCATCTGGACGAAGGGACCGGTGTTGCGGGCGAAGGAGCGCTCGACCGACATGCGCGCGTCGATCGACCTGCTGACGGACAAGCTCGAGCGTCAGGTCAGCCGGTACCGGGAGAAGCGCCGCCGGCGCGGCCATCGCGACGCCGAGAGGAACGGCGCCGGCCAGAGCGGGGGGGCGACCATGGCAAGCGACGAGGAAGGCGGACCTGTGATCGTCAAGACGAAGCAGTTCACGATGCATCCGATGAGCGCGGAAGAGGCGGTGCTCCAGCTGGAGCTGGTGGGACACGACTTCTTCGTCTTCCGACACGAGGACACCGGCGAGATCAACGTCGTCTACAAGCGGCGGGACGGCGGCTACGGACTGATCGAGCCGAGCTAGGCCGGTGAGGCTCTTCGGGCGGCGCGAGTCGCTCCACGAACAACTCGCCCGCGAAGGTGGTCTCGACCTCCAGGCGGTCGGCGAGACGCGGCCGCCGGGCTGGATGGAGACAGGCATCCACGGCGTGCCGCGTGCGCGCGAGTGGGACGCGGTCGTGGCCGTCGACGCGGAGGGGGTGGAGGGAGACCGTGTGCGGTTCGTCGCGCTGGCCGACCACACGCTCCTCGTCGAGGAAGGCGGGGACGTCGAGCCGCTCGCGGCCACGATCGACGAGACCACGATGTCGCCGCCGTACCGTGCCGAAGGCGCCAGGCGCAGCGAGACGCAGTGGGCGGTCGGCATCCGCAAGATCGAGGTCGTCGAGCTGCCGGACGATCCCGGAGGCGACGAGCTGACGCTCACCGTTCACGACGGCGACCGGAACCTCCTGGTGGACGGGGAGCACGCATTCGGCTCGATCCCACAGCTGGAACAGTTCGGCTCGGGTCGCGGCGGCTCGTACGTCGTCCGGGCGAGACGGCTCGACGGCACGACCTGGGAAGTCGAGGCGATGCCGCTCTAGGTGGGTGGGGCGGGCCGCAGGCCTGCATCGCGACCAGGGTAGTCGCCCCGGGCGGCTACCCTGTACTCGTGCCCGGACAGGATCTCGGCGGATTCGAGCGCATACTCCGCGCCGGCGAAGGTCGGCGGGTCAAGCGGCTCGCCGAGCAGGCGGCCTACATCACGTCGCTCGAGTCCGACTTCCGCAAGCTCTCCGACGACGAACTTCGGGGCAAGACCGTCGAGTTCCGATCCCGGCTCGAGAACGGAGAGGCGCTCGAGGATCTCCTCTTCGAGGCGTTCGCGGCCGTCCGCGAGGCGCGGCTGCGCGAGTCCGACCAGCGGATGTTCGACGTCCAGCTGATGGGCGGGATCGTCCTCCACGAGGGCGACATCGCCGAGATGAAGACCGGCGAGGGGAAGACGTTCGTCGCCAGCCTGCCCCTGTACCTGAATGCCCTGCCTGGAACCGGAGTCCACCTGGTCACCGTCAACGACTACCTGGCCAAGCGCGACGCGGAGTGGAACCGGGGCGTATTCGAACGGCTCGGGATGACGGTCGGCGCGATCGAGAACATGCTCCCGTTCTCGGAGCGCAAGGCCTTCTACGAGTGCGACATCACCTATGGCACGAATTCCGAGTTCGGCTTCGACTACCTGCGCGACAACATGGCCGTCTCGCTCGAGCAGTGCGTCCAGCGCGGGCACGCGTATGCGATCGTGGACGAGGTCGACTCGATCCTCGTCGACGAGGCGCGGACGCCGCTGATCATCTCCGGAGAGCCGGAGACCGCCGCACAGGTCTACGTCGACTTCGCCCGTGTCGCGCGGACGCTGACGGGGTACCCGCAGCCGAAGGCGCAGCCGGGCGGCGGGCCGGTCGAGTCTCAGATCCCGCCCGAGACCGACTTCCTCTACGACGAGAAGTTCAAGACGGTCGCCCCGCTCGAATCGGCGATCGAGAAGGTGGAGCGCGCGCTCCGGATCGACAACCTCTACGACCCGAAGAACGTCCAGCTCGTCAACCACCTCAACCAGGCGCTGAAGGCGCAGGCGCTCTACCAGCGGGACGTCGACTACGTCGTCCAGGAGGGCGAGGTCAAGATCGTCGACGAGTTCACCGGCCGGATCATGGAGGGGCGCCGCTGGTCGGAGGGCCTGCATCAGGCCGTCGAGGCCAAGGAGGGCGTGCGGATCCAGGAGGAGCACGTGACCCTCGCCACGATCACGCTCCAGAACTACTTCCGTCTCTACGAGAAGCTCGCCGGGATGACCGGAACCGCGAAGACGGAGGAGAAGGAGTTCGTCGAGATCTACGGCATGCACGTGGTCGAGATCCCGACCAACGTGCCCGTGCAGCGACAGGACCAGAACGACTTCATCTACAAGACCGTCGACGGCAAGTTCAAAGCGGTCGTCGAGGACATCAAGGAGCGCCACGCGAACGGGCAGCCGGTGCTCGTCGGCACGATCGCGGTCGAGACCTCCGAGCATCTGTCCGAGCGTCTGACGCGGGCCGGAATCCCCCACAACGTCCTCAACGCGAAGGAGCACGCGCGCGAGGCGGAGATCATCAAGGATGCGGGCCAGGTCGGGGCGGTCACGATCGCGACGAACATGGTCGGCCGCGGCGTCGACATCAAGCTCGCCGAGGGCGTCGTCGACCTCGGCGGCCTCTACGTGCTCGGCACCGAGCGCCACGAGGCTCGGCGCATCGACAACCAGCTCCGCGGGCGCTCCGGCCGCCAGGGTGACCCGGGCGAGTCCCGTTTCTACCTCTCCGCACAGGACGACCTGGTCAGGCTGTTCGCCGGCGACCGGATCTACCGGATCATCGAGCGGTTCAAGATCCCGGAGGACCAGCCGATGGAGGCGAAGATCCTCTCTCGGCAGATCGAGAACGCCCAGAAGAAGGTCGAGGAACAGAACTTCGTCTCGCGTAAGAACGTCCTCAAGTACGACGACGTGATGAACAAGCAGCGCGTCGTCATCTACGAGCAACGGCGCAGCGTGCTCGAGGGCGAGGACTTCTCCGAGGAGCTGAAGGGCTGGATCACCGAGGTGATCGAGCGGGCGGTCGACGCGTTCGTCGATCCCGAGTCGGGCGACATCGACCTCGACGCGCTCGCCCAGGCCATGCAGCAGCTCTACAACGGCGAGATCACCGCCGACGAGCTGCGCGAGGACGGGATCACCGACCGCCACGCGCTGATCGAGGAGTTCATCGAGGACGCGTCCGAGGAGTACAAGGCCAAGGAGGAGGAGCTCGGGATCAACCCCGAGACCGGCGAGCCGCTCCTCCGCGACCTCGAGCGTTTCGTCGTGCTCCAGGTGGTCGACACGCGCTGGCGCGAGCACCTCGAGAACATGGACTACCTCCGCGAGGGCGTTCACCTGCGCGCGATGGCCCAGAAGGACCCCCTCGTCGAGTACACGACCGAAGGGCACATGATGTTCGGGGAGCTCAACGGGCAGATCCGCGAGGAGGTGCTCGCGCTCCTGTTCCATGCCCAGCTCGCGCCGGAGGAGGCGGACGAGCTGCGCCAGGTGCAGGAGGCGTCGGCGGTCGGCAACGGCGGGCTCTCGTACGAGCACGAGTCGGAGGCCGGCGCCGCGGTTATCGCCGGAGCCCTGGGCGGCGAGTCCGGCGCCGTCAGCACGCTGCCGCGGCCGCAGCAACGCACCGTCGGCGAGCACGAGAAGCTGGGCCGGAACGATCCCTGCTGGTGCGGCTCGGGCAAGAAGTACAAGAAGTGCCACGGGGCCTGACGGCGCCCTCACCGCCGCTCGGCGACGACGCGATCCGGCTCGACCCGCTCGACGAGAGGTTCATCCCGGAGTTCGAGCGACTGCTGGACGATCCCGACGTCGTTCGCAACACGCGCGTGCCGTCCAGACCGCTCGACGGATTCGCGGCCAGGTGGATCGGCCGCTACGCCAGAGGTTGGACGGACGGATCGTGCGCGGGCTTCGCGATTCTCGCCGGAGCCGGCGACTTTCTCGGCTTCGCCGCGATCGTCGACCTCGACCTCTCCGCCCGCCAGGGAGAGATCGGCTACGTCGTCGCGCGGGAGGCGCGCGGCCGTGGTGTCGCAGGCCGGGCCCTGGGGCTCGTGACCGAGTGGGCGCTCGAAGGATTGGGGCTCGAACGGGTGGAACTTCGGATCGACGTCGCCAACGCGCCGTCGATCAGGGTCGCCGAGCGCGCCGGCTACCGTCGCGAGGGCGTCCTGCGGTCGGTTCACTTCAAGGAGGACATCCGCGGCGACGTCGCCGTCTACTCGCTCCTCCCCGGCGACCGCCGGTAGCGCTCGGCGCGGTACTGCCCTCCCCGCGGCCCGACGGCCCTCCCGGCAGCACCGTCACACCCCCACCCCCGGGGTGGGGGCTGTACCCCTTTCCCCTACGGCCGACGCTATCCGGGCGGGGCGCACACCGCTGTGCCGGAAGCGCGACGATTTCGTCCGCCGCCGACCCGTCCGGTGGGGTGGGCTAGGCTGTCTCCATGGCGGAGGCTGTCGACCAGTCGCTCGACCAGCAGCTCGAGGAGATCGGGACCCAGCTCGCCTGGGTCCGTGATTACCTTTGACCCCGATCGCCTGGCTGCGCGCGCCACCGAGCTCGAGCAGGAGATGGGCGCTCCCGGCTTCTGGGACGACCAGCAGCGAGCGGCGCAGACCAGCACCGAGCACTCACGGGTGACGAAGCGCCTCGAGCGCTACCGACGCCTGGCACAGGAGTACGACGACGCGAGGGAGCTCGCCGCGATGGACGGCGACATGGCCGACGAGATCGCCGCCAGCCTGCAGCCGTTGCGCGCGGAGCTCGGGCGGCTCGAGGAGGACGCTCTCTTCACGGGCGAGTACGACCACGGTGACGCGGTGGTGACGATTCACGCCGGAGCCGGCGGGACCGACTCGCAGGACTGGGCGGAGATTCTCCTGAGGATGTACCTGCGCTGGTCCGAGCGGCGCGGGTTCCAGACCGAGTTGCTCGAAGCGAGCCCCGGAGAAGAGGCGGGCCTCAAATCCGCGACCTTCACCGCGCGCGGCGAGAACGCCTACGGCCTGTTCAAGGCCGAGCGCGGCGTCCATCGCCTCGTCCGCCTCTCACCCTTCGACTCGGCACACCGGCGTCACACGTCGTTCGCCCAGGTGATCGTCAGCCCGTTGTTGCCGGAGGACGCCGCCGCCGAGATCGACGAGGCCGACCTGCGAATCGACACGTACCGCGCAAGCGGCGCCGGCGGACAGCACGTGAACAAGACGGACTCGGCGGTCCGGATCACGCACATTCCGACCGGAATCGTCGTCCAGTGTCAGAACGAGCGGTCGCAGACCTCGAACAAGCAGACGGCGCTCCGGATCCTGCGATCCCGGCTCGCGGAGATCGAGCAGGAGCAGCGCGAGGCGGAGCTGGCGAAGGAGCGCGGAGCGGTGCAGGAGGCGGACTTCGGAAGTCAAATTCGGAGCTATGTCCTGCACCCGTACCAGCTGGTCAAGGACCACCGCACCGACGTGGAGGTCGGCAACGCGCAGGGCGCCCTCGACGGCGACCTGGACGAGTTCGTCCACGCCTACCTGCTGGCACGTGCGGCTGGGAGAGCGGTCTAGCCATGGATCCGGCTAAACTTGGGCAACCCCCGGCCGGTGGGGCCTCGGGACACGGCGCGCTCGTCGACGACGCTCAGCTCCAGTCAAACCCGGTGCCCCAAGCAAACTCGGTGCAGCAAACAGACGAAGTCCAGATCGAGACACCCCTAGCGGTCGCCGAGCCCGTCGAGCGTTCGAGCCCGTCGTCGGCGGCGATGATCGTGCTCGAGTCCGTGACGAAGATCTACGAACCGGACGTGGTCGCGCTGCGAGACGTCTCGTTCACGATCGACAAGGGCGAGTTCGTCTTCGTGGTCGGCGCCTCCGGATCGGGGAAGTCGACGATCATCCGGCTGCTCCTCAAGGAACTCGAGCCGACGCGGGGGCGCATCATCGTCGGCGGCCGCGACCTCGGCCGGCTCAAGCACTCGAAGGTGCCGCTGCTCCGGCGCAACCTCGGCTGCGTGTTCCAGGACTTCAAGCTCCTCCCGAACCGGACTGCGGCCGAGAACGTCGCCTACGCGCTGAAGGTGCAGGGCGACCGGCCCGAGTCGATTCGCAAGAAGGTGCCGGAGGTGCTCTCCCTGGTCGGGCTCGCACACAAGGCGACGTCGCTCCCCAGCGAGCTGTCGGGCGGCGAGCAACAACGCGTCTCGATCGCGCGCGCCGTCGTCAACCACCCGCCGCTCCTGATCTGCGACGAGCCGACGGGGAACCTCGACCCGGACACGTCCGTGGGGATCATGCAGCTCCTCTACCGGATCAATCGCGCGGGGACGACCGTGCTGATGGTCACCCACGACCGCGAGATGGTGGACAAGATGCGGAAGCGCGTGATCGCGCTCGAGCTGGGCCAGCTCGTCCGCGACGAACGGCGCGGAGGCTACGCCGAGGAATGAGCCGCCTGCGCCTCCTCTTCTCCGAGGCCGTCCGCTCGATCAGCGCGAACCTCTCGACCACCGCCGCCGCGGT
>JBLMYA010000019.1:0-18560 GCA_050258035.1 Verrucomicrobiota bacterium
CGAGCATCATCCCGGTGTAGATCGTGATCACCGCCACCGGGATCGAGGCGGCGAACGACGCGAACGTGGACATGATCTGGAGCCCACCGGGCTGGACGAAGTCCATGTACAGGTGGTGCGAATAGGCAGTGGTCACGAAGAGGAGCGTGAAGAGCCAGGCGACGACGATCGGCTTCGTCGTCTTCCACGGCCTGCCCGCGTAGCGGGGGACGAGCACGTAGATCGCGCCCGCGGCCAGGTAGATGATCAGGTTCGCGATCGAGTGCCCGAAGAAGTAGATGAGGTTCTTCGCCCAGAGGGCGTCGAGTGTCACGCCGGAGTCCATCGTCTTCCCGATCATCGCGACGACCACGGTCGTGCCGGCTGCGCTCGCAAGCGACCCCTCGAGCGCGACCACCACGGCGCCGATCACCTGCGGCGGCGGGGCGGTTTCATCGCGGTCGAACAGAAACGGGATCCCGAGCGAGCGGCCGAGCCCGCCGTAGGTCGCCGTGACCTTCATCAGCACGTCGAGGCAGAAGAGGAAGAACCCGGCACCGACCGCGAGTAGGCCGGCCAGGAAGGTGGCGGTCGCCCACGTGTGCCACTGGCCGGCCGGGTAGTAGGGCAGCGGCGAGAGGAACGTCCAGCCGGTTCCGAAGCCTCCGATCAGCGTCGCGACGATCACGCCGACGGCGCCGACGAGGATCAGGACGAAGCTGGCCAGCATCCGCTCCAGGCTGAGCGGAACTGAGCGCCGGACGACGAACCAGAGTGCGCCCATCATCGCCAGCAGCGCGCCCGTGAGCATCCCGGCGCCGTGCAGCGTCATCAGCCGGTAGAACCAGGTCGGCGAGAGGTCGATCACCTCGCCCTGGGCCATCCGCATCGTCAGGCCGATCAGGCCCATCGCGGCGAAGACCGCGATCCCCGCACCGGCGAAGACCCAGGCGACCAGCCGCTCGGTCAGCCGGGGCTCGGCGTGGTCGAGCTCGGCGAACCGCGGGTGGACGACGGCCGAGGCTTCCATCAGCGGACGGTGAACGACCCCTGCATCAGGTGGTGGGCGAGCCCGCAGAACTCGAAGCAGAGCACCCGGTACACGCCCCGCGTGTGGAAGGTCAGGTCGAGCTTGTTGTGGTAGCCCGGCATCGCCTGCACCGACCCGACGAGGTGGCCGGCCGGGTCGTAGACGCCGAAGCCGTGGTTGACGTCCTTCGAGGTGACCTCGAACCGGATCGGCGTGTCCACCGGGATCTCGGACGGCCGGATGAGCCAGTAGAACTGCCCGCCGACGACGTCGACGACCGTCCGGTGGCCGCCCCTGGCGTAGGGGAGGCGGAAGAGCGACAGCCCGACGACGAGCACGAGCAGCAGGACGAGGAAGGCGAGCCAGCGCTTGCGCAGCCAGTACCCGACCGTCTGGATCCGCTCGAACGGAACGTCCGACCGCGTGTGCCGTGCGATCGTGACGAACGCGGCGGCGATCACCAGGGCGAGGGCCAGGAAGGCGATCCCGATCGCGACCTGCGGCTCGCCGTAGTGGAGCACGCCGGCAGCATTCCGGACGGGGCAGGAGGGCGTCAACCGTTCGAGCAGCGATACTGCACTCGACGAAAACCAACCGGACGGTATGTTTGCAGCATTGGCCGCCACCGCCCCGGAGCCCGAGGAGCAGTCCCGCAGACCGCAACAGGAGCGGGCGCGCCGGACACGCGAGCGGATCCTCGAGGCCGCCGCCACTGCGTTCGCACGGGACGGCTACGAGGGAACGTCGCTGAACGAGCTGATCAGGGCGAGCGGCGTGACGAAGGGCGCCTTCTACTTCCACTTCGGCTCGAAGGAGGAGCTGGCGCTCGCGACCTTCCGGCACAAGCAGGAGCAGATCGTCGCGCGCGCCGAGACGGAGGACACGCCCGACGCAGCGGCCGAGCTCAGGGCCGTGCTTCGAATCCGGGCCAGGCTCTACGCCGAGGATCCATCGCTTCGCTCCATCCTGCGGCTGGGCGCGGAGCTGGGGGCGACGGCCGGGGCGGACTCGGAGTTCGCCCGCTTCCACGAGCTGACGATCGAGACGTTCGCCGGGATCGTGCGTCGCGGGCAGGCGGACAGAACCATGCGCAGCGACGTGCACCCGCGCCGGGCGGGGGAGGCGATCTTCGCGGCGACGATCGGCGCCGACCGCGTCTCGCGGATGCTCGCGGGGGGCTCGGACCTCGAGCAGCGGGGACACGAGCTGCTCGATCTGCTCCTGCTCGGGCTGGCCGCCCGGGGAAGTCCAAGGCCGGCAGCCGGCCGAGCAGCGCAGAGCCGCCGACCATCCCGGTCGAGGGGTGAGATGAGTTCGCACGGGATCGCGGTCGGACCCCTCGAAGAGGGCGACGTCGACGCGGCCGACCGGGTCTTCCGCCTCGCGTTCGGGACGGAGCTCGGGGTTCCCGATCCCGGCCGGTTCGCCGAAGGCACGGAGATGGTTCGGACACGCTGGGCCGCCGACCCGGCCGGCGCGTTCAAGGCGGAGGCCGACGGAGAGCTCGTCGGCTGCGCGTTCGCGACGCGCTGGGGGAGCTCGGCGGTGTTCGGGCCCCTCGCCGTCCATCCCGACCACTGGAACCGCGGAGTCGGCCGGCGGCTCTGGGAGGCGCGTCTCCCGCTCCTGAACCGATGGGGCATGACGCACGCCGGTCTCTTCACCAGACCCGATACCAGGCACATCCACCTGTATCAGACGTACGACTTCTGGCCCGGGTTCCTGACCGCGCTGACGGCCAAGGAGGTGGGCGAGGGGGAGCCGGCCGACGCTCCGGCCGAAGCGACCGCGGACGCTCTCGCCGCCTGTCGGTCCCTCGCCGATGGGGTCTATCCGGGTCTGGATCTCGAGCGCGAGATCCGTGCGGTCGACGCCCAGCGGCTCGGCGGCACCGTGCTCGTCGACGACGAGGACGGGCTCGCCGGCTTCGCCGTCTGCCACGTCGGCCGGGGCTCCGAGGGCGGCCCCGACACCTGCTTCGTCAAGTTCGCCGCCGCCCGCCCGGGCACCGGTGCGGCCGACCGGTTCGCGCAGATGCTCGACGCCGTCGAGGGCTACGCGCGGACGGCCGGGGCCTCACGGCTGACGGCCGGCGTGAACCTCGGACGCCACGGCGCGTACCGGGCGCTGCTCGCCCGCGGTCACCGTCCGCTCGCGTTCGGGATCGCGATGCACCGGGCGAACGAGCCGGCCTACGACCGGTCCGACGCCTGGGTGATCGACGACAGACGCTGACCGGGGACTCGGCTGCGGTAGACGATCGGCGCCCGGCGGAAGTACGCGATCGGGATGCTCCACGCGTGCACGAGCCGCGTGAACGGCCAGACCGCGAAGAGCAGCCAGGCCGTCAGGGCATGCGCCTGGAAGATGAACGGGGCGCCGACCATCAACTCGCCGTCGGGGCGGAACGTGAAGATTCCGCGGAACCAGGGGCTGACGGTCTCCCGGTAGAGGTGCTCGTCCACCGCGGAGCCCCAGACCGTCGCGAGCATGCCGAACACGATCGTCACCGCCAGCACGGGGTAGAGGACGAGGTCGCTGCGCGTCGTCGTCGCGCGCACGCGCCCGACTCGAATCCGCCGGTAGACGAGGATCGCGAAGCCGACCACGATCGCCAGGCCGGCGATCCCGCCCGCGGTGACCGCGATCCAGTGGTACGCGTCGTCGCTCACGCCGACCGCGCTCGTCCAGGACCGCGGGACGAGGATGCCGAGGACGTGGCCGCCGATCGCGGCCAGGATCCCGAAGTGGAAGAGCAGGATCCCGACCATGAGCAGCCGCCGCTCCATCAGCTGCGTGGAGCGGGCGGTCCACGCGTACTGGTCCTGCCGGTAGCGCCAGACGTGGCCGACCACGAAGACGGCGATGCAGAGATAGGGAAGCGCGACCCAGAGCAGGAAGTCCCAGCGGCTCATGGGGCCGCGGCCCCGAACGGCTCCAGGCCGACGAGCTCGGTCGGCGGGCCCTCCTCGGCGACGCGGCGCGCGCGCGCGAGCTGCGCCTTCGTCGCCCGCGGCAGACAGTCCACGATCGTGTCGAGCACCGCCGCGTACGGGTTCTCGTTGTCGTGCAGCCGGGCGCGGACGAGCTCGAGCGCCGGCCGGTACTCGTTCAGAAGCGCCTCGCCCGCCTCGGGCTCCAGCGCGGCGAACTCCAGCAGCACCGGCAGGTAGTCCGGCAGCTCGGCGCCGGTCAGCTCGAGGCCGGCGTCGGCGTACCGGCGCTTCAGCTTGACGAGCTCGAGACCCCGCTGCCGGCGGTCGCCGTGGGTGTGGTACGTGAGGTGGAGGCTCGCGCGCCGGTCGAAGTCGAACGTCCGGACGTACTCCGCCTGCCGCTCGAGGTCCTCCTCCGGGTAGCGGAGCTGCCCGGCCAGCGCCTGCCACGGCTTCACAGCAGCCTCCGCGTGAAGGCCGGGGCCGGGCCCGCGGTGATGCCGCACGCGCCTTGACCGGCGTACGCCCGGCCCGGCGCCTCGCCGTGCGTCTGCGGGATCACGTACCGCTCGTCGTACCTGGCGATCGCGAGCAGCCGGAACATGCGCTCGATCGCCTCCGGCTTCATGTCGAAGGCGGCAGGCTCGTCGCCGAGGTTCGTCGCCCGCATGTGCGAGCGCATCGCCGCCAACCGGCGGAGCGCGACCCGCACCGGCTCCGGGTCGCCGGCGGTGAGCATGTTCGCCAGATACTCGACCGGGATCCGCAACTCCTCGATCAGCGGGAAGACGTCGTCGGGGTCGGCCTCCGACCCCTCGCCCTCGACCAGGCTCATCACCGGCGAGAGCGGCGGGACGTACCAGACCATCGGCAGCGTCCGGTACTCGGGATGGAGCGGCAGTGCGACGCGGTGCTCGACCGCGAGCGAGTACACCGGCGAGCGCCGCGCGGCGTCGAGCCAGTCCTCCGCGATCCCGTCGCGGCGTGCCTGCTCCGCGATCTCGGGCTCGTTCGGATCGAGGAAGAGGGAGAGCTGCGCGGGGAGCAGGTCGTGCTCGTCGCGTGTGGACGCGGCCTCCTCGACCCGGTCGGCGTCGTAGAGGACGACGCCGAGGTAGCGGATCCGGCCGACGCAGGTCTCGGAGCAGATCGTCGGCTGGCCCGTCTCCAGGCGCGGGTAGCAGAGCGTGCACTTCTCGGCCTTGCCGGTCTGCCAGTTGAAGTAGACCTTCTTGAACGGGCAGCCGCTGACGCACATCCGCCAGCTGCGGCAGGCATCCTGGTCGACGAGGACGATCCCGTCCTCCTCGCGCTTGTACATCGCCCCCGACGGGCACGACGCGACGCACGAGGGATTGAGGCAGTGCTCGCAGATCCGCGGGAGGTAGAACATGAACGCCTGCTCGTACTCGAGGCGGACGGCCTCCTCGACGCCGTCCCGCAGGTTCGGGTCGGCGGCTGCGCGCTCCGGCGCGCCGGCAAGGTCGTCCTCCCAGTTCGGGCCCCACTGCAGGTCGAGCGGCCTGCCCGTCACCTGCGACTCCGGCCGCGCGACCGGCTGGTGGCGCTGCGACGGGGCGTTGGTCAGCGTCTCGTAGTCGTACGTCCAGGGCTCGTAGTAGTCGTCGAGTGTGGGCAGGTCGGGGTTGAAGAACAGGTTGGCGAGCTTCTTCAGCGGCCCGCCCGCCTTCAGGCGCAGCTTGCCCTTGCGGTCGAGCTCCCAGCCGCCTCGCCACTGCTCCTGGTCCTCCCAGCGCTTCGGGTACCCGACGCCGGGCTTGGTCTCGACGTCGTTGAACCACATGTACTCGGTGCCGCGGCGGTTCGTCCAGACGTTCTTGCAGGTGACCGAGCAGGTGTGGCACCCGATGCACTTGTCGAGGTTCATCACCATCGAGATCTGCGACTTGACCCTCATCAGTACTCGACCGGCTCCTTCAGCTTGCGGACGACCGCGAGCTCGTCCCGCTGCGGGCCCGTCGGCCCGTGGTAGTTGAAGCCGTACGAGAGCTGCGCGTATCCGCCGACCAGCAGCGTCGGCTTGATCGAGATTCGCGTCACCGAGTTGTCGGTGCCGCCGCGCGTCCCGGACAGCTCCGTCTTCGGGACGTTCACGTGCCGGTCCTGCGAGTGGTACATCAGCCCGAGGCCTTTCGGGACGCGGTGCGAGACGACCGCGCGGCAGGCGATCACGCCGTTGCGGTTGAAGACCTCGACCCAGTCGTTGTCGGCGACGCCGATCGCCTCGGCGTCCTCGACCGACAGCCACGTCACCGGTCCGCCGCGGAAGAGCGTCAGCATCGTCAGGTTGTCCTGGAACTCGGAGTGGATCGACCACTTCGAGTGTGGCGACAGCCAGCGGACGTGAACCTCGGCCCGGTCGGGGTCGCCGGAGAACTGCTCGCCGACGTGACGGATGACGTCGATCGGCGGCCGGAAGACCGGAAGTCCCTCGCCGAGCTCGAGCAGCCACTCGTGGTCGAGGTAGAACTGCTGGCGGCCGGTGAGGGTGCGCCAGGGCAGCCGCCGCTCCACGTTGATCGTGAACGGCGAGTAGCGCCGCTCGCGCGACTCCGTCCCCGACCACTCGGGCGACGCGATCACCTTCCGGGGCTGCACCTGCGTGTCGCCGAAGGCGATGCGGACGTCGCGGTGCTCGGCGGCGAGGTCGGCGAGCGGGACGCCGGCCCGCTGCTCGAGCGCGCGGAAGCCCTCCTCGGCCAGGCGACCGTTCGTGACGCCGGAGAGCGCGAGGATCGCCTCGCACATGTGGACGTCGCGGGCGAGGCTCGGCCGTCCGCCGATCTCGCCGTTCCGCTGACGGAGCTCCTCCACCTCCGGAAGCGGCTTCCAGCCGACGCCCTTCGTCCCGATTCCGAGCTCGTCCACGAGCGGCCCGAGGCGCAGCATCTTGTCGAGCACCTCGCCGTAGTCGCGCTCGACGACGGCGAGCTTCGGCATCGTCTTCCCGGGCACCGGCTCGCACTCGCCGGCACGCCAGTCGAGCACCCGGCCGAACGGCTGCGCGAGCTCGTCGGGCGTGTCGTGCATCAGCGGCGATGCGACCACGTCGCGGCGCACGCCGAGGTGCTTTGCGGCGAGGCGGGTGAACGACTCGGCGATCGTCCTGAACACGTCGAAGTCGGTGCGGGTCTCCCAGGGGGGTGGGATCGCGGGGTTGAAGGAGTGCACGAACGGGTGCAGGTCCGTGCTCGACAGGTCGTGCTTCTCGTACCACGTTGCGGCTGGGAGGACGACATCCGAGTAGAGCGCCGAGCCGTTCATCCGGAAGTCGATCGTCGTGAACAGGTCGAGCTTCCCGGTCGGCGCGTGCTCGTGCCACACGACGTCCTGCGTCCGGAACCGGGGCCCTGCCTCCTCGTTGCGGATCGCCGCGTCCTCGACGCCGAGCACGTAGCGCAGGAAGTACTCGTGGCCCTTGCTGGACGAGCCGAGCAGGTTGGCCCGCCAGAGGGTGAGGACCCGCGGGTAGTTCTGTGGGGCGTCCGGGTCCTCCGCGGCGAAGCGCAGCCGTCCCTCCTTCAGCTCCTGGACGACGTAGTCGCCGGGGGCGAGGCCCTCGGCCTCGGCCGCGTCGGCGAGCTCGAGGGAGTTGCGGTCGAAGGTCGGATACGACGGCATCCACCCGAGCCGGGCGGCGAGGGCGTTGCAGTCGGCCAGATGCATGCCGTCGAGCGTCCCGCGGCCGAGCGAGGTGGCGTACTCTCCGGCGCGGGTGCGCTGGTAGCGCCACTGGTCGCTCATCAGGAACCAGAACGGGGTGGTCGCCTGCTGCCGCGGCGGCCGGCTCCAGTCGAGCGCGAACGCAAGCGTCGCCCAGCCGGTGATCGGGCGCACCTTCTCCTGGCCGACGTAGTGCGCCCAGCCGCCGCCGTTCACTCCCTGGCAGCCGCAGAGCATGATCATGGTCAGCATCGCCCGGTAGATCTGGTCGGAGTGGTACCAGTGGTTCGTCCCGGCGCCGAGCACGATCATCGAGCGGCCGTTCGTGCGCTCGGCGTTGCGGGCGAACTCGCGGGCGACGCGGATCACGCGGCCGGGGTCCACGCCGGTCTGCGTCTCCTGCCAGGCGGGCGTGTACGGGACGGGGTCGTCGTAGCCCGAAGGCCACTCACCGGGTAGGTGGTCGCCGGTCCGGACGCCGAGCTGCGCGGCGAGCAGGTCGAAGACGGTGGTGACCAGACGGCCCCCGACGCGCTTCGCGGGCACCCCGCGGCGGAGCGTCCCCCCGCCGTCGTGGTCGCCCAGGTCGAAGCGCGGGACGTCGAGCTCGACCAGCTCGTCGTGCCGGTCCAGGAGCGAGAGCTCCGGCTCGATCCCGCCGAGATCGAGGTTCCATCTGCCGATCCCCTCGTCCCCCCAGCGGAAGCCGATCGAGCCGTGCGGGACGACCGGGGCGCCGGTCTTCGCGTCGACCACGACCGTCTTCCACTCCGCGTTCTCGTCCCGGTGGCCGAGGTCGGATGCGCGCAGGAACCGGTCGGCGACGTAGGCGCCGTCGCGCTCGCGCAGCATGACCAGGCAGGGGAGGTCGGTGTTCTCGCGCACGTACCGGTCGAAGTACGGCACCCGGCGCTCGACGTGGAACTCTCTGAAGATCACGTGGGCCATCGCCATCGCCAGGGCGCCGTCGGAGCCGGCCTGCGCCGGCAGCCAGTGGTCGGCGAACTTCGTGTGGCCGGCGAAGTCGGGCGAGACGACGACCACCTTCTGGCCGCGGTAGCGGGCCTCGGTCATGAAGTGGGCGTCGGGTGTCCGGGTCTGAGGGATGTTCGACCCCCAGAGGATCACGTAGCCGGCGCTCCACCAGTCGGCCGACTCGGGCACGTCCGTCTGGTCGCCCCAGATCTGCGGCGAGGCGGGCGGCAGGTCGGCGTACCAGTCGTAGAAGCTGAGGCAGACGCCGCCGATCAGGGAGAGGAAGCGGGCGCCGGCGGCGTACGAGACCATCGACATCGCCGGGATCGGCGAGAAGCCGGCGACGCGGTCGGGTCCGTAGCGCCGGATCGTGTGCACGTGGGCGGCGGCGATCAGCTCCGAGACCTCGTCCCATGACGCCCGGACGAAACCGCCCTTGCCGCGCTGCGACTTGTAGGCGCGCGCCTTGGCGGGGTCGTCGACGATCGAGGCCCAGGCGTCGACAGGGTCGCCGGCCGCGGCGAGCGCCTCGCGGTACAGCTCGATCAGCGCGCCACGGACATACGGGTAGCGCACGCGCAGCGGGGAGTAGACGTACCAGCTGAACGAGGCGCCGCGCGGGCAGCCGCGCGGCTCGTACTCGGGCATGTCGGGGCCGTTGGACGGATAGTCGGTCTGCTGGGTCTCCCAGGCGACGATCCCGTCCTTCACGTGGATCTTCCAGGAGCACGAGCCGGTGCAGTTCACACCGTGGGTGGAGCGGACGACGCGGTCGTGCTGCCACCGGTCGCGGTAGAACGACTCCCACTCGCGGCCGTCGCGTGCGAGGGCGCTCCAGCGGTTCGTGCTGCTGCCCGCTCTTCGGAAGAACGACTCAGGCACGCGCCTCGCTGTGCGGCATGCCGCGCAACTCCGCCGCCGGTGCCGTCCGCAGGAGCCAGACGGCGATCGCCAGGGAGACGCCGACGAAGACGAGCAGGCCGACGAATCCGTAGGTGTAGGACCCTTCGGCGTCCTTGACGAGGCCGACGAAGACCGGGGGGAAGAAGCCGCCGAGCCCACCCGCGGCGCCGACGATGCCGCCGGCGGCTCCGGCGTTGTCCGGGAACTCGTGAGGCACCAGCTTGAAGACGGCGCCGTTGCCGGCGCCGAGGAACGCGCCGAGTGTCAGGCAGGAGATCGTGACCGGGACGATGCGCGGGTCGCCGGCGAGCACGGCGAGCACGGCGGCGTCGACCGCGACGCCGGCGAAGACGAGCACGAGCACCGGGTAGGCGCCGTACCGGTCGGAGAGCCAGCCTCCGGCCGGGCGCGCCAGCGTCGCCGCGATCACGAATCCGGCAGCCCTGGCGCTCGCCCCGCCCTTCGAGTAGTCGAACCAGTCCTGGAGCAGTGTGGGCAACATCAGGAAGAGCGCGACGAACCCACCGAAGGTGATGAAGTAGAAGAAGGCGAGCCGCCACAGCCGCCAGCCGGCGCCGAGCACCTCGCGGTAGCGCGCCGGCGGCTTGCGGTCGGGCGCGTCCTGGGCGGCGAGCAGGGTCAGGGCCGCGGTCGCGAGCAGCAGCCCGGCGGTGACCCAGCCGAGCGCGTGCCGGCCCCAGTGGTTGACGATCGCCGGTGCAGCGAAGAAGGTGACCGCCGTCCCGACGTTCCCCACCCCGTAGATGCCGACCGCGAGGCCCTGGTTGTCCTTCTGGTACCAGTTGGCGACGAACGGAATGCCCACGGCGAAGGACGAGCCGGCGACGCCGAGCAGGAAGCCGACCCCGATCAGCCCCCAGTACGAGTCGACGTAGCCGAAGAGCAGGGCCGGGAGGGCCGAGAAGGCGAGGATCGCCGAGAACATCAGCCGCCCGCCGTGGCGGTCGGTCAGCCACCCGACCGGAACCCGGGCGAGGGAGCCGAGGACGACGGGGACGGCGGTGAGCAGGAGCGCCTGCGTGTAGTTGAGGCCGAACTCGTGCTTGAACGACTTGGCGAACGGGGAGATGAGGCTCCAGGCCGCGAAGCAGACCGTGAAGGCGAGGGTGGCGAGTCCGAGATTCCAGCCGGGCCGGTGAACGAGTCGGCTCATGGGCGCAACGCTACGACGGGCCCGGACGCGATTCATGCGTAGTTTTACTGATCCAGTTCGTGGCAAATCCGGACTTTCCACGTTCCGTTCGAGGCTAGTTTCGGTGCATGAGCTCGGACGCCGCCGTCCGCCGCGCGCTCGCCGACGAGCACCGCGTGCGCATCCTCGAGGAGCTCGAGTCGCGGCCCGCCGGGCTCAACGTCCAGGAGCTGGCGTCCCGGATCGAACTCCACGAGAACACCGTGCGCTGGCACCTCGGCATCCTGGGCGAGGCCGGGTTCCTCGACTCCCACCCTGCGCCCGACGGCAAGCCCGGCCGGCCCAGGATGATCTACGTCCTCCGGCCGGGTGCCGTGGAGCCTGCCGTGCGTGACGACCACCGGCTGCTCGCCACGATCCTGACCAGCTGCGTCGACGGGCTGCCCGACGGACCGCAGCGGGCGGAGGCATCGGGCCGTGCCTGGGGGCGCTTCCTCGTCCGGCGGCCGTCGCCGCTCGAGCGTGTGACCGACCGGCAGGCGCTCGCCGAGGTGACGAGGCTGCTCGACGAGGAGGGGTTCGCCGCCGAGGCGACGGGCACGGAGATCCACATGCGCCGCTGTCCGTTCCACGAGCTCGCCGAGACGAACCCCGAGATCGTGTGCGGTGTGCACCGGGGGCTCGTCGCCGGCGCGCTCGAGGAGCTCGGCAGCGACCTCGAGGTCGAGCGCCTCGATGTCTTCGTCACCCCCGAGCTCTGTATCGCGCGGCTCGCCCGGCACTCCGGGCTCTCCTAGACTCCCGCGGGTGGCGACCGTCGGCATCGTCAGCGCCGGGGCGATGGGGAGTGCCGTGGGCGCCTCCCTCGTCCGCGGCGGCGCGCGCGTGGTCACCTCGATCGCGGGCCGGAGCGAGCGCACGGGACGGCTCGCACGAGAGGCCGGGCTGGAGCTGCTGGAGGACGTGGCGGAGGTCGTCGCCGCAGCCGACGTCGTGCTCTCGATCGTACCGCCCGGCCAGGCGAAGGCGGTCGCCCGCGAACTCGCCGGTTCCAGGCTCTTCGCCGACCTGAACGCCGTCGCGCCCGGCACCGTGAAGCAGCTCGAGCCCGACGTCGACGGCTCGATCTCGGGCCCGCCGCCGGTGGAAGGAGGGACGACGCGCATCTACCTGTCCGGCCCCCGTGCAGGCGAGGTGGCCGGGCTGCCCTTCGACGGCGTGCGCGTGGTCGTGGTCGGCCACGAGGTCGGGCTCGCCTCCGCCGTGAAGATGAGCACCGCGTCCGTGCACAAGGGCTGGGTCGGGCTCCTCGTCCAGGCGTTGCGCGCGGCCGACCACTACGGCGTGCTCGACCACGTGCTCGACGACCTCGATGACCTGGTGTCGGGTGCCGGCCGGCGGATCGCTCGAGCCGCCGCGAAGGCCGACCGGTACGTCGGCGAGATGCACGAGATCAGTGCCGCCCAGGCCGCGGCGGGCCTCGAGCCGGCCCTGTTCGAGGCGATGGCGCAGGTGTACGCGCAGATCGCCTCGACGGCGCTTGGGCGCGTCCCGCCGGAGGACGCCGGGTCCGATCTCGAGGCGGCGCTCGGGCAGCTGCGCTAGGAGAGCGCGAGCTGGCGGAACGGCTCGAGGTTCGAGAGGCCGACCCCGACGAGCCGCAGCGGGCCGGGACGGTCCGCGAGCGCCCGGTCGAGGAGCGCACAGGCGATGTCGCCGATCGCGGCGCCGTCGTCGAGGCCGGCGGCAACCGTCGACGAGCGGCTGCGGATCGAGAAGTCCGGATACCGGACCTTCGTCGTGATCGTCCTGGCCGCCTGGTTCGTGCGCGTCAGGTGGTCTCCGAGCCTCCCGGCCATGCGGCGAAGCTCGGCGTGCAGCTGGTCGCGGTCGGCGATGTCGCGCTCGAACGTCTCCTCGGTGGAGATCGAGACCCGCTCGACCTGGGTTTCCAGCCGCCGAGGGTCGATGCCGCGAGCACGGTCGCGCAGGAGGCGGCCGACCTTCCCCGGCAGCAACCTGCGCAGGGTCCGGTCGTCGAGCGTCGCGAGCGCGCCGATCGTGTCGATGCCCGCGTGGCGGAGCCGGTTCTCGGAGCGGGGGCCGACGCCGGGGAGGAGGCGGACGTCGAATGGAGCGAGGAACGACGCCTCGCGCCCGGGCGGGACGACCGTCAGGCCGCCGGGCTTGCGCCGGTCGGAGGCGACCTTCGCCACGACCTTGCAGGTGGCCACGCCGAGCGAGCAGCTGAGGGAGGTCGCGCCGTGGACGGCCGCCTGCACCGCCTCGGCGAGCTTGCGGGCCGCCAGGAAGTCGGGTGCGATCTCGCCGAGGTCGAGGTAACCCTCGTCGAGCCCGGTTTGCTCGACGGTGGGGACGACCTCGCGGACGGCGCTCCAGACCGCCTGCGAGTACTGGCGGTAGCGGGAGTGGCGCGGCCGGACGAACACCGCCTGCGGGCAGCGCCGGAACGCCTCGGCGCAGCTCATCGCCGAATGGATCCCGAACGTCCGGGCGACGTAGTTCGCAGTTGCGACGACGCCCCGTCCCTTCGGGTCGCCGCCGACGACGAGCGGCCGGCGCCGCAGGCTCGGATCCTCGACCTCCTCCACGGCGGCGAAGAAGGCGTCCAGGTCGAGGTGCGCGACGATCATGTCTCCTAAGAGTAGAAATCGGCGCGGAACCGACACAGTGCCGTGGGAACTTCCGTGGCACGATCGCCGTAGGGGTGAGGGGCTACTCCCCCGCCCCAGGGTGGGGGCATGCGGCGACGCATGGGAGCCTGGGGGTTGACCCGCGCGGGCGGGGACTTCGATAGCGTCGGAGCGTGTCGTCCGTCGACGTGCCGGTTGCCCTGCTCGGTTACGGGACGGTCGGCTCTGCCGTCGACCGGCTGCTGCGCGAGCAGGCGGCCGACATCGAGCGCGCCACGGGACATCGCCTGCGCGTCGTCCGCGCGCTCGTCCGCGACCCGGTCAAGGACCGGGGCTCGGACGTCGAGGTGACCACCGACTTCGCCGCGATTCGCGACGACCCCGAGATCGCCGTCGTCGCCGAGGTTATGGGGGGCCTCGAGCCGACCGCCGACCACGTCCTCGAGCTCCTGCGGGCGGGCAAGCCGGTCGTGACCGCGAACAAGCAGCTGGTCGCCGCCCGGGGCGCCGAGCTGTTCGCGGCGGCGGCCGAGGGCGGCGTGCAGCTCCGCTTCGAGGCGTCGGTCTGTGCAGCCATCCCCGTGATCAAGGTGCTGCGCGAGGCGCTCGTCGTGTCGAACGTCCACCGCGTCCTCGGGATCGTCAACGGGACGACCAACTTCGTCCTCACCGAGATGGAGCACGGCTCGTCCTACGAGGACGCGCTCGCCGAGGCGCAGCGGCTCGGGTACGCAGAGCCCGACCCGACCGAGGACGTGTCCGGCAAGGATGCGGCCGCGAAGATGGCGATTCTCGCGACGGTCGCATTCGGCTCGCGGGTGACCCTCGAGGACGTCTCCTACGTCGGGCTCGAGCGCGTGTCCCCGGCCGACGTGGCGGCGGCGGCCGAGATGGGTATGGTCGTGCGTCTGATCGGTGCGGCCACCCTCGCCGGCGAGCGCTGGGACGTCCGGGTGGGGCCTGCGCTCGTCGACCGCGGCCACCCGCTCGCGTCCGTGGAGGGCGCGTTCAACGCGGTGATGCTCCAGGGCGACGCGATCCGCGAGATCACGTTCGAGGGGCCCGGCGCAGGCGGGATCGAGACCGCATCGGCGGTGGTCGCCGACATGGTCACGGTCGTCGGCACGACCGGCACCGGCTTCCTCCAGAACGACGCGTGCTGGCGCAGCCTGGACCGACTGCCGGAGGGGGACGTCGCGTCTCCCTTCTACCTCCGCGTCGAGCTGGTCGACCGGCCCGGCGTACTCGCGCTGGTGGCGATGCGGCTGGCCGCGCACGGGGTCTCCGTCGCCAGGCTCGTCCAGGACCAGGGGGACGGGAGCGCCACGCTGCACATCGTCACGCACGAGGCGGCATCCGGACAGCTGCGTGCCGCGCTCGACGAGATCGACGCCCTGGACGAGACGCGCGAGGTCGCCTCGGCGCTGCCGGTCGTATCCGACCGGGGAGTCGCGGAGCTCGGATGGGCCTGACCGTCTCGCTGGGCGAGGGCAACACCCCGCTGCTCCCGGCGCCGCGTCTCTCCGAGCGGCTCGGGTGCGAGATCTGGCTGAAGTGCGAGGGGGCGAATCCGACCGGGAGCATGAAGGATCGCGGAATGGCGCTGGCCGTCTCGCGGGCGCTCGAGCGCGGCGCCGCCGGGGTCGTCTTGGCGTCGACCGGGAACACCGCCGCATCTGCGGCCGCCTACGCAGCCCGGGCAGGGCTCCCCGCGATCGTCTTGCTGCCCGAGGGGGCGGTCGCGCGCGGAAAGATCGCGCAGGCGATCGTCGCCGGGGCGGAGATCAGGCCTGCCGGCACGTTCGAGGACGCACACCGTGAGGCCCGCCGGCTCGCCGAGGAGGAAGGGCTCGTGAACGTCAACTCGATCAATCCCGACCGGGTCGAGGGGCAGAGCTCGGCGGCGGTCGAGGTCGTCCAGCAGCTCGGCGGGTCCGTCCCGGACGTGCTGGCCCTGCCGTACGGCGGCGGCGGGAACACCCGCGCCTACGCGATGGGGTTCGAGCGCGCCGGGGCCGGGACGCCGAGGATTCTCGCCGTGCAGGCGGCGCGGCGCGCGGACACGGCGGCGTCGGCCATCCGGATCGTCGAGCCGGTTCACCGCGCGCAGGCCGAGGCGCTCGCGGAGGTCGTCACCGTGACCGACGAGGAGCTGCTCGAATGGTGGGGAGCCACGGCGCGACTCGAAGGTGTGTTCTGCGAGCTCGCCTCCGTGGCCGGCGTGGCCGGCGTCGCGCAGCTTCGTCCTTCCGGACGGGTCGTCTGCGTCCTCACCGGCCACGGGCTGAAGGACCCGGACGCGGTCGACCGCCTGTGAGAGACGGAACCGAAGGCGTCAGGACGGTCGCACCGGCGACGACAGCCAACCTCGGCCCGGGCTTCGACTGTGCCGCGGTCGCGCTCGACCTCTGGAACGAGGTGGAGGTGACCGAGGGGGGAGACGGACCGCCAGACCCCGAGCACATCGGCGTCCGCGCGTTCGGTCTCATCGCGTCGCCCGAGGGCCTCGGGTTCGAGTGGACCGACCGCATCCCGCGCGCCCGCGGACTGGGCTCGAGCGCGGCGACGATCGCGGTCGGGATGGTCGCGGCGATGAAGTGGACCGGCCAGGAGCTCGCTCTCGACGACCTGCTCGCACGGGGCGGGCCGCTGGAAGGCCATTCCGACAACCTCGCCGCGTGCCTCGCCGGGGGCGCCTGCCTGACCTGGAGCGGGCGGATCGCCCGGCTCGCCGACATCCTTCCCCTCACTCCGGTCGCGGTGATCCCGCGAGAGCTCGTGCGGACGCCCGACGCGCGCCTGGCGCTGCCCGATCGCGTACCGCACGCGGACGCGTCGTTCAACGTCGCGCGCGCAGCGCTCCTCGGCGCGGGGATCGCGGGAGGCGACCCCGACCTCCTCGCGGCGGCGTTCGAGGATCGGCTGCACGAGCCCTACCGCCCGTCGCCGCGCCTGGACGCGATCCGTGCGGAGCTGCCGGCCGGAGCGGTCGGCGCGACGCTCTCCGGGTCCGGGCCGACCGTGATCGCCTGGGCGAGCGACGCCGGCGCGTGTGCCGCCGAGCTCGAGGCGCGGTTCCCGGAGGAGACGGTGCTGGTGCTCCCTGTGACTCCGCAGGGCGCGCACTGAACCTCCCCTGGGCCCCGAGCTCGGCGAGCCGTTTCCGGAGCCGTTCTCGAAGCTCGTGGCGCCGGCCCGTCTGCCGGGCGGAACCCGGGACGCGCTCCGCACGCTCGGTCCGACCCAGAATGACGTCGTGCTCTGCCACCAGGGCCTGCACGGTGGGAACATCCTGAGCGCGGAGCGAGAGCCTGGCTGGCGATCGACTCGAAGCCGCTCGTCGCCGAGCCCGCCTACGACGCGGTGCCCGCCGTCCGCAACCTGGACGAGAACGGGCGGATCACCGCTTCGACCTGCGGCGCCGGCTCGAGCGGCTCTCCGCCCTCCCCGATGTCGACCGCGAGCGGGTCCGCCGCTGGACGATCGCGAAGCACCTTTGCCTGGGCGACCGGAGGCCGGTACCTGCCCGACGAGGTCGAGGTCGTGCGTTTGGCCGTGGAGGTAGGCTCTGGGCCATGATCTCGGCCGGGGACGCGCTCCGCTCGACGCTCGGGGAGCCGTCGGACCTCGTCAAGTCGAAGGTGGCCGACCGGCTCAACCACCTCACTCGACAGTTCGTCGAGCGCTCGCCGTTCCTCTGCCTG
This sequence comes from Verrucomicrobiota bacterium, assembly GCA_050258035.1. GTDB lineage: Bacteria > Actinomycetota > Thermoleophilia > Gaiellales > Gaiellaceae > DATBLE01. The sequence goes on from JBLMYA010000019.1 coordinate 17,019, forward strand.
GCCACCTCCGCCGCCGACGGAACGTGCGATGTCAGCCCCCGCGGCGATCCGGCCGGCTTCGTCCGCATCCTCGACGAGCAGACGCTCCTGCTTCCGGACCGGCCGGGGAACCGGCTGGCGGACTCGCTCCGGAACGTGCTCGAGAACCCCAACGTCGGCCTCCTGTTCATCGTGCCGGGCGTGACCGACACGCTCCGGGTGAACGGGCGGGCGTCGATGGTCGACGACCCCGAGCTGCTGGAGCCGTGCGCGGTCGAGGGGAAGGTGCCGAAGCTGGCGTTGCGGATCGAGATCGAACAGGTCTTCACGCACTGCTCGAAGGCGTTCCTGCGCGCGCAGCTGTGGGACCCCGATCGCTACGTGTCACGGGACGAGCTGCCGTCGCCGGGCAAGCTGATGTGCTCCGTGGGCGCGGACGTCGACGCCGAGACGTACGACGCCGAACGGGCCGAGCGGTACGCCCGTCGCGAAGGCTTCTACTGATCCGGTACCAGTTCGTCGACTGCGGCTACTCGCTCGACCGGAACGAGGCCGGGCGGGAGGCGTACCTGGAGGAGCACGTCCCGGGAGCATCGTTCCTCGGGATGGACGAGCTGTCGGATCTGTCGGTGGCCGGGGGCGGCCGGCATCCGCTGCCGGGCGCGGAGGCGTTCGCAGCGGTCGCCGGCCGGGCCGGGATCGGAGACGGCGTCTTCGTCGTCGCCTACGACCACGGCGGGGCAGGCGGAGCGGCTCGGCTCTGGTGGCTCCTGCGCCACTTCGGACACGACGACGTCGCCCTGCTGCGCGGCGGCCTCGACGCATGGGCGGGGCGCCTGCGGGGGGCAGAGGAGGAGATCGAGCCGGCGGTGTTCGTCGTGCGTGAGCGGACCGGCGACACGATCGAGGCGGACGAGCTGGCCGGAAGGCTCGGCGAGCCGGGCCTGGTCGTCGTCGACGCCCGGGCTCCGGAGCGCTACCGCGGCGAGGTCGAGCCGATCGATCCGGTCGCCGGCCGCATCCCGGGCGCGGTCAACTGGCCGTATGCGGCCGCGGGCGAGGTGCCGCCCGAGATCCGCGACGCCGACGAGATCGTCGTCTACTGCGGCTCCGGGATCACCGCCTGCGTCGACCTGGTCGCACTCGCGGAGTGCGGGCGGCCCGACGCGAAGCTCTATCCGGGATCGTGGAGCGACTGGTGCAGGCGGGGCCTCCCGGCCGAAAGGGACTAGTCGGACCTCGTGACGTTTCCCACCCGGTCTCTGAGACCGGAACTGGAACAAGAGTGCGACTTCTTGTCCACAGGAGCTAGCGGAACGCGCCGATCAGCGCGCCGCCGGCGACGACCAGGGCGGCTCCCACCACGAGGTGGCGGCCGACGAGCTCGGTGCGGCGGAGGAGCAGCACCGCCAGGACGACGGCGAACAGCGACTCGGTCGCCACGAGCGGGCTGACGATCGTCACGGGCGACCGGTAGAACGCCTCGAACAGGAAGGCGTACGACGCGCCCCAGAGGACGCCGGGGAGCACGAAGTGAGGGCCTTCGCGGCGGATGCCGGCGAA
>JBLMYA010000020.1:0-3932 GCA_050258035.1 Verrucomicrobiota bacterium
GCTGGCTCTCGGTCGCCGTGCCGCTCGGATCGCTTGTGGTCGCCTTCGTCCTCATGGCTCTCGTCCTGCTCGTGACCGGGCATAACCCGCTGACGACCTATCGACGGCTCTTCGACGCCGCGTTCTTCACGAAGGGCGCGCTCACGTCGACGTTCGTCTTCTGCACGCCGATCGTCTTCACGGGCCTCGCGGCCGCGGCGGCGTTCCGCATGCAGCTCTACAACATCGGCGGCGAGGGGCAGTTCTACTTCGGCGCGATAGCCGGCGTCGGCGTCGCGCTCTACCTCGGCGATCACGGGCTGCACTCGACCTCGCTCTTCGTCGCCGCGATGGTCGTCGCCGGGAGCCTGGCCGGAGCGGCGTGGGCGGCGATTCCCGGCCTTCTGCGGGCGTTCTTCAAGACGAACGAGATCATCACGTCGCTCATGCTCAACTACGTCGCGGGCCTCGTCCTCACGTACCTCATCATCGATTCGAGGTCGTACTGGCGAGACCTCGAGAGCTTCGAGGGCCAGACCTTCCCTCTCGGCAAGTCGATCCCCGACGAGGCGAAGTGGCCGAGCGCGGACATCGGCAGCCTCGTCGTGCCACTCGGGTTCGGCCTCGCGATCGCCGCGGCCGTGCTGCTCTGGGCGCTGTACAACCGGACGCGCTTCGGGTTCGAGCTGCAGGTGATCGGCGACTCGCAGCGGACGGCGCGGTTCGCCGGGATGCGGCTCCGACGGAAGATCGTCGCGGTCATGGCTCTCTCGGGCGCGATCGCCGGCCTCGGCGGAGCGAGCTACCAGGGCGACTTCGCCTACCAGATCGACCCGACCGGGCTGCAGGCATCGTTCTTCGGGTACACCGGCATCGTCGTGGCGGCGCTCGCCCGCTACAACCCGCTCGCGGTGGTGCCGGTCGGGCTCCTCCTCGGAGGCCTCCAGAACGCGGGGTACACGTTGCAGGGCGCCGACTTCCCCTCCGGGCTCGTCGGAGTCATGCAGGGGCTGATCCTCTTCTGCGCGCTCGGGGGTGAGGTCCTCGTCCGCTACCGCATCCGGTTCGGGCGGCGCGTCGCGGCGCCGCCGGCGGTCGAGGCCGCGTCCTCGTGAGCCAGGTGCTCGCGACCGGCGTCAACGACCGGTTCCTCGTGCTCCTGGCCGCGTCCGCGATCCTGTACGGGACGCCGCTGCTGTTCGCCGCGCTCGGCGAGCTTCTCGCGGAGCGCTCGGGAGTGCTCAACCTCGGAGTCGAGGGGATGATGCTGCTCGGCGCCGTGATGGGCTTCTGGGCGGTGCAGCGGCTGCACGCGGCAGGAGAGGCGAGCCTGGCTGCGGCCGTCGTGGTCGCAGCTCTCGCGGGCGCGCTCATGGCCCTGATCCACGCGTTCCTCGTGATCACGCTGCGCGCGAACCAGATCGTCTCCGGCCTGGCGTTGACGATCTTCGCGGGCGCCGCAGGCCTCTCGTCGTACCTCGGCAACGACCTCGACCTGAGCGGCGTCCCCGCCGTCCGCTCGTTCGAGTCGCTCGACGTGCTGGGGCTCTCCGACCTCCCCGTGGTCGGCCCGATCCTGTTCGGGCAGTCCGCGCTCGTCTACCTCTCGTGGGCGTTCGCGATCGTGATCGGCCTCTACCTGGCGCGGACGCGGCCGGGCCTGAACCTGCGGGCGGTCGGCGAGTCGCCCGCCGCCGCCGATGCGATGGGGATCAACGTGGCGCTCTACCGGTACGGGCATACGGTCGCGGGCGGTGCCCTTGCCGGGATCGGAGGGGCGTGCTTCAGCCTCCAGATCACGCCGCAGTGGGTCACGGGGCTGACCGGCGGCGCCGGCTGGATCGCCGTCGCGCTCGTGATCTTCGCTTTCTGGCGCGCAGACCTCTGCGTCGTCGGGGCCTACCTCTTCGGCGCCTTCTCCGCGCTTCCGTTCCTCCTGCAAGCCCGTGGATGGCTGACCGGCGTCCCCTCGGAGGTCTTCACCGCCCTCCCCTACGTGATGACGGTTCTCGTCCTCGTTGCCGTCTCGTCGAGTGCGGCGAAGCGTCGGCTCGGCGCTCCCGCGGCGCTTGGCATCCCGTACGTGCGCGAGGAAAGCTAGGGCGCACACCGTGGACGTCCTGACTCCCCGCTCGCTCGACGAGGCGCTCGCGTTCAAGGCCGAGCATCCCGACGCGCTGCCGATCCAGGGCGGGACCGACGTGATGGTGGCGCTGAACTTCGACCGTGTGCGGCCGAGGATCCTCCTCGATCTCAACGAGGTCGCCGAGCTTCGCGGCTGGTCGCGGGCGAACGGCTCGCTCCGGCTCGGCGCGGGCTTGACCTACGCGGAGGTCGTCGCCGAGCTCGCGGACGAGATGCCCGCGCTCGCGGAGGCCTCGCGCACCGTCGGCTCTCCCCAGATCCGCAACCGCGGGACGATCGGCGGCAACCTCGGCACGGCGTCCCCGGCGGGGGACGCGCTCCCCCCGCTTCTCGTCGAGAACGCCGAGGTCGAGCTGGCTAGCGTCCGGGGCGCGCGGACGGTCGCGCTCGAGGAGTTCCTCGTGGGCCCGAAGCGGAACGCGCTCGAGGAGGACGAGCTCATCGTGGCCGTGCACGTGTCGCCGAGCCGGCAGCCGCAGACGTTCCTGAAGGTCGGCCCGCGAAACGCGATGGTCATAGCGGTCTGCTCGCTCGCGCTCGTCGTCGATCGCGAGCGGGAGGAGGTCCGAGGCGCGTTCGGGTCGGCGGCTCCGGTCGCGCGGGTCGTTCGTGCGCCCCTCACGGACGCGGCCTCGTTCCCGGACGCCGTTGCGGAATCGGCGAGCCCCATCGACGACGTCCGCGGAACGGCCGCGTACCGGCGACATGCCCTCCGGGTGCTGACGAGCCGGGCGCTCGAGAGGTGCATCGCATGAGGGTCGAGCTCACCGTGAACGGCGAGCTCCGGGAGGCGGACGTCTGGGCGGGCGAGAGCCTCCTGACGACGCTCCGCGACCGTCTCGACCTGCCCGGCTCGAAGAACGCCTGCGAGCAGGGCGAGTGCGGCTCCTGCTCGGTCCTGCTCGACGGCGAGCTCGTCTGCTCGTGCCTCGTTCTCGCCGCCCAGGCCGAAGGCCACCACGTCGTCACCGTCGAGGGCCTCGGGACGGCGGGGTCGCTCCATCCGGTGCAGGAGGCCTTCGCCGACACGGGCGCCGTCCAGTGCGGCTTCTGCACGCCCGGCTTCGTCGTCGCCGCGGCGGATCTCCTGCGACGCGTCCCGGACCCGAGCGACGACGAGATCCGGGAGGCGCTCTCCGGGAACCTCTGCCGCTGCACCGGGTACCAGAAGATCCTCGAGGCCGTCCGGCTGGCGGCGGAGCGATGAGCGCACCTGCCCGCACCCTTCGCCGGGGTCGCGCCCGTGCGTCCGAGCGCCGCTCGGACGCGGTGCCGAAGGTCACGGGCGAGTTCGCGTACTCGAGCGACCTTCAGGCCGCGGGAATGCTCTGGGGGAAGACGGTCCGGAGCCCGCATCCGCACGCGCGCATCGTCTCGGTCGACGTGACCGAGGCGCTCGCGATGCCGGGCGTACGCGCGGTGCTGACGCACGACGACGTCCCGGGGCGCAAGACGTACGGGCTCGAGTTCCCGGACCAGCCGGTGCTCGCGATCGACCGGGTGCGGTACTTCGGCGAGCCCGTCGCGCTGATCGCCGCGGAGGAGCCGGCGCAGGCGCGTCGTGCGGCGGCTGCCGTGCGCGTCGAGTACGAGCCGCTGCCCTCCGTGGACGACCCCGAGCGGGCGACGGCGATGGAGCCGCTCCACCCCGATCGACCCACGATGGGGCACGGCTACCGCGACGATCCGAGGCCCAACGTCGTGCGGTCGATGGTCGTCCGGCGCGGCGACCCGGACGCGACGGGCGACGTCACGGTCTCGGGCGTCTACGAGATCGGCCAGCAGGATCAAGCCTTCCTCGGCCCCGA
>JBLMYA010000021.1:0-9994 GCA_050258035.1 Verrucomicrobiota bacterium
CCCGAAGCCCCTCTACACTCCTCGGCCTGGCCCCCATCGACTAGCGGCCCAGGTCACGGCCCTTTCAAGGCCGTAGCGCGGGTTCGAATCCCGCTGGGGGCATCAGCAGCAATCTCTGTACTGGAGCGGGCACGCGCGCCGGCATCGCGGTACGGACGAAACGCGGTGGGGCCAACTCTGTCTCAGCGAACGCAACTCCCCCCGGGCATGTCGCCGGGGTAGCGAAGAACTCATCGCTTGTCCATTCGTGTGTGCCAGATGCGAGCACGGCATGACCGATGAACACGGACTCAGGCGCACCGACGTAGTTCAGGACGCGGTCACCCGGCGCGAGGCCCGTGGCGGAAAACGGCTTTCCTACTCCCGGCGTACCATCGCGTGCGGGCCGGGTGCTCGTAGGGTGAGATCCGGGGCGTCACGGAGTCAGAAGTTCCACGCGGCCCTCGATGTGCATCACAGCGCCTCCACCGTGTGCGCACTCGGGCCAATGCCGCGATCGCCGCGTTCTCCGCTTCGCTCCCGGCTTGCGATAAGCGCGGGCTGGCGGTCGCCACCCAACTGCGGAGAAGGACGGAGAAGGAGATTCGCGAAGCTACTACGCCCAGAGATGTTCGCGTGTGCGCTCCGCCATCGACGGCGGCACAGCGTCCGAGCGCGGTGCCCGCGACCAAGTCCAGATGATCGCGACGATCCAGGGTGCTCCGAGCAGGAGCGAGATTCCGATGGTGTTCAACATCCCGTCCACCTTGCCTAGAACAACCGCGACCTGGCGCGGATCTCGCCGCGTCCTCATGGAATCTTCACGAGTCGATCTTGCTGCGCGTTGAGGGCGCTGAGAGAGGAAGGCCCGCCGAATACGACGGGCCTTCCTCTCGGTCTTGGGCGAGCTGTCTAACTCGAGCGATCAGCCGTTCTGAACCGGCGTCGCCATGTCCCAGATCCTCTGCGGGACGACCGCGCAGAGGAAAGTCAGGGGCGGAACCGGGATCACGTCGACCTTCCCCTCTTCCTTCAACTGTTCGATGCGAGCGTCGGTCAGCACGTGCTCGTTCGCGTCCGCCTTGCTCTTGAAGAGCACCACCGTCGGCGTCCAGGCGATGTTGAAGTCGTCTCCGCCCGGGAAGTCGAACAGATGGTCATGCCCGGCCACGTTATCGCCGCCCGTGCCCGTCGTGTAGACGCCGGGCTCGGTTGCCATCGCCAGCCCCGCAATGGCGTTCCCGTGGCTTGGGCAGTTGTCGTTGCCCATCGCGACATGGATGCAGCTCAACGTCGTCGACTGCGCCACCGTCGAATCGCGCGGATAGACGACCACGTAGATCGGCGCCCACGCCTTCGGAGACGCATGCATCTTCCCATTCGGCTCCATGAAGTAGCCGATCTCGCCCGCGTTCGCCGCGTTGTACACAGGTTCAAGACCGTTGTTGTGGAACGTGCGCTCACCGGTCGGAAGCGAATCAGCGCCGACCGAGCCGCTCGCCACCAGCGCCGTTAACGCCAGCCCTGCCAGCGCGAGCAGAAGTCTCACTCCCTTGCGCCCACCCATCTGGATCACCCCTCTATCTCGATTAGACGCTCCCCGTCGGCGTCGACTCGCCAAGGTACTCCGTTGAGCGGTACGTCGTCAACCTTCGCCACCCCCGAGTTCGCCCCGACTGGCAAGCGCGTCGAACCGCAAGGCTACGTGCGTGCACGGCATGGAGTGAGGTGCTGATTTGCAGGCGGGTTCGAATCCCGCCGGGGGGCATCAGCCCGCAATCCCTGCGCCAGAGCGGGAACGACGGTGTTCTCGGCACCGGCGTGAGCCGTGGAGGGCCGACGGGGCCTCATTTCCCCGCGTAGATCATGGGCGCGGTGGTGCCAACTCGGGCATTGCACGAGCGTCGTCCATGCGAGAGACTGCGCACGTGTGCTGTCTCCTCGGTGGCGCCGCGCTCATCGGGCCGCGCTTCGCGGTCGCGGTCTGGTGGATCTTCGGCAACAAGGTCGAGCTCGCGTTCGATTCATGGGTCTGGCCGCTCCTCGGCCTCGTCTTCCTGCCGTGGACGACGCTCGCCTACCTCATTGCGTGGCAGCCCGGTGGCCTGAACGGAAACTGGGACGCGCTCCTGATCGTGCTCGGCGTCGCGCTCGACATCCTCACCTACATGCATCGCTTCGCAGCAAGGGCTGTGCAGCCGTCGTCGCGGTACTAGAGGCTTGACGTGAATTAGCGGCCGTCGTACGCGCTGCACGCAGGTTCCTGCCGGGACCCGCGGCTCATTTCACATCGAGGCCTCGAGGTCGCCGCCCATCCGGCGGAGCTCTCTCGTCCGCAGCGCGGCCAGCAGGCCCACGAGCGCCATCCCTGTTACGAGGACGATCCCGAACGCCATCTGACCCGGGCCCAGCCCGCTTGCGAACAGGTCGCCGTCGAAGAGGCCCGACAGCACACTGACCGCGCAGGTGGCGGTGAGGAGCAGGGCGGCCGCGATCGCGAGGCGGTGACGGCCGATGACCGCCACGGCCATCAGCGCGAGTTGGAGGAGGATGATCGGCCACGGAACGGCGAGCCCCGCATCGAAACTCCACGCCCCGCCAACGTCGTTCACGTCGGTGGCGATCGCGATCAGGCCTCCGACCAGGTCGAGGACGACGAGTGCCGCGAAGGCGGCGACGAGGAGGCGCGGGCTCCTGGGCACCGCGAGGTTCTATCAGGCGGACCCGCCATTTCACACCAACTCTCTAGTCGCCGGCGGGGAGGAGCTCCCGCGGCCCGGCCCGACGCGCTACAGCGCCGACCGTGAGATGGCGCTCGGGGCGGCCGCTTTCTCTCCCGCGCTCTGGACGCCGTAGCTCGCGAGCGCAAGGACGGCAGCGATCACGAACAGCCACGGTGACCAGAACGGCCGCCCCGCCCACCGCGCGTAGACGGCGCGGAAGACGATCGCGATCGCAAGGCCCGCCGCCAGGTAGATCGCGGTGACACCCAGGCCTCCTCCCTGGTCGCTCGACAGGCGTGCCAGCGGGACGGCGCTGAGTAACCAGAGCGGGACACACACCGCGTACCCCACCATGCGATGCCGGTGAAGACGCTGCCGACGCTCCTCCGCGTACGTCTGCCCGTCGTCGCCGGGCGTGAACCGCTGACCGGGGTCTTCCATCTTCGTCAGGGACGAGCGTTCCCGACGCGGAGCGGGCCCCGGGGCTCCTCGGGGGGAGGCGGCGCTCCGTATCGTGCACGGATGGCAGCACTCATCTCGCCGTAGTAGCGGAGCTGCGCTTGGGCCCTGCGCGTCGAGATGCCGAGGGCTTTCGCCACCTCGGCTGCGCGGACGCCTTCGTCCACCGCCCGGAGGATGAGCGCCCCCATCTGTCGGTTGCGCTCCGAGCTGTTGGCCATGTACGCGCCGTCGGCCCTGCGCATCGCTTCGGCGTGGCGGTCGTGCGCCGCCTGGATCGCCGCGTCCCGACGTTGGACTGCCTGGCGCTCCTCGTCGGCCAGCACACGCAACTCGTCGAGGAAGCCCTGCATGCACCGAGAGTACCGCCTCGCCGCGTCGTCCCTCGCCCCGCGGGGCCGATACGCTGATGCAGGACCCCATTTCGAGGCCGGAACACGGGCTCGAATCCTGCCGGGGGCACGGGCGGTTAGCTCAGCTGGTAGAGCGCCTGCTTTACACGCAGGTGGCCGCAGGTTCGAGTCCTGCACCGCCCACTGCAGGGCCCGAGATGGTGTGGCGTGTGAACGCGGGTCAGCTGGCAGCCCGCGCCACGCACCTCCGGAGCACCTCCCGGAGAGCAGCCGGGCCGCACAGCTGACCTGCTCTGAGTGCCCACCCCGGGAGGAGGGCGGGCCGAAGACGCGTCGGGCTCAGGGTGCTCGCTCCAACTACGCCTCGATGTACGCCGTGATGGGAGGGACGACGCCGTGCTTCGCCATGTTGGCGGCGACGTCGGGCGGCGGCGAGGCGAGCATCGCCCGTGCAGCCTCGGGGTCGGCGATATCGGCGGTGACGGCGATGTTGTTGCTCCCGTCGTGAGCGACGTAGTCGGTCACGTTGCTGCCCGTGGCCGACTGGATGGCGGCAGCACGGTCCGCCTTGCCTGCCAGCCAGCGCTCGACGTCCTCGACCGCGTGGGTGAGAACCATCTTCGGCATGTGGAACCCCTTTCTCTGTGGGTGGAGGCTTCGAAGAAGCCGGTGGAAGGTCGCAGCCGCAGGCGCCTCGACGTCCCGAGAGGACGCAAGCATGCGACGCATCCCGCGCCGGGTCAAGAGACGGAGAGGCGTGTTCAGACGGCGTTCAGGTGTACGGCCGCGTCGGTGCAAACGCCGCCGACCACCGGTAGTCGACGCTCCTGCGTCCAGAAGGCGTCCCGCTCCGTGAAAAAGCAAATGCACCGAGCCGGCGGCGACCTCGTCCGGCTTCCCGACTGACCTTCGCCGAAGCGATTGCCACTCGGAGAGCCATCAACCTCGGACGCTCCGTACTCGGTGCATCGGCGACTCTAGGGACGCCCGGCTCGCGGGTCAAGAACAAGGCGGACGAAACTTGTCGCAATTTGCGGCGATACATCGCCGTCACTGCCCGAGAGCCCTCTCGGTACTTCCACACGGTCGGCGCCTCGCCGCCGTGCTCTCTGCAGTCCCGGAAGGTGAGGCAGCGCGATCCCGAGGGGCATCCGCGCATTCCCCGATGGAGCGGGCCGAGCGGCGCGGGATGCTGGAACTGGCTCGAAATGGGGTGACGCGCGGGTTGCGCATCGCTCCGGAGTGAAGGAGGGCACATGTACCTGACACGAAGGGACGTGGTCGGCACCGCCGTTACCGCGCTGATCGTGCTCGCCTACGTCGCGAACGTCCAGGACTGGTGGTATCTCGGCAGCAACCGCTGGGCTGCCGTGACGATGCTGGCGGTCGGCCTGGTCGGCTGCCCGCTCGCTGCGAGGCTCGTCGACGAGAGGCTGTCCTCGCCGCCGATCGTCCTGCTCGGGGCACTCGGCGTCGTGGCGCTCGTCCTCGGCATCGTTGCGATCGTGACGGCGAACCAGTCGGCGCTCCTCGCGTTGACGATCGTCGTGGTCGTCCTGTGGGCGGGAACGACGCTGCGACACGCGGTGACGCCTGCGAAGCCGCTTCCGGCGCACTAGGGCAGACAGCAGCACCGTGCGATGGCCGTCTTCCTGGCCTACGTGGATGCCGTCCCCGGACGGCTGTACCCCCTGGTGGCAACTTTGCTGGAACTGGTTCGGCGTGGTCACCGCGTCGCGGTCCGCTGCGGGGTGGACGACGTCGAGCGGCTACGCACGGTCGGGCTAGACGCGCATCCACTCAGGCGGGAGATCGAGACGTTCGAGCCCGACGACTGGCGGGCTCGAACCCGGTTCGGCGCGTTGCGCTCCGGGCTCGCGCAGTTCGGAGAGCGTGCTCCATTCCAGCTTCGCGACCTCGAGCAGGCGATCGAGGTGGAGCAGCCAGACGCACTCTTCGTCGACGAAGGAGCGTGGGGCGCTGCCGTCGCAGCGGAGGCATCGGGGCTCCCGTGGGCATTCTCGATCGTCTCGCCGGTTCCGCTGCCATCGGCCGATGCGCCTCCCTTCGGGCTCGGGCTCGCTCCTCGCCATGACCGGGTCGGCCACCTGCGGGACCGCGTCGCCAGGCGTCTCACGCTCGGCACGCTCGAGCGGGTCATCGCCTCACACGTGAACCCGCTCCGGACCGGGCTCGGCCTGCCCCCAGTGCGGACGATCGACGACGTGTACCTCGAGGCGACGGTCGTCCTCGCGTACACGGCCGAGCCGTTCGAGTATCCGCGCTCCGACTGGCCGTCGAAGCTCCGCCTCGTCGGGCCTGGGCTCTGGGAGCCCGACGCCGACCCGCCCGCGTGGCTCGACAGCCTCCAGCGTCCGCTCCTCGTGGTGGCGTGCTCGACGCTCTTCCAGAACGACCGTCGACTGGTCGAGGTCGTGAACGAGGCGCTCGGGACCGAGCCCTACGACGTCGTCGTGACGACGGCAGACGTCGATCCGAGGGGCCTGCGATCGTCGCCGAACGTGCGCGTGGAGCGGTTTCTCGCGCACACGCCGCTTCTCGAACGGGCTGTCTGCGTGGTCTGCCACGCAGGGATGGGGATCACTCAGAAGGCGCTCACCCACGGCGTCCCGGTCGTCGCAGTGCCCTTCGGAAGGGATCAGCCCGAGGTCGCTCGCCGGGTCGAGGTCGCGGGCGCCGGCATTCGCCTGCCTGCGCGAAAGCTCACGCCCCGTCGGCTACGCGAGGCAGTCCGTAGCGCGATGACGCTGAGAACAGGCGCCGAGCGTGTCTCTGCTGCGTTCGCCGAAGCTGGTGGGTCGGTAGCCGCCGCAGATGCGCTCGAACAGCTGGCGGCGGCGACGGTTCCCTCTGTGCCGAGCGCGTCTCCACTGCGCTGAGCGCCTCCCGCCGCTACCAGCCCCGCATCGAGCGTCCGGGCGCTTCCCGGCCGGAAGGTTAGGGGTCGGCCTGCGCACCCACGACGATGGCCCGCGACGTCGCGGAGGTCGCGCCGCTCGTGTTGGCGGCCCAGACGCGACAGGCGAGCGAGTGCCCGCGGTCCGCCTTGCGCACGACCCTCGTGGGAGCCGTGGCCGAAGCGATGGGGGTCCAGTTCCGGAGCCAGTGGTACGAGAAGACGATCGGCCGGCCTCCTGTCCACTTTCCCGGCGAGCAGGTCAGGGTGCTCCCAACGGCGGGCGCGCCCCGTAGTGACGGCGGCCGGACGTCCCGCGGGAGATCCGGCGCGGTCGGCCCCTGGGCGACGCAGCTCGACCCGCAGGCCGCAAGCACGTACGGACGGAGGAGGGCCGCCAGGGCGAACGCTCCGTCGGCGTTCAGGTGGAGTCCGTCGGGGTTGAACCACTGCTTGCCTCGGCTTGCAGCCTCCCAGTCGACGACCGTGATCCGCGTCTCCCGGCGCGCTCGGTCGCGGATGATGTCGTTGATCTGCCGGTAGTCGCTCGAGATCTCGCGCATCGTGACCCAGACGACGTGCTCGACGCCTTTCGACAGGAGGGCCGACGCCACCGTGCCCATGTCGCTGTCGTAGTTGTTCTCGGGGTCGTTGTAGCCGACGTCGACCACGACGACGTCGCCGAGACCGGCCGGCGTCGAGGCCTTGACGACGTCGAGCACCGACGACGGGCGCGCGCCCATGTACGCACACCCCTGGGCAACGAGCTTGCGGCACGGCGCCAGCTCGAGGCGCAGGTCGATCCCGTCGCCGAGAAGCCCCCGCGCGTCGGGCACGTACGAGAGCGAGTCGGCAACGGAGTCCCCGAACATCGTCACCCGCGGTGCGCTGCTCGTCGCGCCGTCCGCCGCGAGGATCCAGGGCGACGCGATCGCGAGAACCGAGAGGAGCCCGATCGACGCGAGACGCTGCCTCATCCGACGCACCGTAGCGCCGTTTCGAGGCTCCGTCACCGGTCTCGCACGGATCCGGCCAGGCTCGGTCGGCGGCGCCCACGACGACGCTAGCTCGGTGCGGTCGCAAAACCTCGGCGACGTTCGGTGCTATCGGGGTCGCGTCACGGCTGCCGCGCGCCGCGCCTCGAGCTCGTACGGGTTGCGAGCGTCCCGGCGAGTCTCGGGTCGGATCTCATCGCAGCCAGCCGTGAAGGGTCGGGTCCCGCGTCTCGGAACTGACGGCAACGTTCCTCGACGCGAGACCAGACCCTCCTTCCCTTTCCCGCGGGCGCGGGTCGGTGCGCAGTGACACGGGACGTCGGGAGGTTGGGTCACGAATGAGGGCACGTTGCCTTGGTGCCCGAGTGCGTTAGCCAACCTCCTCCTCGGACGAGAGGGCGGGGTTGGCACATCGAGGCACGTTGCCTCCAGTGCCGAGATGTGCGACCGGCCCCTCTCCTGCAACCGGCTGCGACCGAGGCGGCCGCTACCCGTTGAGCGCGGGTGTGAGCACCATCACCGGGCTCCCGTCCTGCGCCTGCAGGTAGCTGTAGGAGTAGAGCCGGCTCAGGGTCGTGGCGTCGATCACGCGCCGCTCCTCGGAGGGGATCTGCCCGACCGTCGGCGTCGTCGCGCTCGGAAGCGTGTCCACGAGCGGCTGCGCGAGCTGCGGCGCGACGTCGGAGCGCCGGAGGAACACCGAGGTCGCTGCCTGCCCGTCGGACCGCGGCGGGAGGAGGACGAGCACCGAGTCGACGCCGTCGAGGTAGGTGAAGGAGTAGAGGGCGAGCTCGAGCGCCTCTCGGCGGAGCAGCTGGTGGCGAGCGACCGTCGGCTTGCCCTCCGCGATCGAGCAGGAGGGCCCGAGGCCGCACAGCGTGTACATGACCGTGCTCGCGGCGTCGACCGTCTCGACGTCGCCCGTCGCCGCCTGGCCTCCGGTCGTGTCGGGGCGGACGGCGATCGCGCGCACCTGGAAGGTCGACCCGTCCGGCCCGGTCACCGTGGGCGGTCCGGAGTAGGTCACCGCGGCGAGCTGCGTACCGCTCGGGAGCCGGTACGTGGAGGAGACGTGCTGGGCGATCTGCGCCTCGCGCCGCTCCGCGCTTCCGGTCGGCGCCCAGTCGGACCAGGCCGGCGCCGCCTGCGGCCCACCCTGCTGCACGAGCACGAGGAAGGCGCCGATCCCGGCCCCGGCCACGATCGCGAGCAGGAAGTAGAGGAGCCCGAAGCGGTTGCGGTATGCGACCCGGCGGGCGCGGTCAGCTCGCGTCTCCTGCCGCGTGGGCAGCGGAGCTCCCGTCGCCGCGGCTGGCGCCGCTCCCGCGTCGGCTGCCTTGCCCATCACATCGTCGGCCACGAGCTCTCCTCCGAGAGGTCGACCTGCGGGAGCTCGAGCTTCGACTCCTCGAGCAGGGCGAGAAGCTCGTCCCCGAAGATCTCGCGCCGGGCGGCGAGGACGTCCGCGATGTGCTCGACCCCTTCGCGGTTCGCGAGCACGAGGTTGTAGGCGGCGACGTACGCCTGGCCGACGAGCTGACAGGCGATCGCGCGCTTGTCGCGATCGCCGAGGACGGAGGCGACCGGGTTCTCGGCGAACGGGCCGCCCCCGCTCGTCCGGTTCACGATCTGGACGCCGATCTTCTCGAAGCGCTCGAGGATCCGCTCCCGCGCCTCCTCGTCGGTCTCGCCCTCGTGCGGCTCGATCACGAACGGCTGCGGGCCCATCGCCGAGGCGCCGACCATGTACGCCGCCTGGACGGTCACGCTCATCACGTCGCCCCCGACGCCGTTCGAGTTCTCGCCGTAGAAGACGCGCTCAGCGGCCATGGCGCCGAGCGCCCAGACGAGCCGCGCGAACTCCTCGCTGCGGAAGCGGCTGAAGCGCTCCTCCTTCTCGAGCGCCTGGTGATGACCGAGAGCCCCGCCGCGCATCCGGATCGAGAGCCGCGTCGACTCCGCGCCCTTCAGGTACACGTGGCCGGTCGCGGCGTGGCCCGCCTCGTGGATCGCGACCGCGCGGCTCTCCTCGGGGACGTACTCGATGCCGACCGCAGTCCCGGCCTCGAGCGTCGTCATCGCCTCGACCAGGTCATCCCAGTCGAGTGACTCGCGGCCCGAGTGGTGGGCGATGGTCAGCGCCATGGAGGTCACCTGCTCGAGCATGGCCGGCGCGTAGCCGTTCGTGACCCGCGCGAGCTCCTCGCGCCGGTTGGGCAGGTCGAGCTCCGGCTCGTGGGCGACCTTGCCGAGGTAGAGGTCGAGGATGTCGAGCCGGTCCTGCTTCGTCGGCGTGCGGAACCAGACGTGGCGGCCCATGCGCCCCGGCCGTGTGAGGGCCGGGTCGAGCCGGTCGATCGGGACGTTGGTCGCGCCGATGAAGTAGATCTGCTCCCTCCGGGGCCGCGCCGCGGGCATGCGGAGGAAGTATTTGCCGACCCGCCGGGGGACGACGTAGATGCCGTCGAGCAGCGTGTTGACCTTGCTCGTGAAGAACTTCCGGAAGAAGGGCGGGTTGTCGATCCCGTCCATCACGACGAGGAGCTGGTTCAGCGCGAGCGAGCCGCC
>JBLMYA010000022.1:0-74888 GCA_050258035.1 Verrucomicrobiota bacterium
CCATGGTTCCCCCGTGAGCCCCCTCCTTCGCGATCGCCCCACTGCCCTCGCTCCGGCGAGAGCGCGGCTTCGCCTCCCCGCGCATAGGGTGCAGCTCACAGTGGCGAAGAGGCTCGCCGCCCTTGCGGTTGTCGCACTCCTGGTCGGTGTGGGGGTGACCTGGACGCAAGTGATTCAGGGAGGCTCGAAACGGCTCGCCTGGATCGATGTGACCGCGCAGATGTCCGGCGTGCTCTGGCCGAAGTCGGTCACCCGATCGTTCTGGAAGCGACGCCAGGTGGTGCGCTACGTGGCCCGCACGTTCCCGAACGGCCCGCCGAAGGTGCCCCCGTTCGACTTCGCCCACCGCCGCTTGATCCTCGTCGCGGCCGGCCCGAGATCGAGCACGGGCTACGGCGTCGAGATCGTCCGGATCACCGAGCGGCGGAGCACGATCGACGTGCTCGCCCGCGAGACGACGCCGTCGCTCGGCGACCACACCGTGCCGCGACTCACGTCGCCGTACCTGCTGGTCACGATCCCGGCAACGTCGAAGCGCGTTTACGTACAGTGGCAGGGCCGACCATGAGCGCAGACCACGACCCAGTGCTCCGCGAGCTCCGCGAGCAGATTTCGGACACCGACAGGACGATTCTCGACGCGGTCAACACACGCCTCGAGCTGGTCGCCCGGATCAAGGCCCACAAGGAGTCCCGCGGGATCTCCTTCCTCGATCCGGGCCGGGAGCGCTCGATGCTCGACGACCTCACGCACCGGAACCACGGGCCCCTCTCGGCCGACGGGTTGCGCGAGCTGTTCGGAACGATTCTCGACCTCACGAAGCGCGAGGTCGCGGGCGACGGCGGGCCCGGCTAGGTCTCGTCCTCGCCTTCGACGGCGAACTCGTCGGGGGTGACCTGGTCGAGGAACTTGCGGAACTCGTCCACGATCTCCTCCTCGTTCACCTCTTCGCCCTCGAACTCGATCGCCGACTCCTCGATCACGCGGTCGTCGGCGAAGATCGGCGCCTCGGCCCGCACGGCGAGCGCGATCGCATCGGACGGCCGCGAGTCGACCTCGATCTCGGATCCGTCCTGCTGGATCGTGATGCTCGCATAGAAGGTGTTGTCCCGGAGCTCGGTGACGGTGATCCTCGTCACGCGCGCCTCGAGCTCGGCGAGCATCGACGTGACCAGGTCGTGCGTCAATGGCCTCGGCGTCGTTGCCCCCTGAAGCTTCATCAGGATCGCCGCCGCCTCGGAATGCCCGATCCAGATCGGCAGGAACTTGTTCCCTTCCGCGGTCTTCAGGAGCACGATCGGCTGCTTGCCGACGATGTCGAAGCTGACGCCGTAGATGTGCATCTCGTGCATCGACCCGAAGCCTCGACCTGATCTTAGCCAAGCCCCCCATCAGGCAAGCGATGCCTTGCACCCGGACGCGGCAGTCCGCGGGATACGTAGGGTTCGGGTGTGGACAGGGTGCGGATCGGGCTGAAGCTCGCGCCCCAGTTCACGACGGTCGAGGAGCTCCGCACCGTCTGGCGGATCGCGGACGAGGCCGGCTTCGACCACTGCTGGAACTTCGACCACTTCGCGTCGATCGGCACACGCGGCAACCTCGGTGATGTCTTCGAGGGATGGACCCTGCTCGGCGCGATGGCGGAGGCGACGAGCCGCGTGCGGATCGGCTGCATGGTCACCGGGAACACCTACCGCCACCCGGGCGTCCTGGCGAAGATGGCGGTGACGGTCGACCACCTCTCCGGCGGACGGCTCGATTTCGGCCTCGGCGCCGCCTGGGCGGAGAACGAGCACACCATGCTCGGCCTCGGGTTCGGCACCGCTGGAAAGCGCATCGCACGGATGGAGGAGGCCTGCCGGATGATCAAGCTCCTCTGGAGCGAGGACCGAGCGAGTTTCAACGGCGAGCACTACCGACTCGTGGACGCGGTCGCCAACCCGAAGCCGGTTCAGCCCGCCCCACCGATCTGGATCGGGGGTTCGGGCGAGCGCAAGACGCTCCGGGTCGTCGCGGAGCACGCAGACGTCTGGAACGTCGCTTCCGGCGAGATCGAGGAGGCGGTCAGACTCTCGGGTGTGCTCGATGGGCACTGCACCGCCGTGGGTCGCGACCCCGCCGAGGTACGCCGCTCGGTTCAGCTCTTCTACACCGATGTGGAGACGCTGCTTCGGGAGGCAGCGGGCTTCGCCACGAACGGCTTCCGGGAGCTGGTCGTCGGCGTACGCCCGGGCACCGCCGAATCCGACGCGACCGAGGTCGCCGGGGTGCTTCCCCGGCTGCGCAGTCTCTAGCGCCGTCGCTACAATCCGCCACCGCGGGCGATTAGCTCAGTCGGTTAGAGCGCCGCTCTGATAAGGCGGAGGTCCGTGGTTCGAATCCACGATCGCCCATGTCCGCCTCGATCCGCTCGCCGTCGACGAAGGCGAGGTGGACCGGGGCGTCCTCCACCGACGTCGGCTCCGGAAGGCCGTGGCGCTCGCGAAGGGCACGAAAGCCCTCGCCCGCGAAGAAGCTGTCGAAGACCTCCTTCGACGGACAGGTGTCGACCAGGACGATGCCGTCGTCGGCCCGGAGGCAGAGGTGAAGCCGCATGTTCGGCGCCGGGATCTCGGCGAGCATCGCCTCGTAGCGGCGCAGCAGCTCGTCGGGGTCTCCGGAGAACCGCCAGATCGACGCGTGCATGGCAGGGAAATCATGCCGCTACGAGGCTGCGCGAAACCATCGTGATTCCCTCGCCGCGGGGCTCCACGACTGCGTGCAGGGCGGCGCCTCGGTCAGCTCCATGGCGCCGTTCTCCGTCGGCGACGCACGGGATCACTTCGCCGGCATCCAGACGGAGGTCGAGTCGGGCAGACCCGTGCTGCTCGCCGCGTTCGTGGACGGCGAGCTGGTAGGCACCGTCCAGATCGTGGCCGCGTGGCCGCCGAACCAGCCCCACCGGGCCGACGTCGCAAAGCTGCTCGTGCTGCGCTCCGCCCGGAACCGGGGAGTCGGGCGGCTGCTGATGGAGCGGGCCGAGCTCGAGGCGCGCGCCGGGGGATGGACGCTCCTCGTGCTCGACACGGTCACGGGCGAACCGGCGGAACGACTCCACGAGCGGCAGGGCTGGACGAGGGCCGGAGTGATCCCGAACTACGCCCTTTACCCCGACGGGCGTCCCTGCCGCACCACCATCCTCTGGAAAGCCGTCGGCTGAGGGTCTCAGCGGGGCGGCGCGTACCGCTCGAGCGCCTCGGCAAGCTCCGCGAGCTCGTACTCGTCGGCGAACTGGATCTCGAGGCGGCCCCGCGTCACCCGCGCCGGCAGCCGGGTCAGCCGCTCGGCGGCGGAGCGCGCACGGGCCGCGAGAGCTGGATCGACCGGCGCGCCCTTCACCCGCGGCTTCTGCCTCGCACCGGCCCATCGCGCCCGCTGCTCGGCCGCCCTCACCGACATGCCCGTCTTCACGATCTCGCGCGCGAGCCGGCGGCGACCCTCCTGGTCGGGCACGGCGAGGACGGCGCGGGCATGACCTTCGCTGAGCTCGTCGCGCTCCACCATCGCGAGTACGTCGTCGGGAAGGTCGAGCAGGCGCATCCGGTTCGACACCGACGGCTTCGACCGGCCGACACGTTCGGAGACGTCGCCGAGCGAGAGCCCGAAGTCGTCGATCAGGAGCGCGCAGGCACGCGCTTCCTCGACCGGGCCCAGGTTCTCGCGGGCGACGTTTTCGACGAGGGCGAGCAGGAGGGAGTCGCGGTCGTCGGCGTCGCGCACGATCGCGGGCACAGTCGGCAACCCTGCCTCGCGGGCGGCGCGCCAGCGCCGCTCCCCCGCGATCAGCTCGAAGCCGCCGGCCGGCCGGGGACGCACGACGACAGGCTGGATCACGCCCTGGACCCGGACCGAGTCGGCCAGGCCGTGCAACGCCTCCGACTCGTGGCGCTTGCGCGGCTGCCGGGGGTTGGGGTGGATCGTCTCGACAGGGAGGTGCGTCAGCTCGGCTCGGGCCGCGCCGCCGATCAGGACCTCGAGGCCCCGGCCCAGACCTCTCCGCGCCGGAGCGGGCGTCGTCCCTTCAGGAGCGCTCGACAAGTTCCATCGCCACCTTCCAGTAGGCCTCGGCGCCGGGGGAACGGCGGTCATAGGCGATCGCAGGGAGACCGTGGCTCGGCGCCTCGGCGAGGCGAACCGACCGCGGCACGGCCGTCTTGAAGACGAGCTCGCCGAGATGGCGGCGAAGCTCGCGGTCGACCTCTGCCGACAGGCGCGTGCGCCCGTCGACCATCGTCAGCAGCACGCCTGCGATCGCGAGCTGTGGGTTCAGCCGCGCCTTGATGATGTCGACCGACCGCAGCAGCTGGGACAGGCCCTCGAGAGCGTAGTACTCCGCCTGTACCGGCACGAGCACGCGGTGCGCCGCGGCCAGCGCGTTCACCGTCAGAGGGCCGAGCGACGGCGGACAGTCGAGGAAGACGAAGGAGTAGCGGCCGACCCCACCGGCCAATGCCTGCGCGAGGAAGTGCTCGCCGTCCTCACGTCGCGCGAGCTCGACCGCGGCGCCGGCGAGATCGGGCTTCGAGGGGACGAGCCAGAGGTTCTGGAATCGGGTCGGCTTCGCCAGCTGCTCGAGCGGCGCACCGTCGAGGAGGTCGTAGCTGGACGTGCCGTTGGCGCGCTCGCCGAGCCCGGAGGTCGCGTTCGCCTGCGGATCGAGGTCGACGACCAGCGCGGTCTCGCCCGCCTCCGCAAGGCAGGCTGCGAGATTGACGGCCGTCGTCGTCTTGCCGACTCCGCCCTTCTGGTTCGCGACCGCGTAGACCCGTCCAGGCACTCGGACATTCTTTCGTCGCAGGCGGACGGCCTCCTGGCCCGGCGCTGGGGAACGCCCCCGAGCGCCGCGGACGGCATCGCGCGCTATGCCAGCGGACGCCTGCGTGCCATGCCGGTGCGACGCGGGAACCCTGCGGGTGTCGGTCCCACCTTCGGCAGGACGAGCACTCCGGGATACGTCTCCGGCCTGCCGCCTCCGAGAAGCTCCGAGACGCGGCCTGCGGCGACGGGGTCGGCAGAAGGGCCGACCAGGAGGATCGCTGCGCCGCCGGTGACGACGAGCGGCAGGCACCACTCGGCCGCCACCGGCGGAGGCGCCAGCGCCTTCGCGACCGCGACGCCGAACTGCTCTGGCGTCTGCTCCTCCGCCCGGCCGCACACGACCCGAACGTTCGGGAGGCCGCGGCTGACCGACTCGAGGAACTCGCACTTCCGCCGCGTCGCCTCGAGCAGGACGACCTCCCGGTCGGGCAGCGCGGCGGCGATCGGGATCCCGGGCGCTCCTCCGCCCGAGCCCACGTCCACGATCGAGCCCGGATACCGCCCGACGATTGGCACCACGGCCAGGCTCTCCTCCAGGTGCACCCGCCGCGCCTCGATGGGATCGCGGATCGCGGTCAGGCCCGGCGTCTCCAGGAGACGCCGGAGCCAGAGGTCAATCGGGCTCGACGACGACGTAGCGGTAGGGCTCCTCGCCCTCGCTGCGCGTGGTCACACCCTGCTCGTCCTGGAGTCGGAGGTGGACGATCCTGCGCTCGATCGACGACATCGGCTCGAGTGCGATCGCCTCGCCGTCCGATCGGGCGCGGCCCGCGCTGCGGAGCGCCAGCGCCTCGAGCGTCGCGCGTCGCCGCTCCCGATAGCCGGCGGCGTCCACGACCACGTCCTTGCGACCGTCGCCGTAGGTTCTGTAGCTGATCGCGCTGGCGAGGTGCTGGATCGCGTCGATGGTCTGGCCGTGCCGGCCGATCACGAGGCCGAGGTCGCTGCCGGTCAGGACGCCGGTCACCGTCTCGTCGTCTTCGGAGACGTCGACGCCGCACTGCACCCCGAGGGTCGCGGCGATCCTCGAGAGCAGGTCGCGCAGGTCGCTCGCCTCCGGCGACTCCCCCGTCGAAGGCCCGGGCTCCGGAGCCCGGGCAGCTGGGGCCGGGGCGGTCGCGACCACCCGCGCGGGCGCGTAGCCGACGCCGAGCAGCCCGCGCTCGCCCTCCGATACCACCTCGAAGCGCACCGCCGACTTGTCCACGCCCGGCGACAGCCGCTCGAGCTCGCGGAGCGCCTGCCATTTCGCCTCGCCCACCGTCTCGCCGGTCGCCTCGACCCTGTGCTCCTGGGTCTGGTCTTCCTCCGTCACCGGCGTCCGCCCCGCTTCTTCTTCCGCTTCACCCGACGTGGCGCGCTCGGTGCAGAACGAACGCTCGCCGCCTGGGCGGCGGTGGCCGGCGCCGGGGAGCCGGAGCCCCCGTCGGCGGTCGCCGTGGCCTCCTTCGGCGGGGTACGCGACGACCGCTTCGGCGGCGGAGCGGGCTTCGGCACCATCCGCCGGGTGATGATCCCCTGCCCGACCGTCCAGAGGTTCGTCGTCATCCAGTACAAGAGCAGGCCGACCGGAAACCGGCTGACGAAGGGCAGGATGAAGAACGGCACGACCATGAAGAGGATCCGCTGGCTGCGCGGGATGTTCGGCGGCGTGCCGAAGTACGCGTAGCCGACCTGGCTGCCGATGTAGAGCACGAGCAGGACATAGCCCGACCAGTGCGCGGTCACCTTCTCGGTGATGTTCGGGACGATCAGCCAGCCGAGCTCGTGCGGGAGCGCGGTGACGTGTTTCGTGAAGTTCTTGAGCACGAAGTACAGGGCGAAGAAGACCGGGATCTGCACGAGCATCGGCAGGCACGACGCCGCCGGGTTGATGTCGTTCTCCTTGTAGAACTTCATCAGCTCCTCGTTCAGGCGCTGGCGGTCGCCCTTGTACTTCTGCTGGATCGCCTTCATCTCCGGCAGGTGCGCCTGCATCCGCTGCATGGAGTGGATCTGCTTGACCATGATCGGGACGAGGGCGACCCGCACGATGATCGTCAGCGCGACGATCGACCAGCCCCAGGAGAGGCCGACGGAGTCGTGCAGGTGCGTGAGCAGCCACGCGAGGGCGTTCTCGATCGGGCTGAGGATCCCGGCGACGATCACCGCAGGCCGCCCGGATAGTCGACGCCGCCGCCGCTCCAGGGGTTGCAGCGGAGGAGACGCCAGGCGGTCTTCGCCGTCCCGCGCAGGATCCCGAACTCGCGGTAGGCGAGCGAGGCGTACTCGGAGCAGGACGGGTGGTACTTGCAGGTGGGCGCACCGGCCACGCCGGGCGACGGGAAGAAGGCGCGCAGCACGATGCTCAGATGCCTCACGATTCCCGGTCCGCCGCCGGCAAAGCCGTCACCTCCGCTCATGGGTCGCCTCCGTCGCACCGACGGCGACTGCCTTCCCGAGGACCTCGTCGAGCCGCTCGGACAGCCACTTCGAGTCCCGCCCTTGCAACGCCTCGCCCAGGGTGGGCCGGGCGATCAGGACGTAGTCGCGGCCGGGCGGGACGGTGTCGAGCCGGGCGCGCCAGCTCTCCCGCAGGCGCCGCTTCACGCGATTGCGCTCGACGGCGGTGCCCGCTCCCTTCGGAACTGCGATGCCGAGTCTCGGCTCGCCGTCGTCGTCGCGCGGGAACCAGTAGAGAACGAGGAAGCGGGTCGACACGGATCTCCCGTGACGGTAGACGGTGTCGAAGTCCCTCGAGCGTGAGAGACGGTGGCGGCGCTGCACGGGCGGGACTGGCCGCTACGCGGAAAGCCGCTTCCGGCCCTTCGCGCGGCGGCGCTTGAGGATCACCCGGCCGGCGCGGGTGGACATCCTGGCCCGAAAGCCGTGCTTGCGCTTCCGACGGCGCACGTTGGGCTGGTAGGTCCGCTTCACAGGTGGCTCCTGAACACGAAAACGGCGGCCTCGAGGCCGCGACTCGCCAGTATAGACGAGCGTCGTGCGACTGGCCCGGTGGGCACGCCGCCGATCCCGCACCGATTTCTGGAACGAGTTCTCCACAGGCTCGATGTGGAGAACTCGAGCGCGCAAAGGACGAGCAGAGAGCGTGTTTTTCGGGGGCCGTATCACCCTTTCGAGACCTTCTATCCACACCTGTGGAGAGCTGTGTGGAACCCGGTGAAATCCCTGCAAATCTGCTGTTTTCACCCCGGGCGAAATCCATGGGGGCGGCCATTGTCGGGCCTCCGGCACGTTGCTATGCTCGGCCCTCGCGTCGTCGACGAAGGAGCCGGGGCCGGCGGGTGGAGCAACCGATCGAGCTGACTGGAGAGACTCTCTGGACCGAGGTGGCGGGTCGGCTCAAGGGGGCACTCAACGACTCCACCTACCGCACGTGGTTCGGCGAGGTGGAAGGCATGGAAGTGACGGACGACACGTTCGTCCTCGCCGTGCCGAACGACTTCACCCGCGAGTGGATCGAGGGCCATTTCCTCGAGCTGATCCGGGCAGCGGTACGGGATGCCACCGGCCAGCAGCGCGGAGTCCGGCTGACCGTCGAAGAGACCGGGGCCGTGCCGGACACGACCCAGCCCCCGGCCCAGCGGATCAGCGAGTCGGGCCTGAACACGAAGTACACCTTCGACCTCTTCGTGATCGGGTCGTCCAACCGGTTCGCGCATGCAGCCGCGCTGGCCGTCGCCGAGGCGCCCGCGCAGGCGTACAACCCGCTCTTCATCTACGGCTCGACCGGGCTCGGGAAGACGCACCTCCTCCAGGCGATCGCGCAGTACGTGATGGAGCACCCCGGCAACATGTCCGTGCGCTACGTGACCAGCGAGTCGTTCGTCAACGACTTCATCAACTCGCTCCGCGACAAGCGCATCGAAGGCTTCAAGCAGCGGTACCGCAACTACGACCTGCTGCTGATCGACGACGTCCAGTTCTTCGAGGGCAAGGAGCGATTCCAGGAGGAGTTCTTCCACACCTTCAACTCGCTCTACGAGTCCGGCAGCCAGATCGTCCTCTCCTCCGACCGGCCGCCGAAGGAGATCGCGACGCTCGAGGCACGCCTCCGCTCGCGGTTCGAGTGGGGGCTGATCACGGACATCCAGCCTCCCGACCTCGAGACGCGAATCGCGATCCTGCGAAAGAAGGTGAAGACCGACGGGATCCACATCGCGGACCCGCAACTCCTCACCTTCATCGCCGGCCGGATCTCCACCAACATCCGCGAGCTCGAGGGCGCGCTGACGCGCGTCGTCGCGTTCGCCTCGCTGACGGGCCGGCCCATGACCGCCGAGCTCGCCCAGGACGTGCTCAAGGACGTGTTCCCGCAGGGCGAGGTCGCGCAGGTGACGATCGAACACATCCAGGACGTGGTCTGCGAGCGGTTCGGGCTGTCGCTCGACGAGCTCTGCAGCCACAAGCGCTCCCAGAACATCGTCTATCCCCGCCAGGTGGCCATGTACCTGTCGCGAGAGCTGACCGACTCGTCACTGCCCAAGATCGGCAAGCACTTCGGTGACCGCGACCACACCACCGTCCTGCACGCGAACACCAAGATCACGAACATGATCCGTGCCGACCGGACTGTGTACAACCTTGTGCAAGAACTGACCGCACGCATCAAACAAGTGCGCTGAAACTGTGGATTGCTGCGGCGACCATGACCGGCCTGTGGGTCCGAGCTCCTTCTCCCCAACGAACATCCACACCGAAAACGGCATGTCTATCGAGAACGCGCGCCTTTTTCCTCACGTCCACACCGCCTATGTACTACGAAAGGTTTTCTTACAGATATGAGTGACATAGAGACAACGCTCGGTTCCGGTCTCAGGATCACGTGCTCGCGCGAGGAGCTCGCACAGAAGCTCGCCGTCGTCAGCCGCGGCGTCTCCACGCGAACGGCGGTGCAGATCCTGGGCGGGATCCTCATCCGTGCGAACGAGCAGGGAGTCGAGCTTGCCGCCACGGACATGGAGCTCTCGCTGCGGACGCCGCTCGAGGGGAGCGTGGACGGGAGCGGGGCGGTCGTCGTCCCCGGAAGGCTGTTCACCGACCTCGCCCGTCTGCTGCCGGCCGGAGACGTGGACCTCGAATACCGGGAGGACGAGGGCATCCTCGACGTGCGCTGTGGCCCGGCGGAGTATCGCCTGAACACGTTCGGCAGCGAGGACTTCCCACGGCTCCCGGACGCCACCGCGTCGACCACGCACACCGTCGCCGCGGATTCGTTCCTCTCGACGGTCGCATCGGTCGGCCGGGCGGTGTCGCGAGACGAGGCGAGGCCCGTCCTCACCGGAATCCTGGTCAAGTTCGGCGAGGGGAAGCTGGCGATGGCGGCGACGGACTCCTACCGGCTCTCGTACAAGGAGACGCCGATGCAGGACGCCGTGCCCGAGCTCGAGGCGATCGTGCCTGCGCGCGCGCTCGAGGAGGTACGGAGGCTGGCCTCGGCGGGCGGGACGCTCGAGCTCGGCGTGCAGGAGAACCAGGTGCTGTTCGGGATCGGCGACACCTGGCTGACGACGCGCCGCATCGAGGGGCAGTTCCCCAAGTTCGAGGAGTTGCGCCCGAAGGAGTTCACGCACGACGTCGTGCTGCCGCGGGAGGAGCTGCTCGAGGTCGTCCGGCGCACGTCGGTCATGGCGCACCGCAACTCTCCACTCCGTCTGCGCTTCAGCGAGGGGGAGGTGACGGTCTGGACGCAGACGCAGGACGTGGGTGAGGCCCGCGAGTCGCTACCGGTGCGCTTCGACGGAGAGCCGCTCGAGATCGGGTTCAACGCCGACTTCCTCCGTGACGGCATCGAGTCGGCCGAAGGGGATGAGATGCGGCTGCGCCTGATCGACCCGTTGCGGCCGGGCCTGATCCAGGGCCCCGGCGACGACTTCTGGTACCTGATCATGCCGATCCGTCTCGCCGGCTGATCGTCTCTTCGGTCTCACTGGCGAACTTCCGCTCGTACGCGCGGCTCGAGCTGTCGCTCGGGCCCGGCCTCGTGCTCGCGGTCGGGCCGAACGGCGCCGGAAAGACCAACCTCCTGGAGTCCCTCCACGTGGGAACGCAGGGCTTCTCTCCGCGCACCCGGTCGGACGGGGAGCTGATCCGGTTCGGGAGCACCGCGGCACAGATCCGGCTCGAAGGCGCCCGCGGCAGGGTGCCGGTGCGCATCGGCGTCTCGCTCTCGACTGTCGCGGGGAAGCGGGCGGAGCTGGACGGTACGAGGCTCCGTGCCGCCGAGCAGTTGCGCCGTGAGACCGCCACGCTCGTCTTCACGCCCGACCGGCTCGCGATCGTGAAGGCGGGGCCGGCCTCGCGACGCGCGTACTTCGACCGGTCGCTCGGCCGCGTGCTGCCGGCCCGCGGGTCTCTGCCTGCCGACTACGCAGCCGCCCTCGCGCAGCGGAATGCCGCCCTGAAACGCGGCGAGCGGGACGTGATCGCGCCCTGGACCGCCCAGGTGGCGTCGCTGGGGGCGGCCCTGGTGGAGAGCCGCGTGGAGCTCCTCGGCCTGATGGAGAGGGCCTTCGCCGAGTTCGCCGGCCGCCTGGGCCTGCCGGAAGCCCGCCTGGCCTACGAGGGTGAGCCGCCGAGCGAGGCCGCCCTCGAGGCGAAGCTCGAGCACGATCTGGATCGAGGATCCACAGGGCTCGGGCCCCACCTCCACGATGTCTCGGTCGCGTCTGCGACTCGCGATCTGCGGGCGTTCGGATCACAGGGCGAGCAGCGAACCGCCGTGCTCGCGCTCATCCTCGCCGAAGCGCGGCTGATCACCGAGCGCCGGGGTGAGCCGCCGCTGCTCCTGCTCGACGACGTGCTCTCGGAGCTCGATCCCGGCCGGCGGCGCGTGCTCGTCCAAGAGATCCAGGACCGCGGCCAGACAGTCGTCACCGCGACCACTGCCGACGCGCTGCCCGGGGAGCCGGCGCAGCTGCTCGAGGTCTCGCCCGGGCGGGTCGTCCTCGGGTAGGGGAGTGGAGCGTCTCGAGGACACCCTGCGCGGCGAGCTGTCGCGGCTCGGGCCGGAGGGCGGTATGCCGGAGCTGCTGGCCGCCTGGCCGGAGGCGGTGGGGCCGATGGTCGCCGCGAACGCGTGGCCGGCACGTATCGCCCGCGACGGGACCTTGCATGTCAACACGTCGTCGTCCACGTGGGCGTTCGAGCTCGGCCAGCTGGCGCCGACGATCGCCGCCCGCCTGATCGAAAAGCTCGGTGGGAGTGCGCCGAAGACGTTGCGGTTCGCCGTCGGCCAC
Organism: Verrucomicrobiota bacterium; assembly: GCA_050258035.1. Taxonomy (GTDB): domain Bacteria; phylum Actinomycetota; class Thermoleophilia; order Gaiellales; family Gaiellaceae; genus DATBLE01. The sequence continues at coordinate 12,096 of JBLMYA010000022.1, forward strand.
CTGCCGGAGCCGTCGTCGGAGGAGCTCCGCGAGGCGCGGGTAGAGGTCCCGGAACCGACCGACGAAGCCCTCCAGCGAGCAGCTGCGCTGGCGGCCGGGATCGAGGACGAGGAGCTGCGAAATCGTGTGCAAAGAGCGGTCGCGCTGGGTCTCTCGAAGGGTCCGTCCGACCACCGTTTCTGATACACTGTGGGCAGCCCGCAAATAGCGTATTTGCAGGGCTTTTTCTATGGCAGAAGCAGCGTACTCAGCAAAGGACATCACGGTCCTCGAGGGGCTCGAGCCGGTCCGGAAGCGGCCGGGCATGTACATCGGCTCGACGGGCTCCCGGGGTCTGCACCACCTCGCCTACGAGGTCGTCGCCAACTCGGTCGACGAGGCCTTGGCAGGGCGCTGTGACCTGGTCGAGGTGACCATCCATCCGGACGAGTCGATGACCGTGAAGGACAACGGATCGGGCATCCCCGTCGACGTGATGAAGGATCAGGGCCTGCCCGCGCTGACGGTCGTGCTGACGAAGCTGCACGCCGGCGGGAAGTTCGGACAGGGCGGCTACAAGGTGTCCGGCGGCCTGCACGGGGTCGGCATCTCGGTCGTGAACGCGCTCTCCGAGTGGCTGGTCGCCGAGGTGCAGCGCGACGGCGGGACGTGGTGCCAGGAGTTCGCCCGCGGCGAGCCGACGACCAAGATGAAGGCGGTCGGCCCGACGAAGGACACCGGGACGACGATCAGTTTCAAGCCCGACGCAGAGGTCTTCGAGGAGACCGAATGGGACACTGAATGGCTCGTCCAGCGACTCCGCGAGACCGCCTTCCTGACGAAGGGGCTCAGGATCGTGCTCGTCGACGAGCGCGAGGGTGAGCAGCGCGAGGAGTTCTATGCCGCCGGCGGCATCCGCGACTTCGTCGCGCACATCAACAAGGCGAAGGAGCCGATCCACAAGCACTCGGTCTACTTCGAGAGCGAGAGCGACCAGGGTTACGTCGAGATCGCGATGCAGTGGAACAACTCGTACGCCGAGTCCGTCTTCTCGTTCGCGAACAACATCAACACGCACGAGGGCGGCTCGCACCTCTCCGGCTTCCGCTCCGCGCTGACCGCGACGCTGAACAGGGTGGCGCGCGACCGCGGCCTGCTCAAGGAGAAGGAGGACAACCTCGAGGGCGAGGACGTCCGCGAGGGGCTCGCCGCAGTGATCTCGGTGAAGCTCTCCGAGCCGCAGTTCGAGGGCCAGACCAAGACGAAGCTCGGGAACCCCGGCATGGAGGGCCTCGTCAAACAGGTCGTCAACCAGAAGCTCGCCCAGTACCTCGAGGAGAACCCCCAGGACGCGAAGCAGATCATCACGAAGGCGATCGACGCCGCGCACGCCCGGCAGGCTGCGCGCAAGGCCCGCGAGCTCACCCGGCGCAAGTCCGCGCTCGAGGGCGCATCGCTGCCCGGCAAGCTCGCCGACTGCGAGATCCAGGATCCGGAGGCCGCCGAACTCTTCCTCGTCGAGGGCAACTCGGCCGGCGGCTCGGCCGTCGATGCCCGCGACCGGCTCTTCCAGGCGATCCTGCCGCTTCGCGGCAAGGTGATCAACGCCGAGAAGAACCGGATCAACAAGGTGCTCTCGAACGCCGAGATCCAGGCGATGGTGACCGCGATCGGCACCGGGATCGCGGAGGAGTTCGACATCTCGAAGCTCCGATACCACCGGATCATCGTCATGACCGACGCCGACGTCGACGGCTCTCATATCCGCACGCTGATCCTCACGTTCCTCTTCCGGCAGATGCCGGAGCTCGTCGAGCGCGGACACGTCTTCATCGCGGTGCCGCCGCTCTACCGCGTCAAGCTCGGTGGCCGCGAGCAGTACGTGGAGAAGGAATCGCAGTTCGAGGACATGCTCGTCCGCGAGCGGATCAAGGACATGGAGGTCAGCGACCGCTCCGGCAAGGCGCAGAAGCTGACCGAATCCAGGTACGGCCGGTTCGCCCGCGCGCTACACGACTTCGAGGGCTGGTCGACGCGGCTGCGGACGGACTTCGGCTCGCCCGCGGCGAGCTTCGTCGTCGAACACCGCCTCGTCGAGACCGAGGCAGACGACGCCGCCGGCATGGAGAAGGCGCTCGCGTCGATCGAGCCGAACGGCTACGAGGTCTCCGTGCTGGAGACGACCGCCGACGGCGTTCGCGTGAAGGTGATCGAGCGCGACACCAGTGCAGCGGAGCACGTCGACGTACCGACCGCGCTGCTCGGCTCGCCGGTCTACGCCGGCCTGCGCAAGAGCTACGCGCGACTCCAGGAGATCATCGGCGCTCCGCCGTTCACGATCACGTTCGGCAAGAAGTCCGCCTCTGCGGAGACGTTCGAGGACCTCCGGGCCCGGGCGCTCGACCTCGCCAAGGAAGGCATCCAGGTCGGCCGCTTCAAGGGTCTCGGCGAGATGGACGCCGAAGAGCTCGCCGCGACGACGATGGATCCCACGCGCCGGCTGCTCGTCCGTGTCACGGTCGACGATGCCGCCGCCGCCGACCTGATCTTCTCGATGCTGATGGGCGACCAGGTCGAGCCCCGCCGCGAGTTCATCGAGCAGAACGCCAAGGACGTGAAGTTCCTCGATGTCTGACGTCGTCGAACCGCTGGGAGCGGGCCGGATCGAGACGCGCGAGCTCGAGCAGGAGATGCGCTCGAGCTTCCTCGACTACGCGATGAGCACCATCGTCGCTCGCGCCCTCCCGGACGTGCGCGACGGCCTGAAGCCCGTCCACCGCCGGATCCTCTACGCGATGGCCGAGCTCGGGCTCCAGCCCAACCGGCCGCGCGTGAAGTGCGCGCGGGTCGTCGGAGAGGTGATGGGCAACTACCACCCGCACGGGGACGCTGCGATCTACGACACGCTCGTCCGGCTCGCGCAGGCGTTCTCGATGCGCTACCCGCTCGTCGACGGCCAGGGGAACTTCGGGAACATCGACGGCTATCCGGCGGCCGCCCAGCGCTACACGGAGTGCCGGCTCGCCAGGATGGCGACCGAGCTGCTCCGCGACATCGACGCTGACACGGTCGACTTCCGGCCGAACTACGACGAGTCGCGCAAGGAGCCCGAGGCCCTGCCGTCGCGGTTCCCGAACCTGCTCGTCAACGGATCCACCGGCATCGCCGTCGGCATGGCGACGAACATCCCGCCGCACAACCTCGGCGAGGTGACCGACGCGCTCGTGGCGCTGATCGACGATCCGGCCGCGGACGTCGAGAAGCTCTCCAAGCACGTCAAGGGCCCCGACTTCCCGACCGGCGCGATCATCCTCGGCCGCGAGGGGATCAGGGAGGCGTACCGCTCCGGGCGAGGCCGCGTCGTCATGCGCGCCCGCGCGCATGCCGAGGAGCAGCGCGGCGGCCGCACCGCGATCGTCGTCTCGGAGCTTCCGTACGGGGTCAAGAAGGGCGGCGACGAGGGCGCGATCGCGAAGATCGCCGACCTCGTCAAGACCGGCACGCTGTCGGAGATCTCCCGGCTTCGCGACCTGTCCGACAAGTCGGGCATGCGGGTCGTGATCGAGCTCAAGCGCGACGCGGTGCCGCAGGTCGTCCTGAACAAGCTCTTCAAGCACACGCCCCTCCAGACGACCTTCGGCTACAACGCCGTCGCCCTCGTCGACGGCGTCCCGAAGACGCTGTCGCTCCTCGAGCTGCTCCGCCACTACCTCGACTTCCAGCGGGTCGTCGTTGTGCGGCGGTCGAAGTTCGAGCTCCGCAAGGCAGAGGAACGGGCGCACGTCCTCGAGGGCTACTTGATCGCTCTCGACAACCTCGACGAGGTCATCGCCCTGATCCGTGCCGCCGCCGACACCGACGCGGCGCGCGAGGGCCTGATGAAGAGGTTCGACCTCTCGGAGATCCAGGCCCAGGCGATCCTCGACCTCCGGCTGCGCGCGCTGACTGCACTCGAGCGCAAGCGGGTCGAGCGGGAGCACAAGGACCTGAGGGAACGGATCGGAGAGCTGAGGGCGATCCTGGGCGACGAGGCGCGGGTGATGGGGCTGATCCGCGAGGAACTCCTCGAGCTGAAGGAGATCTACGGCAAGAACGACGGCCGGCGCACCGAGATCGTCCACGCGGAGGGCGAGCTCGACCTCGAGGACCTGATCGCCGAGGAGGACATGGTGATCGCGATCACGCGCTCGGGCTACATCAAGCGCCTGCCGGTCACCACCTACCGGGAGCAGAAGCGCGGTGGCAAGGGTGTGATGGGGATGGACCTGAAGGAGGACGACTACATCGAGCACCTCTTCGTCGCCTCCACGCACGACTACCTGCTGTTCTTCACCTCCGTCGGCAAGGTGTACCGCCTGAAGGTGCACGAGCTCCCGCTCGGGTCGCGCCAGTCCAAGGGTCGCGCGGTCGTCAACCTGCTGCCGTTCCGCCAGGGGGAGCAGATCCGGGCGGTCGTCCAGACGCGCAACTTCGAGGAGGCAGAGTTCCTCGTCTTCGCGACGCGGAAGGGCATGGTCAAGAAGACGAAGCTCGCCGAGTACAACACGCCGCTGAAGGCCGACGGCATCATTGCGATCAACCTCAAGGACGGCGACGAGCTCGTCGCCGTCCGGCACTCGACCGGGGCCGACGACATCCTCATGGTCTCGCGCTCCGGCCAGGCGATCCGCTTCGCGGAGAAGGACGTGCGCCCGATGGGCCGCGCGACCGCCGGCGTCCAGGGGATGCGCCTGCGCAAGGACGACGAGGTGATCTCGATCTCCGTCGCGCAGGACGACGACGACCTGCTCGTCGTCACCGAACAGGGGTACGGCAAGCGCACGCCTATCCACGAGTACCCACGCAAGGGTCGCGGCGGTCTCGGCGTCAAGACCGTGCAGCTGACCGACGCGAAGGGCAAGCTCGCCGGCGCCCGGGTCGTCCGCGACGGCTACCAGCTGATGCTGATCTCGACCGGGGGCACCGTGATCCGCATGTCGGTCGACGAGATCAAGCGCCTCGGCCGGGCCACGCAGGGTGTGATCGTGGTTCGACTGCGCGACGGCGAGACGGTCTCGAGCCTTGCACCGGTCGTCGAATCGGACAGCGTCGACCCGGCTCCTGACGCCGCCGCGATCGCCGACGAGTAGTCCCGATACTCCGAATGGTGCCCTTCACAAGCGAGGGCGAACGTGATAGAGAACCGCCGGGCAGCGGGGGACGCATCGACGGAAAGGGATGCCCTTATGGCGTTCAGCGGGCAGGTCGACTTTCTGGAACCGGTAAACCTCGCCGAGCACCTGGACAAGCTCGAGCTCTACCTCGGCCAGGTGTGTCAGATCGCGGGGATCTCGAAGATGCAGCTCGACTACTGGACGAACAAGGCCCAGATCCCGACCAAAGGTCGGAAGCAGCGCATCTACGACATCGACGCCGTCGAGACCGTGATGCTGATCAAGCAGGCGAAGGACAAGGGGCTGAACCTCGGAGCGGCGATCGACGCCGCCCGGCGGTTCCGAGAGCAAAGCCGGACGGCTGCGGTCGTCTAGCGGTCGCCGGCAGGCGGTTCCGGCGGGCTTCCGTCCTTCGGTGCCGCCATGCGCTCGAGCAAGGGCTGGATCAGGTCGATCGGCGCAGGGAACACGATCGTGGACGAGTTCGTGGCGCCGATCTCCAGCAGCGTCTGCAGGTAGCGCAGCTGGATCGCGATCGGCTCCTCTGCCATCACCGCCGCCGCGTCGCGCAGCCGCTCCGAGGCCTGGTACTCGCCCTCGGCGTTGATCACCTTCGCGCGGCGCTCGCGCTCGGCCTCGGCCTGTCGGGCCATCGCCCTTTGCATCCCCGACGGGATCTCCACGTCCTTCACTTCGACGATCGTCACCTTGACGCCCCACGGGGCCGTCTGCTGGTCGATGATCTCCTGAAGGATCGTGTTGATCTTGTCGCGCTCCGAGAGGAGCTCGTCGAGCAGGTGCTGCCCGAGCACCGAGCGGAGCGTGGTCTGCGCGATCTGCGAGGTCGCGACCATGAAGTTCTCGATCTGGACGATCGCGTCCTTGGGCGCGACGATCCGGAAGTAGGCGACTGCGTTCACGCGGGCCGGCACGTTGTCCTTGGTGATCACGTCCTGTGGAGGAATGTTCAGCGTGATCGTGCGCAGGTCGACCTTCACCATCCGGTCGACGATCGGGATCAGCAGGAAGAGACCCGGGCCCTTCGGCTCGGGGAGGAGCCGACCGAGCCGGAAGATGATCCCGCGCTCGTACTCACGCGCCACCTTGACCGCTGCGAAGAGGAACAGGACGACGAGCACGAGGACGATGACGACCCCGATGATTGCCCCGGTCATGCGATCACCCTACACCGGAGCCGGTGTCTTCAGCCGTCGGACGACGAGCTCGAAGCCCTCGAGCGCGACCACCTCCACGTCCTCGCCCGGAGCGAGCCGCTCGCCGCTCGCCTCGCGGGCCTTCCAGAGCTCCCCCCGCACGGCGACGAGCCCGTCCCGCCCGACATGACCGCGCTCGCCGACGATCATCTGCGGGCCGGCCGAGGGCGGTCGGCGCCGGGCCTGCACGACCTTCGCCAGGGCGAAGGCGAAGAAGGCGGAGACGGTGAGTGCGACGGCGAGCGACACCCACAGCGAGACCTGATAGCCGGAGCCCGCAGGCTGGAACAGGAGCAGCGTCCCGAAGACGAAGCAGGCTGCGCCGGCGAGCGTGAGCGCTCCGTGGCTGAAGGCGATGAACAGCTCGGCTATCCAGAACGCGAACGCGGCTGCGATCAGGATCAGGCCCGCCCAGTTCACGGGTAGGACGTCCAGCCCGTAGAACGCGATCGCCAGGCAGAGGATCCCGAACGTCGCCGGGAAGATCAGACCGGGGTGCCAGAGCTCGACGATCAGCCCGAGCACGCCGAGCGAGAGCATCAGCGAGATCAGGTTGGGGTCGATCAGGAAGTCGAGGATCCGCCGCCAGAGGCCCATCCTCGCCTCGGTGACCTCCGCGTTCGCGGTGTGCATGACGATGCCCTTCGGGACCGTCTCGTACCCGTCGATCTGGTTCAGCAGCGCGGGGAGCGTGGGCGCGATCGTGTCGATCACATTCTTCCGGAGCGCCGTTCGGGCGGGCAGGTTCGACGCCTTCCGCACCGCCTGGCCGGCCCAGACCGCGTTTCGGTGGTGGGCTGCGGCGAGCGCGATCAGCGAAGCGGCAGCGTCGTTCACCACCTTGCGGCGGAGGTCGCTCTGGATGTTCGTCCCGCCGAGTGAGATGGGCGTCGAGGAGCCGATGTTCGTCTGAGGCGCCATCGCCAGGACGTCCGCAGCCTGTCCGATCCACACCCCGGCCGACGCCGCCCGCGCGCCGTTCGGCGACACGTAGACGATCACCGGGACCTTGGAGGCGAGCTCCGCCTTGACGATCTTCCGCATCGAATCCGACAGCCCACCGGGGGTGTCCATCAGGATCGCCACGGCGTCGTAGTGGTCCCGGTTGGCGCGCGCGATCTCGTCGGTCAGGAAGTCCTGCGTGACCGGGTTGACGTCGTTGTCGAACACGACCGCGAGGACACGCGGCGGGTTGGCCGCATGGGCGGAGCCACCGGCGAGGAGGACCGCTGCAAAGAGGGCCGACGCCGCGAGAAAAGCCCGCAGGAGACCCGCTTTCACAGCCGTAAGGATTCTATCAACGTGCCTCGCGCGGGCTCCCGCGCGCGGGCACACTGGCCGAGGGCACAGTCCGATGAAGACGCTCTGTGTTGCAGCCGTACTGCTCGCCGTCTTCCCGGCGTCCGCCCGGGCGGGCGACCACGCCGCCATCCGTCTGCAGGAGGCGCCGATCGGAGCCACGCGGACAACGGCTGCAGCCGTCGCTCCGGGGCGATTCGATCTCGTCGGCCTCCACTGGGAGGGATCCGGAACCGTCCTGTTCAGGACGCGAAGCCTCGCCGGCCGCTGGAGCAGATGGCAGCCCGCGGCCCCCGAGGACGACGGGCCGACGAACGGCAGCGCCGAGACGCGCCTGCGCCGGCAGTGGCGGCTGGGGAGTCCCTACTGGGCCGGGCCCTCCGACATGCTCGCGTACCGGCTCGTCGGCCCGGTTCGCCGCCTGAGGATCTGGTACGTGCAGAGTGCGGTCTCGCGTTCACCTCTCCGGACGACGGCGATGACCGGTTCACCGCGAATCGTTCCCCGGTCGGGGTGGCACGCCGAGGAAGAGATCCTGCGCGGCCGGCCGAGGTACGCAGCGAGTGCCGCGTTCGCGGTCGTCCATCACACGGCCGGTTCGAACACGTACACGCGCGCGCAGTCGGCGGCGATCGTCCTCGGGATCGAGGTGTACCACGTGCGCGCGAACGGTTGGAACGACATCGGCTACAACTTCCTCGTCGACAAGTACGGCCAGGTCTTCGAAGGCCGGGCCGGTGGGATCGACCGTAACGTGATCGGTGCGCACGCCCAGGGCTTCAACACAGGCTCGGTCGGTGTCGCTCTGATCGGCAACTACACGGCGGCGAAGGTCGCCCCTGCCGCCCGGCATGCGCTGGTCGATCTCCTCGCGTGGCGACTGGACGTTGCGCATGTGGACCCGCTCGGCACGCTGACGTGGCGCTCCGGCGGCAATCCGGAATTTCCCCGCGGCCGCCCGGTGAAGCTGCGCGCGATATCGGGGCATCGCGACACGGGCTACACGAGCTGCCCGGGAACGTCGCTGTACGTGAAGCTGCCGGACATCGCGCGGGCCGTCGCCGCGACGGGTCTGCCGAAGCTGTACGCGCCGACGGTGACGGGCGGCCTCGGCGGGCCGGTCCGGTTCAGCGCCCGGCTCTCGGCGGCCGCAGCGTGGGTCGTGACCGTGCGGAGCGCCTCCGGTGCGGTCGTCGCGCGCGGCCGCGGCACCGGGACGGCAGTCGCGTGGACGTGGGACGCCGGCCGGATTCCCGTGGGCGGCTCCTACACGTGGACGATCGAGGCAGGCCCGCAGACGAGGCCGGCTTCCGGGACGATCGGAAGGGCACCGGCGCCCGCTCCTCCGCCGTCCGCGTTGGTCCTGACCGGGCTGACCGTGGCGCCGCCCGTCGTCTCACCCGACGGGGACGGGATCGACGACGCGCTGGCGATCTCCTACACGCTCGGTGCGCGCGCTTCCGTGACCGCGACCGTGAAGGACGCAACCGGAGCAGTGGTCGCGACGCTCTTCGCGAACCAGGTGCAGGGCGCGCGGCGACAGTCGTTCGCCTACGGCGGGGATGGACTGGCGGACGGCGCCTACACGCTGTCGGTCGCCGCCGTGACCGCCGACGGCCGCAGCGGCCGGCTCGAAGCGCCGTTCGCGATCGACCGCACGCTGTCGGGACTCGCCCTGTCCACCGCGGTGCTGACGCCGAACGGCGACGGCGTCGACGACACGATCGGGATCTCGTTCACGCTGGCGACGGGCGCGGAGGTGACCGTTCAGATCGAGCAGGCCGGCTCGGTGGTTGCGCCCGTGTCCAGCGGTCCGCTGCCTGCCGGCTCGTCGCAGATCGTCTGGGACGGGACGACGCCGGCGGGGCCGGCAGCGCCCGGAAACTACGACGCGGTCGTCCTGGTCGACGGCGTGTACGGCCTGACACGCCATGCCGCGTCGTTCACGGTGTCGGGCTGAACGGCGCATAAACTGCCGGGATGCAACCCCTCGGGCGCCGTCGCCGTCAGACTGTTCAGTTGCGGCCGGCCCGGCCGCTCGTATACGAGAAGCTGAGCGACCCGATCTTGGCGACCAGAGCGCAGGACGGCGACCACGCGGCGCTGACCGCGCTGTGCGAGCGACACGCTCCGCGCGTGGAGCGCCTGGCCCGCCACCTGCTCGCCGATCCCGAGGATGCCCGCGACGCCGCGCAGGAGTCGCTCGCCAAGCTCTGCGTGCGCCTGCGCCAGTTCCGCGGCGAGTCGCAGTTCACCACCTGGCTCCACCGGCTGGTCGTGAACACGTGCCGCGACACGGCCGCCCGCCAGCGGGCGCGGCGGTGGGAGCCCCTCGTCGAGGACACGCGGGTCGGCGGCGAGGAGGCCGATCCCGTGCGGGCGGCCGCGCTCGCCGAGCTCCGGACGGAGCTCGCCGACCAGCTGGCTTCCATCTCGGCAGAGCAGGCGCGGGTGGTCGTGCTGAAGGACGCGCTCGACTGGTCGTTCGAGGAGATCTCCTCCCGCTCCGGTATGCCGGTCGGCACGGCGAAGTGCTACGCCCACCGCGGCCGAGATTCCCTGCGCAAGCGGCTCGTTCGCGCATGATCGCCACCGCTCCGTTCGGCCGCGACGTGATCGAGACGATCATTCCGCACCGCGATCCCTTCCTGTTCCTCGACGAGGTGCTCGAGCTCGAGCCCGGAGTCCGGGTGGTCGCCCGAAAGCTGGTAACCGGGGACGAATGGTTCTTCCCGGGCCACTTCCCCGGCCGCCCGATCATGCCCGGCGTGGTCCTGGTGGAGGCGCTCGCTCAGGCGGGCGCGGTGGCTGTTCTCTCGCTGGAGGAGAACCGGGGGAAGCTCGCCCTGTTCGCCGGCATCGACGACGTTCGCTTCAAGCGCATGGTCGAGCCGGGAGCCGAGCTCACTCTCGCGTGCGAGCTCCAGGCGGTTCGTGGCCCGATCGGCCGGGGGAGGGCCCGGGCGACGGTCGGGGACGAGCTCGCCGTGCGCGGCACCCTCACCTTCGCGACGGCCGACGCAGGATGATCGGATCGGCGAACGGCGGCCCGGTCTCGATCACCGGTCTCGGGACGCACGTGCCCGAGCGGGTTGTGACGAACGCCGACCTGGCGAAGCTCGTCGACACGTCCGACGAGTGGATCGTCACCCGCACGGGAATCCGGGAGCGCCGGTTCGCGGCCGAAGGGGAGGCGCTCTCCGACATCTCGCTGCCCGCCGCGCGGGCCGCACTGGAGCAGGCCGGCTCGACCTCCCGCGACATCGACCTGCTGATCGTCGCCACGGTGACCGCGGACATGCAGTTCCCGTCCACCGCGGCGATCCTCGCCGACCGGCTCGGAGCGACCGACGCGGCGGCGTACGATCTCGCCGCCGGCTGCACCGGCTTCATGTACGGGATCGCGCAGGCCTACGCGATGGTCGAGAGCGGCCTCAGCCGACGATCGCTCGTCGTCGGAGCGGACGTGCTCTCGAAGCTGATGAACTTCTCCGATCGCTCGACCTGCGTGCTCTTCGGCGACGGCGCGGGTGCCGCCGTCGTCGAGCGGGTGTCCGAGGACGGCTTCCTCGGCTTCGAGCTCGGCGCGGACGGGGCGCGCGGGAAGGACCTCGAGCTGCCCGCGGGCGGCTCGCGCATGCCGACGACCGCGGAGACCGTCGCGAGCGGCGCCCACTATGTGCAGATGAACGGCCGCGAGGTCTTCAAGTTCGCAACTCGCGTCCTCGTCAGCTCCGCGGAGGCGGTCCTCGCACAGTGCGATTTGTCGGTGCAGGACGTCGACGTCTATGTTCCCCATCAAGCCAACGTCCGCATCATCGATCATGCGATCGGCAAGCTCGGAATCCCGAAAGAGAAGGTGATCGTGAACGTCGACCGCTACGGCAACACCTCGTCCGCCTCGATCCCGCTCGCGCTCGCGGACGCAGTCGGCTCCGGCCGGCTGAAGGCGGGCGACACACTGCTGATGACCGGCATGGGCGCCGGGCTCACCTGGGGCTCCGCCGTCATGCGCTGGACGGGGCCGCCGAAATGAGCAAGATCGCCTTCTGCTTCCCCGGTCAGGGCTCGCTCGAGCAGGGGATGGGCCGCGACGTCGCGTCGATCATGCCGGAGGCGATGGACGTCTACGAGCGCGGGAGCGACGCCTGCGGCCTCGACCTGAAGCGCCTCTGCTTCGAGACGCCGCTCGAGCAGATGGTCGAGACCGAAGTGCAGCAGCCGGCGCTGGTCGCGACGAGCCTGGCGATGCTCGCCGCGCTCCGCGCGAGAGGTGTACGTGCCGACTACGTGATCGGTCACTCGGTCGGGGAGTTCGCCGCGCTCGCCGCGGCCGAATCGGTCAGCGTGGAGGAGACGATCGCGCTCGTCCGCGAGCGCGGTCTTGCGATGGCCGAGGCGGCGAAGGAGCGCCCGGGCTCGATGGCGGCGATCCTCGGGCTCGCCGACGAGGTCGTCGAGCGGCTCTGCCGGAGGATCCTCGGCGTCTGGCCCGCGAACTACAACTGCCCCGGACAGATCGTCGTCTCCGGTGAGCACGCTGCGGTCGACGAGTTGTGCGCGCAGGCAGAGGAGGAAGGTGCCCGGCGCACGGTCAAGTTGAAGGTCTCCGGGGCATTCCACTCGCCGCTCGTCGCGCGCGCGGCCGAACGTCTCCGACCGGCGGTCGATGCGGTCAAGTTCGGCGAGCCGCAGGCCGCGTTCATGTCCACCGTCACCGCCAGGTTCGAGGACGCGCAGCGGATGGGCTCCCTCCTCGTCGACCAGCTGACCGCCCCCGTCCGTTACACGCAGGCGGCGTCGGAGCTCGTGCGGGAGGGCGTCCACACCTTCGTCGAGGTGGGGCCCGGGAACGTCTTGTCCGGGCTGATGAAGCGGATCGACCGGAGCGTCAAGGCGATCTCCGTCAACGACGTCGCCTCCCTGGAGAAGCTCAAGGACCTGCTCCCGACGGCGTGACCGACTCGCCTGCGTTCTGCTCGCTGGAGGGGAAGCTGGCGCTCGTCACGGGTGCGTCGCGGGGGATCGGTCGCGCGATCGCGGTCGAACTCGCCCGCGCCGGGGCTCAGGTCGTCGTCGGCTACCGCAGCGGTGCCGAGGAGGCCGAGGCGCTCGCCGCGGAGATCGCCGGCCGTGCGGCTCGGGCCGACGTCGCCGACCCCGAGCAGGCCTCGCGCCTGGTCGAGGAGGCCGGCGACCTTGACATCCTCGTCAACAACGCCGGTCTCACCCGGGACGGCTTGATCGCGCGGATGTCCGACGAGGACTGGCGGACGGTGCTCGATACGAACCTCGGCGGCGTCTTCCACACCTGCCGTGCCGCCGCGCGGGGGATGATGAGGCGCCGGTCGGGCTCGATCGTCAACCTGACCAGCGTCGTCGGCCTTCACGGCAACCCCGGCCAGACGAACTACGCGGCGTCGAAAGCCGGGATCATCGGCTTCACGAAGTCGCTCGCCCGCGAGCTGGCGTCGCGCGGCGTGCGGGTGAACGCCGTCGCCCCCGGCTACATCCAGACGGCGCTCACCGACGTGCTCCCGGAAGACGTGCAGCAGGCGATCCTCGCGAACACGCCACTCGCCCGCCTGGGCACGCCGGAGGATGTCGCAGGGGCGGTACGCTTCCTGTGCTCGGACGAAGCGTCGTTCGTGACCGGCGAGGTGCTCCTCGTCGACGGGGGACTGGGGATGTGATGAGCGTCAACGGCCGGCGAAGAGTCGTGATCACTGGGATGGGGGCGGTGACGCCGCTCGGCAACGACGTGCGCACGACCTGGAAGAACCTGACCGCCGGGATGTCGGGCGCCGCGCCGATCACCCAGTTCGATCCGGACGGGTACTTCGCGACCTTCGCCTGCGAGCTGAAGGACTTCGAGCCGACGAACTGGATCGAGTACAAGACCGCGCGCCGGATGGACCGCTTCGCCCAGATGGTCGTCGCCGCGGCGCGCATGGCCGAGAGCGATGCGGCTCTGGACATCGCCGCCGACTCCGACCGCATCGGCGCCTCGGTCGCGACCGGCATCGGCGGTCTCCAGTCGTTCCAGGACTGCCACACGCAGCTCCGCGAGCGCGGGCCGGACCGGGTCAACCCGTTCTCGATCCCGGCGATCATCCCGAACCTCGGCGCCGGCTGGCTCTCGATCGAGCTCGGCACGCGGGGGCCGTTGAGCGCGCCGTGCACGGCCTGCGCGGCTTCCAACATGGCGATCGGCGAGGGGATGGATGCGATCCGGCTCGGCCGCGCCGACGTGATGCTCTGCGGCGGCACCGAGGCCCCCGTCACCCAGGTCGGGATCGCCGGTTTCGGCGCGATGCGCGCGCTCTCGCGCCGCAATGACGATCCCGAGCACGCGAGCCGGCCCTTCGACATCGAGCGGGACGGCTTCGTCATGGGCGAGGCGGGCGCGGTGCTCGTCCTCGAGGAGCTGGAACGGGCGAAGGCCCGCGGCGCGAAGATCTACGCCGAGCTGGCCGGGTACGGCGTGTCGTCGGACGCCCAGCACATCACGGAGCCCGATCCGACCGGCGTCCACCCCGCGCGGGCGATGCAGATGGCGCTCGCCGACGCGGGGGTCGATGCGGGCGAGATCGGCTACATCAACGCGCACGGGACGTCCACGCCGCTCGGGGACGCCAGCGAGACCCGCGTGATCAAGCTCGCCCTCGGCGAGGAGAACGCCCGCAAGACGCCCATCTCCTCGACGAAGGGCTCGACGGGCCACTGCCTCGGGGCGGCCGGCGCGGTCGAGGCGATCTTCACCACGCTCGCCATCCTGGAGGGGATGCTCCCGCCGACGATCAACTACGAGTACCCCGATCCCGAGTGCGACCTCGACTACATCCCCAACGAGGCGCGCCCCGCCGAGGTGAACGTGGCGATGTCGAACTCCTTCGGCTTCGGCGGCCACAACGCCTCGATCGTCCTGAAGAAGTACGCGGAGTAGCCCGCCGTGTCCGAGCGGTGGGCGAGTTTCGACTGCTACGGCACGCTGATCGACTGGAACGGCGGGATCGCCGCCGGGCTCGACCGTCTGTTCGGACCCGGCGCCGGAGCGCGGTTGCTCGACCGCTACCACGAGCTCGAGCCGCAGGTGCAGGCGGAGGATCCGGAGCGAACGTACCGGACCGTCCTTGCGTTGGCCCTCGAGCGGCTCGCGGAGAGCGAGGGATTGTCGCTCCCGGACGGCGAGCACGACGCGCTTGCCCGGTCGCTTCCGTCGTGGCAGCCGTTCGCCGAGGTTCCCGGAGCGCTCGAGGAGGCGCGGTCGCGGGGTTGGCGGACGGCGATCCTCTCGAACACCGACCGTGACCTCATCGCCGCGTCGAAGGCCCGGATCGGCGTGCCGTTCGACGAGACGATCGTCGCCTCCGAGATCGGCTCGTACAAGCCGGGCCACCGCCACTGGTCGGAGTTCTTCGCCCGCACCCACGCCGACCGGGCCCGGCACGTCCACGTCGCCGCCAGCCTCTTCCACGACATCGCCCCTTGTGTGGAGCTCGGCCTCCGCAGCGTCTGGGTGAACCGGCTCGGCGAGACAGCCGATCCGGTGCCGACGAGGGAGATCCCCGACCTCACGGCCCTCCCGAACGTCCTGGACGCGCTCGTCCCGTCGTGAGCGCACCGGAGGGATTCGCGGCGAGACCCGCGAGGAGCGCCGACGCCGAGGTGATCGCCGACTTGATGAACGTGGTGGACCGGTCTCACCTCGAGGAGCCGGACACGGTCGACGCGGACGAGGTCAGGAGCTGGTGGACGCGCCTCGACCTGAAGCGGGACTCGCGCGTCTACCTCGATGCGTCGGGTCGTCTTGCGGCCGCCGGAACCGTCTACGCGCGCAACGACGGCATCCTCGACCTCGACGCGTATGTCCATCCCGACCTGCTCGGGCATGGGCTGGGAGCCGCGATGGTCGACTGGCTCGAAGCGGAAGCGTCGCGTCGGAGTATGCCCGAGGTGCGCTCGGTCGCGCTTGCGGCGGACCGGCATGCGGCGCAGCTCCTCACTGCACGTGGCTTCGCTCCCGTGCGGCACTTCTACCGGATGGCGATCGACCTCACCGCGCCGCCCCCCGACCCGGAGTGGCCTCCCGGCTTCGACGTCTCCGTGTTCCAGCCCGGGGAGGAGGAGCTCCTGCGCCGAGTGATGGAGGAAGCCTTCTCCGAGCACTGGGGCTACGAGCCCGACGATCTCGACCACTGGCGGCGGACCGTGTTCGAAACGCCCTGGTGGGACCCCTCGCTCGTATACCTCGTTCGCGAGGGTGACGAGGTCGCCGCCGCCGAGATCAACTCCGTCCGCCTCGGCAGCGGGTGGGTCGGTTCGCTCGGCACGCGCAAGCCGTGGCGGGGTCGCGGGCTCGGTCGCGCCCTGCTCCTGACCGCGTTCGGCGAGCTCTACCGGCGTGGTGAGACTCGGGTCGCCCTCGGCGTCGATGCCGGCAACGAGACCGGCGCCACGCAGCTCTACGAGAACGTCGGCATGCGGATCGCCTGGCAGGCCGACGTCTACGAGAAGCACCTGTAGCCTGGGGCCGATGTCGCGGCTGCGCGCGAAGTGCCCCTACTGCCGGACGTACACCGCGGTGGCGATCGGCCCGTCGTACGAGTGCCACGCGTGCGGACGAGAGTACGCGGCGGGAATCGTGCGTGTGCCGCGGGCCTGGGGAACGGGCGGCGAGGGCATGGTCGAGGCCGCCGCCGCGCTCGACCTGCCGTATCCGGAGGCGGCGGTCGTGGCAGAGGAGACCCTGGACGATCAGACGCTCGCCGTCGCCTCCGAGCTACCCGAGCGGCCGCTCGTCCTCGGCGGCTGCTGCTGCTCGCACATCGGGGCGGTCGAGGCACTCGCGACGCGCCATGACCGCCTGGCACTCGTCTGGATCGACGCCCACGGCGACCTGAACACCCCGGAGACGTCGCCGTCCGGCAACGCCTGGGGGATGTCGTTGAGGATGATCCTCGACGGGGGCGCGGTCGACTCCGCCGACGTCGCCCTGGTGGGCGCCCGAGACCTCGATCCACCGGAGCGCGACTTCATCCGGCAGAGCGGCGTGCATGCCGGCGCGACCGCGATCGAGCCGGCGCTCGAGGGTACCGACGCGGTCTACGTCGCCGTCGACGCAGACGGGCTCGACGAGACCGAGGTCGCCGCCTTCATGCCCGTCACGGGTGGCATTCCGGTTGCCGACGCCGCCGATCTTCTGCGCCGGATCTCCGAGAACGGAACCGTGGCCGGAGTCGGGCTGGCCGGGTTCCTCGCCGATCCTGTCAACCTCGAGCCCGCCACGCGGCTCTGCGCGGCGGTAGGCCTGTAACCGTTCGGCGGCCGGGCCGGGTCTAAGATCACGACCCAATGGCGGACACCCGCATCGACGTCTCGATCGAGCAGAAGGGGATCTCGACCGCCGCCGGCGAGGCCCGGAAGCACCCGAACACCTGCCCGTCCTGCGGGTCGCACTACCGCGACGACGAGCTCGAGCGCCACCTCTCTGTGTGCCCGCAGTGCGGTCACCACTTCCCGATCGGCGCGCGCGAGCGCATCGAGCACCTCGCCGACCCGGGGTCGTTCGCCGAGGAGGATGCAGACCTCCGGTCGAGCGATCCGCTCGGGTTCTTCGACCTCCGGCCGTACCGGGAGCGGCTGGCGGAGGCCGAGCTGAAGACCGGGGAAGGGGACGCGGTCGTGATCGGACGCGCCGAGATCGAGGGGTTGCCCTGCCAGCTCTCCGTGATGGACTTCGGTTTCATGGGCGGCTCGATGGGCAGCGTGGTCGGCGAGAAGTTCGTCCGCGCCTGCGAGCAGGCGGTCGCGCGGCGGCTGCCGCTCGTGTCGGTGACCTCGTCGGGGGGCGCGCGCATGCAGGAAGGGATCCTGTCCCTGATGCAGCTGCCGAAGACGGTGTGCGCGGTCGAGGACCTGCACGACGCGCGCTGCGCGCTGATCAACGTGTTCGCGCACCCGACCACCGCGGGCGTGCTCGCCAGCTTCGCCAGTCTCGGCGACGTCACGGTCGCCGAGCCCGGTGCACTGATCTCGTTCACCGGCCCCCGGGTCGTCCAGCAGACGACCAGGGAGAGGCTGCCCGACGACTTCGGTCTCGCGGAGTCGAACCTGCGCTTCGGCCACCTCGACGGCATCGTCCAGCGGCCGGCACTGCGGCCGTACGTCGGGCGGGTCCTCCGTCTCTTCGCCAATGCCCGGTGAGGCCGAGCACCGCCTGCGCGAGCGCCTCTCCAGGCTGAGGAACCTGTCGCTGCTCGGGGGCACGAAGCTCTCGGGCGAGCTCGAGCGGCTCCAGCGCCAGCTCGACCAGCTCGAGGCGGAGCCGACCGACGAGGACATCTGGCGCTCGGTCGAGCTCGCGCGCCACCCGGACCGGCCCTACACGCTCGACTACGTCCACAGGCTGCTCGACGACTGGGTCGAACTGCACGGCGACCGTGGCCGAGCCGACGACGGGGCGATGGTCGCAGGGCTGGGCAGCTTCGACGGTCGAACGGTCGTGCTCGTCGGGATGCAGAAGGGCCGCGACATCCAGGAGCGGACGAAGCGTCAGTTCGGCATGCCCTACCCCGAGGGCTACCGGAAGGCAATGCGCGCGATGGAGCTCGCCGACCGGCACGGCTTCCCGGTGATCAGCCTGGTGGACACGCCGGGCGCCTACCCCGGCGTCGCCGCCGAGCAGCACGGTCAGGGTGGGACGATCGCCGCCTCGCAGGCGCTGATGGCGCGGATCGAGGTGCCGATCGTCGCCTGCGTGATCGGCGAGGGCGGCTCCGGCGGTGCGATCGCGATCGCGCTCGCCGACACGGTCCTGATGCAGGAGAACGCGATCTACTCGGTGATCTCTCCGGAAGGCTGCGCGGCGATCCTCTGGCGCGACGCCGGCGAGGCACGAAAAGCGGCCGCCGCGTTCAAGCCCGACGCCGCGCACTGCCTCGAGCTGGGGGTGATCGACGCGATCGTCCCCGAGCCGGCCGGAGGGGCCCAGAACAACTGGAAGGAGGCCGCGCGGCTGCTCGGAGAGTCGCTGAACGAGGCTCTCGACGACCTCGAGGGGTCCTCGGGCCCGGACCTCGTGCGCCGGCGGCGGGCGAAGTACCGCGGTATGGGCGTCTTCGCGTAACTACCCCGTTTTCCTGGGATATTCCACACTCTCCACAGGCTTTTCCCCGACCGCCAACCCGACTTTTCCACCGTTTCAACATGTTTCTCGACCCCGATCGACACGATTTGCACGTGGTATTCACGGGGAGGACGGCGATGTGGCGAAGCGCGACCTGACCGCCTACCGGCGCAAGCGCGATCCCTCGCGGACTCCCGAGCCGATGCCTACCGCCGAGGACACCGCGCAGAGCCCGGCGCCGCGAGCCCAGCGTGGCTCGCGCAAGCGGGGGAAGCAGCCGATCTTCGTCGTTCAGCGGCACGACGCGAGGCGGCTGCACTACGACTTCCGCCTGGAGCGTGACGGGGCGCTGGCCAGCTGGGCGGTGCCGAAGGGAGTCCCCCTCGAGCCGGGCCGGCGCGCGCTCGCCGTCCACGTCGAGGACCACCCGCTCGACTACGCGACGTTCGAGGGCGAGATCCCGAAGGGCCAGTACGGCGCGGGCACGGTCGAGATCTGGGACACGGGCACGTACGAGCTGGTGGAGGAGAAGAAGGACGGCGGCCTCACCGTCCGACTCGACGGCAGCCGCCTCCAGGGTCTGTGGACGCTGGTTCCGGCGAGACTGGACGGCGACCCGAAGAACTGGCTGCTGATCCGGAAACGTGGCAACGGTGACCCCGAGGGTGAGAGTCGTTCTCAGTCTCGATACCGGCCGATGCTGGCCACGCCCGCCGAGAAGGTTCCCCCTGGACCCGGGTGGCTGTTCGAGGTCAAGTGGGACGGGTATCGCGCGCTTGCGTACCTCAGGCGAGGCGAGCCGACGCTCGTCAGCCGCAACGGCAACGATCTCACCGATCGCTTCCGCGGAATCGCGAACGCGATTCCGCGGAGCACGACGACACCCGATTGCGTGCTCGACGGAGAGGTGTGCGCCCTCGACGACGACGGCCGGCCGAGCTTCTCGGCGATGCAGCAGGCCAAGCCGGGCACGCCGATCGTCTACGAGGTCTTCGACGTTCTCGAGGCCGACGGGGAACCGATCGTCGACCTGGCGCTCCGCGAGCGGCGCGCGCGGCTCGAGCGCCTGCTCGACGGGCAGAGCTCGACGGTCAGGCTCTCGGAGACCTTCGAGGACGGCCACGCGCTGCTCGAGGCGGCGAAGAAGCAGCGCCTGGAGGGGATCGTCGCGAAGCGGGTCGACTCGCCGTACCGGCAGGGAAAGCGCACGCGCGACTGGCTGAAGATCAAGACGCACGGCCGCCAGGAGTTCGTCATCGCCGGGTACACGAAGGGCCGGGGTCGGCGGGCCGGCCGGTTCGGCTCGCTCGTCCTCGGCGTCTGGCGCGGCGGCCGGCTCGCCTACGTCGGCAACGTCGGCACCGGGTTCACGGACCGGGTGATCGACGACCTCCTCACCGAGCTGCGACCGCTGGAGCAGGTGGAGAGCCCGTTCGCGGTCGTTCCGAAGATGCCGAAGGTGCGGAAGGCGGACGTGGTCTGGGTGCGCCCGGAGCTGGTCTGCGAGGTCGAGTTCGCCGAGTGGACGCACGACGGTCGGCTGCGCGCGCCGTCGTTCCAGGGGCTGCGCGAGGACAAGCCGGCGCGAGAGGTGCACCGCGAGGAGCCGCTCCCGACCGAGATCCGCGCCGGCAGGCGCGTGCTGAAGCTCTCGAACCTGGACAAGGTCTTCTTCCCCGAGGACAGGATCACGAAGGGGGACCTGCTCGCTTACTACCGGGCCGTTGCGCCGGTGATCCTGCCGCACGTGCGCGACCGGCCCTTCACCATGAAGCGCTACCCCGACGGGATCGAAGGCGGCCATTTCTTCCAGAAGGACGCGCCGGTGCACATGCCGGAGTGGATCCCGACGCGCGAGTTCGAGGTCTCCACGCGCGAGTCGCCGCGGCGGCGGCGGAAGATCCGCGCGCCGCTCGTGAACGACGAACTCGCGTTGCTCTGGATGGTGAACATGGGCTGCATCGACCTGAACACGTGGTACTCGCGGGTGGACAGGCCGGAGCGGCCGGACTTCGTCCTCTTCGACCTCGACCCGGCGGCCGACGCCGGCTTCCCCGAGGTGATCGAGGTCGCGCTGCTCGTCAAAGACGTCCTCGACGCCCTGGGCCTCGTCGGGTTCGCGAAGACGAGCGGGAGCGACGGGATGCACGTCCTCGTCCCGGTCGAGCGGCGGTACGGGTTCGACGGGACCCGCGAGTTCGCCGAGATCGTCGCGGGGACGCTCGCCCGGACCCACCGTGGCCTGGTGACGACCGAGTGGTCGAAGGCCAAGCGGCGCGGCGTCCTGATCGACGCGAATCAGAACGGCGAGGGGAAGACGATCGCTTCGGTCTACTCGGTGCGTCCGCACCGCGGGGTGCCGGTCTCGACTCCCCTGCGCTGGGACGAGGTACGGCCGGGGCTCGATCCGCTGGCGTTCGGGACCGAGGAGGTCCTGGCCAGGATCGAGCGCCACGGCGACCTGTTCGAGGGCGTTCTGACCACGCGCCAGAGCCTCGGTTCTGCACTCGCATCGATTCGCTGAGGGAGCCTGGACGGCGACGGCGGCGCTGCGGCCTCAGTCGAGCCGCCGGGGGTGGCCGAGCGTCCCCAGCTCGGCGATGTCGCGGCGGAAGAGCAGCGCCACCGTCCAGTCGACGACCACCCGGAGCTTCCGCGAGAAGAGCGGGAGCTGGTACAGGTGGTACGTCCTGGTCACGAACCACCCGGGGAACCCCCGGAGCCTCAGGCCCAGAACGTCGGCGATCCCCTTGTACCGTCCGAGGGTTGCCACCTGTCCGAGCATGCGGTAGCGATAGGCCTCCGGCTCGCCCGCGAGGTTCTTCGCCAGACGCCGCGCCTGCCTGAGCGCGTGCTGAGAGGT
Organism: Verrucomicrobiota bacterium; assembly: GCA_050258035.1. Classification (GTDB taxonomy): domain Bacteria; phylum Actinomycetota; class Thermoleophilia; order Gaiellales; family Gaiellaceae; genus DATBLE01. The sequence goes on from JBLMYA010000022.1 coordinate 33,732, forward strand.
CGGCGGATCCGGCCGTCCCGGCGTGGCGAGATTCGGAACGGCGGCGCAGTCGCCGAGCGCCCAGACACCCTCCCGGCCGGGGACGCGCAGGTGCTCGTCGACGGGAACGCGACCGCGGTCGTCGAGCGGCAGGCCGAGCAGATCCAGGTCGGGGCTCGGCGCCACCCCCGCCGTCCAGACGAGGGTCGCGGTCTCGATCCGGGTACCGTCAGAGAGCAGGACGCCGCGGTCGTCGGCCGATTCGAGCCGCGTGGAGACATGGATCTCGACGCCGCGCCTGCTCAGCTGGGCGGCTGCGTAGTCCCCGAGCCTGGTCGGGATCTCGGGGAGGATCTTCGGCGCCGCGTCGACGAGCACCCAGCGCTGCGGCACACCGCGGAGGCCGGGGTAGTGGCGGAGGGCGTCGCGCACGAGATCGGAGAGCTCGGCGAGCGCCTCCACCCCGGCGTAGCCGGCACCGACGAAGACGAACGTGAGACGGCGGGCTGCGTCCTCGCGCGTGCGCGACTCGTCCGCCGCTTCCAGCTGGCGGAGGACGTGGTTGCGGAGGGCGATCGCGTCGGCGAGGTCGCGAAAGCCGTACCCGTGGTCGGCGAGGCCGGGAACGGGCAGCACCCGCGAGACCGAGCCGAGCGCGAGGACGAGATCCTCGTACACGAGCTCGAACGGCCCGTCGAGCCCTTCGACCGTGACCGTCTTGCGCGTGTCGTCGAGGCCGACGGCCCGGCCGAGCACGAGCTCTGCCCGGGGGCACATCACCCGAAGCGGGACGACGACGTGCCGCGGCTCGAGCGTCCCCGAGGCCGCCTCCGGCAGGAGCGGCGTGAACAGCATGAAGTTCTCCGGGCTGACGATCGTCGCCCCGCGCCGGCCGAGCAGGCGTGCGACGACCGAGCCGGCAAAGCCGCCGCCGGCGATCAGCGTCCCTCCGCGTGCCCGCCGCTCCACCCTCGTAGCTTTCCAGCCGCGGGCCCGTCCCGGCGGTACCGTTGCGGGCATGAAGAGCGGTCGCGCGCGGAGTCTCCTGCTGGCGACCGTCGCCAGTGCCGGCGCGGTTGCGGTCGTCACCGTGGTGATCGCCGTGATCGAGCCGCACGTGCCCGTGCTCAGCCTGGGCGTGCTCTACATCTTCGCCGTCCTGCCCGTGGCGGTGGTCTGGGGACTGCGGTTCGCGGTGCCCGTCTCGGTGGCGAGCATGCTCGCGTTCAACTGGTTCTTCCTGCCGCCTCGCCACACCCTCTCCCTGGCGGACGGCGAGAACTGGTTCGCGCTTGCCGTCTACCTGGCGACGGCGATCGTCGTCAGTCACCTGGCCGCGGGCGCGCGGAGGCGGGCGATCACCGCGGAGCAGCGCGAACGCGAGTCGGCGCTGCTGGCCGATCTTGCCGCGGAGCTCCTGGCCGGGAGGAAGCTCGAGGACGAGGTCGGCGAGATCGCCGGCCGTGCCGCCCGGGTTCTCGGTGTGGGGTCGGCGACGATCGAGCTCGGCCCGACGCGGCGGAGCGATCCGACGACAGCCCCGTACGCGCTGGAGGTCTCTGGCCAGCAGGTCGGGACGATCTACACGCCCGCGGACGCCGATCCGGACGTCGACGTGCGGCACCGCTTCCTGCCGGCCCTCGCGGCCCTGCTCGCGGTCGCGTCCGAGCGCGAGCGGCTCGAGAGCGAGGCGCTCGAGGCCGAGATGCTGCGGCGCAGCGATCTCGTCAAGACCACGCTGCTCCGCGCCGTCTCCCACGACCTTCGGTCTCCTCTGACCGGCATCCGGACCGCGATCGGGGCTCTCCAGAACGCGACGCTGAGCCTGACGGCCGCCGATCGGCGCGAGCTGCTGGACACGATCGAGGTCGAGTCGGGCCGCCTCGACCGTCTCGTCGCCGACCTCCTCGACCTGTCGCGCCTCGAAGCCGGTGCGGCGCCTCCGGAGACGGAGGCGTGGGATCTGGCCGACCTCGTCCGTCAGACGGTGCAGACCCTCGACGGACACGAGCGCGTCGAGATCGCGGGGGAGACCCCGGTCGTCGAGGTGGACGCGAACCAGCTCCAGCGCGCGCTCGCGAACCTGATCGAGAACGCGCTCAAGTTCTCGCCGGTCGGGGCGCCCGTACACGTCCGTATCACCGCGACGCGGAAGGAGGCGATCGTCCGGGTGGTCGACCAGGGGCCGGGGCTCGAGCCGGGCGAGCTCGAGCGCGTCTTCGACCCGTTCCACCGCCGCGCGGGCGATCCGCGAGCGGGCGCCGGTCTCGGCCTGGCGATCGCGCGCGGGTTCGTCGAGGCGAACGGGGGACGGGTCTGGGCGGAGTCGCGCCCGGGGCAGGGAGCGACGTTCGCGATCGCGCTCCCGGCCGTGGCCGTCCCGGTGGGCATCGGGGCGTGAGTGGGCAGCGGATCCTGGTCGTCGACGACGAGCCGCAGATCCTTCGGGCGCTGGGGACGACCCTGCGGGGAGCCGGGTACGACGTGCAGACGGCTGCCACGGCGCAGGCGGCACTCGCGTCCGCTGCTGCCCGCCCGCCGGAGGCGGTGATCCTCGACCTCGTCCTGCCGGACGCGAGCGGCACCGACGTGTGCCGCGAGCTCAGGACCTGGACCGATGCTCCGGTGGTCGTCCTCTCCGCCGTCGGCGATGAGCGTGAAAAGGTCGCCGCCCTCGACGCAGGCGCCGACGACTACGTGACGAAGCCGTTCAGCGTCGACGAGCTCCTCGCCCGCGTGCGCGCCGTGCTGCGCCGGTCCGGACCGACCCTGGAGCCGGTGATCACGGTCGGGGAGCTGAGCATCGACGTTCCGAATCGGGCCGTGATGCGGAGCGGCAGACGGATCAAGCTGAGCCCGCACGAGTTCGACCTGCTCCGGGTCCTCGCGCAGAACCGGGGCAAGCTGCTCACGCACCGGATGCTCTTGCGCGAGGTCTGGGGACCCGCGTACCAGGTCGAGGCGCACTACATCCACGTGTACGTCTCGAACCTGCGACGGAAGATCGAGCCGGATCCGTCACGGCCGCAGTACGTGCTGACCGAGCCGGGCGCGGGCTACCGGCTCGTCGATCCCGGCTCGTAGGCCGTTGAGACAACCTTGAGGTAGTCACCCGAACTCTTGAGGTCCGGTTGATCCGGGCGGCCATAGCTTCGGTCTCGTGGAGACGGTGGGCAGGCTATTGCTCGGGAGCGACGGCGTTTGCCGCGGGCGCGCGGCCGATCTCGACGCGCGGGGGCCACGCTGATGTACGACCTCGCCGGGCTCGCGGTCGCCGCCGGCTGCTTCGCGTTCGCGTTCGTCCTGATCTGGGTGCTGGCGAAGATCTGATGTCGTCGGGCGACGTCATCGGGCTCGTGCTCTCGCTGCTCGTCCTCGCATACCTCGTCTACGCACTTTTCCGCGGTGAGAGCCTCTAGATGAACGGGCAGGGGATCACCCAGATCGTCGTCTACGCGATCGTCCTGATCGTGCTGGGCTACCCGCTCGGGATCTACATGGCCAGGATCTACTCCGCCGAGCGGCTTCCCCTCGGCTCGCTCGAGCGGGGCTTCCTGCGGCTGGTCGGGAACGCCCGCGAGCAGTCGTGGCGGGCGTATGGGACGTCGGTGCTGGTCTTCAGCGTCCCGTTCTTCCTGCTGCTCTACGTGCTCCAGCGGATCCAGGCCCACCTCTTCCTGAATCCCGACAACCTCGCCGACGTTCCTTCGCACATCTCGCTCAACACCGCCGTCAGCTTCGTGACGAACACGAACTGGCAGTACTACGGCGGCGAGTTCACGATGTCGTACCTGAGCCAGATGGCGGGGCTGGCGGTGCAGAACTTCGTCTCCGCCGGCGTCGGGATGGCCGTTCTCGCCGCGGTCGTCCGCGGCATCGCCCGGCGCTCACGGGGCGAGCTCGGCAACTTCTGGCAGGACCTCTACCGCTCTTGCGTCTACATCCTGCTTCCGCTCGCCGTCGTCCTCGCTGTGATCCTGATCTCGCAGGGCGTCGTCCAGACCTTCCACGGGCATGTGACGGCGACGACGCTCGAGGGCGCGCAGCAGACGATTGCGCGCGGTCCGGCCGCGTCGCAGATCGCGATCAAGGAGCTCGGCACGAACGGCGGCGGCTTCTACAACTCGAACTCCGCCGTGCCGTTCGAGAACCCGAACGGCCTGACGAACTTCTTCGAGATGCTGGCGATCCTGCTCATCCCGGCCGGGCAGGTCTTCATGTTCGGCAGGATGGTGGGTGCGCGCCGGCACGCGACCATGGTGTTCGCCGCCATGTTCGTGATGTTCGTGATCGGCGTGGCGGTGGCGTTGCCTTCCGAGCAACACGGCTCGCAGGTGCTGCGCAACTCCGGCGTGAACATCACGCAAGGACATGGCCAGAGCGGCGGCAACATGTCCGACAAGGAGGTTCGCAACGGCATCGCCAACACCGCGTTGTGGGCGGTGGCGACGACGAATGCCTCCAACGGCTCTGTCGCGGGAGGCCACGACGCCTTCACGGCCTACGGCGGCGCCGTGCCGATCGTGAACATGTTCACCGGCGAGGTGATCTTCGGCGGGGTCGGTTCCGGCCTCTACGGGATGTTCTTCTACATCGTCATCGCCGTGTTCGTGGCCGGGTTGATGGTCGGCCGTACCCCCGAATGGCTGGGGAAGAAGATCGAGGCGCGCGAGATCAAGCTCGCCGCGCTCGGGGCGTTGTTCGTCCCATCGATGGTGCTCTTCCTGACCGCGCTCGCGATCACGACCAAGGGCGGCCTGGCGTCCATCTACAACGCCGGCGTTCACGGCTTCAGCGAGACGCTGTACGCCTACGACTCGCAGGGCAACAACAACGGCAGCGCGTTCGCCGGCTACGGCGCGACCAACTTCTCGGCCGACTTCGGCGCGGTCGCCATGCTGCTCGGCCGGTTCGTGCCGCTCCTGGCCGCGCTCGCGCTCGGCGGTTCGCTGGCGGCGAAGAAGACCGTGCCGGAGTCGGCCGGGACGTTCCGCACGGACGGTGGGACGTTCGTCGTGCTGCTGGTCGGGGTGATCGCCCTCACCGCGGGCCTGATGATCTTCCCGGCGCTCACGCTCGGCCCCATCGTCGAGGGGTTGACGAACTGATGTGGCGTGACCTGAGAGGTGCGGTGGTCGCGGTCGTCGTCCTGAGCCTGGCTTTCGGCTTCGCCTATCCGGCGGTCATGACCGGGTTCGCGCAGGTCGCGTTCAAGGACAAGGCGAACGGCAGCCTGATCAAGCGGAACGGCAAGGTCGTCGGCTCGGAGCTCGCCGGACAGGAGTTCGAGAACCCCGAGTACTTCCACGAGCGGCCGTCGTCGACCTCGCCCGCCTACAACGCCGGCGCCACGACGTTCGCGAACCTCGGGCCGACGAACCCCGATCTCGCGAAGAACGTGAAGGCCGCAGCCGCCGCGGTCATCGAGCTCGAGGGCCCGTACAACCCGGGCCTGAAGATCGGCGACATCCCGGTCGACGCGGTGACGAGCTCGGGCTCCGGGATCGACCCGGACATCTCGCCCGCGTACGCGCAGCTCCAGTCCAAGCGGGTCGCGGCGGTCCGTCGCCTCCCGCTCCGAACCGTCCAGGAGCTGATCGACCAGAACACCGATGACCGATCGCTCGGCTTTTTCGGGGAGCCGGGGGTCAACGTCCTGAAGCTGAACCTCGCACTCGACAGGGAGCAGAGCTCGTAATGGCCCGCGCCTCCGCGAGCGTCTTCTCGAAGAAGATCGTCTTCGCCGCAGTCAGGGGTTCGTTCCCCAAGCTCGACCCGAGGAGCCAGATCCGGAACCCGGTGATGTTCATCGTCGAGCTCGGCAGCGTGATCACGGCGGTGATCTTCCTTCTCAACCTGATCCGGGGTCACACGGGCGATCTCTGGTTCGTCGCGGTGATCTCGACCTGGCTCTGGCTCACGGTGCTGTTCGCGAACTTCGCAGAGGCAGTCGCCGAGGGCCGCGGCAAGGCGCAGGCGAACGCGCTGCGCGCGACTCGTACGACGACGCTCGCCCGTCTCCAGGACGGCCGCGAGGTGCCCGCTCCCGAGCTCCAGCGCGGGGACGTCGTGGTCGTCGAGGCCGGCGAGGTGATTCCGGCCGACGGTGAGGTGATCGAGGGCGTCGGCTCGGTCGACGAGTCGGCGATCACCGGTGAGTCGGCACCCGTGATCCGCGAGGCCGGCGGCGACCGGTCCGCCGTCACCGGCGGTACCAGGCTGCTCTCCGATCGGCTGGTGATCCAGGTCACCCAGGAGCCGGGCCAGTCGTTCCTGGACCGGATGATCGCGCTCGTCGAGGGTGCCGAGCGCCGCAAGACCCCGAACGAGATCGCGCTCAACATCCTGCTGGCGGGTCTGACGATCACCTTCGTCGTCGCCGTCGTCACGTTGAAGCCGTACTCCGTCTACGCGGGCTCGCCCCAGTCGCAGACGGTCCTGATCGCGCTGCTCGTCGCTCTGATTCCGACCACGATCGGCGCGCTTCTCTCCGCGATCGGCATCGCCGGCATGGACCGCCTCGTCCAGCGGAACGTGCTCGCCATGTCGGGCCGCGCGGTCGAGGCGTCGGGCGACGTGGACGTGCTGCTGCTCGACAAGACCGGCACGATCACGCTCGGCAACCGTCAGGCAGCCGAATTCCTGCCGGTGAACGGCGTCCAGGAGAAGGAGCTGGCCGAGGTCGCGCAGCTCGCCTCGCTGGCCGACGAGACGCCGGAGGGACGGTCGATCGTCGTGCTCGCCAAGGAGCGGTTCGGCTTGCGCGAGCGCGATCTCGGTGAGCACACGTTCGTGCCGTTCACCGCCCAGACGCGGATGAGCGGTATCGATCTGAACGGCAGCGTGATCCGCAAGGGCGCCGCCGACTCCGTGAAGGTGTTCATCGCCGAGCGCGGCGGGAACGCGCCCGCCGAGCTCGACTCGATCGTCCAGCGTGTCGCGGAGCAGGGCGGTACGCCGCTCGTCGTCGCGCGCGACAACTGGACGCTCGGTGTCGTCCACCTGAAGGACATCGTCAAGGGCGGCATGAACGAGCGGTTCGGCGAGCTCCGGAAGATGGGCATCCGGACGGTCATGATCACGGGCGACAACCGGGTCACCGCGGCGGTGATCGCGCAGGAGGCCGGCGTCGACGACTTCCTCGCCGAGGCGACGCCGGAGGCGAAGATGGCGCTGATCAAGGAGGAGCAGAGCCGGGGCCGGATGGTGGCGATGACGGGCGACGGAACCAACGACGCGCCGGCACTCGCGCAGGCGGACGTCGGTGTGGCGATGAACACCGGCACGACCGCCGCCAAGGAGGCGGGCAACATGGTCGACCTCGACTCGAACCCGACGAAGCTGATCGAGATCGTCGAGGTCGGCAAGCAGCTGCTGATCACGCGTGGCTCGCTGACCACGTTCTCCATCGCGAACGACGTGGCGAAGTACTTCGCGATCCTGCCGGCGATGTTCGCGTACACGTATGCGACCACACCGGGGCAGCGCGGGCCGCTCGAGAGCCTGAACATCATGCACCTGGGCACGCCGCAGAGCGCGATCATCTCGGCGATCATCTTCAACGCGCTGATCATCCCCGCGCTCGTGCCGCTGGCGCTTCGCGGCGTGAAGTACCGGGCGATCGGCGCGACCGCACTGCTGCGGCGCAATCTGCTGATCTACGGTCTCGGCGGGATGATCCTGCCGTTCATCGGGATCAAGCTGATCGACCTGATCATTCACAACGTCTTCGGTGCATGAGTGGCGCGAGGCCGGTATCGGATCCTGCTCGGAATGGCCGCCGGCGTCGGCAAGACGTACCGCATGCTCCAGGAGGGGCGGCAGGCGGTGGCGGAGGGCCGGGACGTCGTGGTCGGCTACCTGGAGCCGCACGAGCGGCCTGAGACATCGGCACTCGCCGAGGGGCTCGAGGTCGCCCCGCGGCTGCGTGCGGAGCACGGCGGGCTCGTGCTGGAGGAGATGGACGTCGACGGCATCATCCGGCGTGCGCCCGAGCTGGCGCTGATCGACGAGCTCGCGCACACGAATGCGCCCGGGATGCGCAACCAGAAGCGCTACCAGGACATCGACGAGGTTCTCGACGCGGGCATCGACGTCATCTCGACTGTCAACGTCCAGCATCTGGAGAGCCTGAACGACGCGATCTTCGAGCTGACCGAAACGCGTGTCCGGGAGACATTCCCGGACCGGATCCTCAACGAGGCGGACGAGGTCGTGCTCGTCGATCTGACCCCGGAGGCGCTGCAGGATCGTCTCCGGGCGGGCAAGGTCTACCCGCCGGAACGGGTGCCGGTGGCATTGGACAACTTCTTCCGCGGGGAGCGCCTCTCGGCGCTCCGCGAGCTCGCGCTCCGGGAGGTCGCGGAGGACGTCGAGCAACGGCGAGTCTCGAAGACGCTCGAGCCGCTGAGCCAGCAGGCGGTCGCGGAGCGGGTGCTCGCGCTGATCGAGCCCCAGCCGAAGTCGCAGCGGATCATGCGGCGCGCATGGCGGTCTGCCCAGCGGCTCGGGGCCGAGATGGACGCGCTCTGGGTTCGCCGTCCCGGTCGGTCTCCGACCGAAGCGGAGGTGACTCAGCTCGCCGCCCTGCGCCGGCTCGCGGTCGTCCTCGGCGTCCACTTCCTCGAGGAGGAGGGGGACGATCTCGTCGCGACGGTCCGTCGCGTCGCGGGTGGACGAGGGTCCACCTACGTCTTCGTCGGAACACCCGACGAATCGCGCCGCCGGGAGATCTTCGGCGGGTCGCTGCTCTCCCGGATGGTCCGGGAGCTGCCCGGCATCGACATCCGCGTGGTCACGAGTCGCGCCGAACGGGACGAGCCGGCGCCGTGATCGCCGCCGTCGTCGCACTCGCCGCGCTCGTCGCTCTCCTCGCCGCCGCGCTCGTCGCGCGCAGTGGTGTCCACCTCCGTCGGCGAAGGCCGGGAGAGCGCCGCATCCTGGTGCCGTTCAGCGGAGGCACACTCGATGCGACGGTCCTGGATGCCGCGATCCGGATCGCTCGTGCGGAGGGCGCGACTCTCGTGCCTGCGTACATCGTGATCGTTCCCATGCGCTACTCCGAGGACTCGCCGCTGGTCGAGGAGGTCGGCGTCGCGATGCCGCTCCTCGAGGCGGTCGAGCGGGCCGCCGTGCGCGCCGGTGTTCCGGTCGACGCGAGGATCGAGAAGGGTCGTTCGCTCTCCCATGCCCTGCGGCTGCTGTGGGAAGCGGAGGATTTCGATCGGATCGTCGCTCCGGCGACACTTCAGGGTGGGTTCACGTCGAAAGACCTGGCGTGGTTGCTCGAGAACGCGCCCGCGGAGACGCTCGTCCTCAAGCCCGAGATGTCGCCGGGCGCGTCCCCTGCGTCACTCGACGGCGGTCGCTACGGACTCGCTCGGACCTAGCTAGCTGAACGTCTCGAGCGGGCCTTCGTAGGAGCGGGCGCCGCGGACACACGAGGCACGGGCGGCCGCATATCGCAGGCGCGTGCAGCCGAGCCGCTCGAACCGTCCGTTCGTGATCACGTTCAGGGTCTTCCCGAGCCACTCGTAGCAGGCTCGCTGGAACGTCCGGGCGCCCGCGCAACCGCGGATCAGTCCGAGCCTCGTCGAGGACGGCGCGAGCGCGTAGGTCTGGACGCGGAGACCGCGAACACAGTCCGCGCCCTCGGACGAGGAGAGGTGCGTGCAGGTGCGGAGCTGCTCGAGCGGGTCGTCGGAGCGGATCAGGGACGCGCCGGTCAGGCACCCCGAGAGCTGGAGGCCGCTCAGCCCGCGGCAGAGCGCGAGCAGGTCCTGGGCGGAGGCCGGTGGTCTCGCAGGCGGGCGCTCGAGCAGTGCCCGGTACCAGCAGACCCGCACGTACCGCGCCGGCTGTCCGGCGCAGAGCTTCCTCGGCGAGGTGACCGCGCCCACCGTCCGGCGGGTGCCGTCCAGCCCGGCGACGGAGATCCAGTAGTCGTGGAAGACGCCCTGCGAGCAGTCGAGGGCGTCGCTCGGGCCGAGCTTGCTGCACGAGGCGAGGGCCGGGTCGATGAAGTCGTCGAACTGACGTGCATACGCGTGGCCGAGGCCGTGGATGCAGCTGTAGCGCTGGTAGCGCGTGGGTGCTCGGTGGCAGTCTGCGGCGGCACCCTTCGGGCCGAGCTTCCCGATCTGGGGGCCGAGCGCGATCAGGAGGCCGTGGGCGAAGCCCGCCGAGCAGCCGGGGTCGTTCGTCTTCGGCAGGTAGGTCAGGAGGTCGACGAGCGTCACCTTCTCCTTCGCGCCGTAGCGCCGGCCGACCGTGTGCATCATCACGTGGCAGTTGGCCTGGAGCCAGCCGCCGACCGAGTGGACATATGCGTCGATCCTGGGCAGCTCGTTCGCCGGGTCGTTCGTGTGCTCGACGAGGAGCGTCGCCTGGTCGATCAGGCACGAGCGGTAGAAGGGCACCGTCGCCGCGTAGCGGGCGCAACCGCCGAATGTCCGCGACTCGAGCGGGTAGCGCCCGTTGCCGAACTGCGCGTCGCCGACGCCGCCGTTGCCGAGAGCGGTAGCCGTGAGCGCGAGGGCGGCAAGGGCGGCCGCAGCCGGGATCCAGCGGCGCATGCTGATTGAGACTAGCCTCGGGTCGCCCGGTTAGCCCCGCGACAGCATCTGTTCGAGCAGCCGGAGCGCGCCGGCCTTGTCCAGCATGTCGTTCAGGTTCCCGCACTTCGGCGACTGGACGCAGGACGGGCAACCGTGCTCGCACGGACAGCCGGCGAGCAGCCTCGCCGTGTCTGCCGCCCAGCCCTCGAAGGCGTCGAAGCCGCGCTCGCTGATCCCGACCCCGCCCGGGTGCCCGTCGTAGACGAAGATCGTCGGCCGTCCCGTCTGGAAGTGCACGTTCGTCGACAGGCCGCCGATGTCCCAGCGGTCGCACATTGCCCAGAGCGGCAGCAGCGCGATCAGCGCGTGTTCGGCGGCGTGCAGGCTGCCGAGGAGCTTCGGCATCTGCGCCAGGCCCTCGAGCATCCATGCTTCCGGGCAGAACCAGATCGCCTCGGTCTCGAAGGTCGTCTCCGGGAGGTCGAGCGCGACGAGGTCGAGCGTCTCCTGCGTCGAGGCCTTCTTCAGCTGGTAGGCGATGACCTGCTCGGTGACGGAGACCCGTCCCCAGGTGAGCTCGAGGCCGAGGCGGGACTCGACGCGCAGCGGCTCGTCGATCGCCGTCGTCGTGTCCTTCTTCGCCTGCGTGTACAGGTCGCCGTCGAAGGGCGTGACCAGCGCCTGCCGGGCGTCGAGGTCGAGCGCGGCCACGCGGTAGGATCGGCCGAGGTGCAGGTAGACGGCACCTTCGTGCACGGTCGAGTAGGCGCGTTCGCGCTCGACCAGGCCGAGGACGGAGCCCGTCTCGGTGTCGATCACCGAGAAGGCGTCCGGGCTGGTGGACCGCAACGGGACACGGGCGGCGGGGTAGTCGCGCCCGGCCCAGACGAACCCGGCCGGCGTCGCACGCAGCTCCGGAAGGAGGGCCGCCCGCTCCAGCGCCTCGTCGCCGAGCACGTCGCGGTCGGCGTCGTCGAGCGGCGCCTCGAAGGCGGCGGCGCGGACGTGTCCGTCCAGCACCCGCGGGTTCGCGTGGTCGAGGATCGCCGCCTCGACCTGCCGGCCGAGCAGTGTCTCGGGTTCGCGCATGAAGTACTGGTCGAGCGCGTCCTCGCTCGCGACCAGGATCGCGAGGCCGTGCCCGCGGCGGCCGGCGCGGCCCCATTGCTGGCGCAGGCTCGCGACGGTGCCCGGAAAGCCCGTCGAGATCACGCAGTCGAGCAGGCCGATGTCGATGCCGAGCTCGAGGGCGTCCGTGGCCGAGACGCCGAGCAGCTCGCCGGCGGCCAGGCGCCGCTCGATCTCGCGCCGCTGGGCCGGGGTGTAGCCCGCGCGGTAGGGAGAGAGGCGGTCGCGGTACTCGCGACCGAGGCGGTCGACCGTGAACCTGTGGATCAGCTCGGCCGACTTCCGGCTCTTCGCGAAGCAGAGCGTGCGCAGCCCCTGGGAGACGAGGTCGGCCATCAGCCGGGACGCCTCGCCGAGCGCGCTCACGCGGATCCCGAGCTCCCCGTCGATGAGCTCCGGGTTCCACAGCGCGATCGTCCGCTCGGCGCGGGGCGCGGCGTCGTCGCCGACCACGGTCATGTCGAGGCCGAGCAGCGAGTGCGCGAGGCCGGCGGGGTTCGCGATCGTCGCCGAGGCGAGCAGGAACTGCGGCTCCGCGCCGTAGACGCGCGCGATTCGGCGGAGGCGCCGCAGGACGTTGCCGACGTGCGACCCGAACACGCCGCGGTAGACGTGCGCCTCGTCGACGACGATGTACGCGAGATTCGCCAGCACGTCGCCCCAGCGGTCGTGGTGGGGGAGGACGCCGACGTGGAGCATGTCGGGATTCGTGAGGACGAGGTTCGCCCACTTCCTGATCTGCCAGCGCCGCTCGGCGTCGGTGTCGCCGTCGTAGATCGCAGGCCTGAGGCGCGGCACCTTCAGCTCGGTCAGCGATCGGAGCTGGTCCTGCGTCAGCGCCTTCGTCGGATACAGGTAGAGCGCCCGCTTCCTCGGCTCGCGCGCGAGCGCATCGAGCACCGGGAGGTTGAAGGCGAGCGACTTCCCGCTCGCCGTGCCGGTGACGACCGCGACGTGCTCGCCCCGGCGTGCCGCGTCCCAGGCCTCCAGCTGGTGCTCGTACAGCTCGTGGACGCCGCGCGCCTCGAGGGCGACGCGCACCTTGGCCGCGAGGTCGGCGGGGAACGGGGCCGTGCGCGCCTCGCGGGCCGGCTCGTTCGCGACGTGCGCGAGCTCCTCCCCTTCGAGGATCCCCGCCCAGGGCGCAGCGCCCACCGCCATCCGACGAGGGTAGCGGCGCGGGGACCCGCTCAGATCTCGGCGACCTGCTCCAGCGTCCTCGGCTCGAAGCGCTCGACGAGCTCCTGCAACCGGGCGACGCGCTCGTGGTAGCCCGGGTCGCCACGCCAGCGGCGAACCGATGCGATCGTCTCCCAGGGGCCGAAGCTGACGAACCTCCCCGGGCTCTCGACGTCCCTGAGCAGCCGCGCCCGGGCGCTGAGGCCCTGCCGGTGGCTCCACTCCGCCCACTCGCGCCAGCGAGTGACGAACTCCTCCTCGCGGCCCGGCTTCACCTGCCAGGTCGTGTGCGTGAACGGTGTTCCCATGGCACCTCCACGAACGTCTGCGGCCGTGACACGATGCTAGCTGCGAATGCAAGCCCCGCCCGTACGCCGTTGCCTGACCGTCGCCGGCTCCGACTCGGGGGGCGGCGCCGGGATCCAGGCCGACCTGAAGGCCTTCGCGGCCGCCGGCTGCCACGGGACGTCCGCGATCGTCGCGCTCACGGCCCAGAACACCCTCGGCGTCACCGGCGTCCTCGAGGTGCCGCCCGAGTTCGTCCGCGCGCAGCTCGAGGCCGTGTTCTCCGACATCGGCGTGGACGCGGCCAAGACCGGGATGCTGTTCTCGGCCGACATCGTCGAGACGGTCGCCGCGTTCCTCGCCGAGCATCCCGTCCCGCTCGTCGTCGACCCGGTGATGGTCGCGACCTCGGGCGCGCGGCTCCTGCGCGAGGACGCCGTCGCGGTCATGGTCGAGCGGCTGTTCCCGCTCGCGACGGTCGTGACGCCGAACGTCCCCGAGGCAGAGGCGCTCACCGGAGGAGCGGGAACGAGCGCCGCGCTGGCCGAGCGGCTCCACGAGCTCGGAGCGTCGGCGGTGGTTGTCACCGGCGGTCACAGTGTCGACTCCTCCGACCACCTCTTCGACGGCCGCGAGCACGTCGAGATCCCCGTCGAGCGCTCCGACGTCGCAGCGACGCACGGTGCCGGCTGCACCCACTCGGCGACGCTCGCCGCAGGCCTGGCCGGGGGACTGTCCCTCGCGGATGCGGCCCGCGCGGCCGCGGCCGCCGCATCGCGCGCGGTCGCGAACGGCCTCGCCGAGATCGGTGCCGGCGAAGGGCCCGTCGATGTCGTCGGGATCACGGCTCGCTGACGTCGGCGAGCTGGGCCTGCTCGCCGAGCTCGAGCGGCGCGGGCTGGCCGTGCGGATCTCCAACGACGCGGCCGAGCTGGCGGACGGGCGCGTCGTCACCCAGGACGTCCTCGTCGAGGGCGTGCACTTCCGGTTGGACTGGATCTCCTGGCGCGACCTCGGTTTCCGTGCGGCCGCGGTCAATCTGAGCGACCTGGCGGCGTCGGGCGCCCATCCGGAGGGGCTGGTCGTCACGCTGGCGGCGCCGTCCGGTACCGCGGTCGCCGACGTAGTGGAGCTGTACGAGGGCCTCGCGGAGGCGGGCACGCCTGTGATCGGCGGCGACACGAGCGACTCCGAGCGCCTCGTCCTGAGCGTGACCGCGATCGGCACGTCGGAGCGGGTTCCCGGGCGGGCGGGGGCGCAGCCGGGCGACGTCCTGGTCGTGACGGGGCCGCTCGGCGCGTCCGGGGCCGCGTTTCGCCGCGGCAGCTACGTCCGCCCGCCGCTCCGGCTCGAGGAGGGGAGGGCGCTGGCGAGGACGGCGCACGCCTTGATCGACGTCTCCGACGGCCTCGCCCGGGATGCCGGGCACGTCGCCGCCCGCTCCGGCTGCCGAGTGGTCGTCGAGCTCGACCGCGTACCGCTCGCCGACGGCGCCGAGCTCACCGACCTCGGTTTCGGCGAGGACTACGAGCTCCTCGCGGCCGTCCCGCACGGGGGAGCCCTCGGCTTCCCCGAGATCGGCCGGTGCGAGGAGGGCGACGGTGTCGAGCTGCGATTGCACGGCGAGCGCGTCGAACTCGGCGGCTTCGAGCACTTCGCCGCCAGGCGATGATCGAACCGCGCGTCAGGCTGCAGCCGGTTCCGGCCTAGCCGAGCCAGGCGGCGAACTGCTTCTCGAAGTGGGCGCGCGGTCGCGCCCCGACCACCGCCTGCCGGGCGACTCCGCCCTCGAAGAGGATCACGGTCGGCAGCGAGAGCACTCCGTGCTCGGCTGCTCTCAGGGGATGGTCGTCGATGTTGACCGTCACGAAGCCGACCCGGTCTCCGTGCTCGGCCTCCAGCTCCTCGAGCGCCCGGCCGACGGCCTTGCACGGGCCGCACCAGGGCGCCCAGAAGTCGACGACCACGGGCCGGTCGGCTTCCAGCACGTCTTCGGCGAACGTCTGGTCGGTGACCTCGACCATCGGGGTCAGCGTAGACGGCCGGTCAGTGTCTGGACCCCCAGGTATGGAACGCGCCAGATCGCCTCGAGCACGATCGACCGGCTCATCTTGGACGCGCCCGCCTCGCGGTCGCTGAAGGTGATCGGGACCTCGACGACGCGGAAGCCCGCGCGGAGGGCCCGGTAGGTCGTCTCGATCTGGAACGCGTAGCCGCGGGAGGACACGGCGTCGAGGTCGATCCGCTCCAGCACCTCGCGCCGGTAGCACTTGAAGCCGCCGGTCAGGTCGCGGATCGGCGCGGCGAGCAGCACCTGCGCGTACAGCGAGCCCGCCCGCGAGACGAAGCGGCGCCCCATGCCCCAGTTCTCCACCCGGCCCCCCCGGACGTACCGGGAGCCCAGCACGACGTCGGCGTCGGCGGCCGCGGCGATCAGGCGGGGAACGTCGTCGGGGTCGTGGGAGAAGTCGCAGTCCATCTCGAGCACGAGGTCGGCGCCGCCGGCGAGAGCGTGTCGGAAGGCGGCCAGGTAGGCCGGGCCGAGCCCTTCCTTCGCGGTGCGGTGGAGGACGGCGACCCGGGCGTGCTCCTCGGCGAGGCGGTCGGCGATCCGGCCGGTGCCGTCGGGCGAGCCGTCGTCGATCACCAGCACCGTGTCGTCGGTGCCCAGCCGGTCGAGGAGGGCGGCGACCATCGGCTCGAGGTTCTCGCGCTCGTTGTACGTCGGGAGGCAGACCGTGGCTCGGGGCACGGTGCCTATGATCGCGACAGTGGCCATGCCGCGGAACGCAGAGGTGATCGAGCAGATCGAGCTGCTCGCCGACATGCTCGAGCTCGAGGGGACGGAGCCGTTCCGGGTGCTCGCCTACAGACGGGCCGCGCAGCGGATCGGCGAGACGGGCGGCTCGATCGCGCAGCTCGCCCTCGACGGAAAGGCGAAGGAGCTCCAGGGCATCGGGAAGACGATCGAGGAGAAGATCGTCCAGATCGTCGAGCAGGGCGAGATCGAGGCGCTCGCGAAGCGGAAGGAGCGGATCCCGCCGGACGTGGTCGCCTTCATGCGCCTGCCGGGCCTCGGCCCCAAGACCGCTCGGCGGATCTGGAAGGAGCTCGACGTGACCACGCTGGAGGGGTTGCGCGAGGCCGCCGAGCAGCAGCGGCTGCGGACGCTCACGGGTCTCGGGCCGAAGGTCGAGGAGAACGTCCTGAAGGCGCTCCGCGAGCGCTCGAAGCCGAAGGCACCGACTCGGCCCCTGCTCGGTCAGGGGCTGCCCGCAGTACTGGCTGCGGTCGAGGTGCTGCGCGCCCACCCGGCCGCAGAGCAGGTGTCGGAGGCAGGCAGCGTCCGCCGTCGCCGTGAGACGTTCCGGGACCTCGACATCATCGCCACCGCCGCCGACGCGGAGGCGCTGATCGATGCCTTTACCGGGTTGGGGTGGGTCGCGGACGTCGTCGCCAAGGGGGGGACGAAGGCCACCGTGATCTCGCACGACGGTCTCCGGTTCGACCTCAGGGTCGTGCCGCCGGAGTGCTACGGGAACCTGCTCCAGCACTTCACCGGCTCGAAGAACCACAACGTCGCGATGCGCGAGGAGGCGCAGCGGCGGGGCCTTTCGATCTCCGAGTACGGGATCACGGAGGTCGAGTCGGGAGAGGTGCACACGTTCCGAACCGAGGAGGAGCTGTACGAGTGGCTCGGCTACCAGTTCATCCCGCCGGAGCTGCGCGAGTCGGCGGGCGAGCTGGAGGCTGCACGGCGTGGGGAGCTGCCGGTCCTTGTCGGGGAAGATGACCTGCGGGGCGACCTGCACGCGCACACGACCTGGTCGGCGGACGGGAAGAACACGATGGAGGAGATGGCGCTCGCCGCCAGGGCGCGGGGCTACTCGTACCTCGCGATCACCGACCACTCGCACTATCTGCGCGACGGGCGCCTGGAGGCGCAGGCCGAGGAGCTGGCCGGGCTCGCGGCGCGGCTGAAGCCGTTCCGGCTGCTGCACGGGATCGAGGTGAACATCCGCGCGAACGGCATGCTGGACGTCCCCGACCAGACGCTCGCCGGGCTCGACTGGGTGGTGGCGTCCATCCACGCGGCGTTCTCCACCTCGCCCACGGAACGCTTGCTGGCAGCGATGGAGAACCCGAACGTCGACGTGATCGGTCACCTGACGGGTCGAAAGATCAACAAGCGCGGCCCGATGGACATCGATCTCGAGCGGGTGTTCGCGAAGGGGGTGGAGACCGGGACGGCGGTCGAGATCAACTCGCAGCCCGACCGGCTCGACCTGCGCGATGCCGACGCGCGGCTGGCCGGAGAGCGAGGGGTCGGGATCGTCGTCTCGACGGATGCGCACTCCGTCGGCGCGCTCGGCTACGCGACCCTCGGCATCGGACAGGCCCGGCGGGCGTGGCTGTCGAAGGACCAGATCGTCAACACGCGGCCGTGGTCGAAGGTGAAGGTCAAGAAGTGACCACGTTCCGGGAGGACGGCCACCGAGCGGTCGACTGGGCCGCCGACTACCTGGAGCGCGTCGCCGAGCTGCCGGTGCTCGCGCAGGTCCGGCCCGGTGAGATCCGCGCGCGGCTCCCTCGGTTGCCGCCCCAGGAGCCCGAGCCCTTCGAGGCGGTGCTCCGCGACCTCGACGAGATCCTGCTCCCCGGCGTCACCCACTGGCAGCACCCGCGCTTCTTCGCCTACTTCGCCACGACCGGCGCCGAGCCCGGGATCCTCGCCGAGCTGCTCGCCGCCACGTTGAACTCGGTCGGCTTCCTCTGGCGTACGGCGCCTGCCTCGACCGAGCTCGAGCTCCTGGTCTGCGACTGGGTCGCACAGCTGATCGGGCTGCCGCCCGCCTGGCACGGGCACATCGAGGACACGGCCTCCACTTCCACGCTCGCCGCGCTGGTCGCGGCACGGCACACGACCGGCCGGAACGTGGTCGTCTGCTCCGAGCACGCCCACTCGGCCGCCGACAAGGCGGCGCGGATGCTGGGCATGGAGCTCCGCAAAGTCCCGTCCGACGATGCGTTCCGGATGCGGACCGGCGCTCTGGAGCTGAAGGACGTCGCCGCGGTGGTGGCGACGGTGGGCACGACCTCCACGACGTCGGTCGACCCGCTGCCGGCGATCGCCGAGCGCTGCGCAGCGGCAGGCGCGTGGCTCCACGTCGACGCCGCGTACGCCGGTTCCGCGATGGTGTGTCCCGAGCTGCGCTGGGCGTTCGAGGGGATCGAACGCGCCGACTCGCTGGTCGTCAACGCGCACAAGTGGATGTTCACGCCGATGGACTGCTCCCTCTTCTGGACGAGCCGACCGACCGAGCTCCGCGACGCGTTCTCGCTCGTCCCCGAGTTCCTGCGGACGAGCGACGAGGGCGTGCTCAACCTGAGCGAGTACGGACCGGCCCTCGGGCGGCGTTTTCGCTCGCTCAAGCTCTGGGCGGTCCTCCGCTGCTACGGCGCCGAGGGTCTGAGGCACCGCATTCGCGAGGCAATCCGTCTGGCCGAGCTGTTCGAGGACTGGGTGCGGGAAGAGCCGGGGTGGGAGCTGTGTGCGCCGCGGCCGTTCTCTGTCGTCTGCTTCCGGAGGGAGGGGAGGGACGAGGAGAACGAGGCGATCCTCGAGCGGGTGAACGCGAGCGGCGAGATCTTCATCTCGCACACGAAGCTGAACGACCGCTATGTCCTCCGGCTTGCGATCGGAAGCGACCGCACCACCGAGGACGACGTCGGCCGTGCCTGGGACGTCCTCCGCGCTACGTGACCTTGGGCAAGAACGCGATCACCGCCGCATAGATCACGACCAGCGCGATCGAGTCGATCCCGACCCGCATGAAGCAGCGCTCGGGGCGCGCGACCACCGCGGCGCCGACGATGCCCGTCATCAGCAGCCCGGCTGCGCCGAGCCACACGTCCGAATGCCTCTCGGCCACGATCACCGGCGTGCCGGCGAGGACGTCGGCGAGCAGGAAGAGCGTCAGCTGGAACGAGTTGCCGCCCAGGATGTCGCCCATCGCGAGCTGGTGGTCGCCCAGGCGCACCGCCGCGATCCCGCTCGAGATCTCCGGCAGTGCCGTCGCCGCCGCGAGGACTGTGGCCCCGAAGATCGCTCCCTGGAGGCCCATCCGCCCGGCGAGCTCGTTGCCCGACGACTGCAGTGTCACCCCGGCGCCGAGCGTGATGCCGGCGGCGGCCAGGAAGACGACGACGACGAACCACGTCGGCCGGTTCGCGAACGGGCGGCGCTCGGCCGGGTGATCCTCTCGGACATGGCGGCGGCCGGGTCGGGCGCCCGGCATGTCGATCTTCCAGTCGGTGCGCATCCGCACGCGGTTGACGACCCAGACGCCGCCGATCCAGAGGAGGACGACCGCGATCGACGTCGGGCTGACGTCGCCGACGCTGGTCTGGGCGGGCAGGGCGCCGCCGCCGAGGACGGTCGCCAGGCAGACGACGACGATGAACGCCTCGAGCACGGGCGTCAGCGATCCGACGAGGTAGCTCAGCGGCCGGTCCGGCCCCGCCGCGGCGTCGAGTGCCACGAGGACGAGCGTCTGGATCGCGATCCCGCCGATCAGGTTTCCCACCGCGAGATCGAGGTGGCCGGCGAGCGAGGCCGAGGCGACGATGGCGATCTCCGGGAGCGTTCCCGCGATCGCGAGCAGGATCAGGCCGCCGAGCGCCTCCCCGAGCCCGAACCGTCGATCGAGGGAGTCGGTGCTCTTGGAGAGGGAGATGCCTGCGATCCAGGTCGCCGCCGAGCCTGCCACGAACACGACCACGAGCAGCGGCGTGGACAGGCTCGTCACGCGAGTAGCGTACGGCGGGATGGTGCCCACCGAGGTGACGACCGGGCGGTTGCTGCTCCGCCGTTGGCACGACGAGGACGTGGAGCCGCTACACGAGATCTACGAGCAGCCGGAGTACCTGGAGACGATGCCGGCGCTCACTCTGACGAGACCCGGGCCCAGGTGAGCAGGCTGATGCTCGCCTGGGAGACGGACGGCTACTCCCAGTGGGCCGCGTGCGACCTCGGGACGGGCCGGCTGATCGGGCGGATCGGACTGCTCTGCCACCACGACTGGCCGCTCTCCCCCGACCGGCCGGTCCCCGAGGTCGGCTGGGTGTTGCACCGTGATTTCTGGCGCCGTGGCCTTGCGACGGAGGGCGGCCGGGCGGGGGTCGACGTGTGGCGCGAGCACCTCTCGGCCGAGCCGCGCCTCTACTCCTTCACGACGCCCGACAACGTCAGGTCACGTGCGGTGATGGCGCGGCTCGGCTTCGTGCTCGGCGGCGAGGGCGTGCGCTGGCACGGGTACGACATGGTCTGGTACGCGCGCGACCGCTCAAATCCCAAGTAACAGTCTGTTACCTGCTCGCCAGTGGCGTCCCGGCGAGGTAGTCGAGAAGTGCCTCCGGTGGCCTCGACCGGAAAGCGATCTCGAGCAAGATCTTCCCGATCGTCGGGTCGAGGCGGCCACGGCGATGCCGCTTCACGAGGTGGCGCACCTGCTCGTAGCTCGGTCGCGACAGACCGAGATCCTCTGCAAGTGCGCCGATTCTCCGGTTCGTCTCGGCCATCGGCCTCCCCGGATCGTCGACCAGAGCAATTGCCGCGACGAGCCGGACATCGATGCGAGGTGCTGCAGCGGGCACGGTGACAGCGTGAATCGGATCCTGTGACGCCCGGGTGCCGGCACCCTCACGACTCTCACAGCCTCGCCAGGTAACAGTCTGTTACTTGGCGCTGTCGGCCGCGCCGGAGGGCGCGGCGATTGCTGCCAGGGCTGCGTCGTGCAGCGCCACGCGGTAGCGCCAGAACGCCCGGCCGGTGGCGAGCAGCCGCTCGCGCAACGGGCCGGCGAGCTCGTCGAGCGTCCCCCAGCGCGCCTCGGCGATCTCGTCGAGGTCGCGCGGCGCGATCTCCTCGTCGGCCGTGGTCGCGAGGAGGACGTGCGTCCGCCAGTCGAGCAACCGTCCGCCGGACGCGAATCGCGCCCGCGCCTCGACGAGGTACCGCTGGAGCTCGACCTGCAGGCCGGTCTCTTCCTGCGCCTCGCGCCGCACCGCCTGGATGAAGTCTTCGCCCTCCTTCACGCCGCCGCCCGGCGGCCGCCAGACGTCCGGCGGGAACGGGTGCTTCCGGATCAGCGCCAGCCGGTCGCGGTTGAGAATGAAGAGCGTGACGTCGTGGGTGCGAAGCGGGTCATACGTGGCGATCCCGTACTCCCGTTCGGAGATCTCGCCCTCCCATTCAAGGATCCTCGGCTCGCCGTACCGCGCCCGAATCGGAGCCAGCACCTCGTCGGTCAGGTGCATCAGAGGCGCCTCAACAGCTCGACCAGCTCGGAGGTGCCGCCGACGATCACGTCTGCGGCCTGCCCGAGCGCGCTCGGACCCTCGTCCGACACGACCGCGACCCGCACGGCGAGGTCGAGGCCGTCGAGTCCCCGGAACGCCTCGAGGTCGGTGGCGTCGTCGCCTGCATACAGGGCGCGACGGAGCCCGCGACCGGAGAGGAGCGTGCGGATCGCGGTCCCCTTGTTGGCGGCCACCGGCGGCAGCACCTCGAGCACCTTCCGTCCCCAGCGCGGGCGGAGGCCGAGCTCGACTGCTCGCCGCTCGACCTTCCGGAGCGACGCAACGGCGGCCGACTGGTCCGGTGCGGTTCGGTAGTGGAACGCGGCCGAGTACTCCTTGCGCTCGGGCCGCCAGCCGCTCTCCTCCACCAGGAGGTCGAGTTCGTCGGCCCACTCGACGGCGCGCCGGTCGAGGCCCATCCCGTGCTCCCCGACGTAGATGATCCCGTCGACGCCGACGACGCGCCGCGCGTCCCCCTCGGTGCGCCCGCTGATGCACGCGACGAGCGCGTAGCGTCCTGCGAGGCCGCGCAGGAGCTCCCGCGTCGCCTCGGGAACGGTGGCGTCCTCCGGCCGTTCGACGATCGGCGCCACCGTGCCGTCGACGTCGAGGAGCACGCCGGCTGCGTCCGGCCGCTCGCCCAGGCGAGCGATCAGCTTCGCCGTTTCCACTCTGGTGGAGAATAGGCAAGCGTGATCCAGCTGGTCATGATCGGGATTGCCGCCGGCTTCTTCAGCGCGCTGTTCGGCGTCGGCGGGGGGATCCTCGTCGTCCCGCTGCTGCTCCTGTCCGAACGCTGGCAGGAACGCCCTGCGATGGCGACGTCGCTCGCCGCGATCGGGATCATCGCGCTCGCCGGCACCATCTCCTACGCGATCCACGGCCACCTCGAGCCCGGCGCGGCAATGCTGGTCGGACTGCCTGCGGCCGCCGGCGCCATCGTGGGCACCACCCTCCAGCAGCGCATCGCCGGCCGCACGCTTTCGCTGCTCTTCGCGCTGCTCCTGACGGGGATCGGCATCAAGCTCCTGATCTGATGCAGGACGTCTTTCTCGCCGTCGCTCTCGGCGTCGCCGCGGGCATCCTCGCCGGGCTATTCGGCGTCGGCGGCGGCATCCTGTTCGTGCCGACGCTAACGCTCGGGCTCGGACTGACGCAGCTGCACGCGGAGGCGAGCTCGCTGCTCGCGATCATCCCCACCGTCGCGGCGGGGACGTGGCGGCAGCAGCGATACGGCAACGTCCGCTGGCGTCCGGCAGTCGTGATCGGGCTCGCCGCCGTCGTCGGCGTCGAAGGCGGCGTGATCGTCGCCGAGCACATGCCGGAACACGCGCTCCAGCGACTGTTCGGTGCCCTGATGATCCTCGTCGCCGTTCAGGTGGCATGGCGCGCCCGGAGCCGGACATAAGCGTAACGGGCGCGTCCCGCCGGATTGCCCATAATGAGGTCGCGTGAAAGGGCGTCTCTGCCTCGTCGTTCTCGGCCTCGCCGTCGTCAGCGCATCGGTCGGCGGCGCCTCGGCCTCGCCGCCGGTGTCACCCGGTCCGCCCGCGACCGCCGAAGGGCTCGCGATCCAGATCGTCGGACCCGACCAGGCGTCGGTCGGCGCGACGGGCGATGCGAGCGCACCGCCGAATGCGACCGTGCCCGACGCCCCGTTCGCGTACCCGGCCGACGGTTCCGTCGTCTCTGCCCAGGCGACGTCGGTCAGCGCCAGCGCGAGTGCGCCCGACGGCACGGCCAGCGTCACCACGACGGTCTCCGGCCTCTCCCTGTTCGCCGGTGAGATCACTGCCGACGCGGTCCAGTCGTCGGTGACCTCGGCTGGGACCGTCGGAGACCTCGGCGACTCGACGTTGACGAATCTCGTCGTGCTCGGCGCGGCGTCACCCGGCGTCGCGAACACGAGGATCCAGCTTGCGGACTGGGGATACGCGGTCGTCCTCGCCGAGTCGACGAAGAAGGGCCCGGCCTCGTCGCCGTCGTGGCGGGGCACGGTCACGGGCCTGGTCGTCCACCTCGACCTGGATCACGGGGGACTGCCTGCCGGGAGCGAGATCAGGATCGGCTACGCAGACGCCTATTCACGACCGCCCGCGAGCACGCCGACGTCGACGGCCACCAGCACGTCGGTCGCGCCGAGCATCACGACAACCGCACGCCGGGCGCGGCCGCTGCCGATTCCGGTGCCGGGCAGCGAGGGTGCCGACCGCGCCGGCAAGACCGCCAACCACAACCGTGCGAAGAGGACGTCCGGGCCGCCGGTCCTCACGCCGCCGACGGTGACGCCGAAGCTGACCGCCGGGGGCTACGTCTTCCCGGTCTACGGCCCGTCGGGCTACGGCGACACGTTCGGCGCGCCGCGCGGCGACGTCTCGGGCGGCTGGCATCACGGCGACGACATCTTCGCCCCGCTCGGGGCGCCGGTCCTCGCGGTCGCGAGCGGTACCGTCTTCTCGGTCGGCTGGAACGAGATCGGCGGATGGCGCCTCTGGCTTCGTGATGGCGGCGGCAACGAGTTCTACTACGCGCACCTCTCCGCCTACACGAGCCTGGCCGTCGACGGCCGCCACGTCACCGCGGGCCAGGTGCTCGGCTTCGTCGGCAACACCGGCGACGCACAGGGGACGCCGTTCCACCTCCATTTCGAGGTGCACCCCGTCTCGATGCTGTTCCTCGGCTACGACGGCTCGGTGGATCCCACCCGGTACCTGAACGCGTGGAAGCATCTCGAGGACATCCGGATCCTGCCCGCGGTGCCGTTCTCGGCGCGGCTGTCGACGACGAGCGCCGCCCCGACCCCCGGGGCCATCCTCCTCCGGTCGAGCGACATCTCCACCGCGAGCGGTCTCGACCCCGGTTCGCTGCGTCGCGCGATGCGCGCGCCCGTCACGGTGACTGTCGGGGGCGGTCCGGGCTCCGTCGGCGAACTCCCCTCGCCGCTCCCGGTGCTCGACCGGGCGTAATCGACCGACAGCGACCGGCCCGACGCCTCGGGTTCAGGCCGCGCCGATTCCGCCGTTCCCGGACTGCTCCTCGAAGCCGAACTCGTCGTCTCCACCGAACAGCTTGTCCTTCATCCAGCGGCGGGTCTCCGGGCCGGTGAAGGGGTTGAAGAGGAGGCCGACGACGAGGCCGGCGAGCAGGAAGAGCGCGCGGCCCGGATGCCTCTTCCTCGGCCGTGCCTGAAGGCGGGTCGCGGCTTGTCGGAGCTCCGCGACGGCGACGCGGAGGTTGTCCTGGATGTCCTGGTCGCTGGCCACGCGCTGGGCCGCACCGACGACGCTGCGAGGTGCGAGCAGGTCGACGTAGATATCGCGGGCCGCCGCGTACGCCTGCTTGACGTGGTCGCGGAGCTCCTCGTCGTGCAGGGCTCGATCCACGTAAGGTCTTGCCGTACCGGCCACCGAGGCCACCTTGTCAGTAGCTTTGGGCATGTTCCAGGTCCTTTCGCTCGACATCTGAAGCGAGTGTATCCCTCCCGGCAACGCAACAAACGCTGGTGGCCGCTCCTGGTCGTGCTCGCCCTTCTGCCGCTCGCGGCGGGATGCGGCGGCGGCGGGACCGGGGAGACCTCCGCCGCATCCGGACAGACCGTCGGAGGCCCGGGCTTCTCCTTTCAGGCGCCAGAGGGCTGGACGGTGAAGACGCGTCCGACCGCCGCCGACGCTCGGCAGGACGGGTCCACGGTCGTGTCCGTGAACGTGCTCCCCCTCGTGAAGCCCTACCGCCTGGCGCTCTTTCCGCGGGTGGCGAAAGAGCTGGATCACGTCGCGTCGGCCTACGCCGCGAGCCTCAAGGGAACCGTGACGTCGAAGCGCACGCTCGTCGTTGCCGGGCGGAGGGCACGGCAGTACGAGATCTCCCACGGCGCTCTCGTCGACCGGATCACCTTCGTCCTGCGCAAGAAGCAGAACTACCAGCTCACCTGCCGCTGGCGCAGTCAGGACGGCGAGCCCCCCGCCTGCGCCGAGCTCGTCGCCAGCTTCGCGTTCCGCTAGCTCTAGCTAGTCTGCTCGACCCTGCACACGGGCGGGCTTTGCGCGGCCGTGCTGCGGAGCAGCCGCCGCCTGCCGCTCCGGCGCCGGGCGCGGTCGTGCGGAGAGACCGCCGTCGAGGGCGGAGTCGAGCACCTCGTCTGCCGTCTCGGCGAGCACGAACGTGATCTCGGTCTGCGTCTGCTCGGGGAGCTCGCTCAGGTCGGCCTCGTTCTCGCGCGGCAGGACCACCGTCTTCAGCCCGGCACGCTGCGCCGCGAGCACCTTCTCGCGCACTCCGCCGATCTGGAGCACCTGGCCGGTGAGTGTGATCTCGCCGGTCATCCCCACCTCCTCGGACACGGTCCGACCGGTCGCGAGGGAGACGATCGCGGTCGCCATCGTCACTCCGGCCGATGGGCCGTCCTTCGGCACCGCGCCCGCCGGGACGTGGATGTGGATGTCGTGCTTCGCGAACCAGCTCTCGTCGATCCCGAGCCGCTCGGCGTTGCTGCGCACCCACGAGAGCGCGGCCTGCGCGGACTCCTGCATCACGTCGCCGAGCTGGCCGGTGATCCGGAGGCCTCCCTGGCCGGGATAGGCGGTCGCCTCGATGAAGAGGACGTCGCCGCCGACGGCGGTCACGGCGAGCCCGGTGGCGACTCCGGGCTGCGACGTCCGCTTCCGAACCTCGCCGGCGAACCGGCGCGGCCCGAGCGCCTCGCGCACCGCCGCCTCGCCCACGTGCACGTCCCCCGTCGCCCCCTCGGCGACGCGCCGCGCGGTCTTGCGCAGCACGTCGGCGATGCGGCGCTCGAGGTTCCGCAGGCCGGCCTCGCGCGTGTACTCCCGAACGATCGTCCTGAGCGCGTCGTCCTCGATCTCGACCTGGTCGGGAGAGAGCCCGTGGGCGTCGAGCTGCTTCGGGACGAGGAATCGCCGCGCGATCTGGATCTTCTCGTCCTCCGTGTAGCCGGAGAGCTGGATCACGTCCATGCGGTCGAGGAGCGGCCCGGGGATCGTCTCCAGCTGGTTGGCGGTGCAGATGAAGAGGACCTTGGACAGGTCGAACGGCAGGTCGAGGTAGTGGTCGCGGAAGGTCGAGTGCTGCTCGGGGTCGAGCACCTCGAGCATCGCGCTCGCCGGGTCGCCGCGCCAGTCGGCGCCCATCTTGTCGATCTCGTCGATCAGGAAGACCGGGTTCCTCGACTCGGCGTCGCGGAGCGCGCGGATGATGGTCCCGGGCATCGCGCCGATGTAGGTGCGGCGGTGGCCGCGGATCTCCGCCTCGTCGCGGACGCCGCCGACCGAGATGCGCGTGAACTTCCGCCCGAGCGTCCGGGCAATCGACTGTCCGAGCGACGTCTTGCCGACGCCCGGCGGGCCGACGAAGCAGAGGATCGGTCCGCTCACGTCGCCCTTCAGCTTCGAGACGGCCAGGTACTCGACGATCCGGTCCTTCACCTTCTCGAGGTCGTAGTGATCCTCGTCGAGAATGCGCCGCGCCTGGTCGAGGTCGAGGTTGTCCTCGGTGGTCTTGTCCCAGGGGAGGGTGGTGATCCAGTCGAGGTACGTCCGGATCACGCCGTACTCCGCCGCCGCCGCCGGCAGCTTCTCGAGCCGCGACAGCTCTCGCTCGGCTGCCTTCCGGACCTCCTCCGGCAGCGTCAGCTCGGCCAGCTGCGACCGCAGCTCGTTCACCTCGGCCTGCTGCTCGTCGCCCTCGCCGAGCTCCTCCTGGATCGCCTTCAGCTGCTGGCGCAGGAAGTACTCGCGCTGGCCCTTCTCCATCTCCGAGACGACCTGCGACTGGATCTTCGAGCCGAGCTCGATCACCTCGAGCTCGCGGCTCAGGATCGCGGAGATCGCGCGGAGCCGCTCCTCGACGTTCGCGGTCGCGAGCAGCTGCTGCTTCTCCTCGGTCTTGAGCCTCATCGTCGACGCGATCAGGTACGAAAGGATGGTCGGGTCGTCGATGTTGGCGGCCGCCAGCCGCAGCTCCTCCGGCAGGTACGGCAGCGCGGCGATGATGCTGCCGAACTGGTTCTGGACGTTGCGCGTCAGCGCCTCCAGCTCCTTCGACTCCTCGACCACCTCGGGCACCTCGGCGAACTCGCCGATGAGGTACGGCTCGTCCTCGACCTGCCGCTCGAGGCGGATCCGGCGGACGCCCTGGACGAGGATCCGCAAGGTGCCGTCCGGGATCCGCATCAGCTTCTGGATCACCGCGGCGGTACCGATCTCGTGCAGGTCGTCCCACCCCGGCGACTCCGCGTCCTCGTTCTTCACGCTGACGAGGGCGACCATCCGGTCCCCCGACGCCACGTCGTCCACGAGCTTGATCGAGCGCTCCTGTCCGATCGCCAGCGGTGTCATCGACTGCGGGAAGACGACAGTCTCCTTCAGCGGCAGCACCGGGAGCGTCGACGGAACCTCGACCTCCTCGCCGTCGAGCATGACCTCCTGCTCGAGCTCACTCATCGGCGCTCCTCCCGCTCTCCGAGGACGATCATGATCCTGCCGGTCCGCGGCTTCTGGGCGAGCGGCATCACGATGCGCAGCTGGCCGCGGTCGTACTGCGCTTCCGCTCGCTCGGGATCGACGTCTTCGGCCAGGGTGACGCGGCGGCAGAAGGGCCCGTACTCGATCTCCATCTGCCGGTAGGAGACCCGTCCCTCGTGGCGCGGCCGCCGCCTGACGCCCTCGATGCTGACCGTTCGTTCCGAGACGGTGACCTCGACGTCGTCGGGATCGACGCCGGAAAGGTCGACGACCACGGTCACGGCGGGCGGATCCTCGGTGCGGAAGCAGTCGACGGGCGGCCGGTAGCCGCCGCGCCGCGCGGCGAAGCCGGGCAGCTGCCACAACTCGGTGAAGAGCTCTTCGAGCTGTTCCGGGAACCTCGCATCTCTTTCGGTCATCTGGCTCACTAGGGTACCCTCGCCGGCAGGGGAACAATCCGGCTAGCAGGCACTAACCTAGCGGATACTAACTTGGTCGAGCGGTGGACGAACACGGCGATGCGGCTGCGCTGGGCCGGTCGTGGCGGTGTGGCCGGCGGTGATCGTCGTCGCCGCTCCGCGCCCGGGAGGTGACCGTGGTAGAAGTTGAGGCCGTGGCCGACCGGGCCAGCTTGATCCTGCCTGACGGAACCGAGCGGGAGCTCGGCTCCGAGTTCGCCGTCGGGCGGGCGGACGACAACGACCTGGCGATCGAGAAGCCGACCGTCAGCCGCCACCACCTCGTCGTCACGCAGGAGGGTGACCGCTGGTTCGTGGAGGACCGAGGCAGCTTCAACGGAACGTTCCTGAACGGCAGCCGGATCCAGGCCGGATCCAAGGTGCCGCTGCGGCACGGCGACCGGATCGGGCTCGGCGCGGAGAGCGTCGTCTTCTCGGCGCCCGGGTCGCTCGTCGATCCCGAGGTGACGACTGCGCTCCAGACCGGCCCCCCTGCGTTGACGCGGCCGCTGTCACCGTTCCAGCGCCAGGTGGTCGAGGTGCTCTGCGCGGGCTGGCTCGCGGGCGGGTCGCTGGACGACTTGCCGACGAACGAGCAGATCGCCGCCCGGCTCGGGACGCCGGGTGCGACCGAGACGGTGAAGGCCGCGCTCCGGCGGGCATATGCGAAGGCGGGGCTGACCGAGGGCTCGCCGTACGCAAAGCGGCGCGCCCTCTGCAAGATCGCGCGCCAGCGCGGGTGGGTCTAGGGCTCGCTCCGCCCGGCCCGTGTGCGCTCGGGACCAGGGGACTGATCCCCATTGCCCCGCCGGACCGCGTGACGCCGTCCTACTGGCACGGAGCGGAGATTCTGGGCCCTGCCCTGACAGTGCCCTCGGGGGGTCAGGACGGGTATGTGAGAGATCGTCCGGCGACTCGCCGAGCCGGCGACGGCTAGACCGGCGGCTCGGGGTCGTACTGGATGTAGCGGCGGACCTCCCGTGCGCGCTCCGGTGAGTGCAGCCGCGCGACGAGGTGCAGGGCCAGGTCGATGCCCGCCGAGACACCGGCCGCCGTGACCACCTCGCCCGAGTCGACGAAGCGGTCGTCGCCGCGGACGTCGATATCGCGGCCGAGCGACGCGAGCAGGTCGAGCTGCGCCCAGTAGGTCGTCGCCGGGCGGCCGTCGAGCAGCCCGGCGTCGGCGTAGACGAGCGCGCCGGTGCAGACGCTGGTCATCAGCGTCCCGCTGCCGGCGAGGCTCCGCAGCCGGGCTCGGACGCGTTCGTCGCCGAGCTGTGGCCTCGTTCCCATCCCACCGGGATACACGAGGACGTCCAGCCGCCCGGCGGTGTCCCACGTGTGGTCGGGCACGACGCGCAGCCCCTTCGCGCAGCGCACGGGCTCGAGCGCGTCGGCGACGGTGAAGACCTCGACGCGGTCGTCAGGCCACTGGGTCGCCCACGCCGCGAGCACCTCCCACGGCCCGGCGAAGTCCAGCTCCTCGGCGTCCTCGAACAACGCGATCCCGATCCGCACGGCGGTAGCATCGCATCCGTGAAGGGCGTGATCTTGGCGGGCGGCACCGGGTCTCGGCTTTATCCGCTGACGCGGATCACGAACAAGCACCTCCTGCCGGTCTACGACCGGCCGATGGTCTCGTACGCGATCGAGGCTCTCGTCCGCGCCGGGATCACGGAGCTGATGCTCGTCACCGGCGGGACGCACGCGGGCGAGTTCTTCCGGCTGCTCGGCAACGGCCACGAGCACGGGATCGACCGGCTGCTCTACGCGTACCAGGAGGACCCGGGCGGGATCGCCGAGGCCCTCGGGCTCGCGGAGCGGTTCGTCGACCGGGACCGCGTCTGCGTGATGCTCGCCGACAACGTCCTCGAGCGGTCGTTCCGTCCGACTGCCGAGCGGTTCGAGACGCAGGAGCGGGGCGCCCGGGTCCTGCTCTCGCGCGAGTACGACTCCGAGCACCTCCGCCATCTCGGCGTGCCGGAGCTCGACGGCGGCGGTCGCATCGTCAGGATCGTCGAGAAGCCCGAGCAGCCGCCGAGCGAGTTCGCCGTCACCGGCGTCTACTTCTACGACGAGACCGTCTGGGACGTGCTGCCGACGCTCGTCCCGTCCGGGCGAGGCGAGCTGGAGATCACCGACGTGAACAACTGGTACGTCGAGCAGGGGACGATGGAGTACGACGTCCTCGACGGGTTCTGGGGCGACGCCGGCGA
This sequence comes from Verrucomicrobiota bacterium, assembly GCA_050258035.1. Taxonomy (GTDB): domain Bacteria; phylum Actinomycetota; class Thermoleophilia; order Gaiellales; family Gaiellaceae; genus DATBLE01. The sequence goes on from JBLMYA010000022.1 coordinate 64,373, forward strand.
GTCGATCGACGCCTACTACGTTGCCAACGACTTCGTCCGGGCCAACGGCGCGAATCACGACTGATGGTCGACGGCATCCTCCGGATTCCCCTGCGTCGGTTCGAGGACGAACGCGGCTGGCTGATGGAGATACGCCGGGAGAGCGCGCTTCCGAAGCCGACCCGGCAGACGAACGTGTCGTTCTCCCGGGCCGGCGTGATCCGCGGACTCCACTACCACGAGCGCGGCCAGGACGACCTCTTCTGCTGCCTGCGCGGCACGGCGCGCGTCGTCGTCCTCGACCGCGAGTCGGGCGACGTCTTCACGGAGGACATCGGTGAGGACAACCCGGTCGCGCTGTACATCCCGGGCCGGCACGCCCACGGGTTCGAGGCGCTCACCGACCTGGTCTTCTGCTACCACGTCACCGAGGAGTACGACCCGGCCGATCCCGACGAGCACGGGATCTCCTGGGACGACCCCCGCGTCCGGCATCTCTGGAGCACGCAATCTCCGACCCTGTCCGAGAGAGACACGGCCGCGTCCTGATCACGGGCGCCCGCGGCCAGCTGGGGACCGCCCTCGCCGAGACCTTCCCGGACGCCCACGCGCTCGGCCGGCTCGAGCTCGACGTCGCGCGCGAGCTCCCGGAGGGCTACGACCTCGTCCTGCACGCTGCCGCCTGGACGAACGTCGACGGAGCCGAGGCCGACCCGGTCGAGGCGGAGCTCGTGAACGTGATCGGCACGAGAAACGTGGTCGCCGGCGGCGCGCCCGTTGTCTACTTCTCCACCGACTACGTCTTCGACGGCACGAAGCGCGAGCCGTACGTGGAGTCGGACGAGCCGCGTCCGGAGTCGGTCTACGGTCGGACGAAGCTCGCCGGTGAACGCGAGGTCGAGGGCGGGTGGATCGTCCGGACGTCCTGGCTCTTCGGCTCGACCGGCCACAACTTCGTCCGGACGATGGTGCGGCTCGGCGCCGAGAGGGACGAGGTCGCGGTCGTCGACGACCAGCGTGGCTGCCCCACCTACGTCGGCCACCTCGCCGCCGTCACGTGCGACCTGCTCGACCTGCCGCAGGGCCTGTACCACGTCGCCGCCGACGGCGACTGCACCTGGGCCGACTTCGCGGAGGCGATCTTCGAGGAGGCAGGCGTGGACTGCCGCGTCCGCCGGATCACGACCGCGGACCTCGGCGCGCCTGCGCCGCGGCCGGCGTACTCGGTGCTGCGGTCCGAACGGGGAGCCCCGGCGCTTCCGCACTGGCGGGACGGTCTCCGCGACTGCCTGAGGCGAATGGCTTAGCCTCCACCGCGTGACTGTCTGCACGAGCTGTGGACGGGAAGTCGAGGCGTTCGCCTTCTGTCCGCACTGCGGAGCCTCGCTCGCGGAGGCGCCGACCGCGCGGGAGCAGCGGAAGGTCGTCTCCGTGCTCTTCTGCGACGTCACCGGGTCGACCGAGCTCGGGGAGACGCTCGACCCGGAGGCCTTGCGGTCGCTGCTCGCGCGCTACTTCGAGCGGATGAAGGCGATCGTCGAGCGGCACGGCGGCTCGGTCGAGAAGTTCATCGGCGACGCGGTGATGGCCGTCTTCGGTGTCCCGGCGGTACACGAGGACGACGCGCTGCGGGCCCTGCGGGCGGCCGTCGAGATGCGGGACGCCTTCCCGGAGCTCGGGGTGCAGGGCCGGATCGGGGTGACGACCGGGGAGGTGGTCACCGGGACGGAGGAGCGGCTCGCGACCGGAGACGCCCTCAACGTCGCCGCGCGGTTGCAGCAGACGGCGCAGCCGGGCGAGATCCTCGTCGGGGAGGAGACGTACCGGCTCACGCGCGACGCCGCCGAGGTGGAGGCCGTCGCGCCCCTCAGCCTCAAGGGCAAGGCCGACCCGGTGTCCGCATACCGGCTGGTCTCCGTGCACGGTGAGGAGGGATTCATCCGTCGGCAGGACGCGCCCATGGTCGGCCGCGAGCGCGAGCAGCGCCTGCTCGCAGACGCCTGGGACCGCGTCGTCTCCGAGCGCTCGTGTCACCTCTTCACGCTGCTGGGCGCTGCAGGTGTCGGGAAGTCGCGCCTCGCAGCCGAGTTCCTCGGCTCGGTTGGCGACGCCCTGGTCGTGCGCGGCCGGTGCCTGCCCTACGGGGAAGGCATCACCTACTGGCCGGTGGTCGAGGTGGTCAAGCAACTCCCCGAAGCCGAGCTCGAGCCGGCTGCCGCGAACGCGATCGGCGCGGTCGCGGGGGACGCGAACGTCGTCACGTCCAGTGAGGAGATCGCCTGGGCGTTCCGCAAGCTGCTCGAGGCGGTTGCGGCCGACACGCCGCTCGTCTGCGTGTTCGACGACGTCCATTGGGGCGAGGAGACGTTCCTCGACCTCGTCGAGCACGTCGCCGACCTCTCCCGGGACGCGCCGATCCTGCTCCTGTGCATGGCCCGCCCGGATCTCCTCGACCGGCGGCCCGGGTGGGCGGGTGGGAAGGTGAACGCCACCAACGTCCTGCTCGAGCCGCTCGGGCCGGAAGAGACCGAGCGCCTGATCGAGGGCCTTGCGCACGTCGACGAGGGGCTCCGGGTGCGGATCCGGGAGGCGGCGGAGGGCAACCCGCTCTTCGTCGAGGAGATGGTCGCGATGGTGGAGGAGTCCGGCGACGCGGACGTGGCGATCCCGCCGACGATCCACGCGCTCCTCGCCGCTCGGCTCGACCAGCTGGACTCCTCCGAGCGCGGCGTTCTGGAGCGCGGCTCGGTCGAGGGGCGCGTGTTCCACCGGGGGGCAGTGCAGGCGCTCGCACCCGACGAGCTGCAGGTCGGCGCACGGCTGACGTCCCTCGTCCGGAAGGAGCTCGTCAGGCCCGACAAGGCGCAGCTGCCCGGCGAGGACGCGTTCCGCTTCCGCCACCTGCTCATCCGGGACGCGGCCTACGACGCGCTGCCGAAGACGGTACGCGCGGAGCTGCACGAGCGCTTCGCCGCGTGGCTGGAGCAACACGGCTCCGGGCTCGTCGAGCTGGAGGAGATCCTCGGCTACCACCTCGAGCAGGCTCACCGCTACGAAGCGGAGCTCGGACGGCCCGATCGAGCTCTGGCCGATCGAGCTGCAGCGCGCCTCGCCGCCGCCGGCCGGCGGGCGCTCCTCCGGGGCGACGTCGGCGCAGCGGTCACTCTGCTGGAGCGGGCCCTCGACCTGCAGCTCGAAGCGGAGCGTGACGTCGCGCTCGAGGCGGAGCTGGCAGATGCGCTGATATGGGCCGGCAGGCCTGGCGACGCCGCAGCCGTGCTGACCGCGTCGGAGGCTCGGGCTTCGTCCGGCGGCAACCGTTCGTCCGTGCTGCTGGCACGGCTTCTGCGGGTCCGCGTCTCGTTCTTCACCCACCCGGAGGGGAAGGCCGACGAGCTCATGGCCCTCGCGAAGGAGGCGATTCCGCTCTTCGAGGAGGCAGGCGACGAGGTCGGTCTCATGCACGCCTGGTTTGCCATCGCGGTGGCGGAACACATGCATTGCCGCTTCCGGCCACGAAATCGCGCGCACGAGGAGGCCGTCAACCATGCGCGGCGGGCGGGCGACGAGCGTTTCGCGCAGTTCATGACCAATCTTCAGGGAACGGGGTATCTGTACGGCCCGTTCCCGGTGGAGGAGGGGCTGCGCTGGTTCGATGCGCATGAGGCGCGCTTGTCGCCGATGCCGACACTCCTCTCGCAGCACGGGATGCTGCTCGCGTTCGCGGGCCGTCTCGAGGACGCGCGGGAGTTCGTGCGTGCTGCGGAGGCCCGCACCCGTGAGCTCGGCCAGCGCATGATGGAAGGACACATGGGCGAGGCATGGTGGTACGTCGAGATGCACGGGGGCGATCCCGAAGCGGCAGAGCGTGCACTCCGGGTGTCCTGTGCGCTGTTTGAGGAGGTCGGCGAGCGAGGTTGGCTCTCGACCCAGGCTGCCGAGCTCGGCCACACGCTCTGCACGCTCGGTCGCCACGAGGAGGCGGAGAAGTGGGCAGCCCGCAGCCGAGATCTCGGCGCGAGCGACGACGTCATCACCCAGATGCTCTGGCGCCAGGTAATGGCGAAGATCCTGGCGCAGCGGGGAGCGCTCGACGAGGCCGAGCAGTTCGCCCGAACTGCGGTTGCCCTGGGGGCAGAGACCGACATGCTGGTGAGCCGCGGCGAGTCACACCTCGATCTGGCAGTGGTGCTCGAGGCCGCGGGTCGGCCCGACGAGGCCGCGGCCGAGATCAGAGCCGCCCTCGATCTCTTCGAGCGGAAGGGCGACGTGCCCATGGCCGGTCAAGCGCGGGCGCGGCTGGAGCGCCTTCTCTAGGCTTCCCGGCGATGCGTGTGCTCGTCACCGGCGGGGCCGGGTTCATCGGCTCCCACTTCGCCAAGCGCCTCGCGGCCGCGGGCGACGAGGTCGTCGTCCTCGACAAGCTGACGTACTCCGGCAACAAGGCGAATCTCGACGGCGTCGACGTCGAGCTCGTGGTCGGTGACATCTGCGACGCCGACTCCGTGGCCAGGGCGGGGCACGGCTGCGAGGCGGTGGTCAACTTCGCCGCCGAGACGCACGTCGACCGATCGATTCTCGGTGCGGCGGAGTTCATCGAGACGGACGTCCACGGCACGTACGTGCTCCTCGGCTGGGCGCGTGACGCCGGCGCCCGGCTCGTCCAGGTGTCGACCGACGAGGTGTACGGCGACATCCCGGAAGGACAGCGCTCGGTCGAGAGCGACCCGCTTCGTCCGTCGAGCCCGTACTCGGCCTCGAAGGCGGGCGGCGACCTCCAGGTGCTGGCCGCGGTGCGGACCTTCGGCGTCGACGCGTGCATCACGCGCGGCGCGAACACGTTCGGACCGAACCAGTACCCGGAGAAGCTGATCCCGCTGTTCGTGACCAACGCGGTCGACGGCCACCCCCTGCCGGTCTACGGCGACGGTCGCCAGCGGCGAGAGTGGCTGCACGTCGAGGACCACTGCTCGGCGGTCGAGCTCGTGCTCCACGAGGGCCGCACCGGCGAGGTCTACAACGTCGGCGGCGAGGAACACGAGAACCTGGAGATCACCGGGCGGATCATCGAGCTGACCGGTTCGGGCGAGGACCTGGTGCGGCACGTCGAGGACCGGGCCGGCCACGACAGGCGCTACGCCCTCGACGACACGAAGCTCCGCGGTCTCGGGTGGGTGCCCCAGCACTCGCTCGGCGAGACGGGGCTGGCCGACACGGTCGCCTGGTACCGGGAGAACCGCGCCTGGTGGGAGCCGATCAAGAGCGGCCAGTACTTGCGGTACTACGAAGAGCAGTACGGGGCGCGTCTCCGTTAAATCCCTGTAAACGGCGGAAAGGTCAGCTAGCCTGAGGTGCCGGCTGTCGCCGCCGACACCATGCCCAGCCTTCGCCTCGCCCTCGTCGCCGTCCTCGCGGCCGCCCTGCTCGGCCCCGCCGGAGCGAGCCCGCAGGCGCAGCCGGCCGTGGTCGAGGCGACCACCTTCGTGGTCACCGGCCACGGGTGGGGACACGGCGTCGGGATGGCGCAGTGGGGCGCATACGGCTACGCGAAGCACGGCGTCACCTACGACAAGATCCTCGCCCACTACTACCCGGGCACCAAGCTCGTGGCCGCGCCGGTCACGCCGATCAACGTCCTGCTGGTCGACGGCGCGAGGCGGTTGGTCGTCTCGTCACCCGGCCCCTTCAGGGTGCGTGACGCATCCGGCGTCGTGCACGCACTCGCCGGCGGCGACTACCCGCTGACCGCTGCGCTGTCGGTCAAGACCGACCCTGCGAAGCCCGCGCAGGCCTTGCCCGGGCCGCTCACGTTCCTACCCGGCACCAGTCCCCTCTGGCTCAGGAATCCCTACCGCGGGACCTTCACCGTCTCGGCGAGCGGGAAGAAGCTCACCGTCGTGAACACCGTCGGCATCGAGGCATACACGCGGGGCGTCGTCTCGAGCGAGATGCCGCACGACTGGCCGCTCGAGGCGGTGAAGGCCCAGGCTGTCGCCGCCCGCTCCTACGCGCTCGCCCACCGTCGAGGCGGCGCGTTCGACGTCTACAACGACACGCGCGACCAGGTCTACGGCGGGATCACGGCCGAGACGCCCGTGGGGGACCAGGCAGTCGCGGGGACGAAGCGCCAGGTGCTGCTCTACGACGGCAAGGTGGCGAGCACGTTCTTCTTCTCGAGCTCCGGCGGCCGGACGGCCAACGTGACCGACGTCTTCACGAACGCCAAGCCGGCGCCCTACCTGGTCTCCGTACGGGACCCGTGGGACATCTACTCGCCGTACCACAACTGGGGCCCCGTGGCCGTGCCGGCCTCGGCGGCGAGCAAGGCATTGAGACTCGCGGGCGTGGACGACCTCCGCACGCTGCCCGCTACCGGCCGGGCGAAGTCCGTCGTCGTCACGACGCGGGAGGGCGACGTCACCGTGTCGGCGTCGGACGTCCGCCGCGCGCTCGGTTTGCGCTCGACCTGGATGAGCATCGGCGTGCTCTCCCTGTCCCGTCCGGTCGGCGAGATCCCGGCAGGCGGGACGCAGACGATCACCGGCCGGGCGACCCAGGTGCAAGGCCCGGTGCTCGAGCAGCGTCCGGCGTCGGGCGGGACCTGGCAGGCCGGCCCCGTTCTCTCCGTCCAGCCGGACGGCTTCTTCTCCGTCGCCGTCGCCCCGTCGGCCACGACGCTGTACCGGCTCTCGGCGGGGACGATCAAGAGCGCCGTGCTCCGGGTGGTCGTCTCCGGGGTATGAGCCGTCTCGCCCCTGCGCTCGCCGCGCTCGCCATGGCGTTGCCGGCCGTGGCGGCGGGGGGCGCAGGATTCGCTCCGGACGACCCGCTCGCGGCTCGACAGTGGTACCTCAATGCCATCCACGCGTTCGACTACTGGCCCGTGCAGCCGGTCGACCTGACGCCGGTGCGGGTCGCGGTGATCGACTCGGGGCTCGACGTCGACCACCCAGAGTTCGCCGGGCGTGTCGTCCTTGCGCAGAGCTTCGTGGGCGGCGACGTCACCGACAAGCAGGGCCACGGTACGTTCGTCGCCGGCATTATCGGCGCCACGCTCGACAACGGTGTCGGGATTGCGGGGATCGCGTTCCCGGCCCAGCTGCTGATCGCCAAGGTGGTGCGCAGCGACGGGACGATCGCACCGGCCGAGGAGGCGAAGGCGATCCGCTGGGCGGTCGACAACGGGGCCCAGGTGATCAACCTCTCCCTCGGCGGGCTGCGTGACCCGCTCGACCCGAACCAGGACTCGTACTCGCGGGCCGAGCAGAACGCGATCTCCTACGCGTACTCGAAGGGCGCCGTGGTCGTCGCCGCCGTCGGCAACGCCGACGACGCGCCGCGGATGCCGTGGCACTACGCCAGTTACCCGGCCGCACTCCCCCACGTGATCGGCGTCAGCGCGCTCGCACCCGACGGCTCGGTGCCCACGTTCTCGATCCGGGACAAGGTCTACAACGACATCGCTGCCCCGGGGGTCGGCATCGTCTCGACCCTCCCCCGTGCGCTCACCGCGGGCCACCCCGCCTGCGCCGACCAGGGCTATTCGATCTGCGGGCCGTCCGAGTTCCGGCCCGCGGACGGGACGTCCTATGCCGCCGCCCAGGTGACGGCGGCGGCGGCGCTGCTGATCGCCGCCAGGCCGTCGCTCTCGCCCGACCAGGTGATGTCGCTGCTCGAGCGCTCGGCCACGGACGCCAACGCCGCGACCGGCTGCCTGCGCTGCCCGCTCGGGCGCGACTGGTACAGCGGCTGGGGGGAGCTGAACGTCACCGCAGCGCTGAAGGCGCTCACGGGTCCGATCCCGTCGCGCGACCGGTACGAGGGGAACGACGAGGCCGGCAACCAGGCGTACACGCTGTACGGCCGCTCGATCGACATCAAGGCAACGCTCGACTACTGGGACGACAACATCGACGTGTACCGCGTGCGCCTCCGGCAGGGGCAGACCGTCTCCGTCTCTCTGCGAGGGCCCGTCGGCACGGACACCAACCTGATCCTCTGGCGCCCGGGAACCCAGATGGTCGAGGCGCCGTCGATCGGTCAGCAGGCGGCGCTCCAGGCGTGGCGCGTGACGCAGTCGGCCCACGCCGGGCCGAACGAGCACTTCCTCCACCGGGCGCGCGCGTCGGGCTGGTACTACGTCGAGGTCAAGCTGACGACGCAGGGTGCCGGCGCGTACCGGCTGCGCATCTCGAAGAGCAGGTGATCCGGCTCGGCGTTCAGCTGCCCGAGGTCGAATACGTCGCCCGTTGGCCGGAGTACGCGGCGATGGCGCGTGCGGCGGAGGAGAGCGGCTTCGACTCGATCTGGCTCGGCGACCACCTCCTTTACCGGGACGACGGCCGGCCCGAGCGCGGGCCCTGGGAGGCGTGGACGCTGCTCGCCGCGCTCGCAGCCGTCACCGAGCGTGTGCTGCTCGGCCCCCTCGTTGCCTGCGCGAGCTTCCATCCACCGGGCCTCCTGGCCAAGATGGCCGCGACGATCGCCGAGGTGAGCGGCGGCCGCTTCGTCCTCGGCCTCGGCGCCGGCTGGAACGAGACCGAGTACCGGGCCTTCGGCCTCCCGTACGACCATCGTGTCTCCCGCTTCGAGGAGTCGTTCGAGATCGTCTGCCGGTTGCTCGCAGGCGAGCGCGTGACGCTGTCGGGCAGGTTCTGGCAGGCGGAGGAAGCGGTGCTCCTCCCCCGGCCGCGGGGCCGCGTTCCGCTGATGGTCGGCTCGAACGGCGACCGGATGCTCGCCGCGACCCTCCCGCGCGTCGACCGCTGGAACACCTGGTACGCGGGCTACGGGAACACGGCGGAGGGGTTCGGCGAGCTCAACGGACGGATCAGCGCGGCGGCCGAGCGTGCCGGCCGCGATCCCGCCGACGTCGAGCGGAGCGCCTGCGTCCTGGTCGAGCTCGACCCCGGGGCGGTGCGGCGCCCGCACGCCGACGAGGGAATGGAGCCGGTCACTCCCGAGGGGCTCGGCGCGCATCTGCGCGCGCTGGCCGAGGCAGGTGCGGACGAGGCGATCCTGATCCTTCGCCCGATCACCGAAGAGACGATCAGGACGCTGGGCCGCTTCTCGAACGGTTCTTGACGGTACCTGGCACCCGTGAAGGCGCCGGCGCTTCTAGCCCAAGAGCTCGGCGAAGCGCGGGTCGTCGCGGATCGAGGCGAAATCGGAGTCCTCGGGCAGGTGGGCAGCGAGAGCCGGGTCGCTGCCGATCGCCGCTCGCAGGTGCTCGAGCGCCGCATCGGTCTCACCGAGCAGGGCCTCGGCGCACGCCAGGTTGTAGTAGAGGGTGGCCCGGTCCTCGTAGCGCCCGAGCGCGTCGACCAGAAGCCGCTTGGCCTCCTCCGGCTTACCGGCATCGAGGAGGGCGAAGACGTCACGATTCGTCTCCCACGGCTGGGGGACGAAGGCCTCGCCGGCTTTCGCCCCTGCAGTGAGGACGGTCGTGCCGGGCTCGCGGGCGACCGCACTTCGCTTCGCCGACGGGTCGCGGACGAAGACGATCGTGCCGGTCGGACCGTCGACCTCGTCTCCCGCGACCGTGAACGCCGCGTGCCCGGCGACGACGACGTAGAGCTCCTCGTGGCCGGTCGGCGCCTCGTCGTGCTCCGGGATGACGACGTCTCCGGCGTCCCGGCCGGTCCAGGCGTTGACCCCGAACGCGCGGACGCCGAGGGCAAGGCGGATCGGCGCCCAGCCGTCCTCCCGCCACAGGTCTTCGAGGCGTGCCGTCTCGTAGCCGCTCACGCGAGCCGCTCCTCGTCCGGGACGTCGCGGATCTTCCGTGCCGGGCTGCCGACGACGACGGCGCCGGGGGCGACGTCCTTGGTCACCACCGCGCCTGCTCCGACGAACGCCTCCTCCCCGATCTCGATCCCGGGACAGAGGATCGCGCCCCCGCCGATCCGTGCCCCCCGCCTGATCGTCGGCCCCCTCATCAGCTCGTGCCTCCGCTCGGTTCGTCCCATGAAGTTGTCGTTCGTCGTCACCACGCAGGGCGCGATGAACACGTGCTCCTCGAGCGTCGAGTAGGCGGTGATGTACGCCTCCGCCTGGATCCTCGTCATCGCCCCGACCGTCGTGTCGTTCTCGACCAGCGAGCCGCGGCCGACGACGACGTCGTCGCCGAGCATGACCCGCTCCCGGATGCAGGCCTGGTCGCCGACGATCACACGCGCGCCGATCGTCGTGCCGGCGAAGACGACCGCGCCGGTCGAGACGACCGTGCCGTCCCCGATTCGCGCCGGTGGAAGGTCCTCGCGTTTCGCGGTCGACCGCGGCGAGAGCACCGGCTGCTTGCCGACGACGGCGTACTCGAGCACCCGCACTCGCTCGCCGAGCACGGTGCCCGGATGGACGACCGCGGTCGGGTGGACGTCAGTCATGCAACGAATCCGTGAGCCGCTCGAGGGCGCGCACGACCATTGCCCCGTCGCGTGCGACCTTCGCGCGGTCGCCGTCGCCGGCGACCAGCCGCAGGAAGTGCTCGCACTCGAGCCGCAGCGGCTCGGTCGTCGGGATCTTCGGGATGAAGATG
>JBLMYA010000023.1:0-45095 GCA_050258035.1 Verrucomicrobiota bacterium
TGCGTCGGGATCGGAAATTGCCGCCGGACGAAGGGCGGAGTGATGTGCCCGAGCTACATGGTGACGAGGGAGGAGAAACACTCGACCCGCGGCCGGGCACACCTGCTGTGGGAGATGGTGAACGGCGAGCTCGAGCTCTGGCGGTCACGCGAGGTGCTGGAGGCGCTGGACCTCTGCCTGTCCTGCAAGGGCTGCACGAACGACTGCCCCGTCAACGTCGACATGCCGACGCTGAAGGCCGAGTTCCTCGCCCACCACTACCGACGGCGGCTCCGGCCGCGTCACGCCTACGCCTTCGGCCTGATCGACCGCTGGGCGCAGCTCGCGTCGCACGCCCCCCGGCTCACGAACCTCGTCACGCAGACGCGAGGGCTCTCGACGCTCGTGAAAGCGGCCGGAGGCGTCTCGCAGGAGCGTCGTCTGCCCGCCTTCGCGGCGACGACGTTCCGGTCATGGTTCGCGGCCCACCGTCCTCCGCCCGAGGGTGCGCGCCTGATCCTCTGGCCCGACACGTTCACGGACCACTTCGAGCCGGAGGTCGGAGTCGCGGCCGCTCACGTCCTGGCCGCGGCGGGCTTCGCGGTGACACTGCCGCGCGAACGCCTCTGCTGCGGACGGCCGCTCTACGACTACGGCTTCCTCCGCCTCGCGCGGACCTACCTCGAGCGCGTCCTCGAGTCGCTTCGCGACGACATCCGGCGGGGAACGCCGATCGTCGGGCTGGAGCCGAGCTGCGTGGCGGTGTTCCGGGACGAGCTGCCGAAGCTGATGCCGAACGACGAGGACGCGAAGCGCCTCGCGAAGCAGACCTTTCACCTGGCGGAGTTCCTCTGCGGGCACGCGGAGGACTACGCGGCGCCCCCCCTCTCGGGCCGGGTGCTCCTCCATGGCCACTGCCACGCGCGGGCGACGGGCGGATTCGAGCACGAGCGCCGCCTGCTCGAGCAGACCGGCGCGGCGATCGACGCACCCGACACGGGGTGCTGTGGGATGGCGGGGGCGTGGGGCTACGAGCGTGCCCACTACGAGGTCTCGCGGGCCTGTGCCGAACGCGTCCTCCTGCCGGCGGTGCGCGGCGCTGCGGCGGGCACGCCGATCGTCGCGAGCGGGTTCTCGTGCCGCAGCCAGATCGCGCAGCTGCAGCCGGAACGGAGAGCGGTGCACCTGGCTCAGCTGCTGGACGCGGCGGGCCGAGGCGACCGGCCGGGGTTTCGCCGCACGAGCCGCGGGGGAGAGGGACGGCGTGAGTCACCGCGTGCTCGTGGTCGTGACGTCGCGGGTCGGAGCCGATGACATCGGACCAACCGTCGCGTCGCGCTTCGACGACGACGCGGACGTGCGGGTGGTCGCGCCTGCGTCCGGCCTCTCACGGGTCGACTGGCTGACGTCGGACGAGGACGCCGCCCGGGCGGAAGCGGCCGAGCGCGCCGATCAGGTCGCCGCGGCGATCCCGGCGGGGAGCGTCGAGTCGACGACCGGCGATGTCGATCCACTCCTGGCGATCGAGGATGTCCTCCGCGAGTTCCCGGCAGACGAGATCGTGATCGCGACCCGGCCGGGGGAGGACGCGTCCTGGCTGGAGAGTGGGAGCGGCCAGGAGGCGAAGGAGCGGTTCGACCTTCCCGTCACGCACCTCGTCGTGGCCTGATGAGCCCCCGTCGAGGTTTCCGGGAGAACCGTACGGGTAGGCCAAGAGTGCTCCATTCCAGGAGGTGAACACGAACAGATGCTTCTTCTCGTCCTGCTGGCGCTATTGGCGATCATCGCCTTCGGCCTCGGCTTCACCATCAAGTGGTTGTTCATCGTTGCGATCGTTCTCGCCCTCGTCTGGCTGATCTCCCTGCTCGCCGGAGGCATCGGCGGGCGATCCCGCGGAGCGTGGTGGTAGCGATGCCCCCACGCGGCGTCGAGAAGGGAACCAAGCGGGCGCGCCAGTACGAGCACATCAAGCAGAGCGAGCGGCGGAGCGGCGCGTCCGAGCAACGCGCGGAGGAGATCGCCGCGCGCACGGTCAACAAGGAACGTGCCCGCGCCGGCGAGGCACGAAGTGGCTCCCGGCTCTCCCGGGGGGACATCTCGTCCGGCCGCCGCGGTGGCCTTCGCTCCGGGACGAACCGGCCGAAGGGCCGGACGTACAGGCAGCTCTACGCCGAGGCACGCTCCCTCGGGATCGCCGGCCGGTCGGAGATGAACAAGGCGCAGCTCCAGCGGGCCGTCGACCGGAAGAAGCAGGCCCGCCGCTGACGCAGGAGCCCGGGAGCGCCGGCGCGGGCGCTCCCGACCCGCCTTCCTATGCGAGGGCTTCGTCGAGCGACCCGACGACACTGAGCGGCTCGGTCAGGCGCGTGATCTCGAAGACGTTCCGCACGGCCTGCTCTGCTGGGCTGACGATGCGAAACGCGACGTCGTGCAGCGCAAGCTCCTGTTGCGACTTGACGAATGCGTTGAGCGCGGACGAATCGAGGAACGTGACCTCCGAGAGGTCGACCACGACCCTGCCTGCTCCGCCCTGCTGGGAGTCGATCGCCCTCGAGACCTCGGGCGCGGTCGCCATGTCGATCTCGCCGACTATCGCGACGACGAGGGCGTCACCGACGCGGGACGACCTGAGCTCGAACGGGGTGTCGGTCATGGGCGTCGGCGGCCACCGCTGAACACGAGATGCGCGAGCGACGCTATCACGCGGTTCCCAGCGGCGCGGAAGCGAGCTCGGCCGTCGCCGTCCGCTCGACGCGGACCCGCCGCACGAAGCTCACCCGCGTCCCGTGCAGACCGGTCTCGACGTTGCTCGCATGCATCAGGTGCCGGATCAGCATGAGCCCGCGGCCCCGCTCCTCGGACGGCGTCGGATCACGCCATGTGCCGTGGTCCTCCACCGTCACGCGGAGCGCCTCGGCGTCCTTGCCGATGCTGACGTTGATCGGACCGCCGCCGTTCTCGCTGTAGGCATGCTCGATCGAGTTGTTGCAGGCCTCGCTGACCGCGAGGACGACGTCGACGACGTCGTCGCGGTCGATGCCGCGCTGCATGAGCCAGGCCTCCAGCCGGCGCCGCAGGGCCCGCAGCATCACCGGCTCGGCCTGGATCTCGACCTCGAACGCGAGCCGTTCCGCGTTGACCGAGGCGACGAGCAGCGCGACGTCGTCGTCGGTCGTCCCGATCGTGGCTCCGATCTTCGCGAGCAGCACGTCGGGCGGCGCATCGGGCTCCTCCGCGACCAGTGTGCCGAGGAGGTCGATCGCGCGGTCGATGTCCTGTCCCCGCCGCTCGATCAGGCCGTCCGTGTACAGGACGAGCACCGCCTCGTCGGGAAGCGGAAGGCCGGCCTCGACGACGTCGGCGGGCCCCGCGACACCGATCGGCGGTGCGCTCGCGCGATCGAGTCGCGTCACCCGGCCGGTGGCGCGGTCGAGCAAGAGCGGCGGCGGGTGGCCGACGCACGAGTAGGTCAGCCGTCCGGTGTACGGATCGATACTGACGACGGCGAGCGTGATCATGCTGTCGGTGTCGCCGTGCTGGAGCATGTGCCGTACGATCTGCGCCGGCGAATCCAGCTCCCGGCCGTAGACCTGGAAGGTGTGCCGCTGGCGGCTCATCACGACTGCCGCGCCGACACCCTTGCCGCTGACGTCGCCCACGCAGAGGTGGACGACTCCGTCAGGCCTGCGAACGGCGTCGTACCAGTCACCGCCCACTTCGATCGCCTCTTCTCCGGCACGGTAGTGCCCCGCGAGTTCCAGCCCGTCTCTGCTCGGGAGACGCTCGGGGAGCAGGCTGCGCTGGAGCCGGACGGCCAGGTCGTGCTCGTGCGCGAAGAGCACGGCCCGCTGCAGCGCCTGGGTCGCCTGGTCGGAAAAGGAAAGAAGCAGCGCCCACTCGGCCGGCTCGAGCCGCGGGCTCGTGCTCACGAGCGAGATCGTTCCTCCTGCCTGTCCTTCCTTGGCCGGGATCGGCAGGGTGTGCAGGGCCTTCAGCCGCCGCCCGCTCCCGGTGTGGACGTCGCGGAGCTCCGGTTCTCGGTCGAGCGGCACCGTCGTCGGCCCGTCCCCTCCCCGGGTCGCGATCGCCTCCAGCGCCGGAGCGGTCTCGACGATCCTCCGCGCCCGCGGCATCCGCGAATCGACGTCGACGAGTAGGCGGCCGCGGTTGTCGATCCCGACGACCGCGACGGCGTTCGGGAAAGCCGCTGCCAGCGACGTGAGCAGTGCCCCGGCAACCTCGGGCGGCGTGCTCGCCGACGCGAGAGCGCGGGTCAGGCCGGTCCACGACCGTGCCCGCTCCCGCTGGCTGGCGCTGTCTCGGCGTGCCCGGCGGGCGACGAAGACGAGGATCGCGATCACCAGCAGGAGCGCGCCGATGACGGACGCGAACTCGAGGGCGAGTGCGCGCCTCGCATCCGAGAAGACAGAGGAGCGAGGGCGGTCGATGACCGTCACCCAGCCGGGCACGCGGGAGGTGGCGAACGCAACCACGTCGTCGCCGCGGCCGTCGAGACCCGTCGTCGACTGGATCACGCCCGATCCCTCGCGCCGGATGCGAGCCACCAGTGACGTGTTCTGCACCGGGGCGAGCCCCTGGAGCAGAAGCTGTCCGTTGCGGTCGATCACCTGCAGCCCGACGAACCCGAGCTCCGGCGTCTGGGTCCCCCGGGCGAGGGACTCGAGCAGGATCGTGCCGGCGAGCACGCCGGAGACGGCGCCGCTGCGGCCGAACGTCGGCACGGCCACCACGATGATCGGCTGGTTGTTGGTGCGGCCGACGATGCCGGCGCTCACGTACGGCGAGCGGGTGCCTACGGCGCGCTGGAAGTACGTTCGATCGGAGAGACGCCCGGGCGTTCTCTGCCGTGGACGATCGCTTGCCCGGACGAAGCCGCGGCGGTCGATCCAGCCGATCCCTCCGTTGAACAGGCCGATCCTGCGCGGGTCGAGCCGGCTGAAGTACACGTTCATTGCCGGGACGTCCCCCTGAACGACCGGCGGCGCCTTCGCGATCGCGCCGAGAGTTGCGATCTGCCCCTCGAACGACGTGTCGATGACCGCCCCGACGCTGGCCGCGCGGGCTCGGAGATCCAGGATGGCGCGGCGCTTCCCGTCCTCGTACTGACGCAAGGCGAGCGCGGTCGCGATGCCGGCGAGCAGGAGCACCGCGACCAGGGCTGCCGCAATCAGGCGGCGGCGCGACGAGGCCGAGTCGCGTTCGAGACCTTCGAGCGGCCCAGGTTGGCGCCGCGCCGCGCCGCGCCGAAACCAGCGGCGTCGGGACGCCGACGCGCCGTTCCCCGACAGCGGCGCCCCCCGCCCGGTCATGCCGATTAGCGTACCGCGGCCGCGAGCGGCGTGTTTGACTCGCGATGGCCGAGAAGATCGGCGAAGCGGGCCTGGTGGCGGAGATTGCGACCGAGGGACTTCTCGGCACAAAGGTGACCGTCCGCTGTCGCTCGATCCAGATGGGCCTCGTGGCACCGGTGTTTCGCGGCGCCGTCCGGATGGGTAGGTTGACTCCTGGCCCCGGCGATCTCCATGGAATTCAAGCTCGCAACCGCAGATCTCGGCGACGGGATCTTCAGTGTCAGTGTCGCAGGCGAAGTCGACCTCGCCACCGCACCCGAGCTGAAGGAGGCGCTGGGCGAGGCCGTCAGCAGCGGCGCGAGCGGCGTACTCGTCGACCTGTCCAACGCCACCTTCATCGACTCGACGACGCTGGGCGTGCTGATGGGGGCGGTCAAGCGGCTGAGGCCGGCCGGCGGCGAGCTCGTGATCGCATGCCACGACGCGAACATCCGCAAGATCTTCGAGATCACCCTGCTCGACCGCGTGTTCAAGATCTACGACACGCCCGGTCCGGCCGTCGAGTACCTCCGCGACTCCCGCGTGCCGACGGCTTCGGACGTCAGCTCTCGGGGCTGAACCGCTTCACGAGCCTGAGCCGCGTACCCGATCCGGTGTTGGAGATGTCCAGCTCGTCGGTGAGCACGCGGATGATCATCAGGCCCATGCCGTTGCCCGCGCCGTTCCGCCCGATCGTGTCGGGTGGAGCGTCCGGCTCGAAGCCGTAGCCCGAGTCCTCGATCTCGATCGAGAGCATCCCGGGCTCGCCGGTGTAGCGAACGACGATCGAGCCCGCCGTGTCGCTGCCCCCGTACGCGTGTTGAATCGCGTTCGTGCAGGCCTCCGTGACCGCGAGCTTCAGGTCGGCGACGATCTCGCGCGACGCGCCGGCGTTCGCCGCGACCCCGGCCAATGCCAACCGGGTTAGGGCCAGGTTCTCGGGCCGCGCGTCGAGCGTCAGCACCACCGTCCCGCGCGGCTGCCCGTCGGGGCGCGTCACGGCTCCGCGATCTCCTCGCTCAACTTCTCGAGCGCTCGCCTGATCAGGCGCGACACGTGCATCTGGGAGATTCCGATCTCGACCGCTATCTGCGACTGCGTCAGTCCTTCCACGAATCGTAATTGGATGATCCGCCGTTCACGCTCGTCCAGTGCGCGGAGGCCCGTGGCCAGCAGCTGTCGGTTCTCGGCCGCCTCGTAGCCGTGCTCCTCGTCGTCGATGAGGTCGATGAGCTCGGCACCCGCACCCTCGTCGGCATCGAGCGTCCGCGTGAGCGAGCGCGAGGCGTACGCCCGGCCGACTTCCAGCGCCTCGACGACCTCTTCCTCGTCGACTCCGGTCTCCTCCGCGAGCTCCGCGATCGTCGGCGAGCGGCCGAGCGTGGCCGTCAGATCCTCGATCAGCCGGGAGAGCCGGTAGTGCAGCTCTTTCAGCCTCCGCGGAACGGTCACCGACCAGCCGCGGTCGCGGAAGTGCCGCTTCAGCTCCCCGACGACGGTCGGGAAGACGTACGTCATCAGTTCCACGTCGCGATCGAGGTCGAAGCGCTCGATCGCCTTGATCAGGCCGACCGACGCGACCTGCTCGAGGTCGTCGATCTGCTCGCCGCGCCCGGCGTAGCGATAGGCGATGCTGCGGACGACCGGGATGAAGCTCTCGATCAGCCGGTCGCGGGCCGCGACGTCGCCCTTTTCCCGGTACGCGCGCAGGAGCGCCCGACGGTCCGTCTCTGTGACCGACGCGGGGCTCTTCAAGCGCCAGGCACCACCTCGGCGGAGCGTCTTTTCTTGCGAAGCACGACGGCCGGAGCCGCGCCGGCGACGACGTCCACGCTGTCGACCAACCGGCCGAGGCAGCTCAGGAGATCGAGCCCCTCGCCGGCGTCGGGGAACCTCTGATCGAGCGGCTCCCCCTCGGACCCGCTGACGGTGACGGTGAGCCCAGTCTCGTCGCGGGCGAGCGCGACGGTGGCGTAACCGTCCCGCGCCGGAACCGAGCGCAGCGCGAGCTCGATCGCCAGTTGCAGGTCGTCGATCGCCTCGAAGCCGAACTCGAGCTGGGAACCGAAGCCAGCGGTGACGAGCCGCGCGACGTTGACGTACCCGTCCACGGGCAGGCTGATCGAAACCGCATTCGTGCCGGGGGACTCGGCCACAGGGGGAGGGATATACCACAGCCTGTCGGCGGACAAACGTCGGCCCCGCCGCCGTGTCAGAGGGCGGCGGCCCGCGGCTCCTCGTCAACCGTGTGCTCCGACAGTGTGCGCTCGACGTCGCCGAGCGTCGCGCGGCCCTTCAGGCACGCCAGCCGTCGCCGCCCACGGAACATGACGATGGAGGGAATCTCCTGTACGCCGAGGCGGCGAACGAGGTCGGGCCGGTCGTCCGCGTCGACGCGGGCGACCCGCACGCGCTCACGCTCGCGGACCTGGAGCCGCGCGAGCACCGACTCCATCCGCCGCCCCACCCCCGACGTGCGTCTGGTGACCAGCAAGACGAGGATGTTCGATTCGGCCACGGAATCCCTGATTCCCACCGGTTCGGCCCGGAAACCTCGAACCCGGAGGAAGGGGCAATCTTCTGTCCCGCCGCACGCTGTGGAACGATGCGCAAGCCGTGCGCCGGCCCTCCTTCCTGCACGTGGACTCGCCGACGGCCCGATCCGCCCGGGGGACGGCGCGCAAGGCGGTCCAGACGGGCGGCCACTGGGTCGGATACGGATGGTTCATGTCCTTCGGGACGGTGGTCCCGCTGTTCGTCTTCCTCGGCGGCTACGCCCTGCACGTGACGATCGTCGGCGCCCCGCTCGCGCGCAGGATCTACCGCTTCGGGATCTGGACCTCCACTCTCGGGCAGGATCCGCCCGGCAAGGACAAGGTCGACGCGAAGATGTCCGCGGCCGGGAAGAAGCCGTTCTTCGAGCGGGCGCGTCCGTACCTGCCGCCGGGGTGGCTCGAGCGCCGCGGCCGGCCGTTCTCGATGCCGGCGCGGGTGATCTGGTTCGTCCTGGTCGGCTGGTGGCTCGGCGCGGTCTGGGTGGTGGTCTCCTGGAGCCCGTTCCTGCTGCCGTATCCCCTCTTCGACACGGTCGCCGGACTGCTCCGCGAAGTCCCCTGCACGATGACCCTCGCATTGCCGGACCAGACGCGTGGCTAGCGCCGCCTCTCCTGCCGTCGCGGGTTCACGGCGGATCCTGAGCTTCTCGCTCCTCGAGGGGATCTTCCCGCTCCGGCGTCGCGAAGCGATCCGAAACGTCCCGATGCGTCAGGGGTTGGCCGCAGCGATCGGCGAAGACTCCCACGCGTCGATCGACGACATGCCCCGGAGCGTACGACCGCGGAGCTACAGCCCCCTCTCGGCCGTGACGCGGCCCGACTCGACCGCCTGCCTGAGCGCGTCGTAGTCGCGCTCGTTCTGGTCGGCGTACGCCTCGGCGAACCGGGCCAGCGCCCGGTCGAAGACGCCGCCTGAGCCGAGGTAGCTGCCGATCGCAACCGCGTCGCCCGACCGCGCGTGTGCCTTGGCGAGGGACCAGCCGCAGATCTTCGCGTACGCCTCCATGCCGCTCGGTTCCATGAGCTCGACCGGCGCGGAGCCCTTCGCATCCCAGAGCTGGCGGATGTAGAAGTCGCGCGGCTGCCCGTCGATGCCCTCGTCGACGTGGAGCCAGCCGAGCAGGATGTCGCTCGCCGCCTGCATCAGGCGCTGCCCCTCGACCACCCGCTGGCCGTGGTTGGCGAACTCGCTCGTGCCGAGGTACGGCTCCAGCACCGAGGCCTGCGCCTCCTTCGCCTGCATGAACAGCGGGTCCTCGCTGTCGCGGCCGAGCATCAGCACGACCCACGCACGCGTACCGACGCTGCCCACGCCGACGACCTTGCGGGCAGCGTCGACGTAGCGGAAGCGCTCGATCAGCTTGCGGCGGTCGCCAGGCAGCGTCCGCCGGTAGGCACGAATCAGCTGGCGCATCTTCTCGTGCGCGTACTTCCCCTCGTCTCCCGCGAGCTCGTCGAGCCGCTCGAGCAGTGGAGGATCGTCGACGATCCTGACCTCGCCGTCGACCACCCGGGTCAGCTTGGCGAACGCCTTCAGGCTGTCCTTCGTCCGCGACTTCTCGAGGTTCTTCTCCATCCGCTTCCGTTGCTCGGGCGTGGCGCGGTCCCTCAGGTCGCGGAACAGCTGCTCGACGTCGAGACGCGAGTACCAGAGGTCGAGGTTCTTCATCTGCGCGAACTCGCGCATCGCCTCGCGGTAGGAGCGGATGACGGCCGTGTTGACACGGGTGCGGGTCTTTTCGTCGAAGCCGCGGTCGCGGCCGGCGACCGCGAAGCTCGCGACCAGGCGCTTGACGTCCCACTCGAACGGCCCGGGCAGCGTCTCGTCGAAGTCGTTGAGGGCGAACACGAGGCGCCGGTCGGGCGCCGCGAAGGCGCCGAAGTTGGACAGGTGCGCGTCGCCGCAGAGCTGGGAATGGAGGCCCGTGCGCGGCCCGGCGGCGAGGTCGGAGGCCATCAGGTAGGCGGCGCCCCGGTAGAAGGCGAACGGCGAGACGAGCATCCGTCCGTACCGGATCGGAATCAGCTCGGGAACGCGCGACTGCGCCTGTTCCTCGAGCAGCTCGACCGGGTCCGGCCGATGCGGCGGGGGCTCCCACTCGCCGTGGGACGTTCGCGGGACGTCCGCCCGTGCCGCCTTGCCCCGGGCCGCCCGCTCCGCCGGCGTGTAGTGCTCCACCTTCGGCGCTCCGGTCCCGGTCGAGCTCCTCTTCGCCGATGCCTCCTCCGCCGGCTCTCGTCCTGCGGTCGTCGTGTCGGTCTGCTCCGGGGTCATGGCACTCCCTCCGATCTGGGGCTCGGCTCGGAACCACCCTCGACGAAGGTGTCGGCCACATCATCGCCGCTACGCTCGTCCCGTGACGAGCGAGATCGCCCCGCAGACGCGGCCCGGGCCCGTGCACCTCACGGTCTCCGACCTCGCACGCTCGCTCGACCACTACCGCGAGGTCGTCGGGCTGGAGATCCTCGAGCGCGGCGCGGGCCGCGCGACGCTGGGCTCCGGCGGCCGGGAGCTGCTCGTCCTGGTCGAGGAGGCCGGTGCGCGCTCTTCCCGGGGCTACGCCGGCCTCTACCACCTCGCGCTCCTGGTCCCCGAACGCATGCAGCTCGCCGCCTGGCTTGCGCACGCGGCGCGCGACGGCGTGCCGCTGGTCGGGCTCTCCGACCACGACGTCAGCGAGGCGATCTACCTCGCCGATCCCGACGGTCACGGCATCGAGATCTACCGTGACCGCCCCCGTGAGACATGGGAGGGCCGTGTCGGCGAGCGGCTGACGACGATGCCGCTCGACGTCGACAGCCTGCTCGGCGAGCTCGACGACCCGGCCTCGACGCCGTTCGACCGTCTCCCGGACGGAACGACGATGGGACACGTGCACCTCAAGGTCGCGGAGATCCCGTCCAGCATCGCCTTCTACCGAGACGTCCTCGGCTTCGGCCTGATGGCCCAGCTCGGCGCGCAGGCGGCGTTCCTCTCCGCCGGCGGCTACCACCACCACGTCGGCGCGAACACGTGGGAGAGCGCCGGCGCGCCGGCCGCCCCACCCGGGGCGGCCGCGCTCAGGCACGCCACCGTCGTCCTTCCCGACGCGGATGCCCGCAACGAGGTGATCGGCAGGGTCGAGGACGCGGGCGTCGCCGTGGAAGAGCGGGACGGCGAGCCGCTCGTCCGTGACCCCTCCGGCAACGCACTCGTCCTGGACGTCGCCTAGGATCGGGCGATGCAGCTCAGGCTCGACGAGCACGTGCGGACCTCGGACGGGCTGTCGGGAATGCTCGCCGACGTCGTCATCGACCCCGCGAGGAAGGCGGTCACGCACGTCGTCGTCCGCGCCGGCGAGCCGGACCCCGCCGCCCGGCTCGTCCCGCTCCAGCTCCTGACCGGCGGGAGCACTCCCGGCGAGGCGGTCTCGCTCAGCTGCACGGCGGATGAGTTCGGACGCCTGGAGTCGGTCCAGGGCTACGCCTACCTCCCCGTCGACGAGCGCCCCACGTCCGACTCGCAATGGGACGTGGGCGTCGAGGACGTGGTGATGATGCCGAGCTACCAGGGGGCGGATCTCGGCGTGTACACGGCCGAGATCGACCCCAATGTCGGCGTCACCTACGACCGTGTCCCGAAGGGCGAAGTCGAGATCCGCCGCTCGAGTGTCGTCGCATCCTCCGACGACGACGAGGTCGGAACGGTGCACGCGATCGTCGTGGACGGCGGCGCGATCGCGAACGTCGAGGTCGAGCGCGGGCATCTCTGGTGGAAGCGGGTCGTCTCGGTGCCGATCGAGTCGGTGGCGAAGCTCGAGACGAACGCGATCGCGCTCGGCATGACGAAGGCCGAGTTCGGCAGGCTGCCGAGCAGCAAGCGCTAGTCGCTCTCAGCCGGCGCCATGCGGCACGCAGGGGATACCCGCCTGCGCGTTTCGTCACCATCGGCGCCCGAGCCGCGCCCCGCGCGGGGCACGAGCCGGCTCGACGAGCTAGGGCTCGACGAGAACGGCCGTGCCGGCCAGGTAGTCCTGGAGCGCCCGCCGGCGCCTGTCGAAGAGCACCGGGACGAAACCGAGGAAGAGCACGACGATCGCCAGGACCAGTCCGACGAACCTGACCAGCGACCGCCGCACCGACGGCGGCCGCGACGGGCCGGCGAGCACGCGGAGTCGCATCAGCCGCATCCCGGGGGTCTGGCCGACGGTGCTCCAGAAGGCGACGAAGTAGGCGACCTCGACCAGCGCCCACGCCGCGGCGCCGATCGTGGCCGCGAGCCACCCGGAATGGAGGGAACCGGCCAGCGAGGCGATCAGGGCGATCGACCCCGCCACGAACAGAAATGCCGCGTGGGCAAGGACCAGGTCGAGCGCGAGGGCGATGCCGCGCGTCGCCACACCGCCGTATTCGGAGGATCCGGACGGACCCCGACCCATGGCCCGGTGGGCGACGGCTTCGGCTCCGTCGTCCAGACGACGGGTTCGGGCTCGGAGCGACGCCCCGATCTCGGCGCCGAAGCCCGCCGTCTGGCGGGCCAGGGCGCTCCGCACCTCCGGGCTCTCCAGCGTCGTCGAGAGCGCGCGCCTGAACCCTTCGCTGTGGACGACTCGCTCGGCGACGTCGCCGATGCGCCGCTCGAGCGCCGGGCTGGCGAGCGCCTGCTCGACCGCCCGCGCGAGGCGTTCGCGCTCGGGGCTCTGGTCACGGTCCGCGGCCAGCGCCTCGAGCCACTCGGCCAGCGCACGTTCGAGGACGTGGTGCTCGACGAGCGCGCGGGCAACGGCCTCGGGCAGCGGCCCCGAGAGCATCCCCTCGATCGCGCGCTCGGCCTCGCCGGTCAGCGCCTCGCGCCCCGAGTGCGCGGCGGCGCGCACGGGACCGAGCGCCATCCGGCCGAGGCGGACGGCGATTCCGTCGGGCTCGTCGATGCTCTCGTCGGGTTCGTCGGCCAACGCGACTCGGATGGTAGAGACGTCCACGGCCGGCGGGAGAATGATCGGCCGTGGGCACCTGGACGCTGGCGGCGATCGCGTTTCTCGTCCTGGCGTACGCGGGCGCCGCGCGAAGGTTCGAGCGGTCGCTGGTCACGTCTGCGATCTTCTTCACGACCACCGGCCTGATCGCGGGCCCGGGCCTCGGGCTGATCGACCTGCCGGCCGGGGGCGGGCAGATCCGCCTGCTCGCCCAGGCGACGCTGACCCTCGTGCTGTTCGCAGACGCATCGCGGATCTCGTTGCCCGCATTGCGAAGCGAGTACTCGGTACCGCTCCGGCTACTGGGGATCGGCCTGCCATTGACGATCGTCGCGGGAGCACTGGCCGGAGCTGCGCTGTTTCCGTCGATGACCTGGGCCGAGGCCCTCGTCCTGGCCGTCAGCCTGGCGTGCACCGACGCAGCGCTCGGGCGCGCAGTCGTGACCGACGAGCGTCTGCCGTCGCTGATCCGCCAGGGCCTGAACGTCGAGAGCGGCCTCAACGACGGTCTCTGCGTGCCCCTCTTCTTCATCGCGATCGGCATCGCCGAGGTGGACGCCTCGACCGTCTCCGCCCATTCCGCCTTTCATCTCGTCGTCGACGAGATCGGCTACGGCTCGCTGGCGGGAGTGCTGGCAGGCGGGGGCGCCGCACTCGTCGAGCGGTACGCGGTTCGACACGGTTGGACGGAGACCGCGTGGATCCAGGTCTACACCTTCGCCGCCGCGGTGTTCGCCTCCGGGCTCGCGTTGGGGCTCGACGGGAGCACCTTCATCGCTGCGTTCACAAGTGGGCTGGTGTTCGGAGCCCTCCGCAGGCACAGCGGCGGCGAGGTCGCTCACTTCCTCGAGCAGGGCGGGGAGCTGCTGAACGCGGTGACGTTCGCCGTCTTCGGCGCCGCGATTCTCTGGCCCGCGCTCCACCACGTCGACTGGCGCATCGTCCTCTACGCGCTGCTCAGCCTGACCGTGGTGCGGATGCTCCCCGTCGCGATCGCCATGCTCGGCACCCGTGCCGCACGTCCGACGGTCGCCTTCCTCGGCTGGTCCGGTCCCCGCGGCCTGGCGTCGATCGTCTTCGGCGTCCTCGTCACGAGCGAGGCCAACCTGCCCCAGGAGCGGGACATCCTCGTGGCGATCGCCTTCACCGTCGCGCTCTCGGTCGTCGCACACGGCCTCAGCGCCGGCCCCCTGACCGAGCGGTACGTCAGGTGGTACTCGAGCCGGGCTGACCGGACTCCGTCCCCGATGGAGACCCGCCCGGCGCCTCCGCATCGGGTGCGCTGGCCGTCGCGGGCGCAGCATCCCGATGAATCCGGAGCCGCGTGACGAGCACGGCCACGACGGTGACCAGATACAGCTGTCCGGTCAGCGCCTCGGCGACCGCGAGCATGTGGCCGAGATTCGTGGCGGGCGTGTAGTCGCCGTAGCCGAGCGTGGCGAGCGTGACATAGCTGAAGTAGAGGCGGAGAGCCCGGGTCCCGTCCGTTCCCTGCGCGAAGAAGTCCCCGGCGCCGAGCGTGGCGACCGCGCCGTAGATGAACACGAAGATCATCCCGAGCATCACGTAGATGCAGATCGCGCCGAGCACGGACTGCGCGTTCACCTCGTGCTCGACGGTGATGGACCGGGCGAGCACGACGATGACCCCGATGCTGAGCGCCCCGGAGAAGATCGAGACGATGCCGATCAGGGCCGAGCCGCCGACGGCGAGGGCGATGGCCGCCGACCCGACGGCCAGCGCCAGCAGGCCGATGCTGATCCAGGAGTCCGCCCGGGCGAGGCCCGACGTCCAGAGGGCGGCGACCAGCGTCAGGCTCTGGAGCAGGACGAGCACGCTCACCGTCCAATCGGAGTCCGGCGCCGACGCCGCGAACACGAACGACACGACGATCAGCAGGAGCACGGTGCCGAACGTCCGGCTGGCCCGGCGGCGCGCTACACGCCACCCGAACCCGCGCTTCGACGGATACGCATCCATCGTCATCGGCCGCACGATCATAGGCCTGTCACATGGCGTAGAGTTTCCGGCGACGTCGTCGATGAAGCGAACTCCGGGACTGCAACGCGTGATGGTCGGAGCGGTCGCGCTCCTGATCGTCGTCTTCGTCGCCGCCTGCGGAGGCGGGGGGAAGTCGACGACGACGACCAACGAGCAGGCGGTCCAGGACTGGGCGAACGGCCTCTGCACCGCGACCAGCACCTACATCACGTCGTTGACCTCGCTCGGCGACACGCTCAAGGGCGGTAACGCCACCAAGGACAGCCTCAACCAGGCTCTCGACAAGGCGAAGTCGGCGACCCAGACCTTCGGCGACGACGTCAAGGCGCTCGGCTCTCCGCCCGTGGCCGACTCGAAGACGAAGCAGATCCTCGACGACCTCAAGAGCGAGCTGTCGAAGGACGCAGACACGATCAAGAACGCGATGTCGAACGTGTCGAACGCCAGTGAGGTGCTCAGCGCCGTGTCCACTGTCACGGGCACGCTCGCAACCGTCGGGACGCAGATCTCGTCCGCCTACAGCGATCTGAAGCAGGCCGACCCGAAGGGCACCGTCCAGAGCGCGTTCCGGAACGCACCGGCCTGCTCCTCCCTGATCGGCTCGTAGCCCCGAAGCGCGCCCCGCGGTGGCGTCCGTCGCAGGCGCCGTGCATGCTTCGCGCAACCGAGCGGAAAGGAGACCGACGCATGAAGCGCACGCCCAGGGTAGGAGTGTTCCTCGTCGGGGTCGCGGCGGTCACGGCACTCGTCGTCGCCGGCAGCGCGACCGGGAGAAGCGAAGCCAAGCCGAGCCTCCAGCAGGAACCGTTCATCGGATCGAAGGTCGCCGTCGTGGTGGGGGCGACGCTCACCGGCAACCGCGGTGCGTGGAACGGGACGGAGCCGATCACCTACTCGTACCAGTGGCTCCGCTGCAACGAGGACGCGGTCAACTGCAAGAAGGTGACGAATGCGACCGGGACCCAGTACACGATCGTGAAGGACGACGTCGGTCACACGCTCAGGTTCCAGGTAACCGCGAAGAACGCCGACGGCAGCGCGACCGCCGAGTCGAATGCAACCGGCGAGGTCCCCGGGAAGGCGAACGCGCCGGCGGCACTCTCTCCGCCGACGGTGTCCGGCAACGCCGTCGTCGGCCAGCAGCTGCTCGCAACCACCGGCTCGTGGGCGGGGACGCAGCCGATCAACTACACGTTCGCCTGGCAGACGTGCAACTCGCAGATCACGTCGTGCTCTGGCACGGGCAAGAAAGGCAACACCTACACCGTTGGGGCGTCCGACGTCGGCAAGCGCCTGCGGGTCAAGGTGACCGCGAAGAACAGCGCCGGATCGTCGACGGCGCTCTCGGACACGACTGCAGTCGTCGCGAGCGGCGGCGGAGGCGGCGGCGGGAACACCGTCAAGGTCGCCGATGTCGGCCCGGCAGGCGAGCGCCTGGTCGTGGACAAGGTCGTCTTCAATCCCAACCCGGTCACGTCCAGGAACGTTCCGATTCACGTGACGATCACCGTCAAGGACACGAAGGGGCGCCTCGTCCAGGGAGCGCTCGTCTTCATCCGCTCCACGCCGATCGTCAGCTCGACCCCGACCGACGCGCCCACGGGCGGCGACGGAACGGTCTCTTACAGCATCCAGCCGCGGTCGGACTTCCCGATCAAGAACGGCTTCAGCGTGCAGTTCTTCGTCAAGGCGTACCGCTCCGGTGACCCGACCCTGGCGGGGATCTCCGGAACCCGGCTCGTCCAGGTCGCGACGCACAAGCCCTAGAACCGAAGTGTGGGGAGCCGGGCCTGCCCGGCCCTCCACACTGGTCGTCCCCTCTTACATCACGAGAGCACGAGGCCGGGGCCGCCCGCGCTCGGGTAGCGGATGTGCACCTGGAGCGCCGGCAGCGCGACCGGATGGTCGGCCGGGCAGCGCCCGCGCGTGGAGTACGCCGTGTGGCTCCGGTGATCGGGCGCGTCGAGGCTCTTCCCGTCCCGGCAGTTCGGGAACTGGACGTGCAGGGCGAACCCGCCCTGTCGCCGGGGCGCCGGCACGACGACGAGGCGCCGAGCAGGGTCCCGGGCGTCGAGAAGGCGTTGGTGATGTCGTTGCCGATGAACGTGTGGTCGTGCGACGTGCCGGGCTGTCCGGAAAAGACGATCGGGTCGTCGTTCGCGCGATGCTGAAGCGGCAGCCGCTGACGAGGTCGACGCCGCGGAGCCTGGCGGGCGACCCCGCCTTCGCCCCGGTCGCCGGCTTCGACCCGGCGACGTGCGCGAACGGGCGCACGCCGCTCTCCGGGCCGAAGCCGGCCGACGCCGCGGCCGAGAGGATGCCGTCCACCCCGGCCGGCGTGCTGACGAGAACAACGCCGTAGCGTCTCATCGAGCCCCCTTGTCGATCTTCCATCGCGACGAGTCTGTGAGACGAAACCGCAGGTCTCTGTAGAGACCCCGACGTCTCTGTCAGGTCAGCGACCGTCGCGGTAGACAGGCCCGAGGGGCGTCGCAGCCCACTCCTCCTCGGGCCAGGTCGGCAGCTCGGGATAGATATATGTGTCGCGGGGCGGGAGCTCCCGCCGCCGCGTCAGCCCGCCGTCGATCGTCTCCGGGAAGCCGTCGGCGACCGCCTCCGCCGCCTGGCGCCAGAGCCCGGTGACGAGCTCCTCGACGATCGCCGTGCCCTCCTTGTAACCCCTGCCGTTGCGCGGCAGGTCGAGCGTCACGGGATCGCCCCAGACGATCGCGCACATGCGGCGGTTCTTCAGGCTCCAGCCGAAGCTGTCGACCCCGCACGGGACGAGCGGGACGCCCTCCTGGATCGCGAGCATCGCAGCGCCCGGGTGCATGGGGCCCGGATAGCCGAACTGCTGGCGCGTGCCCTCGGCGAAGATCCCCGCCACGTGACCGTTGTGGACGGCCCAGCGGGCGACCCGCAGCGCGTCGCGGTCGCCCTCGCCGCGCCGGACCGCGAAGGCACCGGTCCAGCGCAGGATCTCCCCCACGATCGGGATCGAGAGCAGCTCGATCTTCGCCATGTAGTAGAGCGTCCGGGTGCTGTGCAGGCCGACTACGACCGGGTCGACCTCCGAGAAGTGATTCGACGCGACGACCGCCGCGCCCTCGACCGGAATGCGTTCGTGCCCGTATCCCCAGCTCGGGACGATCGCCCTCGCGATCGGGATCACCACGGCTCGCGCGACCGGCCAGGTGCGCTCGGGGTTCTCACCGAGGAGCTTGTACAGGCCGAGCTCCGTGAGCATCGGCGCGAGTCTAGAGGGTGCCTCGAGGCGGACCGTCCATGACGGCGGCGACGACCCGCCCCGAGACGCTGTCGATATTCGAGTCGGCGGCCGTTACTCCTCCGGCGCCGCCGCGCCCGTCAGACGCAGTCCTTGAGCCCCTGCGCCTCCGGGAGCGACTCGAGCTTCTTCAGGGTGTTGTTCTCGATCTGGCGGATGCGCTCGCGGGTGACCCCGAATGCACGCCCGACCTCCTCCAGCGTGCACGGCTGCTCGCCCTTGAGCCCGAACCGCAGCTCGATCACCTTCCGCTCGCGGTCGGGCAGCGAGTCGAGTGCGCGCTCGATGTCCTCCCGGCGGAGCGACAGCGACGCCTGCTCGTCGGGTGACTCGGCCATGTCGTCCTGGACGAAGTCGCCGAGCTCCGACTCCTCCTCCTCGCCGATCGGCTTCTCGAGCGACACCGGATGCTGCGCCATCCGCAGGATCTCCCGCACCTCCTCGGTCGTCATCTCGAGCTCCTCGGCGATCTCGTCGGGACGCGGCTCACGACCGAGACGCTGGACGAGCTGGCGCTCGATGTGGACGACCTTGTTCAGCTTCTCGACCATGTGCACCGGGATGCGGATCGTCCGCGCCTTGTCCGCGATCGCCCGCGTGACCGCCTGCCGGATCCACCAGGTCGCGTAGGTCGAGAACTTGTAGCCCTTGCGGTAGTCGAACTTCTCGACCGCCCGGATCAGACCGAGCGAACCCTCCTGGATCAGGTCCAGGAACGACAGGCCGCGGCCGAGGTAGCTCTTGGCGATGGAGACGACCAGCCTGAGGTTCGCCTCGATCATCTGGGTCTTCGCCATCAGGTCGCCGCGCTCGATCCGCTTGGCCAGGTAGACCTCCTGGTCGGCGGTGAGCAGCGGCACCTTGCCGATCTCACGCAGGTAGAGCCGCAACGAGTCGAGCGACGGCTCGACGGTCAGGTCGAGCTTGGGGCCCTTCTCCTCCTCGGCGAGCGCCGGCTCCTCGTGGGGAGGGTGCTTGTGTTGCTCGCCCTCCATCAGCTCGACACCGTGGTCGATCAGGTACGTGTAGAAGTCCTCGACCTGCTCCTTCGTGAGCTCGACGTCCTCGAGCCCGCTGACGATCTCGTCGTACGTCAGGAAGCCTCGTTCGACGCCGGCCTGAACGAGCTTCTGGAGTTCCTCGACCTCCGGAAGAGCGATATCGACGGTGAGCACTGGACCTCGGCTTTCTCGCGCGACTGGCGGGTTAGTCGGTTGACCTACCTGTGACGCAAAAAGAGCCGGAGTCTGTCCAACCTTCCCCGGCCCACCCTATGCGGGCAGGATCGTAGTACGAGCCTCGTCGTTTGGGAAGAGGAAATTTTCGGACGGCCCCCAATTGGAGCAGTCGGAAAGCGCAAGCGGCGGGCTCGCGCCCGCCGCTGCAGACTCCTGGGCCCGCGAGGATGATTGCCGTCAGTCCCTCGGACAACGAGGAGCACTGTCTCCATCGGCATCCGGGCTCCAGGACTTGAGCGGCCTGCCGACCAGTCCACAGCCGGTACCGGGCAGAGCCGGCACCGACGCAAGGGCGCGCATTCTAGAGTCAGAGGCGTGCCCGGCGTCCTCGACCGGATCCGCACCGGCCCGCCGATCGTGGCAGACGGCGGGATGGGGCCGCTGGTCGCCGCGGCAGCGCCTCGCCTGCGCTGTCCGGAGGAGGCGAACCTCCGCGCGCCGGAGACGGTCGTCTCCGTTCACCTCAGCTTCATCAACGCCGGGGCAGAGCTGATCGAGACGAACACCTTCGGCGCAAACCGGCCCAAGCTGGCCGCGCGCTACCTCGAGGACGACCTGGCGGCCGTCAACGAGGCCGCCGTCAAGCTGGCCAGGGACGCCCGGCAGGTCTCGGGACGCGAGGTCTTCATCGCCGGATCCATCGGCCCGCTCGGTGAGCACGAGGAGGCGTGGCCCGAGGAACGGGCCCCGTTCTTCGCCGAGCAGGCGGAGCTGCTTGCCGGCCGCGGCGTCGACCTGTTCATGGTCGAGACGTTCTTCGACCTCGACGAGCTCGTGACCGCGATCGCGGCCGTCCGGTCGGTGTCGAACCTGCCCGTCGTCGCGTTGATGACGTTCGGCGAGGACGCAGAGACGATCGGCGGCGTCGGCGCGGCAGAGGCCGCCGAGCGGTTGTCGGCTCTCGACGTGGTCGCAGTCGGGGCGAACCACGGCGCCGGCCCGGCGTCGGCGCTCGCCGCGCTCCAGGGCATGGCGGGCAAAGGCGTGCCGCTCGCCGCGCTGCCGAACATCGGCCTGGCGAGCATGTCCGGCGGCCGGGTCATCTATCCCCACGCCGCTCCCGAGTACTTCTCCGAGTTCGCCGCGCACGCCCGCGACCTCGGCGCCGCCGTCATCGGCGGCTGCTGTGGCACCACCCCGACCGAGATCGCCGCGATCCGCCGCGCCCTCGACGAGCAGCGTGCGGTGCGGGCACCGCTCGAGGTGGTCGAGCGCGGGCTTGCGGCGGCGGTCGAGCGCGAGGAGGCGGAGACACGCCTGGCGGCCGATCTCCGCGAGGGCCGGTTCGTCGTCTCCGTGCAGCTCGACCCGCCGCTCGGCGCCAACAGCGCAGGGCTGATCGAGGTCGCTGCCGCGATCCACGACGCCGGCCTCGGCGCCTACGTCGACGTGAACGACAACGCCACCGCTCGGGTCGGGATGAACCCGCTCTTCGTCTCCGCCGCGATCGAGCGCGTCGTCGGGATCGAGACGATCCCCCACCTCACGCCCCGCGACACGACCGTGATGGGGCTCGAGGCGGTCCTGCTCGGTGCGCACGCGGAGGGGATCCGCAACGTCCTCGCGGTCACCGGCGACCCGCCCGAGGTCGGCGACTACCCCGGCTCGGGCGGTGTCTACGAGGTCGAGGCGATCGGGTTGACGCACCTGATCGCGCAGCTGAACCGCGGAGAGAACTTCAACGGGAAGGCGATCGACGCCCCGACCTCGTTCTTCACCGGCGTCGCGCTGAACCCGAACGCCGACGACCCCGACCTCGAGCTCGACCGGTTCGGCCGGAAGATCGACGCCGGCGCCAGGTTCGCGATGACGCAGATCGTCTACGACCTCGACCATCTCGACCGGTTCCTGGACCGGCTCGGCGGCCCCTCGCCGATTCCGGTCCTCGTCGGGATCTTCCCGTTGACGAGCTACCGGCTCGCCCTGCGGCTGCACAACGAGGTGCCGGGAATCGTCGTCCCCGACGACCTCCAGGAGCAGCTGCGAGAGGCGGGTCCGCGCGAGGCCGAGGTCGGCTTCGCCCACGCCCGCGGGCTGCTCGCCGCCGCCCGCGACCGCGCGGCGGGCGTCTACGTCGTCGCGCCGTACAAGAAACCGCTCTCGGTGTTGGAGCTGATCGCGGGCTGAGATGCCGGCGGCCCGCAGAGCGGGCCGCCGAGGCTGAAGCGGAGTTCCTGCCTCCGCACGCGAACCGGCTTGCGAAGCCGCCACGATCGACCGTTGCCAGGCCGCCGTGCCACAACCGTCACGAATTCGTGCCGAATCAGCGCAGGTGCCCGATCCCTGTGCGGCACACGGACGATCTACGGCGCGCAGGCACCGGTCGAGACGGGGCCGAACGCCTTGTCGAGCACCTTCCGCACCACCGACGCGGGGATCCCGTACCCTCCGGGCCTTCCGACCCGGGAGGCGAAGACCGTCGTCTGCACGCGGCCGTCGCTGTCGATCGCCGGTCCGCCCG
Source organism: Verrucomicrobiota bacterium (assembly GCA_050258035.1). Taxonomy (GTDB): domain Bacteria; phylum Actinomycetota; class Thermoleophilia; order Gaiellales; family Gaiellaceae; genus DATBLE01. The sequence goes on from JBLMYA010000023.1 coordinate 21,827, forward strand.
AGTTTCCGTGCCTCACCGTCCCGGCCAGGCTCGTGATCGTCCGCTCCACCGGCCCCTTCCCGTAGGCGTCGTCGGTCAGCACCTTCTCGGTCCGGCCGATTCGACCCGCCTCGACGTCGAGCGGGCCGTTCAGGGGATAGCCGACGATCCCGACCGCGCGTTTCTCCTCGGGGTCGGCGAGCTTCAGCGGCCGGGCCGAGAGACCGTCCACGCGCAGGACCGCGACGTCGTTCTTCGGGTCGAAGCCGATCACCGTCGCCCGGAGCGACTGCTCGCTGCGCGGAGGGACGACGGTCGTGTCGTGCTCCCCGGCCACGACGTGCGCGGCGGTGACGACGATCTGGGGCGCAGCGACCCATCCGCTCCCTGAGATCCCCAGCCCACAGGCCGACCCGAGGACACGCACGACGCTCGCCGACGCGGCCTGCACGGCGCGGTCGCCTGCAATCGGCCCGTCGAGCGGCCCGGTCGGGATCTCCGGGCCGGCGATCGACGGGAACGGGTCGACGCGGGCCAGCAGGTTCAGGAGCGTGTCGGACGGAACGACCGAGTTCAGACGCTGAAGCAGCACCGAGCGCTGGACGTCGCGCCGGAGCGTCGGCTGCCCGGGCAGGAGGAGCGCGGTTGCTCCGAACACCCAGACGAGCGCCAGCCCGGCGGCGGCGCCGAGCACGAGCCCACCGGCGCTGTCGAGCGCGCGGAGCGGGGGCAGCCGCAGCCCGGAGCGGAACAGCGAGCCGACCATCGAGCCGACCGACTCGAGGAAGATCGCGCCGACGACCGCTCCGGCGAGACCGACGAGCGGCGCGTAGGGCGAGTGCGAGCCGCCCGGAAGGACGATCTTCGCCAGGTGCGCGCCCACCACGGCGCCGGCGACGATGCCCGAGATCGCGAGCATGCTCGCGACCAGGCCCTTGCGCAGCCCCACGAGCCCGGCGAGCGCGACGACGCCGAGCAGGATCCAGTCGAGCCTGGTCATCCCCCGTCGAGGCTAGCTGTGCAGCTGGACGGGAGCCGCTTATGATCGGCCTCCCGGATGGCGCTGCTCGAGCTCGAGAACGTCGAGGCCCGGTACGGGCCGATCAGGGCGCTGCACGGCGTGTCCCTCGCGGTGCACGAGGGTCAGGCGGTCTCGCTGCTCGGAGCAAACGGGGCCGGGAAGACGACGACGCTGCGGGCGATCTCCGGCACCGTGCGGGCGACGGGCGCGATCGCCTTCGCGTCGAAGCGGATCACGGGTCGGCCGCCCGAGTCGATCGCCAGGCTCGGCATCGCCCACGTGCCCGAGGGGCGCGGCATCTACGGCGAGCTGACGGTCTGGGAGAACGTCCTGCTCGGCGGCTCCGTCAGGCGCCACGGCGGAGCGGTGAAGCGCGACGCGGAGGCGGCGCTCAAACATTTCCCGCGGATCGCCGACCGGCGGAAGCAGCAGGCCGGCACCCTCTCCGGCGGGGAGCAGCAGATGCTCGCGCTCGCCCGCGCGCTCGTGGCGCGCCCGCGCCTGCTGATGCTCGACGAGCCCTCGCTCGGGCTCGCCCCCACCGCCGTGCAGGAGTTCTTCCGGGTCGTCCGCCTGCTCAACCAGGAGGAGGGCCTGACGGTGCTGGTCGTCGAGCAGAACGCACGTATCGCCCTCGCCTCCACGCAGCACGCGTACGTGCTCGAGGTCGGCAGGGTCGCGCTCAGCGGCGCCAGCGAGGAGCTTTCCCGTAACGAGGGCGTCCGCGGCTCCTACCTCGGCTACTAGGAGAGCCGATCGGTGACCCAGTTCTTCCAGTACGTGGTGGTGGGTCTCGCCAACGGCGGCGTCTACGCGACGCTCGCCCTGGCGCTGGTGCTGATCCACCGCGCGACCGGGATCGTCAACTTCGCCCAGGGCGAGATGGGCATGTTCTGCACCTTCATCGCCTGGTCGCTGATCACCCACCACGGCATCCCGTACTGGTGGGCGTTCACGACCACGCTCGTGATCGCCTTCCTCGGCGGCGCCGCGACCTACAAGGTGATCATCCAGCCGCTGTCGCGAACCGGCGAGCTGACGGTGGTGATGGCGACGATCGCGCTGCTGATCATCCTGAACGGCCTCGCCGGCTGGATCTGGGCGCCGGACGTGAAGTTCCTGGAGAGCCCGTTCCCGCTCAAGGTGGTGCACGTGGGAGGCGTCGTGATGAACGTCCAGGACCTGGGCGTGATCGGCGTATCGCTGCTGTGCGTCGCGATCGTCTTCGTCTTCTTCCGCTTCACGCGGCTCGGCCTGCAGATGCGGGCCGCCGCGGTCGGACCGGGGACGAGCCGGCTGCTCGGGATCCGGGTGTCGATGATGCTCGCGATCGGGTGGGGCCTGGCGGCCATGCTGAGCGCGGTCTCGGGGATGATGGCCGCGCCCTTCGTCGCGTTCGACCCGAACTTCATGCTGCTGATCCTCACCTACGCGTTCGCAGCAGCCGTGCTCGGCGGCATCGACAGCCCGGTCGGCGCCGTCGTCGGCGCCTTCATCATCGGCATCGGGATCAGCCTGCTGAGCGGCTACGCGTCCTCGTTCCTCGGCACCGAACTCCAGCTCCCCCTCGCCCTGGCCGTGCTGATGCTCGTCCTCATCGTCCGGCCGGCCGGCCTCTTCGGCCAAGTCGTGGTGAGAAGGGTCTGATGGCCCCCTTCGGTGCAAGCAGGATCCTCTGGCGGCTGATCGCGATCGCAGCGGTACCGCTCCTCGTCGTCTTCCTGCCGAAGGCGTTCGACGACTACTTCAACTACCGGCTGGCATTCGTCGGCATCTACTTCATCGCGATCGTCGGGCTCAACGTCCTCACCGGCTACAGCGGCCAGATCTCGCTCGGTCATGGGGCGTTCATGGCGTTCGGCGCCTACACGACGGCGATCCTGAGCGCGAACTACGGCGTCGGCGAGTACTGGACGATCCCGATCGCGGGAGTCCTCACCGGCATCTTCGGCTTCCTGTTCGGCCTGCCGGCGCTGCGGCTCTCGGGCGTCTACCTGGCGCTTGCGACCTTCGGCCTGGCGACCTCGATCCCGCTCGTCGCCAAGCGGTTCGAGGGCTTCACCGGCGGCGGGCAAGGGAAGACGGTCGCGCTGCCCTCGTCCCCGATCGGCGGCCTCTCGACGAACGAGTGGCTCTCGTACCTGACGTGGGCGATCGCCGCTCTCATGTTCGCCGCTGCGTGGGTGATCCTCCGTGGCCCGCTCGGCCGCGCGTTCCGGGCCGTCCGAGACGCGCCGATCGCCGCCGTCTCGTCCGGCGTCAGCCTTGCCCGCTACAAGACACTCGCCTTCGGGATCGCCGCGGCGTACGCCGGCGTCGCCGGCGCGCTGCTCGCGATCGCGATCGCCTTCGTCAACCCCGACACCTTTCCCGTGTCGCTCTCGATCCTCCTGCTGACGGGCGCCGTCGTCGGCGGACTCGGCTCGCTCGAGGGGATGCTCTTCGGCGCGGTCTTCATCCAGTTCGCGCCCGGGTGGGCGGAGCACCTGTCGGAACACCTGCACTACAACGAGGCAACGGTGCAGTCCACGGTCTTCTACGGCCTGATCCTGCTGGTCGTCCTGTTCCTGATGCCGCAGGGTGCCGCGGGGCTCCTGCACCAACTGGGTGCCTCCTTGAAACGTCTAAGGATGTGGTTGTACAGTCGCGCCGACTCACGCGCGACAGCGTGACTTCGAGAAGGAGCGGACTTATGAAGAAGGTCGTTTTCGCCCTCGGCGTCGTCGCTATCGCAGCGGCGGTCTTGCTCCCCGGGGCCATGGGCGGCAGCGCGGCGACGCCGGGCGTGACGTCCAAGATCGTCTCGATCGGAGGGACGTTCCCCTTCAGCGGGCCGGCATCGAGCTACGCGCCGATCCCCGTGGGGATGCAGGCGTACTTCAGCTACGTCAACGCGACCAAGGTCAAAGGCAAGCGAGGGGTGTTCGGAAGGCAGATCTCCTTCACGGCGCTGGACGACGGATACAACCCGGCGCTGACGGTGCAGAAGACCAAGGAGCTCGTCGAGCAGAAGCACGTGTTCGCGCTCGTCGGCGGCCTGGGCACCGAGCCGCAGGAGGCGGTCACCGCATACGCCAACCAGCAGAAGGTGCCGCAGATCTACGTCTCGACCGGCGCGACCGAGTGGGGCGCCCGCGACAAGCACGCGTCGCATCCGTGGACGATCGGCTGGCAGCCCGACTACCAGGCCGAGGCGGCGATCTACGGCCGCTACATCGTCAAGAACATGCCGAACGCCAAGATCGGGATCATCTACCAGAACGACAGCTACGGCCGCGACTACATCAACGGCCTGCAGGCCGGACTCGGCTCCCACAAGAGCCAGATCGTCAGCCAGCAGGGCTTCGAGGTCACCGACACGTCGGTGACGAACCAGGTGATCGCCCTGCGGCGGGCGGGCATCGACACGCTGATGATCTTCGCGACGCCGGGCAAGACGATCGTGACCTACATCACGATGGCGAAGGTCGGGTGGAAGCCCGAGAACATCTTCCTGAACTCGGTCTCGGCCACCGACGCGTTCATGACAGCGGCGGTTGCGAATGCAGGCGCGGCCGAGGTGAACGGCTCGATCAGCACCTACTACACGAAGGATCCCGCGAACCCGAGCTGGAACAACGACAAGGGCATGAAGCTGTACAAGGCGATCATGGCCAAGTATGCGCCGGCCAATGCGCGGGTGACGGACGGCCTCTACATCTACGGGATGGCGAAGGCGTACACGTTCGTCCAGGCGCTGAAGGCGGCGGGGCCGAACCCGACGCGGGCGAGCCTGATGAAAGCCGTGCTGAACATGAACGACAGGTCGAACCCGTTCCTGCTCCCGGGCGTGGTGACGAAGACCGGCCCGAACGACTACTTCCCGATCTCCCAGCAGCAGCTGATCCGGTTCAACAACGGCAGCTGGAACCCGATGGGCCAGGTGACGGACACCCGGCCGAGGGGCTAGCGTCTCAGCTCGTGGGGGCGGGCCGGTCGCCCGCCCCCGGGAGCGCGGTGGACGACGTCAACGGGCAACTCCGGGCGGCAATGCCCTTCGGGGCGTTCCTCGGCCTCGAGGTCCTGTCCGCCTCGGCGGAGGAGGTGCGCGCCCGGCTCGACTGGGCCGAGGAGCTCTGCACCGCCGGCGGGATCCTCCACGGCGGCGCGCTGATGGGCCTGGCGGACTCGACCGGGGGCTTCTGCGCATTCCTCAACCTGCCGGAGGGCGCAGCCGGGACGGCGACGATCGAGTCGAAGACGAACTTCTTCGCGGCGGTTCGCGGGGGCCACGTGGAAGCGGTGTCGCGGCCGCTCCACGTCGGCGAGACGACGATCGTCGTCGACACCGACCTCCACGACGCGGCCGGCCGCCGGGTCGCACGGGTCACGCAGACGCAGGCGGTCCTTCGCTGACGCGATCGACCAGGCAGGCCGGCTGCCGACCGGGCATCATGTGCGCCATGCGGAAGCACGTGCTCGCGACGGCCGCAGTCGCCGTCCTCCCGCTCGTCGTCGTCTCGGCTGCGTCCTCGGCCCCGCCGAAGCGGCTCTCGCACAGCCAATGGAGCACCTACCAGACGGCGTACAACGCCTACGCGGCGCAGACGCGGAAGACGGTTGCGCGCTTCCGCTTCTGCCGGAACTCGACGAAGTACAACAGCAACCTCGACGCTTTCGGACGGTGCATCGGCACCACTGTCGCACGCGAGATCGCCGTCACGAACAACCTCGCCGGGGTGCTGAACCGGTTCGAGCGCAAGACGAGCGGTAACTGCTCGAAAGCCCTCGCCACCTACCAGGGAGGGCTGTTCTTCTGGAAGTCCGCGATCATCGGCGTTCAGCGCGCGATCAACACGCACGCCGCGGACGCCGCGACGGTCGAGGGGCAGGCGGCCAACGCGGTTCTCAGCGCACAGCGGGTGGCCGGCAACGCGGCCGCCTTCACCAAGGCCTGCAAGCCGCTGTCCTAGTCGATCAGCGCCAGTGCAGCTTCGGCGAGGAGCGGCACGCCGTGCTCGAACCGGGCGGCGTTCCGGTCCTCCTCGGCGAGCTCGCCGCGGATGAACCGGCCGTAGATCGCCTCGCAGAAGACCGCCGCCTTCCACAGCGCGAGACCCTGGAACCAGGCGAGCGGCTCCACGTCGTGACCGCTGCGCTCGACGTACCGCTCGACCAGCTCCTGCCGCGAGGGGAAGCCGGGGGTCGCCGTCGCGGGTGAGGTGCCGAGCGGGTTCGCCGCGCCGCCCGGCTCGCTGTAGGTGGCGAGGAGGTAGCCGACGTCGGCGCGCGGGTCGCCGACCGCGCCCATCTCCCAGTCGAGCACGGCGCGGATCCGGCTCGGGTCGGCGGCGTCGAGGATCATGTTCCCGAGCCGGTAGTCGCCGTGGACGACGGCCAGCGGAGCCGGGTCGGGCAGGTTCGCGGCCAGCCACGATCCGACCTCGACGACGGCGGGCAGCTCCCGCGTCCGGTTGACCTCCCAGAGCTGCGTGAACCGCCGCACCTGGCGCTCGAGGTAGCTCCCCTCGCGGACGAACTCGGCGATCCCGGGCGAGTCGATGTCGACGGTGTGGATCTCGACCAGGGCGTCGACCAGGTCGAAGCCGAGCCGCCGCCTCGCCTCCTCGGCCCCCAGCCCGGGCGGCAGGTCGCGGGTCACGATCGGTCCCTCGAGATAGTCCATGACGTAGAAGGGCACGCCGATCACGCTCTCGTCCTCGCAGACGGCGCGGATCGTCGGCAGGCGGATGCCGTGGGGTGCGAGCGCGAGCTGGAGGCGCGCCTCCCGGACCATGTCGTGGGCCGACGGTGGCAGGGGCGGACGCGGCGGGCGGCGGAGGACCAAGCGGCGACCGTCGCGCTCGAGCAGGAAGGAGAAGTTGGAGCCGCCGCCCTCGCCGATCCGGGTCGCGCGCACCGGCCCGGCCCCGAGGCCCTGCTCGTCGAGGAACGCCTCGACGTTCTCGAGGACGAGCAAAGGCGTCTGATCCCGTCCCCCGCTCATGGGCGAACGAGATCATGCCGCCGCTCGGGTCCGCTCAAGTAACACAGTGTTACAAGCCCAGCCCGCGCAGCGCGGCGGATCGCGGGCAAGCAACACTGTGTTACAAGGGCCTTGGCGGACGGCGCGCCCGGGCCCCCCGTTGGTGCCCTCCTCACCAGGCAGATTGGCCGCCGTCGACCACGACGACCTGGCCGGTGACGAAGTCGGACGCCCGAGAGGCGAGAAAGACGACGGCGCCCTTGAGGTCGTCGGGGCCGCCGAATCGGCGGAGCGGGATGTGCTCGAGGTAGGCGTCCGGCTGCGCGTCGAGCAGCATCTTGTTCATGTCGGACGGGAACCAGCCCGGGGCGATCGCGTTCACGTTGATCCCGTGGCGGGCCCACTTCGTCGCGAGGTCACGGGTGAACGAGACGACGCCTCCCTTCGAGGCGTTGTAGGCGACGGCGTTCATCAGCTCCGGGGGCGCGCCGCCGAAGGCGGCGACCGAGGCGACGTTCACGATCTTGCCGCCTCCCCGGTCGATCATCACGCGGCCCGCGGCCTGGGCGAACAGGAAGACCCCGGTCAGGTTGACGTCGATCACGTTCCGCCAGCCCTCGAGCGGGCGCTCCTCGGCCGGCGCCCCCCAGGAGGTGCCGGCGTTGTTGACGAGGATGTCCACGGTGTCCAGCTCGGCCTTCGCCCGGTCGACGACCGCCTGGATCTCGGCAGGGTCACGGACGTCGCAGCGCATCCCGATCGCCCGCACGCCGAGCTCCTGCTCGAGCTCGGCGGCCGCCTCCTCGCAGCGCTCGGGCCTGCGGGCGCACAGGACGACGTTCGCGCCTGCCTCGGCCAGCCCGCTCGCCATCTGGCGGCCGATGCCGCTGCCGCCGCCGGTGACGATCGCGGTCCGGCCGGAGAGGTCGAACAGCTCGCTCGGCTTCACAACAGCAACTCTGCCATCGTCCGGAGCGTCGCCGGGTCGTGCGTCTGGATCAGGAGCGTCGTCACACCGGACTCCTTCCAGGCCTCCAGCCGATCGGCGATCCGCTCGCTCGGGCCGACGAGCGCGACCTCGTCGACGAGGGCGTCAGGGACGGCGGCGATCGCCTCCATCCGCTTCCCTTCCAGGTAGAGCTCCTGGATCTCGCGCGCCGCCGCCTCGTAGCCGTAGCGGGCGGCGAGCGCGTTGTAGTAGTTCTGGCCCTTCGCGCCCATGCCGCCGACGTAGAGCGCGAGCTGCGGCTTGACGTAGTCCCGTGCCGCCTGGAGGTCGTCCGAGACGGCGACCGGGACGGCGAAGGCGGCGACGTCGAAGCCCGCCTTCGCCGTGGCGAGGGCGTCGCCGAAGACCTCGCCGAGCTTGGTCGGCGAGACCCAGACGGGGAGCCAGCCGTCCGCGATCTCCGCCGCGAGCGCCACGTTCTTCGGCCCGATCGCGGCGAGGTAGATCGGGATCTCGTCGCGTGCGGGACGGAGCATCAGCTTCAGCGGCTTCCCGAGTCCGGTCGCGTCGGGTCCGGTGTACGGGATCTCGTAGTGCTCGCCCCTGTGCTCGACGAGCTCACGGCGGATCGCCGACCGGACGATCTCGACGTACTCGCGGGTACGGCCGAGGGGCTTGCCGAAGGGCAGGCCGTGCCAGCCCTCGACGACCTGCGGGCCGGAGGTGCCGAGCCCGAGCAGCATGCGCCCGCCCGACATCAGGTCGAGCGTGGCGGCGGTCATCGCCGTCATCGCCGGCGTGCGCGCCGGCATCTGCATGATCCCGGCGCCGAGCTTCAGGGTCGTCGTCGTCGCGCCGAGCCACGCGAGGACGGACACGACGTCCGTCCCCCATGCCTCGGCGGCCCAGGCCGAGTCGTAGCCGAGCCGCTCGGCCTCTCGCGCCAGCTCGATCAGATCGACCGGGTTCGTTCCCGGCGGCGCGTAGCCCATGGCGAACCCGAGTTGCATGACGTGCGATGCTAAACGGGCGATGCGCGAGGCGTACCGGGCGTTCATGGAGGAGCACGTCTACCCGGCCGAGCCCGACCTGGCCCGGGAGGACGAGGCGGCAGACGAGGTCATGCGCGGGCTGCGCGCGCAGGCGAAGGCCGAGGGCCTGTGGGCGCCGCACCTGCCGCCGGAAGCCGGCGGAACGGGACGCGGATTCCTGGCGTACGCCGATCTGAACGAGGAGATCGGTCGGTCGCTCTGGGCCCAGCTCGTCTTCAACTGCCAGGCGCCGGACGCCGGGAACGGCGAGATCTTGCACCTGTTCGGAACCGACGAGCAGAAGGAGCGGTTCCTGCGGCCCCTGGTCGAGGGCGAGACGCGCTCGTTCTTCGCGATGACGGAGCCGGAGGTGTCCGGGGCGGATCCGACCGGCCTCAAGACGACGGCCATGCTGGACGGCGACGAATGGGTGATCGACGGGCACAAGTGGTTCTCTTCCGGTGCAGAGGGTGCCGGCTTCGCGATCGTCATGGCGGTCACCGATCCCGACGCCGAGCCGCACCGGAGGATGTCGCAGATCCTGGTCCCCGGGGACACTCCCGGGATCGCCGTCGAGCCCGTGCGGGTGTCGGGGCACCGCGGGCGCGGGTGGTCGACGCACTGCGAGGTCTGGTTCTCCGACGTGCGCGTGCCGGCCGCAAACGTCCTCGGCGAGCGTGGCGACGGCTTCCGGATCGCGCAGAAGCGGCTCGGCCCAGGTCGGATCCACCACGTCATGCGATGGCTGGGCCAGATGCAGCGCGCGTTCGAGCTGATGTGCCGCTACGCGCTCGAGCGGGAGGCCTTCGGCGGGCCGCTCGCCGACAAGCAGACGGTGCAGAACTGGATCGCCGATTCGGCCGCCGAGATCCAGGCCTGTCGCTTCATGACCCTCGACGCGGCGCGCAAGATCGATGCCGGGGACGAGGCGCGCGTCGAGATCTCGCTGATCAAGTTCTACGCCGCCCGCGTCCTCAACGAGGTGATCGACCGCGCGGTGCAGGTTCACGGCGGCCTGGGCCTGACCGACCGCACGCCGCTCGCCTCGATGCTCGCCACCGCCCGCGGGGGCCGGATCTACGACGGCCCCGACGAGGTGCATCGCATGGTCGTCAGCCGCCGGATCCTGAAGGAATTCGCCTCCGGCGGAACCTGGCGGTTCTCGTAGCTCCGGCGGTTGAGGGCTTGTAACACGGTGTTACTAGGGCGGCCTCGGCCGCTCCGACCCCGCACCCCAGGTTGGAACCGGCCGGATGCCGAGCTGGCGAAGGCGCTCCAGTCCGTCGTCCGTGCTCTTCAGCGGCGTGCACACGATCCGCACCAACTCCGAGACCGACAACCGCGGCCGCACGTTCCTCACCTGGTGGACGAGCTCACGAATCCGCTGGTAGCTCGGCCGCGTCAGCCCCAACCGTTCCGCTTCGGCGCCCACCCGACGATAGGTATCGGCGATCGGCCGGTCGCGATCGTCGAACCGAACGATCGCCTCGATCAGGCGACCAGAGATCCGCGGCGCCATCGTGACCACGAATCCAATCTTGGCGCCCAAACCGTCACATGGGTGTGACCCCTCAGCGCCGAACCTGTAAGTAACACTGTGTTACGAGCTCAACTCCGCGTGCCCAGTGGGAGGTGCTCGTGGTCGCCGGGGAGGGGCCTGGCGAGCTTCTTTCCCGGGTTGAGCAGGTTCTTCGGGTCGAACAGGCGCTTGATGTCGGCGTGCAGGTCGAGTGCGCGCGCCGGCCACTGACGCGCCAGCTGGCCGCGCTTCAGCAGACCGAGCCCATGCTCCCCGGAGACGGAACCGCCCAGCCTGACCGCCAGCTCGAACAGATCTTCGACCGCCAGCGCCGCGCGGCGCAGCTCGTCCGGATCGTCGGGGGAGACGAGGAACGCGGAGTGCAGATTCCCGTCGCCCGCGTGGCCGAACGAGAGCCCGATGAGCTCGCGGGCGTGCCCGATCGCGAGCGTCCGGTCCATCGCCTCCTCGACCCGGTCGAGCGGAACGACGATGTCCTCCGCGACCACGCCTCCTCGCCGGGCGAGGACGGCGAAGGCGAGTCCCGACCGCCAGCGCCAGAACGCGTCCACTCCCTCGCGATCGTCGGGCGCATACGTGCCGACCGCGTGATCCCCAGCCGCCTCGAGGAGCTCGTCCCGGATCCGCTCCGCCTCCGCACGCGAGCCGTCCGCCTCGGCGAGCAGTACGAAGCCGGCGCCCTCGGGCACGCCGCCCGGGAACGATGCCGCTCCGCACGCGAGCGTTTGCGCATCGAGCACGTCCAGGGCCGCGGCGACCACCCCGCTGCCGACCACGCGCAGGAGCGCCGCGCAGCCCTCGCGCGTGTCGCGGTGGAACACCGCGACGGGGAGGACGGCCTCCGGCGCAGGCAGCAGCTTCAGCCAGGCGGCGGTGACGATGCCGAGCGTGCCCTCCGAGCCGACGAGCAGGTGCTTGAGGTCGTAGCCGGCGACGTCCTTCCGGATCGGGCCGCCGACCGAGACGAGCTCGCCGGGCGGCAGCGCCGCCTCGATTCCCGTCACCCAGTCGCCGACGACGCCGTACTTGAACGCGTGCGGGCCACCGGCGTTCGTCGCGATGTTGCCGCCGATCTGCGACTGCTCGGGCGCACCCGGATCGGGGGCGAACATGAGCCCGCCCTCGCGCACCACCTGCTTCAGGCGGCCGGTCGGGACTCCCGCCTCGACGTGAATCCGCCACAGCTCGGGCTCGAACGAGCGCACCCGGTCGAGCCGGTCGAGCGCGAGCACGACCCCGCCGCTCGGGACCGCGCCCGCGGCCGCGCCCGTCCCTCCGCCGCGCGGAACGATCGGCACGTCCCGCTCGTAGCACCACGCGAGGACGGCCGCGACCTCCTCGGCGGTCCGGGGGAGCACGACCGCGTCGGCCCGGCCCGGCGCCCGCGTGAAGTCGGTCAGGTACTCGGCGGGTGCGCCGTCGAGCACCGCGTCGCCGAACTCGCCGCTGAGCTGCGCCTGGACACTCACGATGCCAGGAACTCCACGATCCGCGCTGCGACCTCCTCGCCGGCGTCCTCCTGCACGAAGTGACCGGCGTCGCGGACGATCTCGGCCGGCAGCGCACCGGGGATCAGCCGCGAGATCGCGTCGGCGAGGTCACGGGTGAAGATCGGGTCGGAGTCGCCGAACAGGACGAGCGCCGGCTTCTCCCACGACCGCAGCGCGTCGCGGATCGCGAGAAGCGGCGCCGTGTTCGGGTGCTCGGGCTCGGTGGGGACGAGCTCGGGGAACGCCAGCGTCCCCGCCTTCGACTCGGGCGTCGGGAACGGCGCGTCGTAGGCAGCCACGACCTCGTCGGCCAGACCGCGGACCGCGCTCGTCCGGATCAGCCGCCCCGGCTGGAACTCGCCGCCTGCTGCCCGGACGACTTCCCGGAACCGCAGCCACGTCTCGCTCGGCGGCCTGCCGCCGCCGACCCCGGTGTTCAGGATCACGAGCCGCGCCACCCGCTCGGGCCGCTCGACCGCCAGCCGCAGTCCGATCGGTCCGCCCCAGTCCTGCACGACGAGCGTGAGCCGGTGCAGGTCGAGCTCCTCGACGATGCGCTCGATCGACGCGCAGTGGCGGTCGAACGTGTACCAGCCGACATCGGTCGGCTTGTCCGAGCGGCCGAAGCCGAAGTAGTCCGGCGCCACTACCCGCGCAGCCGCGGCCAGCCCGGGAATCATCTTCCGGTAGAGAAACGACCACGTCGGCTCGCCGTGCAGACAGAGCACCGGGTCGCCGGCGCCCTCGTCCAGGTAGTGCATCCGCAGGCCGTCCTGATCCAGGAAGCGCGGCGCGAACGGGAAGTCGGGCAGGCTTTCGAACCGCTCGGGACGCGTCCGGTACACGCTCATCTCGGCCCCGGCACGCCGCGGAACTCGTAGACGACCGGCGCGCGGCCCGGCTGGACGACCCACGTGCGGCCGGTCTCGCCGGAGCGGGCCGCCGCGAGCGCCGCCTCGGCGACCTCCTCCGCCGAGAGCAGCGGGATCGACTGCGCGGCCACCCATTCGCGGAGCTCGGGATCGACGATCGGAGTGTCCGCAAAGCCCGGACACACGGTGTTGATCGTGATCCCGCGCTCCGCGAGCTGCGGCGCCGCCGCGCGGACGAAGCCGACGACCGCGTGCTTGGTCAGCGTGTAGATCGGGTCGGGGGGCAACGGGACCAGCCCGGCGAGCGACGCGGTGGCGACGATCGCCGAACCCGGCTCCATCACCTGCGCCATCCGCCGTGCCCCGAAGACGACCCCGTCGACGTTCGCGCCGACCGCGCGCCGGTAGCGCTCGTCGTCCAGCTCGGCGATCTCGCCCACCCCCGTCGCAACCCCTGCGTTCAGGAAGGCGAAGTCGACCGCGCCGATCTCCGCCCACGACGCCGCGTCGCCGGCGTCGAATCCGTTTGCGATGTCGAGCGAGAGGACATCGCACCCCTCCGCCTCGAGCGCCGCCACTGTCGCGGCGCCGATCCCGGACGCTCCACCGGTGACGAGGGCGCTACGGAACAAGAACGACCTTGCCGACGTGCCGACGGCTCTCGATCAGCGCGTGCGCGGCGGGCGCTTCGGCCAGCGGAAACTCGGCTCCGACCACCGGCCGCACGGCACCGGACTCCCAGAGCCCGACCAGCTCGGCGGCGGCATCCTGCACGACGTCCGGTGCGAGCGTCATCAGGCGACCGAGGTAGAAGCCCGCGACCGAGATGTTGCGGCCGACCACGAGCGCCGGATCGAGCGTGGCCCATGGCCCGCCGGCGTACCCGACGGCTATCAGCGTGCCGAGCGGGACGAGGGCCTTCAGCGAAGCGGCGAAGGCGTCGCCGCCGACCGGGTCCAGGATCACGTCGGCGCGGACGGCCTCGCCGAACTCGTCGTAGCCGTACGCCTCCTCGGCCCCGAGCTCGAGCGCGAACGCCCGCTTCTCCTCCGAGCCCGCGGTTGCGACGACGGCGGCGCCCAGATGGCGGGCGAGCTGGACCGCCGCGCTCCCGACCCCGCCGGCGGCAGCGTGGACGAGCACGACGGTGCCCGCGCCGACCCGCACCTGTCGCGTGAGCGGAATCCAGGCGGTCAGGAAGGTCATCAGGAAGGATGCTCCCTCGGCGAAGCTCGCCCTCTCCGGGAGCGGCACGACCCACTCGGCCGCGACCCGTTCCGCGTAGCCGCCGGTGCGGGGCAGCGCCATCACCCGCCGGCCGGATACTCGCCCCGGCGGATCAGCACGTCCATGAAGTTCACGCCGGCCGCCCGCACGTGCACGATCGACTCGCCTTCGGGCTCGGGAACATCGGCGGGGACCAGGCGGTCGGGCCCACCCAGCTCGCGGAGGACAACGGCCTTCAGGAGGCCGCCGGCTCGCGCGCCGGCGCTTCGGCCGGCGCGGTCGGAAACATCTCGCGCAGAGCCGTCTTGCGGAACTTGCCGACGGCGGTCTTCGGGATCTCGTCGACGAACACGAATGCGTCGGGCAGCCACCACTTGGTGAAGTCCGGCGCGAGGTACTCCCGCAGGTCGTCCGCAGTCACGCTCTGCCCCTCGCGCCGCACGCAGACGGCGAGCGGACGCTCGGCCCACTTCTCGTCCGGGACCGCGATCACCGCCGCCTCGGCGATCGCCGGGTGCCCCATCAGCGCGTTCTCGAGCGCGACCGAGCTGATCCACTCGCCGCCGGACTTGATCACGTCTTTCGAGCGGTCCTGGATGTGGATGTGCCCGCGCGGATGAATCGAGACGATGTCACCGGTCTTGAACCACCCGTCCGCCGTCCAGCGCTCTGCCTGATCCGGCGTGTCGTAGTACGACGCCGCCACCCACGGGCCGCGCACCTCGAGCTCGCCCATCGCCTCGTCGTCCCACAGGATCTCGTTGCCCTCGGCATCCAGCGCGCGCAGCTCGACGAGCGGCAGTGGCAGTCCCTGCAGCGCGATGAAGTCGAACTTGGTCTCCTCCTCGGCCCCGGCCAGGTCGCCCGGGAGCGCCGCCTCGGACGCGACCGGCGAGGTCTCTGTCATCCCCCACCCATGGACGATCGCAAGGCCGTGTCGCTGCTTGAAGGCGGCGATCATCGCGCGCGGCACGGCCGAGCCGCCCACGAGCATTCCTTTCATCCGGGAGAGATCCCAGCGGCCGGGGTTCGCGTCGAGCGTCGCCAGGATGCCCATCCAGATCGTCGGCACGCCGGCCGCCCAGGTCACGCCCTCCTGCACGAAGTCGTCGAGCAGCGACTCCGGGTCCAGGTGAGGACCGGGGTAGACGATCTTCGCGCCGAACATCGTCGCCAGGTAGGGGTAGCCCCAGGCGTTGGCGTGGAACATCGGGACGACCGGCAGGATCACGTCGCCCTCGTAGACGCCGATCCCGAGCGGGTTCGCCGCGCCGACGCCGAGCGTGTGCAGGAGGGTCGAGCGGTGCGAGTAGACCACGCCCTTCGGACGGCCGGTCGTGCCGCTCGTGTAGCACATCGCCGCCGCCTCGTCCTCGTCGAGCTCCGGGTCGCGCCAGTCCTCCGCGGACGCGCCGGCGAGCAGCTCCTCGTACGAGTCCTCGACCACGAAGACATGCTCGATCGCCGTCTCCCCGACGAACTGCTGGAGCAGAGGCACGAGGCTCCGGTCGACGACCACGGCCCGGTCGCCCGCGTGCGCGGCGATGTACGCGAGGTCGTTCGGATGCAGCCGGAGGTTGAGCGTGTGCAGGGTGAAGCCGCCGCAGGGGATGCCGAGGTAGCACTCCATGTGCTGGTAGTGGTTCCAGCAAAGCGTGGCGACCCGGTCGCCGCGGTCGAGGCCGAGGCCCTGGAGCGCGACCGCGAGCTGCTTCGAGCGGCGGGCGAGGTCGCCGTAGCCGTAGCGGTGGAAGCTCTTGTCGGGGAGCCGGGTGACGACCTCCTTGTCTCCGAAGTACGTCTCCGCGCGCCGAAGCAGGTGCGGCAGCGTCAGCTGGAAGTCCATCATCTGGGCGCGCACGGGATGATCGTACGACGGGGTCACTCGCCGAGCAATGCGCGACCGAGCACCCGGTCGCGCATCCGGTCGGGAAGCCGCTCGATCGCAGCGCGGATCTTCGCGTCGCGGCCGACGACGTAGCGGGTCTTCGGCCGGGAAGCGGTGAGCGCGTGCTCGACCGCCTCGGCGACCAGGTCGACCGGCGCGCCCTTGCTCGACCGGGCCGCAGCGACCTTCCGGAACCGGTCGATCCTCGCCCGGTAGCGGTCGGAGGCGCGGTCGGCCAGCGGCTGCGGCTTGCTCCAGATCGCGGTCGCGATGTTCCCGGGCTCGACGAGGGCGACCTCGATCCCGTCGGCGGCGAGCTCCAGACGAAGCGAGTCGGCCATCGCTTCGAGCGCGAACTTCGTCATCGCGTAGCCGCCGAGGAACGGAAGCGCGCTCCGGCCGCCGATCGAGCCCATGATCACGATGCGCCCGCGCGCGGCGCGGAGCGCCGGCAGCACGGCCTGCGTGACGGCGAGCTGGCCGACGACGTTCACCTCGAGCTGCCGGCGGAGCTCCTCCGTCGGGAGGTCCTCCAGCGGGGCGGCGACGCCGATGCCCGCGTTGTTGACCAGTCCGTCGAGTCGCTCGAAGACGAGCGGCGGAGGGTCGGTGACGTCGAGGATCAGCTCGGTCGTCGCCTCGGGCGCGTCGCCGGGCGTCCGCACCCCCGCGTAGACCTGCCACCCGTGCGAGGCGAGCCGCCCGGCGCACGCGGCGCCGATGCCGGAGGAGGCGCCGGTGACGAGGACGGAACGTCTAGGCGAGGAGTTCAGCTGCGATCTCCGCCCGCTGCGCGGCCGGAAAGCCGTCGAAGGCCTGGATCCACTGTGCGCGCTTGTAGAAGCGGTGCAGCGGATGCTCCCAGGTGAACCCGATCCCACCGTGAACCTGGATGGCACGCTCGCAGGCCGAAACCGCTGCCTCGGCTGCATACGCCTTCGCCGCAGCGGCAGCCGTCGGTGCCTGCTCGTCTCCCTCGGCTACGCACCACGCAGCCCAGTAGGCGAGCGAGCGCGAGAGCTCGGTGGCCATGAATGCGTGCACGAGCGAGTGCGAGACCGCCTGGTACACGCCGATCGACTTCCCGAACTGCTGCCGCTCCTTCGCGTACTCCACGCCCCAGTCGAGCGCACGCTGGGCGACGCCGACTGCCTCGACCGCCAGCGCCGCACGCAGCCGCGGCCGGGCGAGAGGCGCGTCGCCCTTCGATTGAGAATCACTATCACTATCAACGGCGGCGAGGCGACCCAGGCGGCGCGTGGCGTCCATCGTCTCGACCGGCTCGCCGACTGCGTCCACTGCGCCGCCGGCCGTGACCACGCGGTCGACGAGCGCGAGGTCGGGGACGAGACCATCGACCTGCGCCGACCAGCGCACCTCTCCGGCGGCGACCCTGGCGCGGTCCTCGGACGCAAGTGCCGGAAGCGCGAGGACCATGGTCGAGAAGTACGGCCCCGGATACAGCGCACGGCCGAGCTCCTCCAGCAGTACCGCCTCCTCGAGGAACCCGAGGCCGGCGCCACCCTCCTCCTCGGCCACCGACACGCCGAGCCAGCCGAGCTCCGCGAGCTCGCTCCACGACGCCGGGTTCCAGCCGGTCTCCGAATCGGCGAGCTCGGCGACCCGGTCGGGCGGATAGTGCTCGTCCAGCCACCGGCGAGCCTCCGCGCGCAGCGCCTCCTGTTCCGGGGTGAACGCGAAGTGCATCAGCGGCCCTTCGGAAGGCCGAGCACACGCTCGGCGACGATGTTCCGCAGGATCTCCGACGTTCCTGCCTCGATCGTGTTGCCGCGGCTCCGCAGCTGGAGCCACTGCCAGTAGCCGTCGTCGTCCATCACCTGCGCCTCTGGGCCGAGCAGCTCGAGGGCGAGCTTCCCGAGACGCTGGTTCGCCTCCGACCAGTGCAGCTTCGGGACCGAGGCCTCCGGGCCGGGCGCACCGGTCTCGACCAGCCGCGTCAGCGCGCGGTAGTTCGTCCACTTGAGCGCCTGGAGATCGATCCAGGTCTGCGCGATCAGGTCGCGCAGGCGGTCGCTCAGCTCCCGGCCCCGCGTGAGCTCGACCAGCTTTCCGACCGCGACCTCGAACTGCCCGGCCAGCGCGAACCCGAGCGCAGCCCGTTCGTTCATCAGCGTGGTCATCGCCACCTGCCAACCCTGCCCCTGCTCGCCGATCACGTTCTCGACGGGCACCTCCACGTCCTGGAAGAAGATCTCGTTGAACTCGGCCTCGCCGGTGATCTGCGTCAGCGGCCGCACCTCAACACCGGGCGCGTGCATGTCGACGAGCAGGTACGTCAGGCCGTGGTAACGGGGCGCATCGGGATCGCTCAGCGTGATCAGGAGGCACCAGTCGGCGAGGTGCGCGTACGACGACCAGACCTTCTGGCCGTTGACGACGTAGTACCCATCGCGCAACTCGGAGCGAGTGCGCACCGATGCGAGGTCCGACCCCGCGTCCGGCTCGGAGAAGCCCTGGCACCAGATCTCCTCCGCCGAGAGGATCTTCGGCAGGTAGCGCGCCTTCTGCTCCTCGGTGCCGTGGACGATGATCGTCGGACCTGCCATCCCGAGACCGATCACGCCGATGTGGCCGGGCGCCTGCGCCTTCGCCAGCTCCTCGAGCAGGATCGCCTGGTGCGAGTACGGGGCGCCGCCACCTCCGTACTCCTTCGGCCAGGTCAGGGCCGCGTAGCCCGCCTCACCGAGCTTGCGGCTCCAGTCGCGACCCCATTCCTCGAAGCGCGCGGCCCCGCCGCGACGGCCGCGCAGGTCCTCCGGCAGGTTGGCGGCGATCCACTCCCGGACCTCGTCCCTGAAGGCGGCTTCCTCGGGCGAGTCGCGCAGCTGCACGGTTCGAGCCTAACGCTGCTTTCGCGGCGGGGCGAATCTAGCGCTGTTCGCGGAGAGTCATGCAGGTGCTGGTCGCGTGGGCGACCTTGCGACCCTCGCCGTCGACGACGTCGCAGGTGATCAGGCCGATCGTCCGACCGGAGTGGACGACTCGGCCGGTCGCGAGCAGCCTGCCCTCCGCGACCTGGCGCAGGTAGTTCGTCTTGAGTTCGAGGGTCGTGAAGGACTCGCCCGCGTCGAGCAGCGATGCGTACGCGAGCCCCATCGCCGCATCTGCCAGGGCGCAGATCACGCCGCCCTGGACGGTGCCCATCGGGTTCGCGTGCTCGGGCCGGGCTTCCATCTCGAAGACGCACTCGCCCTCGCCGACCGACACGAGCCGGATCCCGAGGAGCTCGGCGACGGGGGGTGGTGGCGCGTCGCCGCGGAGGATCGCCTCGATCTGCTGACGCATGGTGACGCCTCTCACGCCGTCGCCGGCCCGAGCAGGAAGGAGGCGACCGCGGCGCGTCCGGCGTTCCCTCGCTCGCGGCTCTGGACCGAGTGCGACGCCCCGTGCACGACGACGAGCCTGCCCCTCGGGGCGAGCCGTGCCTCCTCACGCGCCCATTCGAGCGGGGTGGAGAGGTCGCGGTCGCCGTTGATCAGCAGAACCGGCACGGAAGGGAGCCTAGAGGCATGCGGCGGACTCGGCACCGGCGGTGCCGCGGGCCAGGGGAGGCACGTCCGGATGAGGCCGTTGCCGGCCGCCGTCGCCCGTGTGAAGGGCCAGAGGGCGCTCTCGGGAACCTGCGCCAGCCGGCGCGCGAGCAGCGCCCGCCGGTCGACGATCGGGGTCGAGGACGACCACGGCAGACGCAGGTCGGCACAGAGCGTGGCCGCATGCAGTCCCGCGCTGAAGAGCTGGGGCGGCGCCCCGGCCGCCCGACGGACGTTGGCCTCGAGCCCGAGGAGTGGATTCGGATTGCCCTGCCTCGCCTCGTGGATCTCCGAGAGCACGGCCGTGTAGTCAGGATCGGCGAACTCGTAGGCGACGATCAGGTCGAAGAGCTTCACGCCGTCGACGCCGTGCCTGACGAGCCACGCGATATCGTCGGCGGGGTCGAACCCGCACTGCACGGCAGAGCATGCTGCTCTGAGAACGCGCGCAGTCGCATGGAGGCCCGTGACGTACAGCGCGTCGTCCGCCTGTGGGTCGGAGTGCGGCAGGACCGAGTCGAGCACGAGCGCTTTCACGTTCTTCGGGTGGGCGAGCGCGTAGCGCTCGGCGACGTAGGTCCCGTACGAGACGCCGTCGATCGTCCAGGTGCTCACCCCGAGCGCACGCCGCAGCGCGTCGAGGTCGGCGACGGTGTCGCGGGTCGAGTAGAAGACTCGGGTGGCACTGAGCCGGCGCGCGCAGTCACGTACGGCTGCAGGCGCGGGTGCGGCGATGTCGGAGGTGCCGACCTGTGCCTGCAGCGCAGGACACCGGATCGCCGTTGCGCCGGTGCCTCTCTGGTCGATCATCACGAGGCGGTAGGAGGGGAGCACTGCCCCGAGCCGCGTCGCGATCCGGGCGACCGCAGGAAGCCCCGGCTGTCCCGGCCCGCCGGTGAGGAAGAGAAGCACGCCGCGATCAGCCCCGACGTTGTCCGCCCCAGCGACGTTCAGCTTCAGCGTGCCCCGGACGCGCCCGCTGCGATCGAGCGGCACGGTCAGCGTCGAGCACGTGAAGCCGGCGATCTCGGGACAGGGGTGCCGATCGCTCAGGGCCGGTGGTGGCTGCGGAGGTGCAGCCGCGCCCGGGCCTGCAAGCAGGACCGCCACGGCGACGGCCGCCGCGAACGTGAGAATCACTGTCACTCTCAGACCAGGACTGAGAATCACTATCACTCTCGGCCGGCCGCCTCGAACGCCTCCCGCTCGCGGTCGCTGAGTGGCTGGGAGAGGCCAGTCTCGGGATCCCGAGAGACGATCACGAGCTCGGCGTCTGCCGCGACACGGCCGTCGGATGCACGCACCTCGGCATGCGCTGTCACGCTCGTCGTCCCCAGCCGCTCGAGCCGCACGCTGCCGATCGCCTGCCGATCCTGCAGGCGGAGTTCGCTGCGGTAGTCGATCGACACATGGGCGGCGACGTAGTGCCACACCTCGCCCTCGCCCAACCCGAGCACCGCACGGATCCAGTCGTCGAGCGTTTCCTCCAGATAGGTGAGGTAGACGGCCTGATTGACGTGTTGATAGGCGTCGAGGTCGCTCCAGCGGATGTCGATGCGCTTCTCGTGCACGGCCGAATAGGCTACGCGTGTGAATCGCTTCGACGACAGGGTCGCCCTGATCACCGGCGGCGGCCGGGGAATCGGCAAGGCAACGGCTGCGAGGTTCGCGTCGGAGGGCGCGAAGGTCGCCGTCGCCGATCTCGCGTTCGACGACGACGCGCCCGGTCTCCGGCTCGAGACGAACGTGACCGACCGCGCCGCGGTCGAGGCCGCCGTCGCACGAACGGTCGAGGAGCTCGGCGGCCTGGGCGTCCTCGTCACCTGCGCGGGCATCATCCGTGACAACCTCGTATACCGGATGACCGACGACGACTGGGATGCCGTGATCACCACCCACCTCCGCGGGACGTTCCTCGCCACCCAGGCGGCGCAGGCACACATGACCCAGCACGGCGGCGGGAAGATGGTGCTGATCTCATCGGTCTCGGCGCTCGGCAACCGCGGCCAGCTGAACTACTCCGCGGCGAAGGCCGGCATCCAGGCGATGACGAAGACGCTCGCGATCGAGCTCGGGCGCTTCGGGGTCAACGTCAATTGTGTCGCGCCCGGCTTCGTCTCCACTGCGATGACCCGGCAGACCGCGGAGCGGATCGGGGTCGACTTCGAGGAGTTCCAGAAGATGGGTGCGGAGGGCACCGCCCTGAAGCGGGTCGGCGAGCCGGAGGACATCGCGAGCGTGATCGCGTTTCTCTGCTCGGACGACGCGTCCTACGTCACCGGCCAGGTGCTTTACGTGGACGGAGGGCGCCTCTAGCGCCCTAGGCGGGCGGCTCGACGACACTCGCCGGGGCGAGGGCGGTCGCCGTGTCCGCGGTGGCTCCTTCGCGGCGGCTCTTGACGAGGAACGGCGCGGCCGCGAGCTCGAACAACGACCCGATCACGAGCGACGTCGAATAGCTGTAGACGTCGGCCGCTTTCCCGAGCAGGGGCTGAACGACGACGCCGCCGCTCGACCCCATCAGCGAGTCGAACGACAGGACGGTCGCGCGCTGCCGCGAGGGGATCATGTCGTTCAGATACGCCTGGCGGATCGGTTGCTCGGCCGCGAAGGTCATCGCCCAGAGGGCGAGCAGGACGAGCGCGACCCAGAAGGAGTTCGTCAGGCCGAGCGCGGCGAGGAGTGCGGCAGTCGCGAGCGTCGCCAGGATCAGCGCGGTCGTCCGCTTCCGGAACAGCCGCCGGATCGAGGGCGCCAGGTACCCGCCTGCGATCTGCGCGCCGGCGACGATCGCCGCCGCGAGGCCGGCGACGCTGTACGCCTTCGGGTCGCCCCACAGCTCCAGCAGATACGGCTGCAGGGCGTAGAACGTGTAGATGCCCACGCCGGCGGAGAACGGCGCGGCGACCATCACCCACCGCACGGGCGGATTCCTCAACCCGTACTCGATCGAGGCGTCGAGGAGCGCCCGCATGTCGCGGAGCGGCCTATGCGACGGCTCGGGGGTGAAGCCGAGGTCCCGCATCATCCGGTGGGCGACGAAGAACATCGCGATCAGCACGCCGACCCGCATCAGGAACGGCACACCCAGCGACGTCGCCTGCGCGATCACACCGCCGAGCACTGAGCCACCCAGCATCGCCGCGCCGGAGACCATCTGCCCGCGGCCCATGATGCTCTCCAGGCTGCCCTCGTACTGCGCGAAGTGGAGCGCGTCGACGAGCCACGCCTCGACCGCGCCCGAGAAGAACGTGAACCCGAGGCCGAGCAGCATCGAGACGATCGCCCAGGGCCAGAACGGCGCCTTCGCCGCCCAGAGCAGCCAGTAGAGGAAGGTCGAGCCCGCGAGCGTCAGCGTGCCGAGCAGGTACGACACCCGCCTTCCCCAGATGTCCGCGACCACCCCGGTCGGCACCTCGAAGACGACCATCCCGGCGGTGAAGAACGCGTTCGCGGCGAAGGCCTCCAGGTTGCTCAGGCCCGCGTCGAGGAGGAACAAGGTGTTGATCCCCCAGATGAACGAGGCGGCGAGCGTGTTGCCGAGCAGGAGCGTCAGGTAGACGCGCTGGATCTGTCGCGCGAGCGGGTTCATCTCGTGGTCCGGTTCAACGCCGGCCGCGACGGGATCTTCCCATCACTGACTCAACGGCTCGGCGACCGCGGCTAGACTGTCCTGCCCTCGGGGGCGTAGTTCAGCTGGTTAGAACGCCGGCCTGTCACGCCGGAGGTCGCGGGTTCGAGTCCCGTCGCTCCCGT
>JBLMYA010000024.1:0-16242 GCA_050258035.1 Verrucomicrobiota bacterium
GAAATCGCGCCGCCGCATCTGCTCGGCCGCTACATGTCGCTCTACCAGCTCAGCTTCATGGTCGGCGTGGCTCTCGGCCCCGCGGTCGGCGGCGTGCTGCTCGGAACGTCACCCGACACCATCTGGTGGGGCGGCGCCGCTGCTCTAGCAGTGACCGGTGTCGGCTTCCTTCGACTCGGAAACCGGATACCCGACCCCCTCTTGCCGACGAAATCCCCGCCGCTGCAGGCCGCGTCAGAGGCCACCTGATGCGCCGAGGGATGTCGGGGGCGGGGATCCTCTGACCGGGCGTCCATCGCAGTGACACAGCGCGGCGATGCCGGTGTCAAGGCCGCGATGCGCGCGCAGGGCTCGCGCGATCGCTCACACCTACTCAGGCGCTGCCAATCAGGCGACACAGGCGGGGGTTGCGCCAGCGTGCCCTCGCCAGAAACGCCGCCTCTGGAACGTCTAGACGCCGAAGCGAATCATCGCCCAGCTCCCACTGCTGACCGGACTACCCTGAACGACTAGGCCGCCTTCAGGCGGAGCTGCTCATCGAGGAGATCGTGGGGGACGAGTCCGCGGTGGATGAGTTCGGCGGTGAGCAGCATTCCTGCTCTTGTCAGGAGTGCCAGCCACAGGAGTGCTTCGTTCACGTTGGGGTTGACCCGCTCCTGTTGACACCTCGCACTGCCCCGGGTTCGGTGGAGCCGCCTCCCGTTCTGCCACAGAACGGCGTGCGTGTGCCCGATCGCCACGCCCTTCGTCACGGTGACATCAGTCTTAATCGACCCCACGACCTGGCCGCGCTCATTGATCGCCACCCCGTCGCTTCCGTCGCCCTTCTTCCCGAATGTCCCAAGATCGCGAATCACCCACCGCGCCTGCGTCGACCCCACCGCGCCCCCCGCACCGGACACGCCCAGCACGCCCGCCGCCACCACGGCAACGACACTCACGACCACCGGCAAACGGCGCGCCACGGCACCTCCCTTCACGCCGAAGGCTGCCCCGCACCCCGCCCGCGGGCACCAGTGCCAGCGCTGATCGCTCCAAGTCCAGGATCGTGCGGGAGCGTCAGCTTCCGAGCTTTAGCGTCCAGAGGACGGCGTGCGTCTTGCCGTTCTTCGTGGTGCTCTCACCGACGATCTGGTCGCGGTCGTTGATCGCGGCTGCGTGGCTGACGCCGCCGCCGAGGTCAGGGAGCTGCGTCAGAGTCCCGTCCTTCCACACGAACGCTGGGCGCGCGGTCGTAGACGACCGTCCCACGCGCGTTCACCATCACGTCGTATTCGCCGCCGACTGGTCCGAGCTTGGTCAGCGTACCGCTCTGCCACAGAAAGGCGTGCCTGCTCTTCCAGTTGTCGGGAACGGTCTCCCGCCACCCGACGATCTGGCCGCTGTTGTTGATCGCGGTCGTCACACACGCGCCTCCGGGCACAGCGAGGTCGGCACCTTCCCCTTCTCCCAGACGGCACAGTGCGCGCCGATCCCCTCTCGAAACGAGTTCCCGCTCCAGCCAGCGATCTCACCTCGTTCGTTGACGGACGACGCGGTGCTCTCACGCACGCCGGGCAGCGTGCCGAGGTCGGTCATCTTTCCGTTCTGCCAGAGAAACGCGTGCACGAGGAGAATGTCACCTCCGACAGGCACCTTGGTTCCAGTCTCAGAAGCGCCGACGACCTGCCCGCGGTCGTTGATCGCACTCGGCCAGATGCTCGCCCAGCCCAGCCTCCCGAGCGTCGGCAGAGCCGTCAGCTTCCCGCCCTGCCACAGAAAGGCGCGGTCAATGTGCAGGTTTCCTGACTGGTTGCTCGTCATCGAGACCACGACCTGCCCGCGTCCGTTGACCCAATCCGCGGAGGCGTAACAGGAGCCCTCGCTCCCGTCGCCGTAGCAGTCGAGCGGCACGAGCTTCGCCGTCGGTGTGAGATCGAGCATCCTTCCGCTCTGCCACAAGACCGCGTGCGCGATCCGATTGCCTTCCGAGTTCTTCGCCCGGCCGACGCTCGACCCGACCGCCTGCCCGCGGTCGTTGATGTCAGCGGCCCAACTGCTCCCGGCAAGACTGCCAAGATCGCGCATCTTCCCGGCCTGCCACAGGAAGGCATGGCGGATCGTGCTGCCCGCCTTCGTGTTGCTCCACCCGACGATCTGGCCGCGCTCGTTGATCGCTGCCGCGCTGCTCTCCTTCCCCCCAGCGTCCCCAGATCGGTGATCACCCACCGCGCCTGGGCAGGCGATCTTCGCGAGCACCCGGAACGCCGCCTCCAGGTCGGGGTACTCGAAGATGCCGACGTACTCCCACGGGCCCATGACCGCGAGGAACCGCTCGACCCTGCCATCCTCAGGCCTCGACGATCTTCTTGACCCTCTCGATGTGCTCCAGGATCCGGTCGAGAAGCTCGCGAGCGACCGGAGTCGTCTTGAAGAACTCGACATAGGTGAACATAGCCACCTCCCGCCTCTCCGGGGCGGCAGAGAGCCCGACTGGAGGCGACACCTACTCCGCCGGACCCAGACCGCTGGACCAAATCGATCATGAGGAGCCCTGTGCTCGCAAAGTGCGTCGGAATTGCTCGGTCAGCGTGTGCCCTTCTCGATCAGGGGCGACCAGCAGCATCGAGTGAGGTGCTGAACATGAACGAGAACGATCCTCCCTCGCCGCTTGCGCCCGTTCGCGTCAGTCGAGATTCAGCTTGGCTGCGGGAGACGAAGTGAAGCGCTATGAGCCCTCGCGGGAGCGGGACGCGCTCGACGACCACGTCGACGAGATCCTGGCCGACCTCGAGCGGATGCCCGTGGAAGTCGTCCACGGAATTGCGTCCGCGTTGCTGCTCGGCGGCGATGAGGCGTTCACCCGCCTGGGGTGGGCGTTCGATGCATTCGATCCTGACCTTCTGGACTCGCCGCTACCGCACATCCGCCTCCGCAGCTGGCTCGAGCGGGCAGCGTATGCGGGCCAGGTGGACGAGCTGCTGACCCGACTCACACAGGCGACCGAGCCACCGTGGCCGGCCGTCAAGGATGCACTCCGAGCCGCGCATGCACGCCGGGAGTGAGTATCCCCGTGCCGCCGGCTCGACGTTCGGGTACACGACGGCACCATCCACTCGGCGTACTTCTTAACAGTGTCTGGCACCGTGAAGACCCTGCATCGTGCGGGATACGCGCGCGCCGTCTTGACCGTGCCTGGCACCGTAAACGGCGGCGCGGGGCGCTCCGACTAGAGTGCGCCCGTGAAGCTCGGCGCCCTCGTCTGGCCGCAGTACACGGACTGGCAGTCGCTCCGCGAGACGGGCGAGCTGGTCGACCGGCTCGGCTACGACTCGCTCTGGACGTGGGACCACCTCTACCCGATCGTCGGCGATCCGAGCGGGCCGATGTTCGAGGGGTACCTGACGCTCGCCGGCTGGGCGGAGCACACCGAGAACGTGCGGCTCGGCTTGATGGTCGGGGCGAACACCTTTCGCAACCCCGCGCTCGTGGTGAAGATGATCACGACACTCGACCACATGAGCCGCGGCCGCATGAACCTCGGCATCGGCGGCGCCTGGTTCGAGACCGAGCACACGGCCTTCGGGATCGAGTTCGGCTCGGGGTTCGGCGAGCGGCTCGACTGGTTCGACGAGGCGGTCGAGCTGATGCGCGCGATGCTCCCCGGCGGGCCGGCGTCGGCACGCGGCCGCTTCTACCGGGCCAAGGACGCCCTGAACAACCCGCCGCCCGTGCAGGCCCACCTGCCGATCATGATCGGCGGAAGCGGCGAGCGGAAGACGCTGCACACGGTCGCCAGGCACGCCGACGCCTGGAACACCGGCGGCGACGTCGAGCGCGTCAGGCACAAGGACGCGGTACTCCGCCGCTGGTGCGAGGAGGTCGGCCGCGACGAGTCGGAGATCGAGCGGACGGTGGGCCTCGGCACGCCGATCATCCGCGACACGGAGGAGGAGGCGCGCAAGGTGGCCGCAGCGTGGGCCGAGCGGAACCGACTTCCCGACTGGCGTGGCCCTCGAGAGGGCCCGTTCGGCCCGGCCGAGCTGGTCGCCGATCGCTGGGCGCCGTACCTCGAGCTCGGCTTCGACCACGTCTACGTCGACTGCCCGGCGCCCTTCGACCACGAGACCCTCGAGCGGCTGGCGACGGAGGTCAAGCCGATGCTCGAGTCGCGCTGAGCCGAGCCTTCACCTCAGCGCCGAGAGGCACGCTCTGGCCGGCCTCGTAGTCGTATCCGACGAGAACGCTCTTCGCCTCGGCGGCGAGCCTTCCGCCGGCATGGATCTCGTGCTCCAGCTCGAGGCTCTTCGTCCCGATCCGGGAGCAGCGCGTGCGGACCTCGACCTCCTCGCCTGCACGCAGCTCGGAGCGGAAGTCGATCTCGACCCGGGCCAGGATGAAATCCGCCAGACCACCGAGCACGTCGATCCTGGCTTCCTCGAGGAAGGTCGAGTAGACGGCGTTGTTGACGTGCCCCATCGCGTCGCAGTCGCGGAACCGGACGCGTTCTCGTCGGACGTGCGGCCAAGCGGCGCTCACGACCTCGCATGATTGCCGTTCTCGGAGGGCTGGGGGCGGCGCTCGCCTGGGCGGTGACCACGCTGACCGCCGCGCGGGCGAGCCCGCTGATCGGCCCGTGGTCGACGCTGGCGTGGGTGATGCTCACCGGTCTCGTCGTCGTCGGTCCGGTCGCGCTCGCCGAGGGTAGGCCCGAGGCGCTCGACCGCGCGGCCCTCACGTGGCTGGCGGTCGCGGGCCTCGGCAACGTCACCGGCCTGCTCTGCGTCTACAGCGGTCTCCGGATCGGGAAGGTCGGGGTGGTCGCGCCGATCTCGTCTTCGGAGGGGGCGGTCGCGGCCGTGATCGCGGTCGTCGCCGGAGAGCACCTCGGTGCCTGGACCGCTGTTGCGCTCTTCGTGATCGCGGTCGGCATCGTGCTCGCCGCTCGGCCTCCCGCCGAGCGCGAGCGGGCTGGTCACGACGACCCGCGCGCTGCGCTCTTCGCGCTGGGTGGCGCGCTCGCGTTCGGTGCCAGCCTGTACGCCACCGGCCGCGCCAGTCTTTCCCTGCCCATCTCCTGGGCGGTGCTGCCGCCGAGGCTGCTGGGCGTCCTGCTGGTGACTGTTCCCTTCGCCTTCGCGGGCCGGCTGCGCCTGACCCGAGAGGCTCTTCCCTACGTTGTCGGCTCGGGGTTGGCCGAGGTCGCCGGCTTCGTCTCCTTCGCGATCGGCGCCCGGCACGGGATCGCGATCGCTGCTGTTCTCGGGTCTCAGTTCGCGGCGGTCGCGGCCGTCGCCGCGGCGCTGCTCTTCAAGGAGCGGCTGACCCGTACGGGCGTGGCCGGGGTGATCGTGATCGCGGTCGGCGTCGCGGTGGTCAGCGCGCTCCGCGCCTGAGCCGGGCTAGAACGTCTCGAGCGAGGCCCGCCGTCTGCCCTCGCCTTCTCGAACCACCAGACGAGCGTCAGCGCGACCGCGGCCCACGCCGTACCGACCGCGACCTCCGTCCAGACCAGGCCGGAAGCCCGACCACGAACACGCGCACCGATGTCATGCCCGCTCCAGGGTCGCGTGGATGCGGCTCTGCCACTCGAGCGTGCGGATGATCGCGTAGCCGACCAGAGCCCAGACGAGCCCGACGAGCGCCTCGGCCCCGACCAGGTCGGCGACGCTGCCGAACGACGCGCCGTCGGCGAGTCGTCGAGCGGCCTCGATCGCGTGCGTCAGCGGCAGGCCCTGGGCGATCGTCGACATCCAGCCGGGGAGGTCGCCGAGCGCGACGTTCGCCCCACAGAACACGAGCAAAACCCCGAACACGATGTTGTCGAGTGTCGCGGTGTCCCTCGCGAGCAGCCCGACCCCGGCCGTCGTCAGGCCGATCCCGGTGACCGCGAAGGCGGCGACCAGGATCACGAAGACGATCGCGGGGACGGATTCCGCGGGGATCGAGATCCCGACGATCGCGCCGCCGACGGCGAATGCGAACGCGGAGACGAAGAACCCGTTCGCGATCACCGGCAGCGACCGGCCGAGGAAGAGCGGGATCCGCCTCGCGGGCGTCGCGAGCACCGCGCTCAGAGTGTTCTGGTAGCGCTCGCCGGCAATCGTGTTCGTCATCGCGAACACGCACGGGATCGCCGCGTACTGGAGTGCGTTGCCGATCACGTAGAACTCATCCGATTGCGTCTTCGCCGCTCGGCCGATGTAGACGAACAGCAGGATCTGGAAGATCGGCGCCACCACGTAGGTCGGGACCAGGACCCACGGCGACAACCACCCGAACAGGGCGCGGAAGCTCAGCAGCCCGCCGACGAAGAACAGGCGAAGGCTGCTCACGTCAGGGAGAGGACCGCCCGGGCACGGGCAGCGTGGAGGAACCGCTCGACGACGAGCACGCCGATCAGCGTGTAGGCGAGGCCGAGCCCGACGCAGACGAGCAGATCCGGGATCGGTGTTCCGCCCTGCGCCGACTCTCGGATCGCCTGCATGCCCCAGGTCGGCGCGAGTGCCCACGAGATCGGCCTCACCCAGACCGGGAACAGCGTCAGGGGGACGAGGAAGCCGCAGATCAGCCAGACCGGGTACTCGAGCAGGTTCCCGAGCGCCCAGGCCGTCCGGTAGCGGACGAACGACACGGCGAGCAGGAAGCCGAGCATGCCGATCGCGATCACGGTGGCCGGCACCGACAGGCAGAACAGCAGCCAGTGCTCGACGTGCACGTGGATCCCGAACAGGACCCGTCCCCAGAGGAGCGTGGAGGCCATCGAGTAGAGGCCGATCGTCGCCATCGCGATCGTCACCGGCAGGAGGACGAGCGCGAAGTGCGCGGGCGCCGCGACCAGCAGTTCGAGCGTCCCGTGCCAGCGCTCGCGCTGGAGCGCCGCGCCGGCCGCCGTGCTGGTCGCCGCCCAGACGCCCATGACCGACGCTCCGAGCGACGCGTAGAACAGGGCATCCTCGTTCCCGGCGCGGTACATGAAGAACGCGACCGTCGCGAAGAACAGTGGATAGACGATCCCCAGCACGCCGTTGAAGGACGAGCGGGTGAGCATCTTGACGTGGAAGAGCCAGCCCATCGCGAGCAGGCGGATGCCGCGCGTCACGCGTCCCGCCCGACCAGGGCGACGTAGGCGTCCTCGAGCGTCGGCTCGCGCACCGCGACGCGACCGACTCTCGTCGTGCCGAGCACCCCGAGCAGCGTCTGCGTCAGCTCGGTGCCGGCCGGCGACTGCACGTGCAGCACCTGAGCCTGGTCGCGTTCCTCGATCGAGACGGAGGTCACGCCGTCCGCCTGCCGCACCCGCTCGACCGCATCCTCGTCGACCCCGAACGTCTCGATCTCGATCACCGTGCGGTCGGCGACGATCGCCTTCAGGTCGGCCGGCGTCCCCTCCGCGACGATCAGCCCCTTGTTGATCACCGCCATCCGGTCGCAGAGGTCGTCCGCCTCGAACATGTAGTGCGTCGTGAGGAGGACGGTCTTGCCGGCCTCGGCGAGCGAGGCGATCGTCCTCCGCAGCTCTCTCGCCCCGACAGGGTCGACGCCGATCGTCGGCTCGTCGAGGAACACGACCGGTGGGTCGTGCAGCAGGCCGCGCGCGATGTGCAGCCGCTGGCGCATGCCGCGCGAGTACCCCTCGACTCGCTCCTTCTCACGGCCGGCGAGGCCGACGAGGTCGAGCAGCTCGTCGATCCGCCGGCGTTGCTCCCGTGCCGGCACGGCGTAGAGCTCTGCGAAGTAGCGCAGGTTGTCGTAGGCCGAGAGGCGTTCGTACAGCCCGCGGTCGCCGCCGAAGACGTAGCCGATCCGCCTGCGCACCTCGTGGGCGTCGCGGACGACGTCGTAGCCGAGAACCTGCGCCGACCCGGAGGTCGGGATCAGCAGCGTGATCAGCATCTTGATCGTGGTCGTCTTCCCGGCGCCGTTCGGGCCGAGCAGCCCGAAGAGCTCGCCGGAGCCGATCTCGAAGCTGACCCCACGGACGGCCTCGATGTCGATGCCGCGGCGGCGGAAGATTCCGGTCGACGTCCGGTAGGTCCGCCGGAGATCGCGGGCCTGGACGACAGGTGTCAGTCTCGTCGCTCCCTGGCCTCGAACGCGAGCATCACGCGGCGGAGCAAGGCGTTGAGCTGGTCGCGCTCGCGCTCGTTCAGCGCAGACGCGATCAGCGCCTCCTTTCGCGCCTGAGCGGCGGTCGACTGCCGGTAGACCTTCTCGCCGGCCGGAGTCAGCTCGACCTGGACGCCGCGACGGTCGTTGGGATCGGGGAGGCGCTTGATCAGTCCGGCCTCCTCGAGGCGATCGATCCGGTTCGTCATCGCTCCGCTCGAGAGATCGAGGTGCTCGGCCAGCCTCCCGGGCGACGCCCTGTGCGGAGCCCCCTGGTGGAGGAGCACGCCCAGCAGCTTCCACTCGCCCCACGTGAGGTCCCGCTCGGCGAGCGTCTCCTCCATCATCCGCTTCAGCCGGCGGCTCAGGCCCATGATCCGCTCGACCGCGGCCTCGACGCTCAGGTCGAGGTCGGGAGGGAGCTCGTTCCGGATTCCCTCCAGGAACGTGTCGATGTGGTCATGCTCGACGACCCTGGCCATCAGCCGGATTATTCCAGCCAAAGTGTCTTGACGTCAAGAGATCTGATTGTTAGTCTCTCGACTTCAAAATACTCCAAGTCGAGAGATCGGAGGTGGAGAATGTTCGACGCTCAAGCACGCCGGGTCGAGGTGGAGGATCGGATCGGGCGTCTGGGTCGGGACTTCGCGCCGGCGACGTCACCTGCGAGGCACGTCGGCAGACGGCTGGCAGCTCTCCTGCGGCTCCCCTTCGCAGCACCCGAGCTTCAGCCGACACCGCGGGCACTGCCACGTCCCGTGTCGCCACTCCATGACCGCTCCACACCGCCAGCACATCTCCGTCGCCATGCCCGAGGAATCTAGGGAACGGCCCGGACGCGGCTGCTACACTCGTCCGGCGCGGCGGCGTAGCTCAGTTGGTTAGAGCAGCGGAATCATAATCCGCGTGTCGGAGGTTCGAGTCCTCCCGCCGCTACCTCCTCGCACCGCACACCGAAGAAAGAAAGAAGAACGTGGCAAAGACCGGCGTCAGAGAGAAGATCACGCTCGCCTGCACGGAGTGCAAGCGGCGCAACTACGAGTCGAAGAAGTCGAAGCGGAACACGCCCGACCGCGTGGAGCTACGGAAGTACTGCCGCTGGTGCGGCCGCCACACGACTCACCGGGAAACCAGGTGAGTTCTCATCGGGAGACGAGGTAGTGGCTCGCCAGACGAGGGCGGAGCGGCGCGCCCGGCGCGAGGCGCGCGAGCGCTCGATGGCCGGCAGCCCCGCCGCCGACGGGACGGCCGCGGCGAGGCCGGCGCTCCAGCCCGCACCTGCGCCCGCTTCGAGCAGGCGACAGGGCAACTGGGTGGCCAACTTCATCCGAGAGTCGATCGGCGAGCTGCGCAAGGTCGAGTGGCCGAGCCAGAACCACCTGATCCAGGGCACGGTGGTCGTGATCGTCGCCTGCGTCGTGATGGGGACCTACCTCTACTTCGCCGACATGATCTTCAACAAGCTCGTCAGCAAGCTCCTCCTCGGACAGTAAAGGCACACGCAATGTTCCAGTGGTACGTGATCAACACCTACTCCGGGCACGAGAACAAGGTGAAGACGAACCTCGAGCACCGCATCGACTCGATGAACCAGCGCCAGCGCTTTCGCCGCGTCGTCGTCCCGACCGAGCAGGTGATCGAGACGAAGGACGGCCAGAAGGTGCAGGCCGAGAAGCGCGTCCTGCCGGGCTACGTGCTCGTGAACATGGACCTGAACGACGACGCCTGGACGGTCGTGAAGAACACGCCGGGCGTCACCGGCTTCGTCGGAGCCGGCTCGAAGCCCGTGCCGCTCTCCCAGGGCGAGGTCGACCGGATCCTGCACACCGGGGCCGCCACCGGGGAACGCCTCCGGACGCAGGTCGAGTTCTCGCTCGGCGAGTCGGTCAAGGTAACCTCAGGCCCGCTCTCGGACTTCGACGGAGAGATCGTCGAGGTCAATCCCGAGGGGCAGAAGCTGAAGGTGCTCGTGGACATCTTCGAGCGCCAGGTTCCCGTCGAGCTCGGGTTCGACCAAGTGAAGAAGATCGACTGATGGCCAAGAAAGTCCTCACTCTGATCAAGCTCCAGATTCCGGGCGGACAGGCCAACCCGGCGCCCCCGGTCGGCCCTGCACTCGGCCAGCACGGGGTAAACATCATGGAGTTCTGCAAGGCGTTCAACGCGCAGACCGCGCAGGAGAACGGCCGCATCATCCCGGTCGAGATCACCGTCTACGAGGATCGGTCCTTCACCTTCATCACGAAGACGCCGCCCGCCGCGGTGCTGATCAAGGAGGCGCTCAACCTGGAAAAGGGCTCCTCGGAGCCGAACCGCGACAAGGTCGGCCGGCTCCGCCGGGAGCAGGTCCGCCAGATCGCCGAGACGAAGATGCCCGACCTGAACGCGCGCGACGTCGAGCAGGCGATGAAGGTGATCGCCGGGACGGCGCGGTCGATGGGCGTGGAGGTGGAGTCCTAGTGGCTGCGCACGGCAAGAAGTACCGGTCCGCGCGCGGGCAGATCGACCGCGAGCAGGCGTACTCGCCGCTCGAGGCGATCAGGATGCTCAAGGGCTGGGACGGCCCGAAGTTCGACGAGACCGTCGAGGCGCACGTCCGGCTGGGCCTGAACGTCCGCCACGCCGACCAGCAGCTGCGGGGGACGCTGATGCTCCCGCACGGGACCGGCAAGGAACAGCGGGTCGCCGTCTTCGCCGAGGGCGAGAAGGCCAAGGAAGCCGAGGCGGCCGGCGCGGACGTCGTCGGCTCGGCGGATCTCGCGAAGCGGATCGAGGAAGGGTTCACCGACTTCGACGTCGCGATCGCGACGCCCGACCAGATGGGGACGGTCGGCAAGCTGGGCCGGATCCTGGGCCCGCGCGGCCTAATGCCGAACCCGAAGACCGGCACCGTGACGATGGACGTCGCCAAGGCGGTCCAGGAGTCGAAGGCCGGCAAGCTGGAGTACCGCACCGACCGCGGCGCCAACGTCCACCTGCCGATCGGGAAGAAGAGCTTCGACGAGCGCGACCTGCTGGAGAACTACGCGACCGTGATCGAGGAGATCGTCCGGGCGAAACCGTCGGCGGCCAAGGGCCGGTACATCCGCACGATCACGCTCACGACGACGATGGGCCCGGGCGTCCACGTCGACACGACGCGCACCCGCGGCATCGTGGACGAGCTGGAGGAAGCCGCTACAGTTACGGCGTAACTCGAACGAAGACCGCCGAAGACAGCCGGCAGCGCCATGTGACCACGAGGGCGTGTGCGCG
Source organism: Verrucomicrobiota bacterium (assembly GCA_050258035.1). Lineage (GTDB taxonomy): Bacteria > Actinomycetota > Thermoleophilia > Gaiellales > Gaiellaceae > DATBLE01. The sequence continues at coordinate 11,344 of JBLMYA010000024.1, forward strand.
TAAGTCCCGCCGAGGTGAGTCCAGGGGTCGGGTGTCGACCTGACCCGCCGGGCTCGCTGCGGCGAGCCTTCGTCGTTCTGGAGGACACAACGAGATGCTGAAAGCAGACAAGGAACGGATCGTCGAGGAGTTGACCGAGCGTCTGAAGACGACGCCGACGCTGTTCGTCGCCGACTACCGCGGCCTGTCGGTCAGCGAGATCGACGATCTGCGTACGAAGGTGATCGAGCACGGCGCCCGCTTCACCGTCGTCAAGAACACGCTGACGAAGCGGGCGGCCGAGGCGGCCGGCGCGGACTCGTTGCTCGCGATGCTCGAGGGGCCGACCGCGATCGCCTTCATCGAGGCCGACGGCGACATGGTCGCCGTCGCGAAGGCCCTGTCGGACGCGGCGAAGACCACCCGGATCCTCTCGATCCGCGGCGGCATCCTCGACGGCAACCCGATCGGCGAGGCGGACGTCCAGAACCTGGCGGCGCTGCCACCGCTCGACGTGCTCCACGGCCAGACGCTGGGCGCGATCACGGCGCCGCTGATGACCGTCGTCGGCCTGATCAGCGCGCCCGTGGGCGACCTGATCGGTCTGATCGACGCCCGCATCGAGCAGCTGAAGGAGCAAGGAGATACCGGCGAGGTTCCGCAGGCAGCCGCCGACGCCGCCGAGGCGTCCGGAACCGAACCGACAGATCACGAACCCGTCGCCGCGGAGTCGGAGGCCGACGAGCCGGTCGCCGAGGCACCGGCCGACGCGGAACCGGCGACAGACGAGGCTGCGACCGAGCAGCCGAGTCCTGAAAAGGAGGAGGAATAGATGGCGGCCAACACGGTCGACAAGCTGTTCGACGACCTCGGGAAGATGACCGTCCTCGAACTCGTCGAGCTGAAGAAGAAGATCGAGGACGAGTGGGGCATCACCGCCGCTGCGCCGGTTGCGGTCGCGGCCGCTCCGGGTGCTGCGCCCGCCGGCGACGGTGCCGCGGCCGGGGACGAGCAGACGTCGTTCGACGTCGTCCTCGAGGGCGCGGGCGACAAGAAGATCCAGGTGATCAAGGTCGTCCGCGCGATCACCGGCCTCGGCCTCAAGGAGGCCAAGGACCTCGTCGACGGCGCCCCCGGCCCAGTCAAGGAGGGGATCAACCGCGAGGAGGCCGACTCGATCAAGGCGCAGCTCGAAGAGGCCGGCGCAAGCGTCGAGGTCAAGTAGCGTCTCGGTTTCGTCAGGGTCGGGCGCCCACGCCTGACCCTGCGGTTCGTCCCGCAGAGCGCTAGACTGCGGGAATAGACCCGCTCGTCGGGTCGTTAGCTCTTATCGGAGGAGCCGTCCGCCCTTGCCCAGAGGTAGGGGGATGCGGTATCCTACAGGGTTCGCGCCCACCCGTTTCGCCGACCGCCGCAGCAGTAGACATTTCTAAGGGAGGAAGTTCCATTTGACCAGCAGGGTTGCTGCGCCTAACGCGCGCAAGACGTTCTCGCGCCTCAAGCACGTTCTCGACCTCCCCAACCTGATCGACATCCAGAAGGCCTCGTTCAAGTGGTTCATGGACGAGGGCCTCCGGGAGACGATCGACGACATCTCGCCCATCGAGGACTACACCGGCACGCTGGCGGTGGAGTTCGGCGAGTACGAGTTCGGGGAGCCGCAGTTCTCGATCAAGGAATGCCGGGAGAAGGACCTGACCTACCAGGTTCCCCTCTCGATGACCGTCCGCTTCGTCAACAAGGAGACGGGCGAGATCCGCGAGCAACGGGTCTTCATGGGCGACTTCCCGATGATGACGGAGCAGGGCACCTTCATCATCAACGGCACCGAGCGCGTGATCGTCACGCAGCTCGTCCGGTCGCCCGGCGCCTACCTGATGGAGCCGAAGGACGCGACGAAGCAGGTCTTCACCGCCAACCTGATGCCGAGCCGCGGCTCGTGGCTCGAGCTGGAGATCGACAAGAAGGGCGTCGTCTACGCCCGCATCGACCGCAAGCGCAAGCTGCCGATCACGACGCTGCTGCGCGCGCTTCCGGCCGAGGACCCGAGCACCGGGTTCCCGATGGACACGAGCTCGAACGAGGCGATCCTGAAGCTGTTCGACAACTCGATCTTCATCGCGCTGACGCTCGAGAAGGACGCGACCACGCGCGAGGAGGAGGCGCTGATCGAGGTGTTCAAGAAGCAGCGCCCGGGCGAGCCGCCGACCCTGGACAACGCCCGGAACCTGCTGCGCGCCTTGTTCTTCGATCCCAAGCGCTACGACCTGACCAAGGTCGGCCGCTACAAGCTGAACCAGCGCCTGGGCGTGAACGTGCCCGACGACGTCCGCGTGCTGACGACCGAGGACATCCTCGCGCTTGTCCGCAGGCTCGTCTCGCTGCCGACCCAGCTCGGCGTCGACGAGGAGTCGAAGGACTTCGCCGCCGACGCGATCGTCATGTCGCGTGATCCGATCCGGGCGGAGCTCGACGAGTACGAGGACTTTGGCAACCGCCGACTGCGCACGGTCGGCGAGCTGATCCAGGAGGCGTTCCGGGTCGGCCTCTACCGGATGGAGCGCGTCGTCCGGGAGCGGATGACCACCGAGGACGTCGACACGATCACACCACAGACGATCATCAACATCCGGCCCGTGGTCGCGGCGCTGAAGGAGTTCTTCGGCTCCTCGCAGCTGTCGCAGTTCATGGACCAGACCAACTCGCTCGCCGGGCTCACGCACCGGCGCCGGCTCAGCGCCCTCGGGGCAGGGGGCCTCACCCGCGAGCGGGCACCGATCGAGGTGCGCGACGTCCACCCGACCCACTACGGGCGGATGTGCCCGATCGAGACCCCCGAAGGCCCGAACATCGGCCTGATCGGCTCGCTCGCGTCGTTCGCAACCGTGTCCGAGTTCGGCTTCATCCAGACGCCGTACCGCCGCGTGGTGAACGGGAAGGTCACGGACGAGATCGTCTACCTGGACGCCGCCGAGGAGGCGCAGTACACGATCGCGCAGGCCTCGGAGCCGATCGACGAGAAGACCGGCAAGTTCCTGCACGACCAGGTGCTCTGCCGCTCGCGCGAGGGCGAGGCGGTCACCGCGCAGCCCAAGGACATCGAGTTCATGGACGTCGCGCCGGCTCAGATCGTCTCGGTCGCGACCGCGCTCATCCCGTTCCTGGAGCACAACGACGCGAACCGGGCGCTGATGGGCGCGAACATGCAGCGGCAGGCGGTGCCGCTGATGATCACCGACCCGCCGCTCGTCGGCACGGGGCTCGAGTACCGGGCAGCCGTCGACACCGGCGACGTCGTGCTGGCGGAGAAGGCCGGCACGGTGGTCGACGTCGACGCCGAGAAGATCGTCGTCGAGTCGAGGGACGGGAAGGACGAGTACCAGTTGACGAAGTTCATGCGCTCGAACCAGGGGACCCTGATCCACCAGAAGCCGATCGTCGCGCTCGGAGACAAGGTGCGGGCGGAGCAGGTGCTCGCCGACGGCAGCTCGACGAAGGACGGCGAGCTCGCGCTCGGCAAGAACCTGCTGGTGGCGTTCATGCCGTTCGAGGGCTTCAACTTCGAGGACGCGATCGTGCTCTCGGAGCGCCTGGTCAAGGACGACGTCCTCTCCTCGATCCACATCCACGAGTACGAAATCGACGCCCGCTCGACCAAGCTGGGCGACGAGGAGATCACCCGTGACATCCCGAACCGCTCCGAGGACTCGCTCAAGGACCTCGACGAGCGCGGCATCGTCCGCATCGGCGCCGAGGTGGGCTCGGGCGACCTCCTGGTCGGCAAGGTCACCCCGAAGGGCGAGACCGAGCTGACCGCCGAGGAGAAGCTGATCCGCGCGATCTTCAAGGAGAAGGCGCGGGAGGTCCGCGACACGAGCCTCAAGGTCCCGCATGGCGAGGGCGGCAAGGTGATCGACGTCAAGACGTTCTCCCGCGAGGCCGGCGACGACCTGCCGCCGGGCGTGAACGAGCTCGTCCGTGTCTACGTCGCGAAGAAGCGCAAGATCGCGGAGGGCGACAAGCTCGCCGGCCGCCACGGCAACAAGGGCGTGATCGCGAAGATCGTTCCCGAGGAGGACATGCCCTTCCTCGAGGACGGGACTCCGGTCGACGTGGTCCTGAACCCGCTCGGCGTGCCGAGCCGGATGAACATCGGCCAGATCCTCGAGACGCATCTCGGCTGGGCGGCGGCGCACGGCGTCTTCGCCCAGAACGGCGACGAGGCCGACGGCTCTCGCCCCGGGTGGACCCCGATCGCGACGCCCGTCTTCGACGGTGCGAGCGAGGAGGACGTCGACGAGGCGCTCATCGAGTGGACGCGCCAGAACCCCGAGTCGCCGATCAAGATGAACGTCGACCCGAAGCGGCCGGAGGGCCGGCGCTGCTCCGGGAAGGTGCGGCTCTACAACGGCAAGACCGGAGAGCCGTTCCAGGAGAAGGTCACCGTCGGCTACATGTACATCCTCAAGCTGCTCCACCTCGTCGACGACAAGATCCACGCCCGCTCGACGGGGCCGTACTCCCTCGTCACGCAGCAGCCGCTCGGCGGCAAGGCGCAGTTCGGCGGCCAGCGCTTCGGCGAGATGGAGGTGTGGGCGCTCGAGGCGTACGGCGCCGCCTACACGCTGCAGGAGATGCTCACGATCAAGTCCGACGACACGGTCGGGCGCGTGAAGGCGTACGAGGCGATCGTCAAGGGCGAGAACATCGCCGAGCCGTCGATCCCGGAGTCGTTCAAGGTGCTCCTGAAGGAGATGCAGTCGCTCTCCCTCGACGTCCACGTCCTCTCCGACGAGGGCCGCGAGGTGGAGGTGCGCGAGGAGGACGACGAGCTGCTCCGCGCCGCGGAGGAGCTCGGGATCGACCTCTCGCCGGCGAGCGTCCGCGGTGGCGCCGGCGCGCCCACGGCCCAGGAGGTCG
>JBLMYA010000025.1:0-23333 GCA_050258035.1 Verrucomicrobiota bacterium
GGCTCCCGTCGCTGTCGATCAGGTACAGGGCCTCCAGCCGCTCCTCGTCGCGGCCGAAGCCCGAAAGCTGCCTCCAGAACACGATCCTGTTGCCCGAAGGCGACCAGGTTGGCGCACTATCGTCGTGGACGCGTGCGCTCCTCGCCGTCAACTGCCGCTGACCCCCTCCCGTCTGCCTCATCAGAAAGACCTCACCGAACTCCGAGTTGCGGATGAACGCGATCATTCCGCTCGGGCCAGCCACAGCCGCCTGAACCCCACCGGCCCCGGCCGCGTCGATCCTCTCTCCAGCCGCACCCGGCACACCCACAACGCCTGCCGCCACGGCGACGATGACAGTCACGACCAGCAGCACACGGCGCGTCAGGGCGCCTCCCTTCACACAGAAGGCTTGGCGGCAGCCGCCCGCCGCGCATCAGGGGCGTCGCTGAGACTGACCCGGCCGCGGGCTGGTGGTCAGGTGCAGTAGGAGCCGGCCGGGATTGCGCCGCTCGGGCGGAAGGCGACCACGCGTCCGGGGTTTCGTCCCTCGATGATCGCTGGGGCGTTGTCCCAGAGATCGAAGCCGTGTTCTCCTTGGGTGACCCACCCGGGCACGGGCTTGTGCAGGACGCGGGCGAGCTTCGCGAGGGTCTCGGCGTTCGCATCGCGTGCGCAGGTAGCGCCGTGGAACACGTGGTTCTCCTGGGCGGAAATGCTCCAGATCACCGACAGGCGCGTACCCTGGCGGACGAGCTTCGCGAGTCCCTGGACGTCGACCGAGCGGGCCTTCAGGGCCGCGAGCGATCTTCCCGTCTCGACTTCGATCTCCTTTCCGATCGGCTGGGAAGCTCCGTGTCGCCAGCGGGCGACGAGATCGAGGTATGCGTCGACGACGATCAGCTTGTCGGGCCTGAGTTCGGGGTGGTGTGATGCCAGCGTTGCCATGCCGAAGCCGGAATAGGAGACGCCGACGAAGATCAGCGGTCCGCCGACTTGGCGATGCACACGGGCGATCGTCCGGGCGAACTGGGCGAGGTAGAGGGGGTTTCCCCAGTCCAGGTGCCGCCTGGCGCGCAGGTTGTACCAGGTGTACCCATCCTTGGCGTAGCGGCCGCAGAGAAGCGTGTAGCCGGCAGTGCGGGCCAGAGTCTGGGTGTTGGCGCAGTAGATCCACCCGCCGCTGGTCACGATCAGCCCGCGTGGATGCGCGGCCGGGAAGGTCGAGGTGATCGCAAGCTCCGCCGCCGCATGGCTGCCCGCTTTCTGCGGCGGTCGGGACACGGCTTGGGGCGAGCCGGTCGAGGGCAGTGCGAGCCAGCCGATGGAACAGAGTGCGGCGATACCGAGCTTCCGCAAGGCCAGGCAGGGTACCCGGCGTTCCGGACTACCGTTCGCCGCTCAGAGGTTCGCAACCGCGAGCGGAAACTCCTTGCTGGCGCTGTTTCCGCGGATGTCGACGACGGAGACTTCCAGGCTGTACGAGCCGTCGTTCAGGATGGTCGTGTCCCAGTGGCGCGCCAGGTAGAAGCAGTAGCGGCCGGTGCGATAGGTGCGGTTCTGGCGTGTGCCATCCGCGAACACGGCCGAGAACGAACTCGCGGGCAGTGCTCCGCGGACGTCGTACGCGATCTGCCAGCGCCCCTCCTTCGTGTTCCTGGGACCGGTCAGGCGCGGGTTGTGGTCGTTGATCGCCACCGGGCATCACGATCAACCTGACCGCCGTCGGGTACGGCACCGCTCGCCCGGATACCTATCCGGTGGTGAAGGTGTACATGAACGCGGACGAGAACGTGGCGACAGGGGCAGCGAACCAGCTCGGCGCCGAGTACTGCGTGGGAGCACGCCAGGACCCGACCGGGTTCCACTGGTTCTTCGCAAGCTGGGACGGCGGCAAGTACGTGCCGTGGCACAGCCGCCGGCGATGAGCTTCCGCCGCAGCGGTGACGCCATGACGTGGACGTTCGACAAATCGGACATCGGTGGCTCGGCTGCAATCGCGTTCTTCGGTTGGTCGTCGACCTGGGACGCGAGCGACAACAAGACCGGGGGCGAGGACTTCGCCCCGGACTACGGCACGTGGACATACGACGGCGCGTCCGGCCGATCACCGACGACGACAACGACGCCGTCTACTCCACCGGCCCCGACCAAGGTCGCGGTTCTGATCGATGCGCCGAAGACCGCGCCCTGCCCGAGCGGTCGCGGGGAAGCGGCTGACGGGGTGAGTGTGAAGATCAACGCAACGGAGAAGGACACCGGAAAGACGGTGACCGCCACCAAGATCGCCGGTTTCCGCGTTCGCTGAGAGTCTCCAGTCGGCCGCGGCCAGCGGCCGGCCGCCCGCGCGCAGGGACGCGACCGCACGGTCGAAGTCGGTCACTCGGGGATGCTGAGCACGATCTTGCCGAACTGCTCTCCGCGCTCGAGCCGCTGGTGCGCTGCCTGCGCCTCGGCGAGCGGGAGAACAGAGTCGATCACCGGCGTCGCCCCCGCAGCGACGAGGTCGTAGGCGCCCTCGAAGTCGGCGCGCGTCCCCATCGTCGATCCCAGCACGTCGAGTTGCTTCCACCAGATCCGGTGCAGCGCAGCCGGTGGGTTCGGGCCGGACGTCGCCCCGCAGACGACCACGCGGCCGGCCGGGCGCGCGGCATCGAGCGTGCGCTTCCAGGTCGCGTCGCCGACCGTCTCGACGACCACGTCTGCGCCCCTGCCGGTCGCCTCCTTCACGGCCGCGACCACGTCCCCGTCCGTGTGGTTCACAGCGACGTCCGCCCCCAACTCCGATGCTTTCGCCAGCTTCTCCGCGTTCCCCGAGGTGACGATCGTGTGCGCTCCCAGCGCCTGTGCGATCCGAAAGGCTGCGGTCGCGACGCCGCCGCCGATCCCCCAGATCAGGACCCACTCGTCCGGCCGGAGCCCGGCCCGCGTGACGAGCATCCGGTAGGCGGTCTCGTACACGAGCGGGAACGCGGCCGCCTGCTCGAACGAGAGACCGTCGCGGAGCGGATACACGTTCGTGGCAGGGACGGCGGCCAGCTCGGCGTGCACTCCCTGCGTGTGCTCCCCGATCACGTGGATGACGCCGTCGTGCTCGAGGCCGGGGTTGATCACCACTGGCTGGCCCGGCGCCAGCCCGGACACTCCCTCGCCCAGCGCCTCGACCGTGCCCGCGCCGTCGGCACCGAGGATGCGTGGCTTGGGAACCGAGGGCAGGCCCTTGCGGGTCCAGACGTCGAGATGGTTGAGCGAGGCTGCACGCATTCGGATCAGCACCTCGCCCGGCCCTGCGAGCGGATCCGGCAGGTCCTCGTAGCGGAGGACCTCCGGTCCGCCGTCCTCGTGGATGACGATTGCCTTGATGGCGCGATCGTATAGTCGAGTGGTGGCCTGGAAGCTCGTGCTCGCGGCGGCGTTGGCCGCGCTCCTCGCCGGCTGCGGCGGATCGGCGCACGTCCGCCGTGGTCCGCCGCCCACGAAGGCGGCTTTCGCCACGGCCGCCGACCGGATCTGCCGCACGGCACGGACGCACCGCGGCCGGATCGCGGGCCTCAGCAAGCTTGCGCCCAGAGTCCCACTCGACGAGCTGGACCTGTACCGGCACTGGCTGAGCGCCGAACGGCTGGCCGTCGGCGCCGGGGACGTCCTCGCCGGGCGGAAGAAGGCGGGAAAGGTCGACCCGCTGGTCGAGCTCGCGATCGCCCGGGGCAAGATCGCCGGATACGCGCAGCGGCTGGGCGCCAACGTGTGCGCCGCGCCGCCGGGGGTGACAATTCCGTCGTGACGACGGTCGAGCTGGCCCGCCTCGCGGACGAGATCGGGATCGACGCGATCGGCTCGGCGGCTGCGGCGCCGTACACCGAGACCGAGGTGCGGATCCGGGAGCGGCGTGCGCGAGGGCTCTTCGCGGACATGCGGTTCACCATGGCCCGGCCCGATGTCTCGTGCCATCCGGAATCGCTGTTCCCGGGGGCGCGCACCGTCGTCTCCGCCGCCCTCTGCTACTACGCATCCGCGCCGCCCACCCGCCCGGGGAGTGGTCGGCTGCCCCGCTACACCTGGCGCGACGCCTACTCGGAGCTCCGCGAGAAGCTGAACCTGCTCGGCAGGCGGCTCGGTGGTACCTACCGCGTGCTCGTCGACGCCAACCAGCACGTCGACCGCGAGGGAGCGGCCCGCGCAGGCGTCGGCTTCTACGGCAAGAACACGATGCTGATCACCCGCCGCCACGGCTCCTGGGTCGTGCTCGGCACGCTCGTCACGGACGCGGAGATCGAGCCGAGCCCACCGCTCGACCTCGACTGCGGCGAATGCCGCCTCTGTATCGACGCGTGCCCGACTGACGCTCTCGACGAGCCGGGAACCCTCGACGCGACACGCTGCCTGTCGTACTGGACGCAGTCGCCCGCATCCATTCCCGAGCAGTACCGCGAGGCGCTCGGCGAGATGGTCTACGGGTGCGACATCTGCCAGGAGGTCTGTCCCTGGAACCGCGGCGTCGAGAAGCGCCGGGCCGGCGAGGACGCCGGCGGCGAGCCCACCGTCTCGCTGGCCGACTGGCTCACCGCCGACCCGGCTGCGCTGGAAGCGCGATACGACCGCCTGTACGTGCCCCGCAACGACCCTCGGTACCTGCGCCGGAACGCGCTGGTCGCCCTCGGGAACGTCGGCCGGAGGGAGGATGCCGAGCTCGCCCAGCCGTACGCGGCTGCCGCCGACGACCCGATGCTCGCCGAGCACGCGCGCTGGGCGCAACGCCGGATCGCAGAGAGAGCCGAACGTGAGCCCTGAGCAGCGGCTCGGCGTGGAGCGCTGGCTGGCCTGGGTGCGGCTCGGCGTGGTCCCCTTCGCGATTCTCGAAGCGGCGGCAGCTGCTCCGTATCCGCCGGGCAGGGCAGCCTGGGTCTGGGCGACCGCCGCCGTCTTCGCCGCCGGAGCGGTCGTCCTGCTCGTCCTCGTGCGGCGTGGGCCCAGCCCGGCGGCACTCGCCCGCCTCGGGCCGGCCGCGCTCGTCTTCGACTTCGTCGCCGTCTCGTCCTTCATGCTCGCGCTCTCGTACCAGAGCTCAATCTCGGTCCGGCAGGCGATGATTCTCGTCCTGGTCGAGGCAGCGTTCCGCTACGGCATCCGCGGCGGTCTGGCCCTCGCAGCGGCCGGGGTACCGGTGCTCGTCGCCTTCGAGTGGCTCCGCGACGATCACTTCGATCAGCGGTTCCGCTGGGAGGACGTGGCCGTCCAGATAGGCGTCGAGGTGCTGATCGCCCTCCTCGTCGGCTGGCTGGTCGGGCGGCTCCGGGCAGAGGCGTCGATCGCGGAGGACCGGGTGCACGAGGCAGAGCACCTCCGGGACGAGCTCGACCGCCGCAGTCATCTGTTGGATGCGGCCAACAGTTGCGCGCGCGCACTCGGCTCCTCCCTCGAGCTGGACGAGGCGTTCGGCGCGTTCATCAGGGAGCTCGAGGGGCTGGTTCCGTTCGATCGCACTGCGATCATCCTCGCCGAGGAAGGCCAGATCCACGTGATGGCGACCGCGGGGCTGAGGCACGACGAGGTGCTTCAGCCGGGCGCTGCGCTGCCGTCCGGAGCGCTGGTCGAGGAGGTGCTGCAGACCGGCGACACGGTGTACCGGCGCGACATGCGCGACCACCGCTATCCGGAAGAGGAGACGCTCACGGCGATCGGGCTGCGCTCGCGCGTGGCCGCGCCGCTGCTCCTCGGCGAGCGGCCGATCGGCATGCTGGCGATCCTGCGCCGGAAGCCCGACGCGTTCGACGACGACGAGGTCGAGCTGGCGGCCCTGCTCGGGCGGCTGCTCGCGAGCGGCGTCCAGAACATCCGGGCGTACGAATCCGAGCGGGCCACCGTCGCCGAGCTGCGTCGGCTCTCGGCGCTGCGGGCGGATTTCGTCTCGCTCGTCTCGCATGAGCTCCGCAGCCCGATGGCGGCGGTGATCGGCGCCGCACGCACCCTGGAGGAGCGGTGGCGCGAGCTGACGGCCGAGCAGCGGACCGCATTCCTCGCCCTGATCGCCGACGAGACCAACAGGCTGGCCGCGCTGATCGGCGACGTGCTCGACACGTCGCGGATCGAGGCGGGAACCTTCTCGTACCGCTTCGCCGAAGTGGACGTCGCGGAGCTCGTCCGCGACACCGTCGCCGGCTTTGCGCTCCACCAGGACGAGGTCACGGTCGTCGCGCACGCCGGCGGCGGGCTTCCGACGATCCGCGGCGACCGGGAGCGGCTCCGCCAGGTACTCCAGAATCTGCTCGAGAACGCGGTCAAGTACTCCCGGGCCGGGGAGGAGGTCGGCGTGCGCACCTGGGCGGAGGACGGCCGGATCCTCGTCGCCGTCGAGGACGCCGGCCCCGGCATCCCGCACGAGCAGCACGGCCTGATCTTCGAGCGGTTCGGGCGGGCGAACGTCGGGCTCGGGAAGCCCGGGACGGGGCTCGGTCTCTTCATCGCCCGCTCGATCGCGGAGGCGCACGGCGGACGGTTGACGGTTGACTCGGCCCCCGGCCAGGGGACGACCTTCACGCTCGAGCTACCGGCTTCCCAGCCCGCAGCGCCGCCGGCAAAGCCCGCCCGCGAGACGGAGGGATTCTAGGCCGACGCGGGCGCTCGCAGGCGCGTGACGCCGAGTTCGCGGCCCAGCGACTGCGCCCGCCTGGCGATCGCCCGGCGCAGCTCGGGAGGCTCGAGGAGCTCCGCCTCCCCCCGGTAGCGGAGGATCTCGCCGACGAGCCACTCGGGGCTGCCGATCTTCTGCTCGTTGATCGCGGAGCCGTCGGCGAGCGGCGTGGCACCGCGCTCGATCTCCCAGCGCGCAACCGCCGGCGAGTAGAGCACCCGGGCGACGAGCGCACCCTCGAGGTGGCCCGGCTCGAACTCCTCGCGCGGCTCGAACCCGTCGTCGAGCAGGGCCGCGCTCCGCATCCGGTCGAGGCGGAAGCTCCTCTCGTCGTTGCGCGTGCGATCCCACGTGTGCACGTACCAGTGGGGCAGCCGGCGCTCGATCGTGTACGGCTCGACGACGTGGACGGTCGGCGTGCCCTCCTCCTCCTTCAGGTACTCGATCTCCACGAGTCGCCGCCTGCGGATGGCGTTCGTCAGCGTGGCGACGAGGGTCTCCGCGGCGCGGTCCGCGCTTGGCTCGGGCGTCTGGGACAGCTCGAACTCGCCGAACGTGTCCTCGAGCTTCTTGCGTACGCGCGCGAGAGGGCGGTGAGCCTCCGCGGCGACGAGCGGACCAACGAATTCGAGCGCGAGCCGGATCGCGCGTGCCTCGAGCGGCGTCAGCCTCGGCGCGGAGCGGAAGGTGTCGCCCCAGAGCTCCTTGTCGATGTGCACCTCGTCGCCGTGCAACTCGGCGTACACGGCGTAGCAGCCGCCGCCGAAGTTGACGAGGTTCAGCAGCGAGAGGTGCTCCTCCAGCTCTTCTGCCGGAATCTGGAAGCGCTCGACGATCTCCGACGCAGGCACCACCGCGTCCTTCTGCTCGCCGCAGGCGGCCAGGAGGTAGGCGAGCAGCGCCTGGAGCAACCCGAACCGCTCGGGGGTGACCGGGCCCGACGATCGCTCCCCGACCCTGTCGTCGGTCTGGACGGAGACCTCACGAGCGGTCTTCGAGGGCGGCCCCTGGTGGCGCATCCGCACCCGGCGCAGGCTCTCCGCGACTTCGCGTCGCAGGTCCTCGGGCTCCCGCGGAACGGCGCGTCCATCCTGTCGCAGCACCCAGGAGGCGAGCATCGGCAGGCTCGAGTACTCCGTGACGAAGACGTCGTCCTCGAGGCGCCCGCTCGCACCGAATGCCCGCTCCACCCACCAGGCGGTCTCGGGGCGCACTTCGATGCGAGCCTCGCCCGCCGCATCGCCGAACTGCCACGACGCGCGGCCGCGGTACGCGTCGATGTGGAAGTCCGGCGGGAGCTTGAAGTCGCGCTCCCGTCGTGTGGCGAAGCGAATGTCTCCGCGGATCCGCGAGACCCGGAACGTGCGCATCGCGTCGCGGTCGAGGTCGGCGCCGACCACGTACCAGACTCCCCGGTCGTGCAGGAGCCCGTAGGGGTTCAGCGTCCGCTCGGTCTCCTTCCCGCTCGTCATCGCCCTGTACGCGAACTTCACCGTGCGCTGCTTCGAGATCGCCGTCTCGAGCTTCGCGAGCCGGCCGGGCATCTCCGCCGAGTAGTCGGGATCGCGCATCTCGACGCGGAGGGCGGTGGCGGAGGGCGCCTCGTCGGCCAGCGCCGGACGTCCGAGCGCCAGGTTCTGTAGGGCGAGCCGGAGCGGCTCCGCGTAGGCGAACTTGCCCTCGAGCAGGTAGAAGCACGTCTGGAGGGCGGCGAGCTCGTCGTCGGTGAGCTCGAGCTGGGGCAGGAAGTAGTTCTCAGAGCGGAGCGTGTACAGCTCCTCGCCCGTGAACTCGTCGCGCTGGGAGTGAAGCGGGACGCCGAGGTCGCGCAGCTCGGCGCGGTCGGAGTAGAAGCGGCGGGCGAAGGCCTCGTCGGACATCTCCGAGTACCCCTCGACGTTTCCCTTCACGTCCCGCGCCGTGAGGGGGCGCCGGTCCGCCATCAGGAACGCGACCAGCGAGAGCTGACGGATCAGCTTGTCGGTGTCGTGGGACACACCGCGAGCTTATACGTGTGGCCGAGAAATGCCTTGTGGAAAACCGGTTGGGCCAGACCCTGGGGGCGGACCCGGACCTCGGCGCCTAGGCTGCTACCTTCGAGCGGTCCAGGTGCTGGTGCGAGGGGCAGTAGTCGCGCTCGGGAAGCGGGGTCCGCTGGCACGGCTTGCCCTTTCGGGTTGTCGCACGGCAGCGGGCGACGCCGCCGTCGAACGCGCCTGCCTCGATCTGGGTCTGGACGAACGCAACGGCCGCTCCGACGCCCTCCCGTACCGCCCAGGCGACATGCGCCTGCTGGGTGATCGGGAAATACCGGCGAATGTCCTGGAACAGCGTCTTGTCGGGATTCGCGAAGTAGTGCGGATCGGTTGCGAGGCGCTCCATCGTGTCCTCGCACGCTCCCAGCACGGCCCGGCGGTACTCGAGCTGCTCCTCCGGGTCCGCGTACGGGTCGATCAGGTCCTTGATCGTGCGGTAGATGGCACGCGAGTACTGATACATGCAGTTACGAATCTGAGCGTTCAACTCGTCCATAGCCAGTATCTACGTCTCCTGTTAAGTGACGGAAAAGCTTTGTTACGCGCCGGTTAAGGGTGGAGGCACCGGCCGATCGGAAGCAGTCTACTCCTTTCTGCGCCGTGTTACAAAGTCCGGGCCGGTGTTGTCGAAGAAGAAAACGTATGCAACGCGGCGGAACCTCAGCGGGTGACCTGGCGCGCGTATGCGTTCGGATACTTCGACCCCACCGAGCGGGCAGCGGTCTGGGCCCGGTCGAGCGTGGGGTAGACACCGGCGAAGACGACGTAGTAGCCGGGATGGAGGCTCGCGAACTTGCCCGAATCGAGGACTCCCGCGCCTCTGATCCCGCGCGCGAGCGCCTCCTTCGCCTTCGCAGTCGCGTCGGCCAGACCGGTGCCGCGGGCGGGGATCGAGGCGATCACGACCGTGTAGCCGTCTCGGGCGGGCCAGGCGGCCACGCCGGGCTTGGGCTTCGGCCTGGAGGTCTGCGCCGGCCGCGGGGCGGCAGGACTCGGCGCCGATGCGGTGGTCGTCGACACGCTCGGTTCCGGGGGCGCAGGGGGGGCGGTGACGACAGGAGACGTGGCGACGATCGTCCGCGGGCCGTGGGACGCCTCGGTGTCGCGTCCGGCGACGATTCCGGCCGTCGCCGACCCCGCCGCGACGAGCAGGAGGAGGAGTGAAGCGAAGAGCCAGTCGCCCGGGTAGCGGCCGATGCGCCGCTCCCACGCGTACCCGAAGCTGCTCAGCCGTCGGGCAGGGGCGATGCGTGCCCCGCACCGGAGGCAGTACTCCTGGCCGGACTCGGCAGGCGTTCCGCAGGCGTGGCAGGTGTCAGGCTGCGCCATCGTCGGAGCCGGACCCCTCGGCGGCGGCTGTGGCGGGCTCGGGCTCAACGCGGGCTTGGGGCACTTCCGGCTCGGCGGTTCCTTCGGTGCCGGCGGCGGCCCCGCAGTTCGCGCAGAAGCGAGCGTCGGCAGGCAGCGGATGCTCGCACTCCGGGCAGGCGACGATCGGTTGCGAGCCGGCCGGCCGACCGCAGTTGGGGCAGAAATGGGAACTCCACGGCAGTGGCGCCCCGCACTCGCAGCGGCCGGCAGGGACGCGACGCCGGGCGACGGCGAGCATCTCGTCCAGCTCGTGCAGACGCGCGTCGAGTCCGAGGAGCTCGTTGCATCGATCGGCGAGGAGGTCCTCGCGGAAGGTGTCGCGCCGATACATCTCGAGCATCAGTCCGCCGAGGTCGCGGAGCTTCTCCTCGCGTGCCCGCTGGAGGTTCCGGCGCTCGCGGCGGATGAGGCCCGGCGGTGGGAGCGCGTGCCGCGGCTGGGGACGAGGCGAGCGGCGGAAGCGGCTCATGAGGCCCATCGGCCCCGTCGAGTCTAGCTCCGCCCTCGTCAGAGCTGGAGCACGACGACGCGTTCCTCGGTGAGCTCCCGAACCGCATACGCCGGGCCTTCGCGCGTGTTCCCGGAGTCCTTCACGCCGCCGTAGGGCATCTGGTCGGCGCGGAACGTCGGCGCCTCGTTGACGGTGACGCCGCCGAACACGAGCCGGCGGGCGGCCTCGAGGCCGGTCTTCACGTCGGCCGTGAATATCCCCGCCTGGAGGCCGTAGCGGGTGCCGTTCGCCAGTTCGATCGCCTCGTCCAGGGAGCCGTACGGCGTGACCGTGCAGACCGGCCCGAACACCTCGTCGCACGAGACCTTGGCGTCGGGGCTCGCGCGGGCGATCACCGTCGGCCGGATCAGGCCATCCTCGGTCACGTCGCCACCGGTGAGCACCTCGCCGCCGGACTCCCCGATCCAGGCCAGCACCCGGTCCTTCGCGCCCCCGTCGATCAGCGGCCCGACATCGGTCTCCTCGTCGGCGGGATCGCCGACCTTCAGCGCCTCGACCCTGGGCAGGAAGCGCTCCAGGAAGCCGTCGTAGACCTCGCGGGCGACGTAGATCCGCTGAACCGAGATGCAGCTCTGGCCGGCGAAGGAGAACGCGTTACCGGCCAGCCGGGCGGCCGCGTCCTCGAGATCGGCGTCCGCCTCCACGATCACGGGGGTCGCGTTGCCGAGTTCGAGCGCGACGTGCTTTCGCGGCGCACGCTCCTTCAGCTTCCACCCGACCTCGCCGCTGCCCGTGAACGTCAGCGCGGCCACGCGCTCGTCCCCGACGAGCACGTCGCCGATCTCCGACGACTGGCCGACGACGACGTTCAGCCAACCCGGCGGGAGCCCGGCCTCCGTCTCCAGCTCTGCGAGCAGCAGGGCGGAGAGCGGAGTGGCCGTCGCGGGCTTGAGCACGACCGCGCAGCCGGCCGCGAGGGCGGGGGCGATCTTGTGGGCGACGAGGTTGGCCGGGAAGTTGAACGGGCTGATCGCGCCGACGACGCCGACCGGGACGCGCACGGTGAAGGCGAGCTTGCCCTCGCCGGCCTGCGAGGCGTCCATCGGCACGACGTCGCCGGCCAGCTTCCGGGCCTCGACTGCGGCAAACGTGTAGGTCGACATCGACCGCGACGCCTCCACGCGGGCGGTCTTCAGCGGCTTCCCGGCCTCGGCACAGATCGTCTGCGCGAGCTCCTCGTGCCGGCGGCCGATGGCGCCCGCGACCTTGACGAGGATCTCGGCGCGCCGGTGCGCGGGGAGCGGTTCCCGCATCGCCTCCACGGCGGCGTCGATCGCCTTTCGCGTCTCGTCGGCGCCCGCCTTCGGGACGCGGCCGACGACCCCGCCCGAGTACGGTGAGCGCACGTCGACCCACTCGCCGGTCTCGATCCATTCGCCGCCGACGAGAAGCTTCCGCTCCGCGACCGTTGTCGCCACCCCGCAAGTCTAGGAAACTGGGGGCGTGCAGCCGGACATCCGGTACGCGCGCAACGCCGAGGTGGCGATCGCCTACCAGGTCATCGGGTCGGGGGAGCATGACCTGGTCTTCGTCCCGGGCTTCGTCTCGAACCTCGTCTACGCCTGGGAGTCTCCCTACTGGCGCGAGTTCTACGAGCGGCTGGCCGGCTCGTTTCGACTCATCGTCTTCGACAAGCGGGGAACGGGACTCTCGGACCGCGGCGGGGCCGGGTGGGCGGCGCTCGAGACGCGGATGGACGACATGCGGGCGGTGCTCGCCGACGCACGCTCCGAACGCGCTGTCCTGTTCGGCAGCCACGAGGGCGGTCAAATGGCCGCCCTCTACGCGGCGACGTATCCCGAGGCGACCGAGGCGCTGGTGCTCTTCCAGTTCCTCTCGCACGGCGAGGGCTCCGACAGTCCGTACTGGCAGCAGGCGAGCAAGCTGTTGCGGGACTGGGGAACGCAGGAGCTCGCCGACCGGTTCCTCGCCGAGATCTGCCCGACCCTGCTCCGCAGCGAGGCAGACCGGGTCTGGTTCGCGAACTGGCTGCGCGTCGGCGCCAGCCCGGAGATCGGCTTCGCACTCAACATGACCTACTCCGACAGCGATGTATCCGACATCCTGCCGACGATCGGCGTGCCGACGCTCGTGCTCGTTCGCGGTGAGCTGGCGAGGGAGCAGGGAGCGGCCGAGACGGCTGACCTGATTCCGCACGCCCGGCTCGTGGAAGTCGAGGGAGCCGACTACTGGGGCATCTTCCTGTCGCCGGAGATCGTCGACGAAGTCGAGGCGTTCGTCGCAATGCTCGGCGCGGAGCAAGAACCGGAGAGCGTGCTCGCGACGATCCTCTTCACCGACCTCGTCGGCTCGACGGCGAAGGCCGCCGAGCTCGGAGATCGGCGCTGGCGCGAGCTACTCGGGGAGCATCACGTCCGGACGCGGCGCGAGCTGCTCCGCCACCGCGGCATCGAGCTGGACACGGCCGGCGACGGCTTCTTTGCCCGTTTCGACGGGCCGGCGAGGGCGATCCGTTGCGCGTGCGCGATCCGCGACTCGGTCGCCGAGCTCGGGCTCGAGCTGCGGGCCGGCCTCCACACCGGCGAGTGCGAAGTGATCGAGAACAAGGTCACGGGCATTGCCGTCTCGATCGGCGCCCGCGTGGCTGCGCAGGCCGGTCAGGGCGAGGTGCTCGTTTCGCAGACGGTCAAAGACCTCGTGGCGGGGTCAGGACTCTCCTTCGTCGATCGCGGCACCGCCGAGCTGAAGGGGGTCCCCGGCGAGTGGCGGTTGTACGCTGTGGTCGATGCATGACGCCCTGATCATCGACGTCGTCCGCAGCCCGATCGGCAAGCGGAACGGAACGCTCGCGGCGGTGCGCGCGGACGAGCTCGCAGCGCAGGTGCTCGACCGCCTCGTCGAGCGCCTCGATCTCGACCCGGCCGCGATCGAGGACATCCAGATGGGCTGCGTGTCGCAGGTCGGCGAGCAGGCGCTGAACGTCGGCCGTGTCGCCTCACTGATCGCCGGCTGGCCGGAGACGGTCTGCGCGACCACCGTCGACCGCCAGTGCGGCTCGTCGATGCAGGCGGCGATGAACGCGGCCTCGGCGATCCAGGCCGGCCATCTCGACCTGGTCGTCGCCGCCGGAGTCGAGAACATGTCGCGGGTGCCGATGGGCTCGAATCTCGGCGAGGCCGGCTGGTCGGGCTTCTCCGACAAACTCTTCGAGAAGTGGCAGATCGTCCCACAGGGGATCTCGGCCGAGGTGATCGCCGAGGAGTGGGGGCTGTCGCGCGAGGCGCTCGACGAGTACTCGTACGAGTCGCACATGCGGGCGGTGCGGGCGATCGACGAGGGCCGATTCGAGAAGGAGATCGTCCCGGTGGAGGTCTCCAATCCCCACGCCGGCGTGCTGTTCGCAGTCGACGAGACGCCGCGCCGCGACACGACGCTCGAGAAGATCGCGACACTGGCCCCTGCGTTCAAGGAGGACGGTGTCGTCACCGCCGGCAACTCGAGCCAGATCGTGGACGGCTCGGCGGCGATGCTGGTCGCGAGCGAGGAGCGCGCGTCCGCACTGGGCCTCGAGCCGCGCGCACGGTTCGTCTCCTTCGGGATCGCGGGCGTCGACCCGTACCGGATGCTGCACGGCAACCCGCAGGCGTGCGACCACGCTCTGGCGAACGCCGGCCTCTCCTGGGACGACATGGCCGTGATCGAGGTCAACGAGGCCTTCGCATCGGTCGTGCTCCAGTTCGTGAAGGACACCGAGCTCGGCGACCGCATGGAGGACGTCAACCCGAACGGCGGCGGGATCTCGCTCGGCCACCCGCTCGGCGCGACCGGCGCCAGGATCACCGCGACGCTGGTCAACGAGCTCGAACGCCGCGACGGCAAGTACGGAATCGCGACGATGTGCATCGGCCAGGGCCAGGCGATCGCCGCCGTCATCGAGCGGCTCTGAGAGGCGAAGTCGAGCACGCCACTCGCTGGCTCCTCGTGCGCGGCCGGGGCGCCCGGCCGCTCGACCGCTACGTCCGACCGGAGGAGATCCGTGCGCACGCGGCCTCGCGGCGGCCCTCCCAGGAGCCGGGCGAGCTCGCGATCCTCTACGCCTCCGTGTGGCAGGCGATCTTCGCCGTGGTCGAGATCGCCGGTCCGCCCGAGCACGACCCGGCGAAGGAGCGCTGGGCGTGGCGCTTCCCGGTCCGACCGCTGGTCGTCGTGGCCGACCTCGACCGCGCTCCGGCGGTCGAGGAGGCGGGAATCTTCCCGCAGAGCCTCTGGCGCCACTCGTACATCAGGCTGACGGATGTCCAGTTCGCGACCGCAAGGGCGCTGGTCGAGGCCGCCGGAGAGCGTTTGTAACAGACTGTCACTTGTCGGAGTCGCTTTCGCCGAAATGCTCTGTTCCCCGGCGAGCCGTAGCGGCTTGTAACAGTCTGTTACTCGGCTGCCCTCTGAGTGCGCGGGGCGCACGGGCAGGTGCCGTCTCGTCCGCGTCGTACCTTCAGACCATGATCACGTGTGCCCTCTGTGGACGCAGCATGTTGCTCGGCGAGGCGTTCGGCCACTGGCGCGCCGACGGAGCGGGGAGCGAGCAGGTCGTCTGCCGGCTGTGCGACGACGAAGCCGAGCGTCGCGGCTGGGCCCGCCTCGACCGTCCGCCCGGGCGCCGGACGACCCTTGGCACGACCTGGCACGCGCGCAAGGTCGCCTAGCTGCTACGCGTCCTTCGGTTCTCGCAGTCGCATCGGCACCCCCAGACGGTGCGCGACAAAGGGGAGCGACGTGCCCTGCACGGCGACCGAGAAGAGCACGATCACGAAGACCAGCCCGTAGATCCGGTTTGCCTCCGTGACGTCGGCGATCACCGCGAACGCCGCCAGCAGGATCGGCACGGCGCCCTTCAGGCCGCCCCACATGACGAAGAGGCGCTCCCCGCCCCGAAGCTGAACGGGCAAGAGCAGCGGGCCGACCACGATCGGCCGGGCGACGAAGGCGAGAAGCGCCGCGAGGATGAGCCCGTCGACCCAGACCTCCCTGCCGTCGAGGGCGCCGAGCTCGACGGTCAGTCCCAGCGCGACGAAGACCACGATCTCGGCGAGGCTGGCGAGGGAGGTCTGGAAGCGCTCGATCTCGGCCTTTTGCGGTGTGTCGGCGGCGCCGACGAAGAGGCCGGCGACGAACACTGCGAGGAAGCCCGAGCCGTGGGCGACGGCCGCGGCCCCGTAGACGACGCCGGCGACGGCGAGTGTCCGGAGCGGATAGAGCGCCTCGCTCGGAAGGGAGATGCGGCGCATGACGGGGATCAGCAGGGCCGCTCCGGCGACTCCGATCGCGAGGCCGACGGACATCTCGACCGCGAACTCCTTGACCACCGTCCAGAAGGTTCCGTGGTCGCTCGTCGCGAAGTCGAGCATCCCGATCATCAGCGCGATCCCTACCGGGTCGTTCGCACCGGACTCGCCTTCCAGGATCGTGCCCGTGCGACCATCGATCTCGCGCCGTCCGAGAACCGAGAACATGACCGCCGGGTCGGTCGGTGCGATCGCGGCGCCGATGATCCCCGCCGTCGTCCAGTCGAAGCCGAACAGCGCATGCGCGAACATCGCCATCACGGCGGCGGTGGCGAACGTCCCGAGCACTCCGAGCAGGCTGATCGGGAGGGCCGACTCGCGGAACCGGGGCCAGCCCACCTGGATGCCTCCGTCGAAGAGGATGACGATGAGCGCGACGACCGCGATCCGCTCGACGTCCACCGTGCTCAACCCGCCGAGCCCGGGCCATATGTCGGACGCGATTGCCGCGGCGAGCAGGAAGACCGCCGGGGCGGGAACCGGAAAGAACTCCGTCAGCTTGTGCGTTCCGAGCGCAGCCAGGAAGGTCCCGGAGACGACGAGGACGACGAGGCCGAAATCGGTCAGTTCGCTCAACGGGGATACTCTCGCAGGCCGTGGCAACCTATTCGCCGATCGCCGGCCTGCGCGTCGTCGTCGAGTCGTACGAGCTCGAAGGACTCGAGCAGGCGGTCTCCTCCGAGTTCGTCCGGCGGACGACGGTAATCCGGCTGCACGGCGCAGGCGAGGAGGGAGTCGGCGAGGACGTGGTCTACGACGCCGACGACCAGCTGCGTTTTCAGTCGGCCGGGCCCGCTCCGGATCTCACGGGCGAGCACACCGTCGACTCGCTCTCCGCCCGGTTCGACGGCCTGCCCGACCTCCGGCGCTGGGGCTTCGAGAGCGCGGCCCTCGACCTCGCCCTCCGGCAGGCGGGCACCACGCTGCACGAGCTGCTCGGGAGGGAGCCGCAGGACGTCGCCTTCGTCGTCTCCACGTCGCTTCCCGACGGGAGGGCCGACCGGCTGCGGGCCCTCTCCGGGTTGCGGTTCAAGCTCGATCCGGAGGCGAGCTGGAGCGAGGCGCTGGTCCGCGAGCTCGTCGAGCTGGACGCCGTGGACGTCGTCGACTTCAAGGAGGCGTACGACTGGCGGGCACACGAGCGGACTCCGCCGGCGAGCCTCTACCGACTCGTCGTCGACGCCCTCCCGGAGGCCCTGATCGAGGATCCGGACGTCACGGACCCGGACAAGGCGGCGATCCTCGAGCCGCACCACGACCGGATCACCTGGGACGCCCCGATCCACTCGGTCGCGGACGTCGACGCGCTCCCGTTCGCCCCCCGGGTGCTCAACTCGAAGCCGTCGCGGTTCGGCTCGTGCCGGAGGCTCTTCGACTTCTACGACACCTGTGCGGAGCGGGGGATTCGGCTCTACGGCGGCGGCCAGTTCGAGCTCGGGCCCGGCCGGGGCCAGATCCAGTACCTCGCGTCGCTGTTCCATCCGCAGGCGCCGAACGACGTCGCTCCGAGTGGGTACAACCGCGTTCCGGTTCCGTCCGGGCTGCCGGCCAGCCCACTTCGGGCGGCGCCCGCCGACCTCGGCTTTCGGTGGCACGCTACGGGTGCCTAGCGGGCACCGACCGCGCGAAGGCGGAACCGCCGCGACCGGCTTTCGCTGGCACGCTACGCGTGCCGAGCGGGCACCGGCCGCGCGTAGGCGGAACCGCCGCGACCGGCTTTCGCTGGTTGCAGGGGTGGTCCCCGCGGCCTTACGCTTACGATCCCGGTGCCCAGGTACATCCATCCGCGTTTGGACCCGAACGAACGGTTCCGGGAGCGGCGGCGGCAGGCGCTCGTCACGCGGCGGCGCAGGCGACTCGCCGCCGCGACGATCCTGCTCGCCCTCGGCGCCGGCGTCGGGCTCGGCGCGACGCAGATGGAGGGTGGGCACCGCGCCGCGGCGCCCACCGAGGGGCCGCCGATCGTCGTGGACAAGACGCCCGCGCCGCGTCCGTATCCACGGGAGGTGCGCGGCGTCCACGTGTCGGCGCCGCTCGCGGGCCTGCCCGGCAAGCTCGACGGCTACACGGCGCTGACGGCCTACGGGCTGAACACGATCGAGGTCGACGTCAAGGACGAGAACGGGCAGGTCGGGTTCGTGTCGGACCGACTGCCGCCGCTCGCGCGCGACATCGGCGCGGCGCGTCCGTACTACGACGCCGAATCGGTCGTCCAGCGCGTCCACGCCGCGGGCATGTACCTGATCGGCCGCGTGGTCGTCTTCGAGGACCCGGAACTCTCCGCCGCACGGCCGGCGCTGGCCGTGCTCCGGCCGGACGGTTCTCGCTGGCTGAACAACGCGGGGCTCGGCTGGGTGAACCTTTACGACCAACGGGTCTGGCGGTACGCGGTCGGGGTCGGCGCGGCCGCCGCCAAGGCCGGCTTCGACGAGATCCAGTTCGACTACGTCCGATTCCCGAGCGACGGCGACGTCTCCCAGATCGTCTTTCGCCACGCGCGGACCGAGCCGAAGGGGACGACGATCGCCCGCTTTCTGCGCTACGCGTCGTCGGTGTTGCATCCCCTCGGCGTCCGCGTCTCGGCCGACCTCTTCGGCCTTGCCGCCACGCACGACCTCGGGATCGGCCAGGTGCCGAAGCGCGTCGCCTCGTACCTCGATGCGATCTATCCGATGGTCTACCCGTCGCACTTCTCGTCCGGGGAGTACGGCATCCAGGATCCCGACGCCTATCCGGGCCGGACCGTCGCCCGCGCGCTCTTCGACTTCCGCCGGCAGGTGAAGGGCAGGGCGCTGCTGATCCCGTGGCTCCAGGACTTCTCGCTGGGACACCAGTACGGGCTGATCGAGGTCACGGACCAGATCGCCGCCGCCCGCCGCCAGCACGCGCGCGGGTACATGCTCTGGAACCCCGAGGGCGTGTACACGCGCGACGCGCTCGACGGATAGTGCTCGTCGCCGCGCCGCCGCCCGTAGCGCTCGAGGCGGGCGCCGCACGGCTCGTTCTCACGCGACTCCGGCTGCCGTAGCTACTCTGGGGCGCCGTGAAGGCGCTTCTCGTCGCCGTCGCGCTGCTCGCATCCGCGCCGCCGCCGAAGCCGCCGATCGTCTCGATGCCGATCCCCTTCGGCGCGGAGCGGAAGGCGGAGACGGCGGCGTACGCGAAGCGGCACTACGGCCGGGCGACCTGGCGCCTGACCGCTCCCCGCGTGATCGTCGAGCACTACACCGCCTCGGAGAGCTTCTCCTCGGCCTACTCGACCTTCTCGGCCGACACGCCCGACGGCGAGCTCCACGAGCTGCCCGGCGTCTGCGCCCATTACGTGATCGGCAGGGACGGGACGATCTACCAGCTCGTGCCGCTCACCGTCGTGTGTCGCCACACCGTCGGCTTGAACTACACCGCGATCGGGATCGAGCACGTCGGGACGAGTGACGCCGAGATCCTCCGCAACCCGCGCCAGCTGAACGCGTCGCTCCGGTTGACCGCCTGGCTGATGAGTCGGTACGGGATCGAGCTCCGGAACGTGATCGGCCACAACGAGAGCCTGACCAGCCCCTACCACAAGGAGCTGTACGCCCCGTGGCGCTGCCAGACGCACGGGGATTGGGCCCGAGCCGACATGGACGTCTATCGCCGCCGCCTGGCCGTTCTCGCCCGGCGCTATGCCGTGCCCCTCGGGCCGCCGGCGCGTCGCGTCGATCCGCACTGCTGAATGGCAGGTTCTGCTCTTACACTTTCCTTACGTCCCGATTAGACCGATCACAACACGGATGGCGATACTGATTCCGGCGATGCGTCGCTTGGTTCTGCTTGCTCTCGTGGTCGCGCTCGCGCTGCCGGTCGCAGCGTGGGCGGCCGCCAGCCTGCCCGGCGACGGGACACTCGTGGTCGACAACGGCAACGGCCTCGTCACGATCCGCGCCCGGGGTGGCATCCTGGGTCGGTTCGTGACCGGCAACATGGTGATCAGTGATCTCGACCTGGCCGACGGCAAGGTGCCGGTCGTCTACGGCGCGGAGACGATCCAGCCGCTCGGCGGCGGTCGAACGAGGTACAGCGGCGACGACCTCCGCTTCCGGATGATCGGCGGGCTCTTCCGCGTTCAGATCAACGCGATCGGGATCGACGTCAGCGCCGTCGGGCGCGGCGTCGCCACTCTCGACGCGTCGGGTTTCACGGACTTCCCGGGGCGCTACTCGCTCAACGGCGGCCCGTTCCAGCCGCTCCCCGGACACGCGGTGACGTACGCGCTCGGGCAGGCGCCGCCCAGCCCGCCGAGCGTGAAGTGAGCAACCGAGCCCTCCAGTCGGTCCTGGTCGTCGAGGACGAGAGCTCGATCGCGTCCTTCGTCGCGCTCTACCTGAAGAACGCGGGCTATGCCGTCCGCACCGCCGCGACCGGCAACGAGGCGCTCGCCCAGTTCCAGGCCCAGCCGCCGGGACTGATCGTGCTCGACCTGATGCTGCCCGACATCGACGGCATCGAGGTCTGCCGCCGCATCCGCAAGACCTCCGATGTCCCGATCCTGATGCTGACCGCGCGGGACGAGGACGTCGACAAGATCATCGGGCTCGAGGTCGGCGCGGACGACTACCTGACCAAGCCGTTCAACCCTCGCGAGCTCGTCGCGCGGGTGAAGTCGATCCTTCGTCGCGCCTCGCCCGAGCGCCGCCAGGTCGAGAGCAAGCAGCTCCGGCACGGACAGCTGCTCATCGACGCCGGCCGCCGCGAGGTCCGCGTCGGCGACGACGAGATCCAGCTGGCTCCGAAGGAGTTCGACCTGCTCTGGGAGCTCCTCGACCACCGCGGGCTCGTCCTCACGCGCGACCAGCTGCTCGAGCGCGTCTGGGGATACACGTTCGCCGGCGACACGCGGACGGTCGACGTCCACGTCCGGCAACTACGCCGCAAGCTGGGCGACGCGTCCCCGATCGTGACCGTCTGGGGGGTCGGATACAAGGTGGCGCCCGCGAAGGACGCGGCCGCCTAGCGGAGCATGTTCCGCTCGCTGCGCTTCCGCCTGCCGGCGTTCTACCTGGCGGGCGTCGCGCTCGCGGGCATCGTCACGACCGCGATCGCGGTCCAGCTCTTCCAGGATCACGTTCGCTCGCAGTCGCTTTCGGAGCTCAGGCGCGAAGCGCGCGGGCTCTCCGATCTCTATGCGCAGCAGGCGATCCGGTCGCTCGACGAGGGCCGGTCAGCGCCCGACTTCGCCGGGCCGGAGCTAGAGAAGGCGACGGGCGCCCGGCTCTACTACGTCGGCGCGCCGGTCTTCTTCCGGCACGGCTCCGGTCTCCGCGAGCTGTCCCGCTCCCAGGTCGGAGACCAGGAGTGGCAGACGCTGATCGACGGCAAGACGGTGACCACGTTCGAGTTCACCCCGCCGAACGAGCACAAGGCGTTCCTCGCGGTCGGCCAGCCGCTCGTCCTCGAGGGGCAGAACTTCGGGGCGCTCGTCGTCGCCCGCAAGAAGACCGAGCTCACTCACGGCTGGTTTTCGTTGATCGAGCTGCTCCTGGTTGCATTCGGCGTCGGCCTGCTGGTCGCCGCCGGGCTCGCCTGGTACCTGTCGCGTCGCATCGCCACGCCTGTCCTGGAGCTCTCGAAGGCGGCCGACCGGATCGCGGAGGGCCACTACGACATCACGCTGCCCGAGGTGCCGGGCACCGGCGAGGTCAGCCACCTGGCCGAGCGCTTCCGCGAGATGGCCTCGCGTCTCGGCGAGGCCGAGGAGCAGGAGCGCAACTTCCTGATGTCGGTCTCGCACGAGCTCCGAACGCCGCTGACGGCGATCCGCGGCCACGTGGAGGCGCTGCGCGAGGGCCTGATCGTGGACCCGGCGCTCGAGGCCGAGTCGCTCGCGGTCGTCGCCGGTGAAGCCGAGCGGCTCGAGCGGCTCGTCGGCGACGTCCTCGACCTCGCCAAGCTCGACGCGAACCGGTTCACCGTGCTGCACGAGGAGGTCGACATGGGCCGCCTGGTCGATCAGGCGTACGCCACCTTCGGCGAAGAGGCCCGACGGCGGCAGATCGACTACCGCTGCGACCGAGACGGCGCGCCGGTGATCGTCTCCGACGGCGACCGGGTCTTCCAGATCGTCTCGAACCTGCTCTCCAACGCCTTCCGTTGGACGCCGGACGGAGGTCGCGTCGAGCTGGCGCTCTCGAACGAGAACGGAAGCGTTTCCGTCTCGGTCGCGGACACGGGACCGGGCATCAAGCCCTCGGACAGGGAGCGGATCTTCCGCCCGTTCTGGTCGCGGGACGGCGGCGGGACGGGACTGGGGCTGGCGATCGCGCGTGAGCTGGCGGTCGCGCTCGGCGGTGAGATCGAGCTCGAGAGCGAACTCGGCACGGGCACCCGCTTCGACCTCAGGCTGCCTTCGATTCCGCCGTCCTGAGCTCGCAGCCGACCGGAGCCCACTAGCATCCATGGCCGAATGGCCGTCTCCGCTGCCGCCGAACCGCGTCCGGTCGCGTACGCGGCGCTGGTTGCGTTCCGCCCACGTCAGTGGACGAAGAATCTCCTGCTCTTCGCGGGCTTGCTCTTCGCGGGGAAGCTGGGTGAGACGAGCCTGTGGCCCGAGGCGATCGTCGCCTTCGTCGCCTACTGCGCCGCTTCCAGCGCCGCGTATCTCGCGAACGACGTTCGCGACGCGCCGCACGACCGCGAGCATCCGGTCAAGCGGTTCCGTCCGGTCGCGGGCGGAGAGCTGCCGGTCCGGGTCGCGCTGGTCCTGTCGCTCGGCCTCGGCGTCGTCGCGCTCGGGCTCACGGCCTATCTCGGCCTCGGGTCGCTGGCGTTCATGGCCGGGTTCCTCGCGCTCCAGGCGGCCTACTCGGCGGGGCTCAAGCACATCGTGCTGATCGACGTCCTCGCGATCGCGGCGCTGTTCGTCATCCGCGCGGGCGCAGGGGCGGAGGCGGTCGACGTGAGGATCTCGCCGTGGCTTCTGATCTGCACCGGGCTGCTTGCGCTCTTCCTCGCCCTCGGAAAACGCCGCGCCGAGCTCGTGCTCGTCGGAGCCGAGGAGACGCCCGGGCGGCCGGTACTCGAGGGCTACTCACTCGTGCTCGTCGACCAGCTGGTCACGATCGTCGCGGCCTCGACCGTGATCGCGTACTCGCTGTACACGTTCACCGCGCGCGACTCGAAGGCGATGATGGCGACGATCCCGTTCGTCCTGTTCGGGGTGTTTCGATACCTGTACCTCGTGCACCGGCGGGACCTCGGCGAGGAGCCGGAGAACATCCTCCTGCGCGACCTGCCCACGCTCGCGTGCATCGCCGGCTGGACGGTGACGGCGGCGACCATCCTGGCGACGACCTAGCCGGGCCGCCACGGGCCGACGCCGCGATGTTGGATCTGCTGACACGCAAGCCGCTGATCGGGATGGTTCACCTGCCGGCGCTTCCCGGTGCGCCGAGGAACGAGCTGTCCGTCGCGGAGCTCGCTGAGTTCGCCGTCGCCGAGGCGCAGACGCTGGAGCGAGCGGGGCT
>JBLMYA010000026.1:0-79450 GCA_050258035.1 Verrucomicrobiota bacterium
GGTAGAGGTCTGCATCGAGCTCGTTCGAGTGTGTGACGAACGGCTCGGCGAAGCCTCCGCCGTAGCGCGGCTGGAGGATCGGCGTCTCCACCTCGAGGAAGCCCTCGGCGTCGAGGTAGGCTCGGACGGCCGAGACGATTCGGGCGCGCTGGGTCGCGAGGAGACGCGACTCCTCGTTCATCATCAGGTCGAGGTAGCGCTGTCGGTAGCGGGTCTCGACGTCGACGAGGCCATGGAAAGTGTCGGGTAGCGGCCGCCTGATCTTGCCGAGGAGCTCGATCGCGTCCACCGCGAGGGAAGGCTCCCCGCGCCGTGTCCTCGTCGGCCGCCCGCTTGCGCCGACGATGTCGCCGAGGTCGAGATCGACGTTCCCGACGCGATCGACCTGGACGAGCAGCTGGATCTTGCCGGTCCGGTCGACGAGGTCGAGGAACACGAGCTTGCCGAGGTCGCGCCGCCCCATCACGCGGCCTGCGACGCGGTGGGCCTGCTCGCCCTCGCCCCCCGGTTCGACCGCTTCGGCCTCGGCACGGACGGCCGCGACCGCCGAGCGGTCGGCGAATCGCTTCGGGAAGCCGGTCATTGCCGGTCGAGTCTAGTCCGGCGCAGCCGCGGCCAGGTCAACGACGGTCGCCCCGCGAGCCACAGCGTCAGCGCGAACCGAAGGAGAGAGTCGGTGCCCCGCACCTCGAGCCGGTGCAGGTCGTAGATGTCGGTCGCGTGTCGGTTCAGACCCTCGGTGATCCCGCATGCGGCGAGGAACCCTGCCGCAGCGACGGCAGCACGCACCTCGGGGCTCGTGGCCCCGTAGGGATACGCGAATGTGGTCACGGGCCTCCCGAGGGCGGTCTCGAGATCGGCCTTCGAGCCGGCCACTTCCGGCTCGACCTCGTCGAGCTCCAGGCCGGGCAGCCGCGGGTGCGTCCGACTGTGTGCACCGAGCGAGAGCCCGTCGAGGAGCTCTCCCGCCTCGGCCGGCGCGAGCAGCGGCCGGCTCCGGAGCTCCGCCACACAGTCCCAGCTCGGCCGCCCGCCCGACCCGCTGACGAGGAAGCAGGTGGCGGGAAAACCGAACCGCTCGAGCACCGGCAGAGCCAGGTCGGCGTTGTCCCGGTAGCCGTCGTCGAAGGTGAGCACGACTGTCTTCGGCGGAAGGAGACGGTGCTCGCCCAGGTACGCGACGAGCTCGTCGAGACCGATCACGTTGTAGCCACGGCGCCGAAGCCACTGCATCTGGCGCTCGAAGCTCCGGAGGGGAAGGACGTAGCGCCCCGGCTGCTCGCCGTCGCCCGCGATCGCGTGGTACATGAGGATCGCCGCGCCACGCTGCAGACGCCGCCAGGTGTCCCGATCGACTGCCGTACGGACTCCGTCCCAGTAGCAATAGGTGTAGAGGAACCCGGACCACCGGCCCGTCAGACGCTCGAGCCGGAGCCCGCTCCCGAGCAGCGCGAGCGGGTAGGCGGAAAGCCGCAGGGCCGACAGGACCATGCGGAGGGCGATCCAGGGCCTACCGAGCTGTCCGGCTCCACCGAGCCGCAGGTAGGGGAGGAGCCCGGGATGCCGCCGGTAGAGCTCGACGCTCACCATCCCCCGTCGGCGGGCGTCGGAAAGGAAGTGGCGGAGGGTGTCCCGGTCTCCCTCACGGGCGATCGCGTCCGGAACGTAGACGAAGCGCGCGCGCGCAGCTGCGAGCCGGTAACCGAGCTCGACGTCGTGCTCGACGGGAATGTCGGTGGCGAACCCGCCGACCTCCATGAAGAGGTCGCGTCGAACGGAGAGGTTGCCCCCGTACGTGTCGTTGAACCTCGGCTGCCGTCCGCCGGCCAGGCGGTCGTAGTGGCTCCGCCAGACGGCCTGACGCGAACGGGCCCAGTCGGGAGCCCGCGGAGACAGCACCTTGTCGATCCGTCCGACACCGACGACGCGATCGCCGGACCGCAGAGCCTCGAGATGCGCCCCGACGAGCCGACTCTCGGCGACGACGTCGTCGTCGAGGAAGAGGACATAGCACCCTCGCGCCTCCTCTACCCCGCGATTCCTCGCCACCGCCTGCCCGGCGTGGGGCTGCACGACCACCCGCAACGGGAACGGTGGCAACAGCGAGCCGAGCATCGCCTCGGTCGAGGGATCAGGGCCGTCGACGACGACGATCAGCTCGAGGCTCGGCGGCTGTCCGTCCTGCCCGATGAGCGACTCCACGCATGCCCTCAGCGCGTCTGGGCGGTTGTACGTGGGGATGACGACGCTGAGCTCGACTTCAGGCATCGAGTGCTCAGGCACGATTCGCATCGTAGTTGGACGATGCAGCGCAGCCCGCGCACCTCACACCGTAGCGGCGGGCGTTTGCGCGGCGCCTTCCGGGAATCCTCTGCGCCTGCGCTGCCGTCTTGCCCGCCGAGGCCCGGTCGCCTCCGGATGCTTTGGGCAACATGGATCGGGACTCGCGCCCCGACCCCGACCGGGCCTATGCGGCCTTGATCTCGAGGATCTTGAACTTGAGCGAGCCGCGCGGGGCCGCCACCTCGACGACCTCGCCTTTCTTCTTCCCCATGATCGCCTTGCCGACGGGCGACTCGTTCGAGAGCTTCTGCTCGGCGGGGTTCGCCTCGGCGGAACCGACGATCCGGTACTCGAACGTCTTGTTCGCGCCCATGTCGCGCAGCTTCACGTGGGAGCCGACCGAGACGACGTCCTTGGCGATGTCCTTCTTCTCGATCACGCGGGCGGACAGGAGCCGCTCCTCGAGCATCGCGATGCGATGCTCGACCAGAGCCTGCTCGTTCTTCGCGTCGTCGTACTCGGAGTTCTCCGCGATGTCGCCGAACTCGCGGGCCACCCGGATCCGCTCGGCCACCTCCCGCCGCTTGTCGGTCGAGAGGTACTCGATCTCCTGCTTCAGCTTCTCGTATCCCTCTTTGGTGAGGATGACTTCCTTGGCCAACGTTACGCGCCTCCTCGAAAGAACACGCGGCGCGCACGGCGCCGTCGCGGGCCGGAATGGTACCCATTCGGGGCCGTTCTACGCAAGAGAAGCGGGCGGATACGATCTTCCTGCATTTGAAGGTGGATTTGCGGTCTTCCTGGTGGATCGGGCCCGTCGAGGTGCCGACGCGTGTCGTCCTCGCCCCGATGGCGGGCGTCAGCGTGCAGGCGTTTCGTCGACAGGGACGGCGCTTCGGGGCCGGCCTGGTCTGCTCGGAGATGGTGAGCTGCGCCGGCCTCCACCACGGGAACGAACGGACGCTCGGCTACCTGCGCATCGCCTCCGACGAGCATCCGCTCGCGGTCCAGATATTCGGCTCCGAGCCGCCGCTGATGGCGGAGGCCGCCCGGATGGTCGAAGACGCGGGTGCGGACATCGTCGACATCAACTTCGGCTGCCCGGTGCGCAAGGTGACCAGGACGGGCGCCGGCGCGACGCTCCTCGAGGACCCCGACCGGGCGGAACGGATCGTCGCCGCCGTCGCCGATGCGGTCGACGTCCCGGTGTCGGTGAAGATGAGGCGTGGGCTCGAGGACGGCTCCCGCGCGTGCCTCGAGGTCGGCCCCCGGCTGGTCGAGGCGGGCGCGGCGACGCTCACGCTGCACCCGCGCTCCGCCAAGCAGATGTACACGGGCACGGCCGACCACGCGCTCACCGCCGAGCTCGTCGACCTGGTCGACGTCCCGGTTGTCGCCTGCGGCGACGTCACGTCTCGGGCGAGGGCACAGGCCGTGCTCGCGTCCACCGGCGCAGCCGCGGTGATGGTCGGCCGCGGTGCGCAGGGCAACCCGTGGGTGCTCCGCGAGATCGTCGAGGGCGAGGAGCCCGAGCCCACGCGGGAGGAGGTCGCGGCTGAGCTGATCCTGTTCATCCGCGAGGCGGTGCGGGAGATGGGCGAGCGACGGGCCTCGGGGTTCCTGAAGAAGTTCTACGGTTGGTACCTGGGCCGGGGACGGTTCCCGCGCCCCTTCAAGCAGGAGCTCGTCGTGCTCGGGTCCACCGACGAGGTGGTCGAGCGGCTACTCACCGCGGCTCCGGGCGCGGCCGACGTGCTCGAGCGCCTGGAGTCGGTCCAGCCGCCCGTCGACGACCGGCTGCTCGAGCTGCCGGTCTCGATCTACGGCGGCGGCTAGTGCCCCTGGCCTACGTCGGCCTCGGCGCCAACCTCGGCGACCGCGAGGCGATGCTCCGCTCCGCGGTCGAGCAGCTCCGGTCCGAGCCCGCCCTGCGCGTGACGGCTGTCTCGGCCTTCCGGGACACCGCGCCTGTCGGCCTCCGCGACCAGCCCCGCTTCCTGAACGCCGCCGCGGCGGTCGAGACCGACATCGGCGCCCGCGGGCTTCTCGAGCGGTTGCTCGGGATCGAGCGGCGGCTCGGACGCACCCGCGAGGGCCCGCGCTTCGGCCCACGGACGATCGACCTCGACCTGCTGCTCTACGGCGACGAGGAGATCGACGAGCCAGGGCTCCACGTGCCGCATCCGCGCCTGCACGAGCGCCTGTTCGCGCTCGAGCCGCTGGTCGAGCTCGACCCGGACCTGGTCGTGCCCGGCCGGGGCCTGCTGGCGGCCCTGGTCGCCGGGCTACAATCGTCCTGATGTCGCACCTGGACGAGCTCGACGAGTTCGAGGCCGATCTCGAGCTCCAGCTGAAGAAGGAGTACGCAGCGGTCTTCCCGCTCTTCCGTTACTGCGTGCTCACGCCCGACACGACCTACCTCTGCAACAGGGTCCAGCTGCACCCACGCCTCCAGCCCGCGTACCCGCTGTTCGAGGTCGAGATGGAGGACGTGTGGGTGTGGGACAAGAACCGTCCGAGCCGGATGATCCCGCGCACGCGGATCTTCACCGCCGGCGACGTCACGGTCGAGGAGCTTCGCGGCGAGGGCGAGGGGCCGCCGTTGACCGCGGCGGCGTTGGCCGAGCGGATCGGCGAGACCCTCGGCTCGGACGACGAGAGCTGAGCCCACCGCGGCGCGGTAGGCTCGCCCGGTGCTCCTGGCGGTCGACGTCGGCAACACGCAGACGGTCTTCGGGCTGTTCGACGGCGAGCAGCTCTCGGAGCAGTTCCGGGTCGGAACGGACCGCTCGCACACGGGGGACGAGCTGGCAGTCATGCTCCGGGCCTTCGTCGACCTGGACACGCTCGACGGGATCGTGCTCTGCTCCTCCGTGCCGCAGCTCGTCCACGAGTACGAGACGTTCTCGGAGCGCTGGGCTTCGGCGCCGCTGCTCGTGCTCGGCCCTGGGGTGCCGACCGGGATGGCGATCCGCTACGACGACCCGCGGGAGGTCGGCCCCGACCGGATCGCGAACGCCGTCGCCGCGCGCGAGCGGCACGGGGCACCGGCTGTGGTCGTCGACTTCGGGACGTCCACGAACTTCGACGTTGTCTCGGCTGCAGGGGAGTTCGCGGGCGGGGTGCTGGCGCCGGGGATCGAG
This sequence comes from Verrucomicrobiota bacterium, assembly GCA_050258035.1. Classification (GTDB taxonomy): domain Bacteria; phylum Actinomycetota; class Thermoleophilia; order Gaiellales; family Gaiellaceae; genus DATBLE01. Next base: position 5,427 of record JBLMYA010000026.1, read on the forward strand.
GTCTCGATGGACGCGCTCTTCGCCCGTGCGGCACGGCTCCCGAAGATCCCCTTCGAGGCACCCGACCGCGTGATCAGCCAGACGACGACCGCCGCGCTCCAGTCCGGGCTCGTCTACGGCTTCGCGGGCCAGGTCGATGCGATCGTCGACCGGATCCGGGACGAGCTCGACGCACCCGCCGCCCCCGTCGTGGCGACCGGCGGGCTGGCCGAGCTGATCGCCCCGCACTCGCGCACGATCACGGCGGTCGATCCGGAGCTGACCCTCGAAGGCCTACGGCTCGTCTGGGATCGGAACCAGGCCTAACGGCGACGTTCCACGGCCGCGGCCGACCACTCGGCGGCGATCGCGCCCGGGTGCGGCTTGCGAACGCGGACGCGAACCCACGTGGCCGGCACGCGGGCGGCGAGCGCGTCGGCGACGGCGGCGGCCAGCGTCTCGATCAGCTCGAAGGGGCCGGAGTCGGACACCTCGCGCACGCACTCCGCCACCAGCCGGTAGTCGACGGCGGCGTCGATCCGGTCGGCCCGAGGCTCGTCGACCTCGAGCTCGACGTCGTACAGGAAGACCTGCCCCTCGAGCTTCTCCTCCTCGAGCACGCCGTGGCGGCCGAAGACCTCCAGCCCGTACAGCTCGAGGATCATTTCATCGCCACCGCGACGGTCAGCGCCTCCACCGTCTCTCGCACGTCGTGGACGCGGAGGATCGTCGCGCCCCGTTCGAAGGCGGCCACGGCCGCACCGATGCTGGCCGCGGGCGAGCCGGTCGTCGCCTCGGGGTCTCCGAGGAGGCGTCCGAGGGAGCGCTTCCGCGAGAAGCCGACGAGAACTGGCCGGCCCAGTGCGAGCAGGACGTCCAGCCGCCGCACCAGCTCGACGTTGTGCTCGACGCTCTTGCCGAAGCCGATTCCGGGGTCGAGGCAGATCCGCTCCTCCGCGATCCCGGCCGAGAGGGCGAACCCCAGCCGCTCTTCCAGGAACGCCGCCACCTCCGCGGCCACGTCGTCGTAGCGGGGTTCCTCCTGCATCGTCCGCGGCTCGCCCTGCATGTGCATCAGGCACAGGTAAGCGCCTGTGTCCGCGACCACCCCGGCGAGCTCCGGGTCGCCTCGGAGCGCGGTGACGTCGTTGACGAGCTCGGCGCCGAGCTCGATCGCCCGGCGCGCGACCTCGGCCTTCGAGGTGTCGATCGAAACCGGTGCGCCGCGGAGGCTCTCCAGCACCGGCACGACCCGGCGGAGCTCCTCCTCGGCCGAGACGCCCTCCGAACCGGGGCGCGTGGACTCGCCGCCGACGTCGACGATCGCCGCTCCGTCCGCGAGCATCCCTCGCGCGGAGGCGATCGCGTCCTCCGGCCGGAAGTTGACGCCGCCGTCGGAGAAGGAGTCGGGCGTGACGTTGACGATGCCCATCACGGAGGGTCGGGGGAAGCGCTGCTCGATCGGTGTCACGGAAGGTAGTTTCCCGACATGCGCATCGCGGTGCTCGGGACGGGGATCATGGGAGGAGCGATGGCGCGCAACCTCGCCGCCGCCGGCCACCACGTGCAGGCATGGAACCGGACGCGCGAGAAGGCGGAAGGTCTGGGCGCAACCGTTGCCGGCACGCCCGCCGAGGCGGTCGAGGGAGCCGAGGCGGTGCTGACGATGCTCGCCGACGGGCCGACGGTCGACGCGGTCGTGCCCGAGCTCCACCCGGACGTCCTCTGGATCCAGTCCTCGACCGTCGGGGTCGCCGACACGGAGCGGTTCGCCGGGCGCCACGCCCGCTTTCTCGACGCGCCGGTGCTCGGCTCGCGGCCGCAGGCGGAGGCGGGCGAGCTCCTCGTGCTCGCAGCCGGGCGAGACCGGCCGGGAGCGCTCTTCGATCCGATCTCGAGCCGGGTGATGTGGCTCGCCGACGAGCCCGGCGCCGGGACGAGGCTGAAGCTGACGCTCAACCTCTGGATCCTGAACCTGGTCGAGAACCTCGGCGAGTCGATGGCCCTCGCGGAGGCGCTGGGGCTCGACCGGCGCTGGTTCCTGGATGCGATCAAGGGTCGTCCGATGGACTCGCAGTACGCCCAGATCAAGGGCGAGAAGATCATCGCCGGCGACTTCTCGCCCGCGTTCGCGCTGAAGCTGGCGGCGAAGGACCTCGGCCTCGCCCTCGAGATGGCCAAGGGCGCCGGGGTCGACCTCGGCCTCGCGCCGCAGACACTTGCCCGCTTCAGGCGCGCGATCGAGCTCGGCCACGGTGACGAGGACATGGCGGCCGCCTGGTTCGCCACCCGCGTCGCCTCGAGCCGCTGAGCGCCGGCCGGCGGATTTGACCGGCCGCCCGAACCGTGGTCTGATGCCGTGTCCCCTGGCACTCGGAAGGAGTTCGCATGAGTGAGGCAGCACCCCCCGGACCACCGGAGCCACCCGCACCGGAGGCACCCGCGGCACCGGAGCCAGTCGCGGCGCCCGCAGCGACGTCGGCCCAGATCGGGCAGCCCCGCGGCGTGTGGTTCGTCGCGCTCATCGGCCTGATCACGTTCGGGATCTACCTGATCTACTGGGCCTACAAGACCGGCGACGAGATCAAGCGCTACTCGGGCGAGGGTCTCGGCGGCGTGCTCTGGCTGGTCATCTGGATCGTCGTCGGCATCGTGATGTGGTTCGTCTCGCCGTCGGAGGTCGGGAAGCTGTACTCCCGCGAGGGACAGCAGCCCCCCGTGACGGGCAAGACCGGCTTCTGGATGCTCCTGCCGCTGGTCGGCTACTTCGTCTGGATCATCAAGGTCCAGGGCGCGCTCAACCGCTTCTGGGCCAGCAAGGGCGCGGCCGCCTAGAGCCGCGCGCGTTCCTCGGTGGGCGGCTCGACCGGGCCGCCCACCGTTCCCGGCCGTCCGGTCGTCTCCGCCGTGGGTCGTGGCGCCTCGGCGGCACGCGCCGACCACGTGCCCCCGGCGGCGAGTATGCCTCCTGCCAGGGCGAGCCAGCCCCCCACCTGGAGATCACCGAAGCGGTTGAACGCCTTGTCGACCGGGTCGAAGGCGACCAGCCCGAGCAGGACGAGGGTCAGAGCGGCGTCCAGTCCCCGCGTCGGCCTTCCGATCGCGGTGGCTACCCAGGCGGCCGCGCACAGGCTCGTGAGCGCGAGCATGAGGATTCCGAAGAACCGCAGGCCGAACGGGCCGTCCCAGTAGCTCTGGTCCTGCTCGACGTGGAGGAAGATCGCCGGGTAGACGAGCGCGATCCCGACGAGCGACAGGACAGAGGCGAGCGAGATCCCTCTCGGCGTGGTCGACGCCCGCTGCGTCAGGATCACGACGACCGCCGCACCGGCGGCGATGGCGACCGCGCCGGCGATACACAGCCAGGCGCCGATCTTCGCCTGGTCGAGATCGGAGAAGGCCAACGCGGCCGGGAGCCAGCCCCAGTATCCGACGAGGACGGCGCCGATCGCGAAGAGCCAGCCGTCCGTCGGCGCGCCGACGAAGGAGGCCGCGACCATGAGCAGCGCAGCGGCTCCGAGCACGATCCCCGCCCAGGCGAGCGTCCCGTCGAGGTTCCAGTAGCTCACGCCCGCGAGCGCGTCGAGGAAGACGCCGACGATCGCCAGCACCGCGCCCGCGACGGCGAGGATCCGTGCAGCGATGGTCACGCCCGCCCCTTCACCGCGGGCAGCGTGTCAGAGCAGGCCGATGCTGTCTAGGGCTTCGCGCCCTCTGGCGGCGGCGGCTGGGAGAGCGCGCCCGGCAGCGGGAACGGCTTCGGCTGCGGCCGGGGCCGCTTCTCGCGCTGCGCGGGCTCCGGCTCGGGTGCCGGGGCCGACTCCTCCGGGAAGACGTCCGCTTCGGACTCGCCGGCGAGGAGCCGTTCGAACTGGTCCTTGTCGATCGTCTCGCGCTCGATCAGGATCGCCGAGAGGCGGTGCAGGTCCTCCATGTGGTCGCGGAGCACCTGGTGTGCGGTCGAGTGCGCCTCCTCGATCACCCGCCGGATCTCGTCGTCGATCTCGCGGGCGATCTCCTCCGAGTAGTCAGGCTCGGCGCCCATCTCGCGGCCGAGGAAGGGCATGTCGTGGTTCCGGCCGAGAACACGCGGGCCGAGCTTCTCGCTCATGCCGAACCGCATGATCATCTGCTTGGCCGTCGAGGTCACCTGCTCGAGGTCGTTCGCGGCACCGGTGGTGACCTCGTGGAAGACGAGCTCCTCCGCGGCGCGCCCGCCGAGGGTCATCGCGAGCCGGTCCATCAGCGCCGACTTCGTCGTCAGGTACCGGTCCTCCCGCGGTAGCGAGATCGTGTACCCGAGCGCCTGGCCGCGGCTGATGATCGAGATCTTGTGCACCTCGTCGGTGTGCTCGAGGTAGTGGCCGACGAGGGCATGACCCATCTCGTGGTAGGCGGTGATCTTCCGCTCCTCCTCCGAGAACAGACGCGTGCGCTTCTCCGGGCCGGCGATCACGCGCATGATCCCCTCCTCGAGCTCCTCCTGCTGCACGACCTTCTTGCCGCGGCGGGCGGCGAGGAGCGCAGCCTCGTTCACGAGGTTGGCGAGGTCTGCGCCGGTGAAGCCGGGCGTACCGGCGGCGAGCGTGTCGAGGTCGACCTCGGACGCGAGCGGCTTCCCCTTCGCGTGGACCTCGAGGATCTTCCGGCGGCCGTTGCGGTCGGGCCGGTCGACGACGATCTGCCGGTCGAAGCGCCCCGGGCGCAGGAGCGCCGGGTCGAGGATGTCGGGCCGGTTCGTGGCGGCGATCAAGATGATGTTGTCCTTGAGCTCGAACCCGTCCATCTCGACGAGGAGCTGGTTCAGGGTCTGCTCGCGCTCGTCGTGGCCGCCGCCGAGGCCGGCGCCGCGGTGGCGGCCGACCGCGTCGATCTCGTCCATGAAGACGATGCACGGCGCCGCCTGCTTCGCCTGCTCGAACAGGTCGCGGACGCGCGAGGCGCCGACGCCGACGAACATCTCCACGAAGTCGGAGCCCGAGATAGAGAAGAACGGCACGCCCGCCTCTCCGGCGACCGCGCGCGCGAGCAGCGTCTTGCCGGTGCCGGGCGGGCCGTACAGCAGCACGCCCTTCGGAATGCGCGCGCCCAGCGCCTGGAACTTCTTCGGATTCTCGAGGAACTCCTTGATCTCCTGGAGCTCCTCGACCGCCTCGTCGACGCCGGCGACGTCCTTGAAGCCGATCTTCGGAGAGTCGGGTGCCATGCGCTTGGCGCGGCTCTTCCCGAAGGACATCACCTTCGAGCCGCCGCCCTGCATCGAGTTCATGATGAAGAGCCAGAACCCGAGCAGGATCACGAACGGCAAGAGCGAGGTGAGGATCGACCACCAGGGCGACGAGCCGGTGCCCTTGGAGTCGAACGTGACCTTCTTCTGCTCGAGCAGCCGCTGGAACTGGATCTGCGACTGGTCGCTCGGGTAGTTGACCTTGATCTTCTTGGTGCTCGGATCGTTCAGCGTGGCGACGATCTGCAGCTTGCTCGGGTTGAAGACGACCTCCTTGATCGAGCCCGGGTCGTTCTGCACGAGCTGGATCAGCTGCGAGTAGGTCTGCTTCTCGGGCGCCTTCGACTTGGGGATGAGCGTCTGGCTCGCCAGGTAGACGAGCAGGACGATCACGATCAGGGGGAAGAGCGCGCTGCGGAAGAAACGGTTCACTGGCTTTTCCTACGTCCAGGGTAGCAAGGGGGATTCGATTTCCCCTATCGTGCGCATCGTTTATCGGGTCAGGCGCCCTCGGGCATGAGGTCGTCGCTGAGCACGCCGACGTACGGCAGGTTCCGGTACCGCTCGGCGAAGTCGAGCCCGTAGCCGATCACGAACCGGTTGGGGATCTCGAAGCCGATCCAGCGCACCGGCACCTCGATCGCCCGCCGCTCCGGTTTCGTCAGGAGTGCACAGACCTCGAGCGTGGCCGGCTCGCGCGACTCGAGGTTCCGCATCAGGTACGAGAGCGTCAGGCCGGAATCGATGATGTCCTCGACGACGAGGACGTTCCGGCCCTCGATGTTGATGTCCAGGTCCTTGAGGATCCGCACGACGCCGGAGGAGTCCGTCTGCGCCCCGTAGCTCGAGATCGCCATGAAGTCGACCTCGCACGGCACGCTCAGGTGGCGCATCAGGTCGGCCATGAAGAAGACGGCGCCCTTGAGCACTCCGATCAGGAGCAGGTCCTGCCCGGCGTAGTGGGACGAGATCTCTTCGCCGAGCTCGGCGATCCGGGCGCGCAGCGCGTCGGCGTCGATCAGGACCTCGCCGACCGCCAGGTCCAGCTCCGTCTTCATCATGTCTCCGTCCTTCCGTCCCTCGCCGGCGTGGGCCTCGTCACCCGCACGCGTGCATCCTCCACGATCCCGGGCACGGCGACAACCTCTTCCTCGAGAGCCACGACCGGCCAGTCGTCCCGCTCGGCGCGGGGCACCTTCGCGTCGACGAACACGTCCTGAAGCTTCTTCCGTCGACCGCTCACGCGGTCGCCGGCGCGGCGGGTACGGACCACGAGGCCGGGCAGGTCGCTCTCGATCACCCACGGCCCCCAGCGCACGGGCCCACGCTCCAGGGAGACGTGGTCGTACTCGCGTACGGCCGCGATCCCCGCCCCCAGATCGCGCGACTTGGATCCTGCACGGTCGGCAAGCAGCGCGAGCAGCGTCTCCTCCATCCCGCGCGGCAGGCGCGGACGCTCGTCGGCGAGCCGGCGGATGTTCTCCTCTGCCGCGGGGTGGAGCCGGCGGAGCAGCGGGACGATCTCGGAGCGGATCAGACCGCGCAGCGAGTCGGGATTCGAGGCGTCGACCCGGATCTCCAGCCCGTTCTCGTTGCAGTACGCCTCGGTCTCCTCGCGCCACACGCCGAGAAGCGGCCGGACGACGCCGTCCTCCCTCCGGGGCTTGATGCCGCGAGTCGAGCCGCTCGCGGCAAGCCGGTAGAGGATCGTCTCGACCTGGTCGGACGCGGTGTGGCCGGTGGCGCGCAGGCCCCGGCCGGCGGTCAGCGAGTAGCGGAGGTCGCGCAGCTCCGCCTCGGTTCGCCCGGGTGAAACGGCGATCACCTCGGCGCCGAAGACGTCGCGGCAGAAGTCCGCGTCCGCGTCGGAGTCTGCTCCGCGCAGGCGGTGGTTCACGTGGACGGCGGACACGCGATACCCGAGCGCCCCCAACGCGTGCCAGAGGCAGGTGGAGTCCGCCCCGCCCGACACCAGGCACGCGACTGCGCCGCCCGGTTCGATCAGCGCGTGCCGGCGGATCCATGCCTCGATCCGCTGGAGGACGTCCACACGACCATTGTGCCCGCGGTAGGCTCGCGCCGTGCTCGACGAGTCCACCGACTTCGGTCGGCGCGCCACACGCCGCCTCCACGAGGCGATCATCGGCTGGCTGACGACGGTCACCGCGGACGGTGCGCCGCGCCCCATCCCCGTCTGGTTCCTCTGGGACGGCGACCGCTCGATCCTCCTCTACAGCCGGCCCGAGAAGCAGAAGCTCGCCAACATCGCGGCCAACCCGCGCGTCAGCCTCAACCTCGACAGCGACGGTATCGAGGCCGACATCGTGATCTGCTGGGGAGAGATGCGGATCTCGGACGACCCGTCGTCGAACGAGGTCCCGGCGTACCTGACGAAGTACGCGCACCGGATCGAGGCGCTGGGCTGGACGCCGGAGAGCTTCGCCGCCGACTTCTCGGTGCCGCTCCGGATCGACCTCACCCGCGTCCACGGCTGGTAGGTGCGCCGCGGGTCTGGGAGAAGGCCGGCGAGGGGTCGAGCCGTGGTCACGGACTACACCTAGCTCGCCGCCGGGGGAGGGGCGGTCCGACGTCGTGCCCGCCGGCGCGCGTAGTGCGACGCCGCCTCGATCGCCGCCCAGCGCGCCAACCAGGCGAGCGTGACGAGCATCAGGAGGCGACGCACCACCGCTCCAGCCTTTCACATCCCGGCCGCGACCGACACGCCGGGCGCGGCCACGACCCCTCGCTCGCGTGCGGCGACGGTGAGGGAGGGGTTGCACGGCGGGAACCGGCCGGTCTCTGGCTAGAAGATGAGACTCCGATACGAGATCGTGCGGCGCATCCCGATCGCCTCGTAGACGCGGATCGCCGGCGCGTTCTCGGGCCGGACGAACAGGCACACGCGCGGAACCTGCTCGAGCAGCCGCCGGCACAGGTCGCGCATGCCCCGCTGGGCGTTGCCGCGGCCGCGCGCAGCCGGATCGACCCACACCTGCTGGAGCTGGACCGCCTCCGGCGTCCACGCCGACGCCTCGGCCTTGAACAGGATGGTGCTGTCGTCCGTCCAGATCCACGAGCGGCCTTCGCCGATCTGCGCCTGCGTCCGCCAGCGGAAGCCGTCGGGATCACGGTCGAGCGGGTTGATCCCGATCTCCTCCTCGTGCGCGGCCGCACAGGCAGGGACGAGCAGGGGCAGGTCGGCCAGGGAAGCCTCGCGCAGCCCGGTCCCGCCCGGATCGGGGGGGTGCTCGAGCAGGTACACGGGCTGTCCCGGCCGGTCCTCGCGCGGCACGGGCATGTAGCGCCGGGCCGCGTCCCAGAGCTCGGTGACCGCAGCCTCCTCGCCGATCACCATCCGTGCTCGCCCGACGGCGGCCGCACGGGCGAACGCCCCGCAGCCCTCGCCCGACGGAACGACGTTGACACCGACGTGGCAGAGCGCGGTCACCGAGCCGTTCTCGCCCAGCGCGACGAACCGCCCGAGCCCGCGCCGCGCGACGTCCTCGAGGAAGACGCGCTCGACCGGATCCCCGGCGCAGAACGCGAGGGTCTGGCGCAGCGACGGCTCGAAGGTCCGGTTCACTTCTACCCGCCTTATACAGCGTCACGGTGGATAGGCTTGCCCGCGATGCCGATCCACCTCCGAGCCGAGCCCGGCGACTACGCCGAGGGCTGTCTCCTCCCCGGCGACCCCCTCCGCGCCAAGTACATCGCAGAGACGTTCTTCGACGACCCGGTCGAGGTCAACCACGAGCGCGGGATGCTCGGCTACACCGGCACGTTCCGCGGCAGGCGGGTCTCCGTCCAGTCGAGCGGGATGGGCTGTCCGTCCGCCGGCATCGTGATCGAGGAGCTCGTCCAGCTCGGAGTCGAGAAGGTGCTCCGTGTCGGGACGTGCGGCGGACTCCAGCCCGACATGCAGATGGGCGACCTGATCGTCGCCGTCTCCGCGACGCCCTTCGACGCGACGTCGACGCACCTGATCGGGGGTGAGCCCCACGCGCCGACCGCGGACTGGGAGCTCGTCCACGGCGCCGTCCACCACGCGAAGGCGCTCGAGAGGAAGGTGCGGGTCGGCGGTGTCGTCTCGAGCGACGTCTTCTACAACCCGGACGGTGGGCAGTACCAGCGATGGTCGGACCGCGGCATCCTCGCGGTCGAGATGGAGGCGGCGATGTTGTTCACGCTCGGCGCGTTGCGGAAGATCCAGGCCGGCTGCCTGCTCACCGTCAGCGACGTGGTCGTCGAGGGTGAGTTCAAGCGGATCACCGACGAGGACCTGCGCGCGGCGGTCGACCAGATGACCGAGCTGGCGCTCGTCACGCTCACAGACGGCCATTAGGCACACCGTCTTCCTGGTCAATCCAGCGTCCGCCGGCGGATCGACCGGGCGCCGGTGGCCGGAGATCGCACGTCGCTCTTCCACGCTCGGGCTGACCGGCGACGTCCTGTTCTCCGAGGAGCCCGAGCATCTGCGCGAGCTCGCGGCGCAGGCTGCCGGGGACGGCGCGACGCTGGTTGTCGCCGTCGGGGGCGACGGCACGGTCAACGAGGTGGCGCAGGGAATCGTCGGCTCGGAGGTCGAGCTCGCGGTCATACCCCGCGGCACCGGCCTCGACTTCGTCCGGACGTTCGGGATCCCGCGGAAGCTCGACGACGCGGTCGGGGTCGCGCTCCACGGCCGGACACGTCCGATCGACGCAGGCCGAGCCGACTACCGCGCCTGGTCGGGCGAGCAGGCGGAGGCCTGGTTCTTCAACGTCGCGGGCGCCGGGATCAGCGGCGCGGTCGCCAAGCGGACGAACGAGTCCTCGAAGGCTCTCGGGGGAAAGGCGTCGTACCTCTGGTCGACGCTCGCCGTCTTCTCGCGCTGGGACAACGCGGAGATGACCGTATCGGTCGACGACGAACGCCGCCGGGGACCGATGCTCGAGGTGGTCGTCGCGAACGGCCGCTATCTCGCCGGCGGGATGAAGATGTGCCCGGAGGCGAGCCCCGACGACGGCCTGTTCGACGTCCTCCTGATCGGGGACGTGACGAAGGGAGACCTCGTCCGCACGCTGCCCAAGATCTACCGGGGCACGCATCTCCCCCACCCGAAGGCGGAGCTGCTCCGCGGCCGCACGGTGACGATCGAGCCGGCCGAGCCGATGCCGGTACAGCTCGACGGAGAGCAGCCCGGGACGACACCGGTGCGTTTCGAGCTCGTGCCGAAGGCGCTCCGCCTGCGGGTCCCGTAGCCCGCTAGCTGGAGCTCGTCTTCCGGGGCCGGCTCGTCGACGTCTTCCGCGCCGCCGTCGTCCGCCTCGCCGCGGGCTTGGGCTTCGGCCTGGTGGTCAACGCGTCCAGCCGACGCTCGAGCTCGGCCACCCTCTTCTCCAGCGGATCGAGGCTTCGCACCCGCTTCGTCAGTTCGTCGACTCTCGCGAACAGCGAGTTCGCCGCGCCGACCACCTTCGAGCCGCCGGGAAGATCTTCGATGAACTTCTGGAGCGCTTCCTCCCCGCTGTCCGCGAGCCGCTGGAGCACGTCCTTCTGCTTCTTCCTCTGCGCCATCGCCGAAGAGAATACCGGGGACGACGGCGGGCGCTAGGGATGGATGACGACGGGCGTCCCGCCCGGGGTGGCCGCGAAGAGTCGCGTGAGCGTCGCGTTGCGCACGCGGATGCAGCCGTGCGTCGCAGCCAGGCCGACCGACCACGGCGCGTTCGTGCCGTGGATCGCGATCGGTCCGCCCTCGGCCCAGTCGGTGAGCACGGTCGAGTGCGCGGAGACGGCCAGCACCGCAGGGCCGAACGGCCCCCACGGATCCGACGTCCGGATCCGCTGGTCGACGTAGAACCGGCCGATCGGCGTCGGCGTCGCCGACGAGCCGACCGCGACCGGTGTCCTCATGGCGAGCCTCCCCCTCCGGTAGAGGAAGAGCTCGCGGCGTGACAGGTCGACCGAGATCCTCGTCGTCACCTTCTCGACCGACACGTCGACGGGCCGGAGGTAGCCGGTGACGCCGTTCGGCCTGATCGGCAGCTTGACGCGGTACCAGGCGGCGGAGCAGTCGCCTCTCAGGACCGCACCCACGATCGAGAAGGTCGTCGGGTAGCCGAACCGGGTGACGCGCGGAAACGTCGCCAGCAGCCTTCCGCGCGGCCGCCGGTAGGTCCGCGTCGTCCCTCTCGCGACCGCGGCGTAGGCGGCGGCCGGGCCGCCGACCGGGTGGAGGACGCCGGCGCGACATGGCCCGGCCGTCTGCGCGGCGGTGCCTGCGACCGCCGGCGCCGCCGCGAGCCAGGCCAACGAGATCGTGATGATCGCCGCAAGCTTCACGATGCCCTATTTTGACTCATCCGGCGGCCGGGGGCGGAGCCGCTCGGCGACGGCGGCGAGCGTCTCGGCTGCGGAGCCATCGATCTTCAGGTCGGCGCGCCGGTCGTACGGCGTCGAGCCGCGGTTGACGATCGCGAGCCGGCCGCCCGCCTGCAGCGTGTCCTCGGGAAGGGCGGCGACCGGGTAGACCTCGAGCGACGAGCCGACGACGAGCAGCAGGCCGGCGCCCCGCGCCAGCCGTGCCGCGTCGTCGATGGCGTCCGGAGGGAGGAGCTCGCCGAACATGACCACGTCGGGCTTGAGGACGGCGCCGCAGTCTGCACACACCGGCACCGGGAGCAGCTCGACGACCCGGCCGAACTCCTCGCGGTGAGCGCAGGCGGGGCAGCTCGCCGACCGGATCGAGCCGTGGACCTCGATCACGCGCCGCGACCCGGCCGCCTGGTGGAGCCGGTCGACGTTCTGCGTGACGAGCGCCTCGACGAGCCCGAGCCGCTCGAGCTCGGCCAGTGCGAGGTGGGCGCCGTTCGGCCGCGCCCCGGCGAGGACCCCGAGCCGCTTGGAGTAGAAGTCCCAGACCTTCGCCGGGTTGCGGCGGAAGGCGTCGATGGTCGCGTACTCCATCGGGTCGTATCTCGCCCAGAGGCCGGTTTGCGAGCGGAAGTCGGGAATGCCGCTCTCGGTCGAGACCCCGGCGCCCGTGAGGACGACGCACGGTTGGCCCTCTACGATCAGCTCGGCGAGATGCTCTGTGGACACCGCCCGAAGTTGTACGCGATCGCGGGGCTCGCGCTGGTCGTCGCGACCCCTCCCCGCGCAGGCACGGGTGGGGTGACGGTCGCGCTTCCGCCCGGCTGGCACTCGACGAGACCGGACCAGGGCCGCGTCGTGCAGCCGCTCACTCGGCTGGTCGTCTCGTCCGGCCCGATCGCTCCTCGGCTGACCGGGATCTGCCACACGCAGGTCGCCGACTACACCTTTCCGGCAACGGCGGTGGCTGTCGTCGTCGTCGAGTGGACGAAGCCGATCGGCGGAATGAAGATCGGCATCGGCCCGAGTCGGCCACGCAGGTTCACGGCCGCGAACCTCCCCATCCACCGGCCGCCGATCGTCGAGTGCTTCGCCGGCCCCGGCGGCTCGACCCAGTGGACCGAACGAGGCCACTCGTTCATGGCCACGATCCTCCTCGGCCGCAAGGCTCCGCCGAGCCTGGCCGCCCGCGCCCGCGCAGTGCTCGACACGCTGCGCGTCGCCCCGCGTTGACCAGGGCCGACCTTGTAACACTGTGTTACTAGCCTCACGCGCCGCGCAACCACGCTGCGTTCGGGGCTTGTAACACTGTGTTACTTGCTCATGGAAGGCTTCGGCTTCTCGACCGAGATCACGGTGCGGTTCGCCGAGACGGACGCTCAAGGCATCGCCCACAACGCTTCGTACCTCGTCTGGTACGAGGTCGCGCGCATCGAGTACCTCGCCCGCTTCCGAGGGGGGTACAGGACGATCCAGGACGAGGGCTACGAGGCACTGACGATCGAGTCGCACGTCCGGTACCTGCGACCCGTCTTCTTCGACGACCGCGTCACCGTGAACGCCCGCGTGGTCGATCTCCGTGGCGCCCGATTCCGGTTCGAGTACCTGCTCACCAGGGCCGACGAGACGGTCGCCGACGGGTGGACGAAGCATGCGTTCGTCGCCCAGGAGACGCTCAGGCCGACGCGCGTCCCCACCTGGCTGGTGGAGGCGATCGCCGAGGTCGAGGCCTAGGGCGTCGTCGCCGTGGGTGTCGTCGTCGTTGCGGGCGTCGTCGTGGCCGGGCCCGTCGACGTCGGGGAGATCTGCGTCGGCACGCCCGCCGGGAGGTAGCCCGACGGCGAATCGCTGAGCGTGACCGGCTTCTGCTTCGGCTTGGGCTTCGGCTTCTTCTTCGTCCCCACGCGGATGATCGACTTGTCGCCGACGTAGCTCGAGTACCACGTGTTGTCGTACAGCAGCTTGCCCTTCTCGTCGTAGACCTTCCGGTTCACGCTGGTCGAGAGCGGCGGCGAGCCCTGGTGGTCGACGACCCGCTTTCCGACGAGGAGGTTCGGATCCTTGACGATCTGCTCCGGCACGCCTCCCGTGGTGACGAGCGGCGCCGTCTCGCTGACCACGCGCCGGTGCTGCGGTGTCCCGTACAGGTTGACGGTCAGGGAGTTCGAGCTCACGAACGTGCGCAGGAGCAGCCAGTGGCCGGTGTCGTTCACGAACTTGAGGTCGATGTCGGGGTAGTTGACGGTCGCGTCCCGGCCCTGCGGGTAGTGGCTGATGTAGAGCGCGTGGTTCGTCCGAGCGGTGATCGGCAGCCCGCCTTCGTACGCGGCGTTGAACACCGTCGTCGAGACCTGGCACGTGCCCCCGCCGAGGCCGTTCTGGAGCTCGCCGTTGATGATCACCGGCGCTTCGAGCAACCCCTTCGCCGCGTTCCGCTCGCCGGTGGTCCCGTTGAACGAGAACTCCTTGCCGGGGGCGATCAGCGTGTTGTCGACGAGGTGTGAGACCACCTGCACGTTGTGGATCCGGTTCGGTACGCCGCCGTAGGTCGTCGTGTAGCTCGAGTAGAGGCCGGTGATCCCCATCGCCAGGGCGTCCTGGGTCGTCCGCTCCGCCGGCTGGGTGGCGACCACGATCGGTGCCATCCGGTTGACCGGCCTGACCGCTGCCGCCAGCAGGTGCTCCGCCGTCTTCGGCACGTCGAGCACGCGGGCGTCGGTCGAGGGCCGGATCCTGATCCCGTTCGTGACGACGACGAACTGCGCGTCGCGCGCCGGCGTGTCGACGACGCGCTGCTTGGCCTTGAAGAACGCGTCGGCCGCGGGACCGCCGATCCGGAGCCTCGTCGCTCCGTTCTTCGGCAGCTTCACGAGCGTTGCGATCCGCCAGCGGGGAATCCGGTAGCGGGTCGGCCCGAGCGTCAGCACGACCGGGGACGCGACCGCCGTCCGCAGCTGCGTGCGCGCAGCAGCAAGCGTCTTCGCCGTCACCCTCGGCTGATCGACCTTCGTCGGCAGCGTGACGCGCGAACCGCGGGAGATGGAGGACAGCGCGGCGACGATCGCCACGGCTGCGGCCTTGCGGTCGAGGACGTTGCCCGTCTGCGCGGCCACGACCGCGGGCCGGAGGCCGTGGAGGACGAGCGCCGCGTCGCGGTGCGGTCGGTCGACCTTCGACGCTATCCGCACCAGCTCGGCCTGCAGCGCGCCGGCACGGTAGGAGGTGGGAACGTCGACGTCGCCGCCGAAGACGCGGAGCTTCATCCGCTTGAACCCGCGGACCGGCGCGAAGCCGCCGCCCTCGCGGCGGGCGGAGGAGACGGCCGCCGCCCAGTCGGGCGTGAGGCCGATGTCGGCAGCGGTGAGGCGGAACGTCCGGCCCGCGGCGACGAACTGGACGGGCTCGCCCAGCGCGGCCTGTCCGCGCTGCTCGAGCGTGTTGACGGCTTCCGCCGACGACAGGCCGCCGACGTCGATTCCGTCGATGCGAACGCCCTTGGCGATCGTGGCCGGTGACCCCGCGTACACGAGCGCGAAGGCCACGGCGAGCACGCCGAGCAGCACGACACCGGCCGCTGAGACCCGCCTGATACGGCGCACACGTGCCTGACGACGGCGCCGTACGTAGTACGGGGACTGAGTGACTCCCGCCTCGAGACGCAAGCCACAGAGTGTACCCACGCCACTGGCGCTACTTAACGCCCGGAAAAGGCGGGTTTCTCGCCCTCCAGGAACGCCTTCACACCGACCTGCGCGTCGTCGGAGGCGAGCACCTCCCCGAACGCCTCGGCCTCGACGGACAGGCCCTCCGGCGAGGAGGCCGCCCGGATCGCCCGCTTGATCCCGCGCAGGGCGAGCGGCGCCTGGCGCGCGAGGCGGACGGCGTACTCGCGGGACTTCGGCTCGAGCTCCTCCGGCTCGACCAGGAAGTGGACGATGCCGTCGGCGGCCGCCTCATCGGGCGAGAGCTGGATCCCCTTCATGATCAGCTCGGTCGCCCGGGCGGGGCCGACGAGGCGCGTCAGGCGCTGCGTCCCGCCGGCGCCGGGCAGGAGTCCGAGCCGCACCTCCGGCAGGCCGATCAGCGCGCCCTGCGCCCGCGCGGCGAACCGGAAGTCGCAGGCGAGCGCGAGCTCCAGGCCGCCGCCGAGCGCGTGGCCGTTGACCGCTGCGACGGTCGGCTGCGGAAGCTCGGCGAAGCCGGTGAACACGTGCTGCGCGAGCAGGGCGCGGTCGATGCCCTCCTCGGCGACCCGCTCGAATTCGGTGATGTCCGCCCCCGCCATGAACACGCCCTCGAGCGCGCTGCGGACGAGGACGACCCGCGTCCCGTCGTCGGCGGCGAGCTCCGCCGTCGCCTCCGCCAGCTCGGTCACGACCTGCTCGTCGATCGCGTTCAGCGGCGGCCGGTCGAACGTGAGGACCGCGATCCGCTCGTCCAGGAACCGCTCGAGGTGCACGACGCGCCGCGGCATCGATCAGAAGGTGAAGAGCTCGATGCCGCCGCTGACGTTGAGCCCGACGCCGGTGATGTACGAGGCGAGATCGGAGCAGAGGAATGCGATCGCGTTGGCGACGTCCTGAGGATCGCCGACCCGCCGCATCGCCGTCCGCTTGATCATCCGCTCGTTCATCTCCGGGTTGCCGAAGGAGAACACCTCGGTTCCGATGATCCCGGGCACGATCGCGTTGACGGTGATGCCGTGTCGCGCGCCCTCCAGGGCGAGGGACCTGGTCAGCCCGAGCAGCCCGGCCTTGGTCGACGAGTAGCTCGCCTGGCCGAAGCCGCCGAGCGTCCCCGCGACCGAGGCCATGTTCACGATCCGCCCCCAGCCGCGCTCCTTCATGTGCGGCCAGACCGCACGCGAGCAGTTGAACGCACCGGTCAGGTTGACCCGGAGGTCCCGCTCCCACAGCTCCGGGCTCTGGTCGCCGATCTGGGCGACGTGGTCGAGGGTGCCGGCGTTGTTGACGAGGATGTCGACGGAGCCGAGCTCCTCGACGGTCCGGGCGACGGTCGCCTCCACCTGCTCGCGGTCGGTGACGTCGCACTTGACCGCCGCGGCCCGGCGCCCCATCTCCTGGATCTCGCAGGCGGTCGCCTCGGTGAAGACGAGCCCCTGCGCGCGGGCCACCTGCGCCAGCGGGCCGTAGCGCTCCGCCTCCTCGTCGGTCGTCTCCGACTCGACCTGGATGTCCGCGATCACGACGTCCGCCCCCGCCCGGGCGAGCGTCAGCGCATCCGCGCGTCCCAGCCCTCTGGAGCCGCCGGTCACCAGGGCAACGCGTCCCGAAAGGTCGATCTCGAGCGGCATGAGCGCGGGGACCCTACCCCCGAGGCGACGTCAGTCGCCTCGGGGTAGAAGGACCTCGCGCGCGATCACGAGCCGCTGGATCTGGGAGGTGCCCTCGTAGATCTGGTACAGCTTCGCGTCGCGCATCAGCTTCTCGACCGGGTACTCCTTCATGTAGCCGTAGCCGCCGAGGACCTGGACGGCGTCGGTCGTCACCTCCATCGCCGTGTCGGCCGCGAAGCGCTTCGCCATCGACGAGTAGAGCGTCGCCTTCCGCCCCCAGCCCCGGTCGAGCATCCAGGCCGCCTGCCATGTCAGGAGGCGCGCCGCCTCGATCTTCGTCGCCATGTCGGCGATGAGGAAATTGACGCCCTGGTGCATCGCGATCGGCTGTTCGAACGTGACCCGTTCCTTCGAGTATTCGCAGGCGTGCTCGTAGGCGGCCCGGGCGACGCCGACGGCGCCGATCGCAGTGCCCGGACGCGTGCGGTCGAGCGTCTGCATCGCGATCTTGAAGCCGTCTCCCTCGTCGCCGAGCCTGTTCGCGGACGGGATCACGGCGTCGTGCATGGCGAACGCCGAGGTGTCGGTGGAGCGCTGGCCCATCTTGTCGAGGTGCTGCTCGACCGTCACGCCCGGAGTGTCCATCGGGACGATGAAGGCGGACATGCCGCGGTGGCCCTTGTCCGGGTCGGTCTTGGCGAAGACAACCGTCCAGGCCGAGTAGCCGGCGTTCGTGATGAAGGTCTTCGAGCCGTTCAGGACGTACTCGTCTCCACGGCGGGTCGCGGTGGTCTTGATCCGCGCGACGTCCGAGCCGGCATCCGGCTCGCTCAGTCCGAAGGAGCAGGTGACCGGGCCCTCGATCAGCGGCGGGAGCCACTGCCGCTTCTGCTCCTCCGTGCCGGCGGCGATCACAGGCCCGGCACCGAGCCCGTTGCACCCGAGGGACGTCCCGATGCCCGAGCAGCCCCAGTTCAGCTCCTCACCGACGAGGACGCCGTCGAACAGGCTCAGCTCCGGCCCTCCGTACTCGGCGGGGACGTGCAGGTTCATCAGCCCGACCGCGTGCGCCTTCTCGATCACGTCGGCCGGATGGGTCATGTGGACGTCGTACTCGGCCGCCCTCGGACGGATCTCCCGCTCGGCGAAGTCGTGCGCCAGCTCTCGCAGCGCGCGCTGCTCGTCGGTCAGAGAGAACGACACGCCCTGGGCTACGGCGTTCTCGGCAATCGACATCTCGCGTGCTCCTCGCTCGATTGACTGGTCAGTCAATCGTACGAGGGGAAGGCGCCGCACGCAAGGCGGGCGCGGGCGCCGGAGCCTCCCGGGGGCGCGGCTCCGGCTGCGACCGGGCGTCGGTCGACGCGAGCAGTGCCGCACCCGCGACGACGCCCGCGAAGGCCGCGACCCGCACCGCCCCGAGCGCACCGCCCGGCAGCCCCTCGTGGAAGAGGATCGTCCCCGCGAGGATCGGCAGGGCGTTGGTCAGCAACGTCGAGACGCCCGCGGTCGCGAGCGCACCGCCGCGCTGGAAGCCGAGCTGGAGCGCCACGAACGCCAGGCCGTGGCAGGCGAGCACGGCGGCGGCGAACGCGGTTGCGGCCCCTCCTCCGACCGCCGCCTTCGTCGCCACGTCACCGGCGGCGTACAGGAGGCCGGCGGCGATCCCGAAGCCCGCCCCGCCGGGGATCCGCAGGGCGGTGACGCCGGCCGCCGCCAGCGAGCCGACGATCCAGCCGACGACGAAGACCGTCGAAGCCGTCCGCCCGCCGGCCGTGGATCCGGCGAGCGAGATCCCGAGCAACACGAGTCCCGCCACGGCCGCGCCCACCCCGAGCCGGTCCCGGCGGGTGAGGGTCGCCCGGGCCGTCCGCTCGACCAGCAGCGCGAGCAGGCCGATGCCTCCCGCCGAGGCGGCCTGGACGAGCGACAGCGGCGCCAGGGCGAGCGCGGCGACGTACAACGCCCAGCCGGCGAGGCCGACGACGAAGCCGCCGAGCCAGCGGAGATCCGAGAACAGCAGCCTGAGCGAGGTGAGCGGACGGCGGACGGACAGCGGGGGGAGCGCCGAGGCGGCGCCGTGCTGGACGAAGAAGCCCCAGTTCAGCGCCGCCGCGGAGGCGAGCGCAAGGACGATCCCCGCCGCGACCGGTCCACTCACCGCCGCGCGCGGCCGCTGAACGGCAGGTACGCCTCGGCTGCGAGCGCCGCGATCCCGACCCGCGGCAGGTCGCGCCGCCGCTCGTAGACGACGAACCGCCGCTCCCAACTCGGGAAGAACTTGCGGTTGAAGAGCAGCAGGTTGTCGAGCTGGAAACGGCCCTTGAGCGCCAGCAGCGCCTGCCGCTCCAGGCGCTCGACCCGCGAGAGCTCGGCCTGGGGAGTGAGCAGCGCCGCGAAGGGTGCGAAGTTCAGCGAGATCCGCGCATACCCGTGCGCCTGCGCCCACTCGACCGTCTCCACCACGAGCCACTCGTTGAACCCGTTCGGCGTCGTCCGCAGCCGGGGCATCGACGAGAGCGACAGAGCCGATCCCGGCTGGGAGACAGCGAAGTGGAGGAATCCCTCGGGCTCGCCGCCGGGGCCCCGACCGATCACGAAGAGCGCATCCCGGTCCTCGAGCCTGAACAGCGCGTCGAGGGCCATCGCGAAGCCGCGGGACGGCGCCGAGCCTCGCCACTCGCGCGCGATCGACTCCAGTCGCCGACGGAGGTCGGGCCCGATCGCGCGTGGGTGGAGCGCCTCCGCCGTGTAGCCGGCCGCCGCCAGCCGGTGCACCGACTGCCGGACCTTGCGGATCGGCCGTCCGTCGAGCGAGAAGGATGCGACCTCGAGCACCGCCTCGTCGCCGTGGTAGAGGGCGTGCAGTCCGTGCCCCCTGTAGACATCGAGGCAGCGCTCGCTGGCACCGAGGATGACGATCCGCCAGTCGCGTTCGCGGGCGAAGGCGATGAACCGCGTGACGAGACGGTCGAACTCGTGGGGCGGGCCGATGGGATCGCCGGAGACCACCGCGACCCCACCGACCACGCGGTAGGCGAGGAAGGCATGCTCGTCCTCGCTGAAGAAGTACGACTTGTCGGCCCGCAGGGCGAAGGGAGCGAGCGTGTCCGCCCCCCAGGCGGCGACCAGCGCCCGCGCCGCCTCTCGCTCGCGCTCCTCGGTGCGGTGCCGGTACCGCCATGGAGCGAGCCACGCGGTCAGAAGCCAGGCCGCGGCGGCGAGCCCGAGGATGAAGATCGAGATCGGGAACCATTCGCCGAACACGTCCCCGACGTGCGTGGAGCCCCCGAGCGAGAGACCGGCCAGGGAGCGGCTCGTCTCGCGCACGGCGAAGGCGAAGGTGTACGGCTGGTCGGCGGAGATCCGGTTGATCCAGAGAGCGGCCGCGCCGTAGGCGTAGATCGTCGCGACCGCGAGCGCCCCGCGGCCGAGCAGGAGCGGCGGGGTCGTCGGGTCGCCCGGCGCGTCGAAGTCCTGCCGTCGCGCGACGAGGGCGACGGCCACGAGGGCGGCGAAGGCGGCCCCGCCGTCGAAGCCGTGCAGCACGTGGAGCGCGGCCAGGACGACGAGCAGGGCGACCGCGAGCCGGTGTGCCCGGCGCTTCCTCCGGGCGAGGCCGCGTGCGACCAGGACGAGGCCGAGGCCGAGAGGTGCGACGAGCGCGCTGGCGATCGGGTGGACGCGCTCGGGCGCGAGCGCCTGGAGGAGCGTGTCCGACCGCTCGGGAAGCACCGCGTCGAGCACGCCGACCAGACCGGTGACTGCCACCGCCACAGCGAGCACGAACGGAGCCCGCGGGCTCGAGGTCGCCCTCGGACGGCCGAGCAGCGCTCCCCCGAGGCCCGCGAGCGCGGCCGGCAGGTAGACGGCGCGCAGGGACGCCGCAGCCGTGAACGCCTCGTGCGCCTGGATCTGGCGGACGGTGAGCAGGGCGACGCCGACCGCCAGGTAGCCCCAGAGTCCGACGCCGAGCGTGAGCACGAGCGCGGCGGTCAGACGCTCGGCACCGACCGCGCGGCTGATGAGCCCGAGCAGCAGCCCGGCGGCGAGCCAGACGGCTACGAACAGGACGAGCGAGGTCGCGCCCCGTCGCGCCAGCTCGTCGAGCGGAAGCGCGTCTCCGACCCGCGGCCGGAAGTTCCCCACCGGCCGCAGCAGGTAGAGCCAGCCGGTGGCGGCGACCACGACCGCGAGCCCCGCGAGCAGCGCAGCGGCCAGGCTCCCCGTCCGGAGCGCCGCCCTCATGTCAGATGCCTCGCGGCGGCGAGGAGCGCGACGGCGGCGTTGCCGCGCCAGAGCGCCCAGGTGTGCCCGCCGCGCCGGACGAAGAAGCGGTAGGGGATGTGGAGCCGGGCGAGCTCGGCGGCGAACTGCTCGTTCTGGCCGAGCAGGCGGTCGTCCGAGCCGGAGTAGAACCAGAAGCGCGTCCCGGCGTCGCGCAGCGCAGGCGCGGCGTGTCCCAGCTGGAGAAGCGGGCTGTTCGCCCTGAGCCGCGCCCGGTCGTGCCCGAAGATCGACCGGATCGGGTCGGCCCGCTCGTAGCCCGACCAGCTCTCGACCACCCGGAACTCGCGAGGGTGGTGCAGGGCGATGTCGATCGCTCCGTATCCCCCCTCGGACAGTCCACCGATCGCCCGGGCGGTGCCGCTCGGGATCGTCCGGAAGCGGGAGTCGACCGCCCGGACGAGGTCGCGCGAGACGAACGTCGCCCAGCCCTCGTGGGGCCGGACGCCGTCCACCCACTCCTCGTCGGTGAACGTCCCCGTCGACCCGAACGGCATGACCAGGATCACCGGACGGATGCGGCGTCGGGCGACGAGGACGTCCTCGACCACGCCCATCCGGACGGTCTGGAGGAAGGCGCCGGGGCGGCCGGGGAAGCCGTGCAGCAGGTAGAGAACCGGATACCTCCGTCGCGGTGAGGTCGAGTAGCCCGGCGGGAGGTAGACGTCGACCGGCTGGCTGCGGCCGCCGAGCGCCGCGCTCGCCACGTAGATCCGCTCGGCCGAGCCCCTCGCCGAGACGAACGCCGGGTCGCTCGGCGGCGGGAACCCCCGGTAGAGCCAGAAACCCCGCGCGTAGCGGTAGACGCCGACCGCGCCGACCGCGAGGAAGACCCCGATGAGGCCGGCGGCGACTGCTGCCGGGCCCAGCCTCGCCCTGCTGTCGACGGTCTCTGCGCCTGGGCCCGCCATTGCTTCCTGCAGACCGTTATAGGGCCGCCGCGTTAATCCGGGGTTACGCCGCGTTAAGCGTCGGAGAAGATCCGGTTACGGGACGACGACGACCGGTATCACGTCCAGGGTGTTCGCGGAAGCAGCCGCCGCGCTCGCGCTCTCGGTCGGCGCGCGCGGGTTGATACGGGAGGCGTCGTTTCGGTCACAGGCCCTCCGAGGGACGCTTCCCTTCGCCGTCTACGAGCCGCCCGGCTACTCGACCTCGCCGCGACGCAGGTATCCGGTTCTCTACTTCCTCCACGGTCTGCCCGCCTCGCCGTACGCCTACCGGGGGGTCGGCTTCATCACGTCCGCGCTCGACACGCTCGGCCGGCCGGCGATCGTGATCGCGCCTCGGGGCGCCCGCGACGGCGACAGCGATCCGGAGTACCTCGACTGGGGGACCGGTCGGAACTGGGAGACGGCGATCGCGACCGAGCTGCCCCGGTACGTCGACTCCCACTACAGGACGATCCGCGATCGCCGCGGCCGGGCGCTGGTCGGGCTGTCCGCAGGCGGTTACGGCGCGGTGCTGCTGGCGATGCACCACCTGGACGACTTCTCGGTGATCGAGTCCTGGAGCGGGTACTTCCGGCCGACCAACCCGGCCGGAACGGCGGTGATCCCGCACACGCCGGCCCAGAGCGTTCACACGCTGGTCCCGCAGCTCCGGGCCGACGAGCGCAGACGGCCGACCTTCTTCGCCTTCTACGTCGGCGCCGGAGACAAGCGCTTCCGGGCGGAGAACGAGGCGCTCGACAGGGAGCTCGGGGCCGCCGGCGTCCAGCACGTGTTCCGCATCTACCCCGGCGCGCACGACCAGTCCGTGTGGCGCGCACACGCGCGGGCGTGGCTGTCGCTCGCGCTGGAGCACCTGCGGCCGTCGGCCGACGGATGACGGGCCGGGTCGTCACAGCGCTCGCCGCGCTCGCGCTGACCAGCGGCGGGCCCGCTGCCGCCGGCGCGCCGCCCGGGTTCCACCCGATCGCGACCGGACCTGACGGCGGCCTCGTCGTCCAGGGGTGGATCCGGAACTCGGTCGAGCCGCGCTTCTTCCGTCCCACGGTGGTCTACCTCCCGCCGGGCTACGACCCGGCGCGCCGCTACCCGGTGCTGTACCTGCTCCAGGGCTTCCCGGGGTCGCCCTACCAGTTCGTCGACGGAATCGACCTGCCGGGCTACGCCGACCCGCGCATCGCCGCCGGCACCCTGCCGCCGTTCATCGCGGTCGTCCCTCCGGCCGGGATCGACGCGTACCACGGCGACTGGACCGGCGTCTGGGAGCAGTACCTCGTCCACGACGTCGTTCCCTGGGCCGACGCGAATCTGCCGACGATCGCGGCGCGGCGGGGACGTGTGCTCGCAGGCCTGTCCGCCGGCGGTTACGGCGCCGTCGACATCGGCCTGCGCCATCCGGGCCTGTTCGCCACGCTGGAGGCCTGGAGCGGCTACTTCCACCCGCTCCGCGCCGGCGCGCTGGTCGACGCGGACGCAACCCAGCGGCAGGCCCACGACCCGAGCCTGCTCGCCCGTCTCGAGTCTCGCCTCCTCCATCGGCTGGGGACGCGTTTCTTCCTCTCCTCGGGAACGATCCACGATCGGCAGACGGCCGCTGCGACGAAGACGTTCTCGGCCGAGCTGCGGACGCTCCGCCTCCCCCACCGCCTCTGGCTCGCTCCGGGAGGCCACGACGGCCGTCTCTGGCGGTCCCAGCTCCCGGCGGCACTCGCGTACGCGTTCCCGACCGAGAACCTAGACTCCACGGCGTGGACTTCGAGCTCACCGACGAGCAGCGGCTGATCCAGGACACCGTCCGCGCCTTCGTCGACGAGCGCGTCCTCCCGGTCGCGGTCCAGAACGACATCGAGCACAAGCTCGACCTCGAGCTGATCGACGGGATGGCCGAGCTCGGGATCCTCGGGATCGTGATCCCCGAGCAGTACGGCGGCGCAGGGCTCGACTTCGTCTCCGAGGCGCTCGCCTGCGAGGAGATCGAGCGCGGCGAGTCGGCTTTCCGGACGCTCGTCTCCGTCCACATCGGGCTGAACTCGCTCTCGCTGCTCCGGTACGGGAGCGAGGAGCAGAAGCAGCGCTACCTGGTGCCGCAGGCGAAAGGCGAGAAGCTGGGCTGCTTCGGGCTGACCGAGCCGGGTGCCGGCTCCGACGTCGCCGCGATGCGGACGAGCGCGCGGCGGGAGGGCGACACGTACGTCCTGAACGGCCAGAAGAACTGGATCTCGTACGCGACCGTCGCCGACCACCAGCTCGTCGTCGCGAAGACCGACCCGGAGGCGGGCCACAAGGGCATGACGGCGTTCATCGTCGAGCGCGGGTGGCCGGGCGTCACGACCCGGGAGACCGAGAACAAGCTGGGCGTCTGGGCCGGCTCGACCGGCGAGCTCTTCTTCGAGAACGTCGAGGTGCCGGCCGAGAACCGCCTCGGCGACGAGGGGCAGGGCTTCGAGGTCGCGATGCACTCGCTCGACCACGGGCGCTTCACCGTCGCCGCGGGAGCGTGCGGCGTGATCCGTGCGTGCCTGGAGCGCTCGGTCGAGTACGCGCGGGAGCGGGAGACCTTCGGCCGGCCGATCGGCCGCTACCAGTTCGTCCAGGACATGATCGCGAAGATGGTGCTCGGCTACGAGACGTCGAAGCTGCTCGTCATGCAGGCGGCCTGGATGAAGGACGAGGGCAAGCGCTCGACGCGGGAGACGTCACTGGCCAAGTGGCACTCGACCGAATCCGCCCTGGACGCCGCCAACATGGCGATCCAGGTGCACGGCTCGTACGGCTACTCGGCCGAGTACGGGCTCGAGCGGTACTTCCGGAACGCCCGCGCGCCGGTCATCTACGAGGGCACGACCCAGATCCACAAGATGATGCAGGCCGAGCACGCGCTCGGCTACCGCCGCCTCAACGGCCACACGGGCGAGATGTCGCCGCTCGTCTCCTGGTCGCCGCCGGCCGAGCTCGCGCGAACCTAGCGCTACTCCTCGCCGTGGAAGTAGTCGAGCTCGGCGTTCTCGTCGAGGATCTTGCGGATCCCTGTCCCCCAGAGACCGACCTGCAGATGCCTCCACTGCCACCCCGGCCGGTCGCGTCCGCGTCGCCGAAGAGATTGACGTGCTCGGCCCGATCGCTCATGTCTCGCCCTCCCAGTAGTCCACCGCGTCGCCGGCGCGGAAGAGCTTTCCGGGCGGCCAGACGCCGATCTTGTCGGAGTCGGGATAGACCGCCACCGCCGGCTCGTTCCTGGTCGAGAAGATCACGATCCGGGCCGGTTCTCGATACCGGTTCGACGCCTTGTGCGCACCCTCCGGCCCGGCCGGGAAGCAGACGACGTCGCCCCGGGCGAGCTCCTCCTCTCCCGCCGGGGTTCGCACCGTCGGGCGGCCCTCGAGGACGAGCAGCCATTCCTCGTCGCCCGCCTCCCAGTGGTAGGGGCACACGCTCTGGCCCTCGGCCAGCACGTAGACGCTCGCCCCGAGCCGGGCGCCGCCCACGAGCGGGCCGACGCGCGCGTACGGCGTTTCGTAGCCATCCGGGTCGTCACCGTCCCGGGCCGTCTCGACGTCGAACAGGTTGGCAACCGGCCTCACGGCTCTCCCTCCCAGTAGTCGACCGCCTCGGACCGGGGGAAATTGAGACGATCCTCGTCGTGCGTCCCCCACGGCCCGGGACGCGTCCCCAGCTTGTCGCTGTCCGGGTACACGACCACGGCGGGCCAGACCTCCTCCGAGAGGATCAGCACCCGGCCCGGCCCGTGGACCGTGTGGGCGCCCCCGGGCGATCCCGGGAAGCAGACGACGTCGCCGGCACGAAGCTGCTGCTCGCCGTGCTGCGTCCGGACCGTCGGTGTCCCCGCGACGACCACGAGCCACTCCTCCACCCCGTGGTGGTAGTGGTACGGGCAGACGCGCTCGCCCTCCTCGAGCTCGTAGACCGCACCGCCGATCTTGTCACCGCCGATCGCCTCGTCGACCGCGACGGAGCGCTTCGGATACCCCGGGCGGTAGTGCTCGTCCTCGGCCTCGAGCTCGTCGGCGATCAGGTTGAAGCGACGCACGCGACCTATTCTCCCGGAGATGCTCGCCGCCGCGCTCCTTGCCCTCGCGCTCGCGCTCCCGCCACATGCGACCGTCGTCCCAGGGCACAGCTTCGCCGGCCTCGGGCTCGGCGCGACCGGCATGGAGATCGAGGCCGCCTGGGGCACGCGGTACGGCGTCTGCCGCGGCTGCCCGCGTCCGACGTGGCTCTTCACCTACCGGCCGTTCCAGCCGCAGGGCGCCGCCGTCTCCTTTCGGGCGGGAGCGGCGGAGAGCTTCTACACGCTGCGGGCACCGGCCGGCTGGCACACGAATCGAGGGCTGAGGATCGGCGATCCCGAAGGAAGGGTGACGGCGCTGTACGGCGTCCTGCCGCGGGTCGAGTGCGGCACCTACTCGGCGCTCATCCTCCGCCGGGGGACCGTCGACACCGAGCTCTACGTCTACGCGGGCAAGGTGTGGGGCTTCGGCCTCAGCTCGGCTGGGGCTCTGCGTTGCCACTAGCGGTCTCGTGCGGGATCAGCGAGGCGACGAGCGGGATCGCAGCCAGCACCGGCAGCGCGCAGACCGGCCAGAGCATCCCGTAGCCGTCAGTCTTCGAGAGGTACGGCTTCATCACGTCGATCATCACGCCGGCGACCAGCGGCCCGACGAGCAGGCCGAGCCCTTTCGTCGTCGTCGCGAGGCCGGAGATCGCGCCCCGGTGCTGCGCGGGCATCAGCTTGAAGAGGAGCGCCCACGAGAGCGTCATCACCGTGCCACCGGCGGCCGCGACCGGAAGGATCAGCCCGTAGTACCAGTTGCGCCACTCCTGAGCGAGCCCCGCAACGAGCAGACCGGCGCCGTAGACGAACGACGCGACGAAGATCACGCGGGCCAGGCCCCAGCGGTTGCCGAGCTTCCACGAGCCGAGCGCTGCGAGCACGTAGCCGACGGCGACGGTCGCCAGCACGGCCGACGAGGTCGAGAGCGGCTGGCCGAGGCCCTTGGTGATGTAGAGGACGACGAACGTCCGCATCGCCGCGAACGTCCCTTCCCAGGCGGCGTTCGCGAAGAGGAAGCGCCGGACCTCGGGAACCTCGACGAAGACGGCCCAGCTCGTCCGCACATAGCTGCGCACACCGCGGAAGACGCGCGAGCCCTCGCTCTCGGCCTCCTGCACGAAAACGATGGCGGCGCCGCAGGCGGCGGTGGTGGCGACCGCTGCGAGCAGGAACGGAGCAGGCTCCCAGACCTTGAACAGGAACCCGCCGGCAACCAGGGCGATGCCGAGCGCGGAGCCGCGCAGAACGTGCTGGATCCCCTGGGAACGGCCGTACATGCTCTCGTGCAGCACGTCCGGGTACAGCCCGCGGTACGGCGGCTCGTAGACGTAGTAGGCGAAGAAGAACGCCAGGACGATCAGCGTCATCGTCCAGATGTTCGGCATGAAGGCGAGGATCGCCAGGCAGAAGCCGATCGGACCGAGCGCGGCGAGCATGAACGGACGGCGGCGGCCCATCGGCGTCTTGAAGGTGTCGCTCCACGGGCCGATCACGAGCGGGAGCGTGAGCGCGAAGGCTCCCTCGGCGGCCAGCACCGCGGCGATCATCGTGTTCGAGTCGGTGAACTTCTCGAGCAGCGGGGGGAGGTAGGCGGCCGTGGTGGTGATCGAGAAGGCGAGGCCGAAGGCGCCGAGCCCGAGGATCCAGACGATGCCCCGACGGGTCGTCATCGGACCGCCACCCCGTCGCAGACGACGTCGACCACCGTCTGCTCCGCCCGTACGACGTCCTCGTCGCCGTCCGGGAGCTGCCCGAGCACCCAGCCCGTCAGGATCTCCTCGATCGCCCCGTAGAAGATCCAGGACAGGAGGCGCGCGTCGAGATCCGAGCGGAACACCGCCTCGCGCTGGCCCTGGGCGACGATCCGCTCGATCGCCTCGAACGCCTGTGCGAGCTCGCCGACCTGCCGCTGCACCTGCGGGCTGCGCCCGATCTCCCGGACCAGCACGCGGACGAGATCCGGGTCGCGCCGCCAGGAACCGAGCAGGATCGCGGCGACGTGGCGGAGCCGCTCGCGCGGCGACTCCCGGGAGGTCTCGACCCCCCGGAACGCCTCGAGCACGTCCCTCCACGCGTCGCGGAAGACCGCCTCCAGGACCTCCTCCTTCGAGGTGAAGTAGTGGTAGAGCAGACCGTGCGCGACACCTGCCTCCTGGGTGATGTCGCCGACACGGCAGTCGTGGTAGCCGCTGCGGGCGAAGACCCGGACCGCCGCGCCGAGCAGGAGCCGGCGCTTCTCCTCCTGGGCGATTGACCGGTCAGTCAAGGCTTGCCCATAGTAGTGGTCGTGTCTGCGCTCAGCGACACGCTGGTCGTCGACTTCACCCGGTACCTGCCGGGGCCGTTCGCGAGCCGGGAACTCCGGCGGCTGGGCGCGCGCATCGTTCGCGTGGAGCCCCCGGAGGGCGATCCGATGCGGTCGACGGTGCCCACGTGGCACGACGCCGTCAACGCCGGCAAGGAGTCGGTCGTCTGCGACCTGAAGAACGAGACGGGGCTTGCCCTGGCGAACGCCCTGTGTGCCCGCGCCGACGTCGTCCTCGACGGCTTCCGACCCGGCGTCCTCGAGCGGGTCGGTCTCGTCGTGCCGGACACGGCCGTCCTCTGCTCGCTGACCGGCTTCGGTGTCGGCAATCGCCACGAGCTCCGGGCGGGCCACGACGTCAACTACCTCGGGTGGGCCGGCGTGCTCTCCGATACCGCGCCCTCGATGCCGCCGACGCAGGTCGCCGACCTCGCCGCCGGCGGCCTCTCCGCGGCGCTCGAGGTGGTCGCGGCCCTGCTGGAGCGGGAACGCACCGGCCGCGGAACCCGCGTCGTCGTCTCGATGACGCATGGGTCGCACCGTCTCGTCGCCCACCGGCTGGAGGGCCTGCCCGAGCGCCTGCTCACGGGCGGGATCGCCTGCTACCGGATCTACCCGACCGCCGACGGCCGCTGGCTGACCGTCGGGGCTCTCGAGCCCAAGTTCTGGCAGCGGCTGTGCGAGGTCGTCGGGCGCCCCGAGCTCGCCGAGCGCCAGTTCGACCCCGAACAGGAGGCAGTCGCAGACGAGCTCGCCACGACGATTGCGGCACGGCCGCTGGCGGAGTGGCTGGAGCTGATGGACGGCGAGGACGTCTCGGCGGGCCCGGTCTGGACGATCGAGGAGGCGGCGGCGGAGTTCGGCTTCGAGCGGGACGGCCCCGCGCCCGCCCTCGGCGAGCACACGGGTGCCTGGCGAGCGGCGCTGGGGGTCTAGCCGAGGCCGAGGGCCGCAGAGAGCCCCCAGAGGTCCGGGAGCCGCTCGACACCGTCGGGCTGCCGAGCGTCACGGTCGATCAGGACCGTGTGCATCCCGAGCGCGGCGGCACCCTCGATGTCGTCTTCGATGGAGTCGCCGACCATGGCCGCGTCGGCCGGCAGAACGCCGATCAGCTCGAGTGCGGCCAGGAAGATCGACTCGTGCGGCTTGATCCAGCCGTGCGCGCGGGAGGCGACCGCGCAGTCGACGTCGAGCCGGTGGTGAGCGACGAAGTCCGAGATCTCCCGGCCGCCGTTCGAGACGAGACCGAGCTTCAGCCCGCGTGTCCTGAGCTCCCGCAGCACCGGGAGGACGTCGTCGTACAGGTCGAAGTTCTCGGAACGCTCCCAGGCGCGGGTCATCTCCACGGCCAGGTCTTTCGCCGTCTCGGCGTCGCCGCCCATTCCGCGGACGATCCGCTCGGTGAAGGCGAACCAGAGCTCCTCGTCGTGGCGGAGCTCCGGGTGGCGCTCGAGCGAGGCGAGCGCGGCCGTCCTGGCCTCGACATACCGCGCCGGGTCGAGGTCGAGGCCGTATCGCTCACCCATCCGACGGTAGCCGTCCGGGCCGAGGTCGGGCCCGGGCTTCGCGAGCGTGAAGTCGACGTCGAACAGAACGGCTCGGAGGGTCACCCGACAAGGGTTATACCCGGCAGCCCGGGCCGCGGAAGCCGTCGGACGGACGCACGTTCTGATCCATGCGAGCGACGCGGGCGACGCCGGCTGAGGAAGACCTGGGAGACACGCGGGGGAACCCCGTTCCCCCGCGTCGACCAGTCGGGGTGCCCAGATTTGAACTGGGGGCCTCTCCGACCCGAACGGAGCGCGCTACCAGGCTGCGCCACACCCCGAGGCGGGTACAGGGTACCCGAGCGGCTGACACAATCGCTCTCGGATGGCGCGGCGCGACGAGATCCTCGAGTACGCGGCGGAGCTGCTCGACCTCGCCGCATTCTCCGACTACGGACCGCAGGGGCTGCAGGTCGTCGGCGCCGACGAGGTGGCGAAGGTGGTCTGCGCCGTGTCCTCCTCGCTCGAGCTGTTCCAGCGGGCCGCGGCGGCGGGTGCCCAGCTCGTCGTCGTGCACCACGGGCTCCTCTGGAACAACGAGTCGCGCGTGATCGACGCGCGTGTTCGCCGGCGACTGCAGGCCCTGTTCGACGCCGACCTGACGCTCGCCGCCTACCACCTGGCGCTGGACGCCCACCCGGAGGTGGGGAACAACGCGCTCCTCGCGCACGAGCTGGGCATCGTGGACGTCGAGCCGTTCGTCGACATCGGCCGGCGCGGCCGCTTCCCCACGCCCGAGCCGCTCGAGTCCGTCCTCGCCCGCGTCAGAGAGCGGATCGCCCCCGAGCCGCTCGTCTTCGCAGAGGGGGCCGAGCTCGTCGAGCGGGTCGGGATCGTGTCCGGCGGAGGCGGACACCACCTCGCCGATGCGGCCGCCGCCGGTTGCGATCTCTTCCTGACCGGCGAGCCGGAGGAGCCGAGCCTCCACCTCGCGCGCGAGCTCGGGATCAGCTTCGTCGCCGCCGGCCACTACGCGACCGAGCGGCTCGGCGTCCGGGCGCTCACGGCGCGGCTCGCCGAGCGGTTCGCGCTCGACTGGGAGTTCGTCGAGCTGCCGAACCCCGTTTGAGGTTGTCGCGGTCGGGGAGTATCCTCAGAGGTGACCATGCTTCGTCCGGAGGAGCGGGACCTCTGATCTCCCGCACCACCAACCGGAAGGCTTCGACCGAGCCCGTCGGCGCCACAGTCATGACGACTGCAGCGCAGGCGGGTTTTCTCATTTCGTGGAAGGAGCGTCATGCCGAATCACCTCACGCCTGAAGAGCTGTCGAAGGAGCTCGGGATCGAGCGGACGGAGGTGATCCGGGTCTGTCTGCAGGAAGGCGTCCCGATCTACCAGGGAAAGATCGACAAGTCGCTCTTCCAGGCGCAACTCCAGGCGATCGGCGCGGCCGCTCCGAAGCACTAGACGCTTCGCAGAGAGCGTCGCTGCTACTTCTTGGCGGCGGCGCGGCGGGCGCGGGGCTTCGCGGCCTGCTCGTCCTTCTCCGGAGCCCTGCGCTTCTTCGCGTCGGCGACGCTCTGCTTGAGCGCTGCCATCAGATCGATCACCGGCGCCTCCTCGATCGGTTCGGGCTCCTCGATCGGCTGGCCGGCGAGCTTCGCCTCCAGCATCGTGCGGAGATCCTGGCGGTACTCGCTCGTCAACTGCCCGCGCGGGTCGAACTCGCCGACGAGGCTCTCGACCAGCTGGCGCGCGAGGTCGAGCTCCGCCTTCTTCGGCGCAGCCGCCTCGTCGGTCGCCTCGTCGATCTCAGCCTGTGAGTACACGTCCTCCGCGACGAACATCGTCTCGAGCACGAGCGCGTCACCCTTCGGTCGGATCAGGCACAGCTTCTCCTTGCCCGCGAGCACGAAGCGGCCGATCGCCCCGACTCCCTCCTCTGCCAGCACGTCCCGGAGGAGTACGTACGGGCGGAGTGCGGCCGCAGCGTTCGCCGGCACCAGGAAGTAGGTGCGGTCGAAGTAGACCGGATCGACCTCGTCGAGCGGGACGAACCGCTCGATGTCGATCGACCGCGAGGTGTTCTGGCGCTCGATCGCCTCCAGGTCGGCGTCCTCGACGATCACGAACTGGCCCTTCGCCACCTCCCAGCCCCGAACGATCTCGTCGCTCTCGACCTCGCGTTCGTGGACGGGGCACCAGCGCCGGTTCTTGATCGGTGTCCTGCATTCGGCATGCAGCTGCCGAAACGACACGTCGGAGGCACGCGCAGACGGCTTCGTCGCGGGAGCCAGCCCGACGGGAATCGTGACCAGGCTGAAGCTGATCGATCCGTTCCAGGTCGTCCGCATGGGAACGTGGGAATTCTAGGCGGAATGGCCTTTCCCTCCCGCTGAGTACCCTTCGCGCCGATGGCCGGGACGAGGACGATCGGCGCACTGTGGCGGAACGCGGCGGCGAGAGGCTCGCCGCGGCCGCCCTATCTCGCGGAGCGCGAGGGCACCTGGGTAGAGGTCTCCTGGCCGGAAGCGGCCCGCCGCGTCGACGACCTCGCGAACGGTCTGCTCGCCCTCGGCGTCCGAAAGGGCGACGCGTTCGCGATCATGGCGGCGACCAGCCTGGAGTGGTGCCTCTTCGACTTCGCGCTCGGCCTGATCGGCGCGATCGGCGCCCCCGTCTACGCGAACAGCTCGCCCCGGGACACCTGCTACGTGATCGGCCATTCGGAGGCGGTCGGCGTCCTGGCCGAGGACGACGAGCAGCTGGCGAAGATCGACGAGGTGCGAGGCGATCTTCCCGACCTCCGGCACGTGCTCGGCTTCGCGGATCTACCCGAGCTCGAAGCACGCGGTCGCGAACATGCCGCCTCCTACCCGGACGCGCTCGACGCCGCCGCCGCGGCCGTCGACGAGGAGGATCTCTTCACCTACATCTACACCTCGGGCACGACCGGCCCCCCGAAGGGCTGCATGATCCGGCACCGCAACTACTACGAGATGGCGACGGTCGTGGACAAGCTGGAGCACCGGTTCGTCGGCCCCGAGGACACGCTCCTCCTGTATCTCCCGCTCGCCCACAACTACGGCCGTCTGATCCACCTCCAGGCGATCCACGTGGGCTACACGCTCGCCCTGTGTCGCGACCCGCTCCGGGTCGCCGAAGCGCTCGTCGCCGTCCGTCCCACGACCTTCCCGAGCGTGCCCCGCGTCTACGAGAAGGCGCACACCGCGGTCGCGTCGGGGCTCGCGGACGCTCGCGGACCGAGGCGGACGATCGCCAACTGGGCGCTCGGAGTCGGGCGCGAGGTCAGCCGCAGGCGCCAGGCCGGCGAGACGATCTCGCACTCGCTCGCCGTCCGCCACCGGATCGCCGACCGGCTCGTCTACTCGAAGGTCAAGGAGCGTTTCGGCGGGCGGCTCCGCCTCGCCAGCTCGGGTGGAGCTCCGCTGGCGCGCGAGGTGATCGACCTGTTCGCCGCGCTCGACCTCCCGATCTACGAGGGCTACGGCCTGACCGAGTGCACGACCGCCTGCTCGACGAACCGGCCCGACGCCTTCAAGTTCGGCACGGTCGGCAAACCGTTGCCCGGGGTGGAGGCACGGGTGGCCGACGACGGCGAGCTGGAGATCCGCGGCCCCACCGTCTTCGCCGGCTACCTCAAGGATCCCGAGGCGACGCGCGCGGTCCTCGGGGAGGACGGCTGGCTGCGCACCGGCGACATCGCCGAGATCGACGAGGACGGCTTCATCACCATTACCGACCGCAAGAAGGACGTCATCGTGACCTCGGGCGGAAAGAACGTCGCGCCCCAGAACATCGAGAACGAGCTGAAGTCGTCGCGGTACGTGTCACAGGCAATCGTGCTCGGCGACCGCAGGCCGTACGTCACGGCGCTCATCACGCTCGATCAGGACGAGGTGGCGAAGTGGCACGCCGACGGCGGCGGCGACACGGACACGCTCGTCCAGGGGATCGTCGACGAGGTCAACCGGAACCGCTCGCGCTACGAGCAGATCCGGCGCTTCGCTGTGCTGCCGCGGGAGTTCTCGGCCGAGGAAGGCGAGATCACACCGACTTTGAAGCTCAGGCGCCGCGTGGTGCAGGAGCACTTCGCCGACGCGATCGAGCGCCTGTATTCGTAGTTCCGTCGCATGGAGAGCACGAGCGGGATCGCCGGAAGCCATCCGATCGGCAGAGCGGGGGAAGGCGAAGCCGCCGCGGGCGTCAGGTGATGCGGCGCGCGCCCACGAAGGTGGCCGCGTACCAGGACTCGTTCAGGCTGGAGATCTTGACCACGTCGCCCGTGTGCGGCGCGTGGATGAACTGGCCGCCTCCGATGTAGATCCCGACGTGGCCGAGCCCGTCGAAGAAGACCAGGTCACCCGGCTCGAGCTGGTCGCGCGAGACCGGGACGCCGTAGTTGTACTGGGCGGCAGCGTTGTGGGGCAGTGAGACGCCGACCTGCGCGTAGACGAACATGACGAGACCGGAGCAGTCGAAGCCGCCGGGGGACGAGCCGCCCCAGACGTAGGGTGTGCCCAGGTACTGCATCGCGATCCCCACGACCCCGGTGTACTGCGAGGGCGGCGCGACCGTGACGGCGCCGTCCGGCGACACCGCCGCCGCGCCGACCACGTCCTGCGCCCGCGCCGCCTGCACGGCCCGTTCCTGCGCCGCCTGCTGCGCGGCGAGGCGCGCACGGGCCTCGGCCGCGAGGCGGGCCTGACGCGCGGCCTCCTCCCGCTGGAGCCGCTCGATCTCGCCCTTGATCGAGCTGAGCAGCTGCTGCCGCTCGGCGAGCCCGGACTCGATCTGCCGCTTCGTCGCAGCTCGCTCGGCGACGATCTGCTCCTGCCGGACGTGCGCGACCTTCAGCTGCCTGGCCCGGACGACGACGTCGCGCTTGAACTGCTTGATCTCGGCGATCACCTGTGTGTCCTGCAAGGACACACTGTTCACGGTCTCGACGCGGTCGAGAAAGTCGCCGATCGAGTGCGAGCCGAGCAGGATCGCGAGCGTGGAATCCTCCTCGCCGCCGGTGTAGAGCGCACGCAGGCGGGCGCCGAGCCGCCGCTGGGACACGTACAGGTTGTGCTTCGCGATCACGAGGTGCTGCGCGTTGAGGTTGCTCTCGCGCTCGATCGCGGCGAGCTGGTCGGTGGCGGCGTTGTAGGACTCGATCGCCTTCTCCATCTGGACGTCGAGGGCGTGGATCTCGCCCAGCACCCTCTGCGCCTCTGCGCGCTTCGCCGAGATCGCAGGCGGCTCCGCGCGCGCGACCTGGGCGGCGAAGGCAGCGAGCAACGACGCCAGGAGCGCGAGGAGTACGAAGGTTGCCTGCCGTCTGTGGGCGCGCCAAGCGATTCCCCACACCACTCTCGGCAGGCGCACCGGGAGGGGCCGGTACGTCACGGAGGCAGCACCCTACCAGGGGTTGCGGACAGGGGCAACCGCCAATATCGCTCAAAACGTGTCAATTACGCCAACTGACGCGCGTTTTCGGGACGTGGAGGTGTGGTACGGTCGGGCGGTTCTTGGTGGCACAGCGGCACACGATTCCCGTTTTCGCCGTGCTCGCCGGATTCCTGCTGGTGCTCGGCGTCCCGGCTCCCGTTCCCGCTCAGAGTCCGGGAGTCGGCCAGCTGCGGCAACGCGAGGCTTCCCTGGCCGCCGAGTCGCGTGCCGCCGTCGTCGAGCTGTACGGGCTCGAGAGCAGGCTGGCCCAGGCACGCTCGGACCTCGCCCGCGTCGAGAGCCACGCCCGCGCGCTCGCGCGCACGCAGGCGTCGATCCGCCGGAGGCTGTTGGCGGCGCGGCGGACGATGGCCGCCGCGCAGCGGGACCTCGGTGACCAACTGCGCTACCTCTACGAGCAGGGAGTCCCCGATCCGATCGCGGTCGTGCTCGGTTCCACCTCCCTCGAGGACGCGATCGACGGCCTCGACGCGGTTCACCGGGCGCGACACGCGACGAAGGAGGTGCTCGACCAGGCTCGGTCGGCCCGCACGGAGCTGCTCGTCACCCGCCGGCAGCTCGCTGTGCAGGTTTCCCGGACGAACGAGACGCGGGCGCGCCTGGCAGACACCGCTGCGGGACTCGAGCGAGCGCATGCCGAGCGCGCCGGCTACCTCGCCCGACTGCGACACGAGCAGGAGCTGACTGCAGGGCAGATCTCGCGCCTCGAGCAGCAGGCCCAGGAGGCACGGGCCAGGGCCCGGGCGATCACGCGCGAGGCGAAGCCGGTCCCGCAGACAACGACGGCAACCGTCTCCGCACCGGCTCCCGCGCCCGCCGTCGCCGGCTCTTCCACCTCGGACCCGTCCGTCCCGCCGCCCGCTCCGGTCGAATCGGTGGCCGGCGTGACGCCGACCGCCCCGACGGCTGCCCCGCCTCCCCCGCAATCCGGGGGGACGATGACGGTGTACGCGACCGGCTACTGCCTGAAGGGCACGACTGCGACCGGGCTGCCGGTCGGGCCCGGCATCGTCGCCACCGATCCCTCCGTGATCCCGCTGGGGACGCGGATGACGATCCCCGGCTACGGGGAGGGGGTCGCGGCCGACACCGGCGGCAGCATCCAGGGCCGCAGGATCGACGTGTGGATCAGGTCGTGCGCGGCTGCTGCCGCGTTCGGCCGTACCGTCACGATCACGTTCCACTAGCAATACGTCTAGGATTCGCCCGTGCGGCGCGGGGGGTCGTGAT
This sequence comes from Verrucomicrobiota bacterium, assembly GCA_050258035.1. Lineage (GTDB taxonomy): Bacteria > Actinomycetota > Thermoleophilia > Gaiellales > Gaiellaceae > DATBLE01. Next base: position 42,093 of record JBLMYA010000026.1, read on the forward strand.
CGGCGACACGGCGAACGGTTCGCGGGACGACGTGCGGGTGGTCCTCGTCGACGACCACGATCTCTTCCGCACGGGCCTTCGCAACCTGCTCGAGGAGCAGCCGGGCATCCACGTGCTGGGCGAGGCGGCGGACGGCGTCGAGGCGGTGCGGCTCGTTCGCGAGGCCGCCCCGGACGTCGTCGTCATGGATCTGAACATGCCGAAGATGAGCGGGGTCGAGGCGACGAGGCACATCACCGCCCAGTCGCCGCTGACCCGGGTGATCGTCCTGACCATCTCGGACCAGGACGCTGACGTGATGGACGCGATCGTCGCAGGCGCGTGCGGCTACCTCCTCAAGGACGCGACGATCGAGAACGTCGTCGCCGGGATCCACTCGGCCGCCATCGGCACGGCGCTGATCTCCCCCGTGATCGCGTCGAAGGTGCTCCAGCGCGTCCGCGCCACCACCGCGGACGCGGAGATGGCCGAGACGATCCGTGCCGAGCTCTCCGACCGCGAGCTCGAGGTGCTGAAGCTGATCGCAAACGGCAAGGACAACGCCCAGATCGCCGCCGAGCTGGTGATCAGTCCGAAGACGGTCAAGAACCACATCTCGAACATCCTGATGAAGCTCCAGATCCAGAACCGGATCCAGGCCGCCGTCTACGCGGTCCGCAGCGGCATCGCCTGACGCATCACGCGCGCACCCGGAGCCTGCTCGCCTTCGCCGCCAGCGTTCGCAGCGCCGCGCGGAGCTCTTCGATCTGGCTGTCGGCGCGGGCGATGCCCTGGGCGAGCGCCTTGATCTCGACCACGCCCGCCGAGCCGCCGGCAGAGACGGTCACCACCCGCTCCTCGAGACGGCCGCGCAGGCGTCGCCGCTCGTCCTCCGTTCGCAGCACGCAGGCGTAGCCGTCGGTGAGGACGCGCTCGACGTCGACGAGCGACGCCGCCGGCGCGTCGCACAGCTCCCTGACGTTGCCGAGCACGGCACCAGAATCCAGCTCCCCTCCGGCCACTTCGTCGATTATCCGAGGCCGGGCGAGCTTCTCCATCGGGCGGCGGTCCTATCTTCCGGGCCGCCGGGTCCCAGTTGGCAGCCCTGCTAACGGAGCAGTTCCAGGAAGTCCGCTTCGGCCAGCAGCGGAACACCTTCCCGCTGGGCCTTGGTCAGCTTGGACGAACCCGGCTCCTCGCCCACGATCAGGCCCGTCGTCTTCTTCGAGACCGACCCGGTCACCTTCGCGCCTCTCGCTTCGAGCGCTGCGGCCGCCTCCTCGCGCGACATCGCCTCGAGCGTCCCGGTGATCACGTACGTCGAACCGGTCAAGGGCCCTTCAGCCGGCCGGTCTTCCTCGCCGATCTCGAACCGGAGGCCAACGTCGCGCAACTCCTGGACCAGCGTCCGGTTCTGCTCGTCGGCGAACCATTCGACGACGATCTCCGCTCGATCGGGCCCGAAGCCCTCGACCTCGGCCATCTGCTCCTGGGTCGCCGCGATCAGGCGGTCGACGTTCTCGAAGTGCCGGGCCAGGTTCTGGGCCAGCACCCACCCCAGGCCGGAGATGTTGAGCCCGAGCAGCACGCGCGAGAAGGGCACCTGCTTCGATCCCTGGATCGCCTCGATCGCAGCCGTCGCCGAGATCTCGGCGAAGCCCTCCAACTCGAGGAGCTGTTCCTTCGTCAGCCGGTAGAGATCAGGGAGCGAGCGGACGAGCCCCTCGCTCCAGAGCGTGCGGATCGTCTGCTCGCCGACGCCCTCGATGTCCGCGATGCCCGTCCAGTTGATCAGGGTCTCGAGCCCGCGCGACGGACAGGCGCGGTTCGGGCAGCGGTGCATCACCTCGCCCTCCGGCTTGACGATCTCGGTCCCGCACAGCGGACAGCGTTTCGGCATCCGGAACTCCTTCGTCCCGGGGCCGTGCTCGCCCGCGGGGCCGACGATCTGCGGGATCACGTCCCCCGCCCGCTGGACGATCACGTCGTCGCCTTCGCGGATCTGCTTGCGGTTGATGTCCTCTTCGTTGTGGAGCGTCGCGCGGGAGACCGTGACGCCACCGACCTCGACCGGCTCGAGCACGGCCCACGGGTTGAGCGCGCCCGTTCTGCCCACGCGGATCCTGATCTCGAGCAGCCGGGTCACCGCCGTCATCGGTGCCCACTTGTAGGCACGTGCCCACCTCGGCCGGGAGTGGAGCGCACCCAATCGGCGCTGCTGATCGAGCGAGTCGACCTTGATCACGATCCCGTCGATCTCGTAGTCGAGTTCGACGCGCCGCGTCTCCCACGCCCGGCACGCTTCCGCGACCTCCTCGATCGTCTCGAGCCGCTCGGCGTGCGGGTTCGTGCGGAAGCCGCGTTCGGCGAGCCACGCCAGCATCTCGAACTGGCCCTCGAACCGCACCCCGTCCGCCGCGCCGACGCCGTAGGCCCAGATCGAGAGCGGCCGGTCGGCGGTGATCGCCGAGTTCTTCTGACGCAACGACCCGGCGGCCGCGTTGCGAGGATTCGGGGCGAGCTTCTGGTTCGTCCCCGCCAGCCGCTCGTTCAGCTCGCGAAAGCCGCTGAGCGGTAGGTACACCTCGCCGCGGACCTCGAGCACGGCGGGCACGCCGTCGCCGTGCATCCGGAGCGGGATGGCTCTGATCGTGCGCAGGTTCGGGGTGACATCCTCGCCCTGGACCCCGTCGCCGCGCGTCGCTCCCCTGACCAGCACGCCGTTCTCGTAGGTGAGATTGACGGCGAGCCCGTCGATCTTCGGCTCGATCACGTACGCGACCGGCCCGTCGGTGCCGAGCCGCTTGCGGACGTCGTCCGCCCACTTCAGGAGCCCCTCGTCGGTCGTCACCTTCTCCAGCGAGCCCATCTGCTCCAGGTGCCGCACCTTCTGGAACTTGTCCGACGGAGGCGCACCGACGCGGTGCGTGGGCGAGTCGGGCGTCAGCAGGCCCGGATCGGCCTCCTCGATCGCGACCAACTCGTCGTACAGTCGGTCGTACTCGGCGTCCGAGACCGACGGCTCGTCGAGGACGTGGTACTCGTAGAGGTAGCGGTTGAGGAGCTCTCGGAGCTCGGCCGCTCGTTTCTCGACAGTCGGGCTAGAGGACGGCATAGAGCTCGTCGGCGGTGTCGACGACTGCGTCCGGCCCCTCGGCCTCCATCCGCTCGCGGCTGTGGATGCCGCCCCAGGTGACGCCGATCGCGTGGACGCCTGCGGCTTTGGCGGCAGTGATGTCGAACGGAGCGTCGCCGACGTAGGCGGTCGCGTCCGGGTCGACATCGAGCCGGTCGAGCGCGATCAGGATCTGGTCGGGGTGCGGCTTCCCCCGCGGCGCCTCGTCCGAGCCCACCACGACGTCCATCAGGTCGCCGAACCCGAGCGCCTCGAGCGCGAGCTGGACGATGTCGTGCCGCTTGGCGCTGACGATCCCGAGTTGCCGCCCCTCACCGTCCAGCCGCTCGAGAAGCTCCAGCATGCCCGGGAAGGCCTCCAGCTCGGAGTGGAGCGGGCGGTAGAAGTCGCGATAGGCCTGCGCGAGCTCCGCCGCCTTCTCCTCGTCGAACTCGCGCATCTGCTCCTCCAGGTGGCCGCTGCCGACCTTGGCCATCAGCACCTCGTCGGGGAAGGCGCGGCCGAGGACGGTTTCCGTGGCGTGCCGGTAGGAGGCGAGGATCATCCAGCCCGAGTCGACGATCGTGCCGTCGAGGTCGAAGAGAACCACCGGAAAGCGCATTTACCTGATGCTAACGACGCGGGATTAGCATCCGGTCCGTGGTTCGAGCAGCGGTCGTGTTCGCGGTCGCACTCCTCCTCGCCGGCGGTGGTTCTGCGCTCGGGGCCGGCGGAGCCGACACCTTCAGGACACCCTCAGGCAACATCCGCTGCGCGTACGAGCACTACGGCTTCGCCCCGATCGACCTGCGCTGCGACATCCTCACGGGCATCAAGCCGCTGCCTCCGCGGCCGAAGAACTGCGACCTCGATTGGGGTGTCGGCTACGCGATGGGCCAGCGCGGGCCGGCCCGCGTCCTGTGCGCCGGCGACACGGTCTCCAGCCCGACCGCCCCGGTGCTCGCCTACGGTACGACGCGACAGTTCGGCGTTTTCCGCTGCACCTCGACGAGGGCCGGGCTGCGCTGCGTGAACTCGACCGGCAACGGGTTCTTCCTGAGCACGCGCCACTCGTACACCTTCAAGGAGCCGGCACCGAGGAACGGGTCGTTCAGGACACCGTCCGGCAACATCGTCTGCGGCTACGGCATCGCCCCCGACGGGTCGGCCTCGATGGAATGCGGGATCAGGAGCGGCCTGAAGCCGCCGCCGAAGCCGATCCACTGCGGCGCCGGGGACCCGAACGACAAGCGCGTCGGTCTGACCGAGACCGGCCCGGCCCGTCCCGTCCTCTGTGCAGGTGACCCGGGTCCGCTGCTGCCTCAGGTCCAGGCGACGGCGAGGGTGCTCGGCTACAGCTCGACGATCAGGATCGGTGGGATCACCTGCTCGTCCGCGACGACCGGCCTCACCTGCCGGAACCGCGCAGGCCACGGGTTCTTCCTCAGCCGCCAGAACTGGCGGACGTTCTAGTACTCCACTGACACGAGGTACAGGCCCCACGGCGGCGCGGTCGAGCCGGCCTCCGGCCGCGGGCGCCCCTCGAGCAGGGCGGCGATCTCGTGCGGCTCTTTCTCGATCATCGTCCCGACTAGGGTCCGCACCATGTGCCGGAGGAAGCTGTCGGCGGTGATCTCGAGCTCGATCGCGTCCCCGCGCACGTGCCAGGCGGCGTTCTTCACCTCGCGCCGGAAGCCGACGTGCTGCGTCTCGGTCGGCGTGAACGCCCGGAAGTCGTGCTCGCCGAGGATCAGGTGGGCGGACTCGGCCAGCTTCGGCTCGTCGATCGGTCGCGGCATCCACCAGCTCCGCCGCTGCTCGAACGGCGACGGTGTCTGCCGCCGCCAGATCCGGTAGCGGTACGAGCGCGAACGGGCCGAGTGCCTGGCGTCGAACTCGAGCGTCGCCTCCGCCGCGGCGATGACGGACAGGTCGTCCGGGAGCGCCGTGTTCAGGGCCTCCGCTGCGCTCGCAACCGGGGGACCGCCCTCGACGTCCACGGAGGCGACCTGACCGAGCGCATGCACGCCTGCGTCCGTGCGACCGGCGACCCGCAGGTTGTCGAGGCTCGCGTAGAGGGTGCCGAGTGCGTCGCGCAGGGTCGCCTCGACGGTGCGGAACCCTGGTTGAGCTGCCCAGCCGGAGAAATCGGTACCGTCGTACTCCATGTCGAGCCTCAGGCGCACGGTTCTTCCCGACACTGTGCCGATCGTCGCACTCGCAGCGGCCGCCGTCCTGCTGGCGGCGGGCTGCGGCGGAAGCGGCTCCAAGGAGAGCGCGTCGACGACGGCCGGGTCGAGCTCCGGCAGACCGGCGCTCGACCCCTCGAAGACCTACACCGTCGCGCTGAAGACGAACCAGGGCACCTTCGCGTTCGACCTCGACGTGAAGGACTCGCCGCATACGGCCGCGTCGTTCGCGGCGCTCGTGAAGAAGGGGTTCTTCGACGGCCTCACCTTCCACCGGATCGTGCCGGGTTTCGTGATCCAGGGCGGCGACCCCAACGGCGACGGCACGGGTGGGCCCGGCTACACGACTGTGGACGCGCCCCCGGCGGATGCGAAGTACACGAGGGGCGTGGTGGCGATGGCGAAGACGGCTGCGGAGCCGCCCGGGACCGCAGGCAGCCAGTTCTTCGTGGTCACGGGCGCCGACGCCGGCCTGCCCCCCGACTATGCGCTGCTGGGCAAGGTGTCGAGCGGAATGGACGTCGTCGACAAGATCGGCGAGCTCGGCGATCCGGCGACCGAGCAGCCGACGAAGCGCGTCGTGATCGAGAAAGCAACGGTCTCCGAGAGCTAGCTCCCCGCGAGGTGGTCTCGGAGACGCGCGAGGCGTCCGTCCCACCGTTCGCCGACCTTCTCGATCCACGCCAGCGCGTCGAGGGCGGCTGCGGGGTGAGGCGGTAGTGCGTCTCCCGCCCGGCCCGCCGCGACTCGACCAAACCCGCCTGTCCCAGCGTCGCGAGGTGCTTCGACACCGCCTGCCGCGTCACGGGGAGCTCCGAGGCCAGCTCGGTCAGCGAGGCCGACTCACGGCCGGCCAGCGCCTCGAGAAGACGGCGGCGACTCGGGTCAGACAGCGCCGTGAAGACGCTGTCTTCCCGCATGTGCATAGGCGTGCAGCGCCCACGCCCAGTCGCAGGACGCGGTCTCGGTGACGATCAGGCGCGTTCCCTCCGGCATGGCGACCAGCGTGAACGTGACCCCGCTCTCGTCGGGCCCTGCAGGGTCCCACCAGCGGATCGCCAGCCGCCGCTCGGTCTCGACCTCCTCGACGACCGCGTGTCGCACCTCGCCGTCGTCCCAGCGGAACGTCCCGCCGCGCACGAGGTCGAACTCGACGTCGTTCGCGAACCCAGGCCTGACGTGCGGACGATCTGCGTCGGGATGGCGATGTCGGCGGCGGCCATGATCCTCTGCGGCGGCTCGCCCGGGAAGCGATCCGCGCTGCCGAACGCGAAGATGATGATCCACCAGGGCTCGGCAGGGTTCCGCGGCACGCCCAGTGACATCGACATCCACGCCCGCGAGGTGCTCTCGACCACGCGCCGGATGGCCGAGATCATCGCGCTCCACTCGAACCGCGAGGTCGAACAGGTGATGCTCGACATCGACCGCGACAGGTTCATGACGCCGTCGGAAGCGGTCGACTATGGGCTCATCGACGAGATCATCGAGCCGCGAATCAACACGACGGTCTGACCCGGAGGGTCCCTACGACGCCACGGGAGCCGGAGCCTCGGCCTCGGCGCGCTCCTCGGCCTCGGCGCGCTCCTCGGCCTCCTGACGGCGCCGGAGCCGGAGGCGGCGCCGCTCGGCCTTCTCCTCGGCCTGGTTCTCCGCCGAGAAGTCGACGAGCTCGAGGTACGCCATCTCGGCCGCGTCGCCGGGGCGCGGCCCGATGCGGACGATGCGCGAGTAGCCGCCCGGCCGGCCCTTGAAGCGCGGCCCGACCTCGGCGAAGAGCGTGTGCACCACCTGCTGCGACCGGAGGTAGGCCATCGCCTGCCGGCGCGCGTGCAGGTCGCCGCGCCGGCCGAGCGTGATCATCTGCTCGGCGATCGGCCGGACCGCCTTCGCCTTCGCGACGGTCGTCTTGATCCGGCCGTGCTCGATCAGCGCGCCCGCGAGGTTCGAGTAGAGCGCCTTGCGGTGCGAGGCGTCGCGGCCGAGCTTCTTTCCGGCGCGGTGATGCCTCACTCCCCGTTGCCTCCGTCGTCGCCGCGAAGCCGGAGACCGTGGGTCGCCAGGGTCTCCTTGACCTCCTCGATCGACTTCTTGCCGAAGTTCGGGATCGCCGCGAGTTCGTTCTCGGACTTCATCACGAGGTCGCCGATCGTCTCGATGCCGACCCGCTTCAGGCAGTTGTACGAGCGGACGCCGAGCTCGAGCTCCTCGATGGGGAAGTTCTCCATCCCGTGCGCGAGCGACGGCTCTGCAGGCCCGCCGCCGTCCGTGACCGCGGCGGCCTCCCCGAAGCCCTCGATCTTCTCGATGTCGGTGAAGATCGCCAGCTGGCGAATCAGGATCTCCGCGGCCTGGCCGATCGCCTCCCGAGGGTCGATCGACCCGTCGGTGGTGATGTCGAGCCGCAGCTTGTCGTAGTCGGTGCGCTGACCGACGCGCGCGGCCTCGACGTCGTACGAGACGCGGCGGACCGGCGAGAACATCGAGTCGATCGGGATGACCCCGATCGTGTGCTCGGGCCCGCGGTTCATCTCGCCCGGCACGTACCCGCGGCCGCGGCCGATCGTCAGCGTGACCTCGAGCTTGCCCTTCTCGGCCAGGTTGGCGATCTCGAGCTCCGGGTTGAGGATCTCGAGCTCGGCCGGAGCCTGGATGTCGGACGCCTTCACGACGCCCGGCCCCTTCTTCTGGAGGCGCACCTCGATGTCGGGTGACTCGCCGTGCAGGCGGCAGATCAGGTTCTTGAGGTTGAGGATGATGTCGGTCACGTCCTCGCGGACACCCGGCAGCGTCGTGAACTCGTGCGCGACGCCCTCGATCTTCACCGAGGTCACGGCGGCGCCCTCCAGCGAGGAGAGCAGCACGCGGCGCAGCGAGTTCCCGAACGTGTAGCCGAAGCCGCGGTCGAGCGGCTCGATCACGAAGACGCCGCGCTGCTCGTCGACTTCCTCGTGGACGATCTTCGGGACCTGGAATTCGATCATGCGAGTTGCCAATGCAGTCCTTTCCTAGTGCCGGCCGAATGCCGGCGTCCTTCTACTTCGAATAGAGCTCGACGATCAGCGACTCCTGCACCGGGGTGTCGATCTCGCCCCGGTCGGGCCATTTGAGGATCTTCCCGGTGAGCCCGTCGTGGTCGGCCTGGAGCCACGGGGCGACCGAGGCGGTGAGGTCGGTCGCGTCGCGCACGGTCTGCTCGGCGGACGAGCCGGTGCGGATCGTGATCACGTCGTTGGGCTTGACCTGGTAGCTGGGGATGTTCACGCGCTTCCCGTTGACCTGGAAGTGCCCGTGGCGGACGAGCTGGCGCGCCTGCGCGCGCGAGGCGGCGAAGCCGAGCCGGTAGACGACGTTGTCCAGCCTGGTCTCGAGCATCCGGAGCAGGTTCTCGCCGGTGATGCCGGAGCTCCGGGACGCCTTCTCGTAGTACGTGCGGAACTGCTTCTCGAGCAGGCCGTAGTAGCGGCGGGCCTTCTGCTTCTCGCGCAGCTGGAGCAGGTACTCCGACTGCTTGATACGGCCGCGGCCGTGCTCGCCCGGCGGGTAGCTGCGGCGCTCGATCGCGCACTTCTCGGTCAGGCAGCGCTCGCCCTTCAGGAAGAGCTTCATCCCCTCGCGGCGACACTGCTTGCACTTCGGCGAACGGTCTCTGGCCATCAGACTCTCCGCCGCTTCTTCTGGCGCACGCCGTTGTGGGCCTGCGGGGTGACATCACGGACACCGAGGATCTCGAGGCCGGCAGCCTGGAGCGACCGGATCGCCGTCTCGCGGCCGGAGCCCGGGCCCTTGACGAAGACCTCGACCTTCTGGAGGCCGTGCTCCATGCCCTTGCGGGCGGCGGCGTCGGCCGTCACCTGCGCGGCGAAGGGGGTCGACTTGCGCGAGCCCTTGAAGCCCGCCGAGCCGGCCGACTCCCAGACGATCACCGCTCCGTCCTTGTCCGTGAGGGACACGATCGTGTTGTTGAACGACGTCTTGATGTGGGCCTGGCCGACGGCGACGTTCTTCTTGACACGGCGGCGGGTGCGGCCGCGGCCCGCGGTTCTCCTCGGGGGCGCCACGCTACTTCGCCTTCTTCCCGCGGCCGACCGTCTTCTTCGGCCCCTTGCGCGTCCGCGCGTTGGTCTTCGTGCGCTGCCCGTTCACCGGCAGGCCGCGGCGGTGCCGGATGCCGCGGTACGCGCCGATCTCGGTCAGGCGCTTGATCGCCTGCTGCCGCTCGCGGCGGAGGTCGCCCTCGACCTGGTACTGCTCGTCGATGTGGCGCTGGAGCTTCGTGACCTCCTCGTCGGTCAGGTCCTTGATCTTCTCGTCGGGCGACAGGTCGAGCGCCGCGCAGATGGTGCGCGCGCTCGTCGTGCCGATGCCGTAGATGTACGTCAGCCCGATCTCGAGCCGCTTCTGGTTCGGGAGGTTCACTCCGGCGATGCGTGCCAACTCGTCTCCTCTAGCCTTGCCGTTGCTTGTGCCGCGGGTTGGTGCAGATGACCATGGTCGTGCCGTGCCGCTTGATCACGCGGCACCGCTCGCACATCGGCTTGACGGATGCTCTGACTTTCATCGGTAGCGGTACGTGATGCGGCCTCGGCAGAGGTAGGCGGAGAGCTCGACCGTCGTCCACTTGCACGTGCGGAACATCGTGCTCGGCAGCGCTTCGACGACCTCGCCTTCGACTTCGATCTCTTCCTTGACCGCCACCCTTCCTCACAGGAACCGCGTCCGGCGAGACGCGGTCCGAACATCGGGAACACATGAAAAAGCACGGCACAGCGGCGGCTGCGCCGTGGATCCCTATCGTAGCAAAACGGGTGTTGCCGTCAGGATCCGCGGCCGGGCCGCCGTGACCGCCACCGTGTGCTCGAAATGGGCAGAGAGCGACCCGTCGGCGGTGGAGATCGACCACTCGTCGTCGTGCACGAAGATGTCCGGTCCGCCGGCGTTGATCATCGGCTCGATCGCGAAGGTCATCCCTTCGGCGAGCACGGGCCCTCGCCCCGGCTCGCCGTAGTTCGGGATCTGGGGATCCTCGTGCATCGAGCGCCCCACGCCGTGCCCGACCAGGCTCCGCACCACCGAGAACCCGGCCGTCTCCGTCGCCTGCTGGACGGCGTGTGAGATGTCCGAGAGCCGGTTGCCGGCACGGCACTGCTCGATCCCCGCCGCCAGCGCTGCCTGGCCCGCCTCGAGGAGGCGCTCGGCCACGTCCGAGATCTCGCCGATCGGGAACGTGTGGGCGGAGTCGGCGACGAACCCGTCGAGCGTGACGCCGACGTCGACGGAGAGGATGTCGCCGTCGGAGAGCTCGTACGGCCCCGGGATCCCATGGACGATCATCGCGTTCGGCGAGATGCACGTCGCCGCGGGGTAGCCCCGGTAGCCCTTGAACGTCGGGTAGCCGCCCTGGCCCGCGATGAAATCCTCGGCGAGCTCGTCCAGCTCTGCGGTCGTCATGCCCGGGCGGGCCTGCTCTCCGACGAGCGCGAGCGTCTCGGCGACGATGCGCCCCGCGCGCGCCATCCGCTCCAGCTCGTCGGGTGACTTGCGGATGATCATGCTGCCACCTGGTCGAGCGTCGCGCGGATCTCGGCGAAGATCTGGTCGATCGTCCGGTCGGCGTGGATGCCGACGACGTTCCCCCGGGTCGTGCGGTAGTACTCGACGAGCGGCGCGGTCTCGCGCTCGTAGATCTCGAGCCGCTGCCTGATCGCCTCGGGCGTGTCGTCGGACCGGTTCTCCTCGACTGCGCGCTTCCGCATCCGTTCGAGCAGCACGTCGCGCGCCACCTGCAGCTCGAACACGACGTCGAGGTCACGGCCGAGCTCGTCGAGCAGCCCGTCGAGCGCCTCCGCCTGGGCCATGTTCCGCGGGAAGCCGTCGAGGACGAAGCCGGGGATGGTGTCACCGCGGTCGAGCCGGTCGCGGATCATCCGGATGATCAGGTCGTCTTGGACGAGCCGGCCGGCGTCGTAGACGGCCTTCACCTCGCGTCCGACCGGCGTGTCCAGCTCCTTCATCTCGCGGATCATGTCGCCGGTCGCGATGTGCGGAATGCCGTACGTCTTTGCGATCAGCTTCGCCTGGGTGCCTTTCCCGGACCCCTGCGGACCAAGCAGCAGCACGTCCACGCTACTTGAGGAAGCCCTCGTAGGAGCGCATCATCATCTGCGACTCCATCTGCCGCATGGTGTCGAGCGCGACGCCGACGATGATCAGCAAGGACGTACCGCCGAGGAACGTGCTCGTCGACTGCGAGAAGTTGAAGAACTGGATCAGGAACGTCGGTAACACCGCGACGATGGCCAGGTAGAGCGATCCCGGCAGCGTCAGCCGAGAGAGTACGCGGTCCAGGTAGCTCGCGGTCGGCGGCCCCGGCCGGATGCCCGGGATGTAGCCGCCCTGCTTGCGCAGGTTCTCGGCCTGGTCGACCGGGTTGAACTGGACCGCCGTGTAGAAGTACGTGAAGACGATGATCAGGATCGCCTCGATCGTCAGGTAGGGCCAGTCGGACTGGGTGAAGTTGCGGTTGATCCAGGGCTGCGTCTGCGGGAAGAACTGACCGATCGTCGGCGGGAAGGCCATCACCGCGGCGGCGAAGATGATCGGGATCACGCCGGCCATGTTCACGCGCAGGGGTAGGTACGTCGAGCCTCCGGCGGTCATGCGTCGTCCGACCTGACGCTTGGCGTACTGGATCGGGATCCGGCGCTGCCCCTCCTGCATGAAGACGACGGCGACGATCACGGCGAGCGCGAGGAGCGGGAAGAAGAGCTTGGTCGTCGGCCCTCCGTCGATCCAGGCGCGGACGGCCAGCGGGGAGCGGTCGATGATCGAGGCGAAGATCAGCAGCGAGATCCCGTTGCCGATGCCTCGCTTCGTGATCTGCTCGCCGAACCACATCAGCAGCGTCGTCCCGGCGGTCAGGGTGACCACGATCAGCACGAGGCGCCCGGTGTTGGCGGTCAGGATGTGCTGGCGCCGGAAGAGGTACGAGTACCCGACGGCCTGCGCCGCTGCCAGTCCGACGGTCAGGTAGCGGGTGTACTGGTTGATCTTGGCGTACCCCGCCTCGCCCTCCTTCTGGAGCTGGGCGAGGCTCGGAACGACCACCGCCATCAGCTGCAGGATGATCGAGGCCGTGATGTACGGCATGATCCCGAGCGCGAAGATCGAGAAGCGCGACAGCGCGTTCCCCGAGAACAGATTGAGCAGGCCGAGCACCGTCCCGCCCTGGTTCCCGAAGTAGGTCTTGATCTGGGCGGCATCGACGCCGGGGGCGGGGATGAAGCTCCCGAGTCGGTACAGGGCGAGAACGAAGGCGGTGAACAGCAGGCGGCGGCGGAGCTCCGGCACCCGCCACGCGTTCGCGATCCAGGAAAGCAACTACTCGCCCTCTGTGGGCTCCTCGGCTGCCGGTTCTGCGGCAGCCTCGGCGGCGGGCTCTTCGGCCTCGGCGGCCTCCGCCGTCGCCTCGGACGCCGCAGGAGCGGCTTTCTTGTGGCGGCGCACCTTCTTCTCGTGCGGCGGCTTGAGCCAGGTGACGCTTCCGCCTGCGGCCTCGATCTTCTCCACGGCGGTTCTGGAGAAGGCGTGCGCCGAGACGGCCAGCTCCACGCCGAGGTCCCCATGGCCCAGGATCTTGACGTCACGGCGAAGGTTGCGGATCAAGCCTCTCTCTTCGAGCGTCTCGGGAGTGACCTCGGAGCCGGGTTCGAACCGCGCCAGGTCTCGCACGTTGACCGAACAGGTCAACGTGCGAAAGGGTCCGATCGGCATCGCGTCCTTCGAGGTCGAGCCGCGCTGCTTGCCCATGCGCATGTACGCCGGCATCTGACCGCCCTCGAAGCCGGCCCGCATCGCGTGCGACCCCGAGCGCGCCTTCTGGCCCTTGATCCCGCGGCCGGAGTAGCGCCCCTTGCCGGAGCCCATCCCGCGGCCGACGCGCTTGCGGTCCTTGCGGCCCTGCGCGGGCTTGAGGTTGGAGAGGCTGAGATCGCCGGCCATCTACGTCGCGTCCTCGACCTTCACCAGGTGCCGGACCTTCCTCAGCATACCGGCGAGCACCGGGCTCTCCTCGTGCTCGGACGTGCGGCCGATCTTGCCGAGGCCGAGAGCGCGAAGCGTCCCGCGATGCCGTTGAGTCTGGCCGATCTGGCTCCGGACTTGGGTGACACGCACCTTGCTCACGCCCGTGTCTCCTCGGCCCCTGCCGGCACCGCCGCGGTATCCGTCTTCTCATCCGTCTCGACTGCGACAGCAGTCGAAACGGGTAGAACCTGGGAGATCGTCAATCCGCGGATCCTCGCCACGTCCTCGGGGCGGCGGAGGTTCTTCAGGCCGTCCACCGTCGCCTTGAGCATGTTGATCGGGTTCGTCGTCCCGAGGCTCTTCGCGAGGATGTCGCGGATCCCGGCGAGCTCGAGGACGGCGCGGACGCCGCCGCCGGCGATCACGCCGGTGCCCTCGCTCGCGGGCCGGAGGAGGACTCGGGCGGCGTCGGACTTGCCGATGATCTCGTGCGTGATCGTCGTCCCGTGCTTCGGGACGGTGAAGAGGTTCTTCTTCGCATCGTCGACGGCCTTCGAGATCGCGAGCGGAACCTCGCGCGCCTTCCCGTAGCCGACGCCGACGCGCTCGACCTCGTCGCCGATCACCACCAGTGCCGTGAACGAGAACCGCCGGCCGCCCTTGACCACCTTGGCGACGCGGTTGATCTCGACCACGCGCTCCTTGAGCTCGCGCGCGTCCTCGCGCGCGAACACCTCACGCTCCACGCTCGTCAAAACGTCAACCCTCCCTCGCGGGCGCCCTCGGCCAGCGCCTTCACGCGTCCGTGGTAGAGGTAGCCGCCGCGGTCGAAGACACAGGTCTCGATCCCTGCTGCCTTCGCGTTCGCCGCCAACAGCTTGCCGACCTCCTTCGCCTGGTCGGTCTTCGAGCCCTTGATGCTCTTGAGTCCCTGCCAGCCGGCCGCGGCGAGCGTCCTTCCGGCCTGGTCGTCGATCAGCTGGGCGCTGATGCCCGTGTTCGACCGGAACACGGCCAGGCGCGGCCGCTCGGCGGTGCCGGCGATCTTGCCGCGGATCCGGCGCCGGCGGCGCTCGCGGAGCTGGCGTGTGGTGACCGTGCTCATGCGCGCTTGCCGACCTTCCTGCGGACGTACTCGCCGTGGTAGCGGATCCCCTTGCCCTTGTACGGCTCGGGCGGCCGCACCTTGCGGATCTCGGCCGCGATCTGGCCGACCTGCTGCTTGTCGATGCCCTTCACGACGATCTCGGTCTGGGTCGGGAGCTCGTACGTGATCCCGGCCGGCGCTTCCTTGACGACCGGGTGCGAGAAGCCGACGTTGAGCTCGAGCGCGGTGCCGCGCAGCGAGGCGCGGTAGCCGACGCCCTGGATCTCGAGTCGCTTCTCGAAGCCCTTCGTCACGCCCTCGACCATGTTCGCGACGAGCGTGCGGGTCAGCCCGTGCAGCGCCCGGTCCTCGCCACGGTCGGTCGGCCGCGTGACCGTGATCGAACCGTCCGTCTGCTCGATCTTCATGCGCTGCGGCACGTCCTGCGCGAGCTCGCCGAGCGGCCCGTTGACCATCACGCGCCCAGGGCTGATGGAGACCGAGACTCCGGCCGGCAGCTCAATTGGTGATCTTCCGATTCGGCTCATAGTTCAGTCGCTGGTGAAGAGTCGTGAGACTTCTCACCACACAAAGCAGATGACCTCGCCGCCGATACCGCGCTCCTGCGCGGTTCGGCTGGTCATCACGCCGCTCGACGTGGACAGGATAGCCGTGCCCATCCCGCCGAGGACGCGCGGCATGCGGTCCTTTCTCGCGTAGATGCGTCGGCCGGGCTTGGAGATGCGCTTCAGGTTCGTGATCACGCGCTCGCGGCTGCGGCCGTACTTGAGCTCGACGACGAGGAGGTCGAAGCTCTCGCCCTTCTCGACGCGGTAGTCGCGGATGTAGCCCTCCTCCTTGAGCAGGCGGGCGATGTCCACCTTCATCCGGGAGGTGGGCATCGTCGCGGTGTCCTGGAGCGCCTTGTTGGCGTTCCGGATGCGCGTGAGCATGTCGGCGATGGGGTCGGTCAGCACGTCGTTCCTCCTACCAGGAGCTCTTCGTCATCCCGGGGATCACGCCGGCGTGGGCGAGCTCCCGCAGACAGATCCGGCAGAGCCCGAACTTCTTGAAAACGGCGCGCGGGCGCCCGCACCGGTTGCAGCGCGAGTACGCGCGAACCCTGAAGCGCTGCGGACGAGCGGCCTTGGCGATCATCGACTTCTTGGCCATTACTCCTGACTCCTCCTGTCCTCGGCGAACGGCAGCCCGAGGCCTCGGAGCAGCGCGCGAGCGCTCTCGTCGTCGGCCGCCGACGTCGTGATGGCGATGTCCAGGCCGCGCACGGCGGCGACGTCGTCGTAGTTGATCTCCGGGAAGATGATCTGCTCGCGGATCCCCAGCGAGTAGTTGCCGCGCCCGTCGAACGAGCCGGGGTCGAGCCCGCGGAAGTCGCGGATACGGGGAAGGGCGATCGAGACCAACCGGTCGAGGAACTCGTACATCCGCGCCCCGCGCAGCGTGATGCGGGCGCCGATCGGCATGCCCTCGCGGAGCTTGAACGCGGCGATCGACTTGCGGGCGCGGCGCATCTGCGCGCGCTGCCCGGCGATCGTCGAGAGCTCGTCCATGGCCGCGTCGAGCGCCTTTGCCTCGGTCTTGGCGTCGCCGACTCCCATGTTCAAGGTGATCTTGGTCACGCGCGGGACCTGCATCACGGAGGAGAGGCCCAGCTCCTCCTTCAGGCGCGCCTTGAGCTCCTTGTCGTAGAGCTCCTTCAGCCGCGGCGTGTACGTGTCAGTTGCAGTCACGGTCACTTGTCCAGCTCACCTCCGCAGCCGTGGCGGCGACAGACGCGGATCTTCACCTTCTTGCCCTTGACCTCGCGGAACACGTGGCCCACCCGGGTCGGCAGGTTGCAGGACGGGCAGACGACCATCACCTTCGACACCGGCAGCGGCGCCGGCTTGTCGATCACGCCGCCGGGCATCATCGTCGTCCCGCCCATGCGGTTGGCGTCGCGCATCGGCCGCGGCTTGGTGTGCCGCTTGACGACGTTGAGGTTCTCGACGATCACGCGCTGCTCAGAGGGGCGCGCGTCGATCACTCGGCCCTGCTTGCCGCGGTCCTTGCCCGACAGAATCTGAACCAGATCTCCCTTTCTGACTTTCATGGCGTTCATGCCTTTCTCCTAGCCGTTCGGCGTCAGCCGAACGGCTACAGAACCTCCGGGGCGAGGCTGACGATCTTCATGAAGTTCTTCTCGCGGAGCTCGCGCGCGACCGGCCCGAAGATTCGCGTCCCGCGCGGGTTCCGCTGGGCGTCGATGATCACCGCGGCGTTCTCGTCGAAGGCGATCTGGGTGCCGTCGTCGCGCCCGAACGGCTTCTTCGTCCGGACGATCACCGCCTGCACGACCTCGCCCTTCTTGACCTGGCCTTGCGGGGTCGCGGTCTTGACCGTGCCGACGATGACGTCGCCGACCCGGGCGTAGCGGCGGTGGGATCCGCCCTTCACGCGGATGCAGAGCAACTCGCGGGCACCGGTGTTGTCGGCCACGCGGACTCGGGTCTCCTGCTGGATCACGGTCTCATCTCCACTACTTCGCGACCTCGATGATCTCGGCCAGCCGCCAGCGCTTCTGCCTGGAGAGCGGGCGGGTCTCGACGATGCGGACGACGTCGCCCGCCTTCGCCTGGTTCTGCTCGTCGTGGGCGTGGAACTTCTTCGACCGGCGGATCACCTTCTTGTACCTCGGGTGCGCCTTCACGGAGTCGACACGCACGACGATCGTCTTGTCCATCGCCGCCGAGACGACGACACCGCGGCGCTGCTGGTCGCGGCCGCGCTCGCGCTCGGGTTTGGGCAGCCGGGTGACCGGCTTGCGCTGGCTCGGCTTCTCGCGCTTGGGCTTGGAATGCTTGTGGCGCTCGCCGCGCGGGAGCCGCTTGTTCTTCTTCTTCGGCCCGCGTTGCGGACCTCTCGGCTGCTCGGTCGCAGCCTCGTCCGTCCCCGCCGGCCCGCCGTCGGCCGAGGCCTCCGTGACTGCCTCCTCGGCGGGCTGGTCGGCGGCGACGGGTTCCTCCGACGCCGCGGCTTCCGCCTCCACATCGGCCGCAGGCTCTGCCTCCGCGACGGGCACCTCTTCGGCAACGGGCTCCTGGGTCGGAGCTTCCTCGACGACGGGCTCCGGGGTCGGCTCGGGCTCGGCTTCGACCTGATCGGCCTCCGCCTCGACCTCTTCGCTCACCACCGGGGCTTCCTCCGGCGCGGCGGCGGTCTCCTCGGCCTTCTTCCGGGTGCGCTTCGGCTTCTCCGAGGCCCCCGGCGCGTCCTCGCTCTTCTTGGCGCGGGTGCGCTTCGGCTTTTCCTCGGCCGGAGCCTCGGGAGTCTCTTCGGTGTTCTCGGTGTTCGTCTCGTCAGCCACTCGTTACTTCCTCACGCTCGTTGCGGATGGTCAGGATGCGGGCGATCTCGCGCTTCGCCAGCCGGAGTCGCGCCGAGTTCTCGAGCGCGCCGGTCGCGGACTGGAAGCGCAGGTTGAACAGCTCCTGGCGCGTCTCCTCCAGGTGGCGCTCCAGCTCGGCGTCGGTCATGTCGCGCAGTTGCCGCGCCCTCACGAGGTCACTCTCCCGTTACTCAAAGAGATCAGCCTCCCGCTTGACCACCTTGGTCTTCACCGACAGCTTGGTGCCCGCGAGGCGCAGCGCTTCCTTCGCCAGCGGCTCGGGAACGCCGGCCAGCTCGAACATGACGCGGCCGGGCTTCACCACCGCGACCCAGTGCTCCGGCGAGCCCTTCCCCGAACCCATTCGCGTCTCTGCGGGCTTCTGGGTCACCGGCTTGTCCGGGAAGATGTTGATCCAGACCTTGCCGCCGCGCTTGATCTTGCGCGTCATCGCGATCCGGGCCGCCTCGATCTGGCGGTTCGTCAGCCAGCCGGCCTCGAGAGACTTGAGCCCGTAGTCGCCGAAGGCGACCGCTGTCTGCCCCTTGGAGGTCCCGGCTCGGCGGCCGCGCTGCTGCTTGCGGTACTTGGTCTTCTTGGGCAGCAGCATCAGTCGGTCGTCTCCTCCGGCGTGCTCGAGGTATCGGGCGTCTCGGCCGTCGGGGTTTCGGGCGCCTCGGCCTGCGGCGTGTCGCCCTTCGGTGCCTCGACCTGCGGCTCGCTCGCGGGCTGTTCGCGCGTCTCGGCCTGGCCGGCACGCTGGTCGGTCCGCGGCTGCTCGGCGCGACCCTCGCGCGGTGCCCCACCGCGCCGCCCTCCGCGCCCGCCGCGAGCACCACCGGGGCCGCCCGGACCACCGCCGCCGCCGCGGCGCCGCCGCACCGGCCCGAGGCCCTCGCGGTCGGACTGCCGGCCGCGTCCGCCCTCGCGGGAGGCGGACAGACCCTCGGAGGCACCGCCGCGCCGGCGGGCCTGGTCCTGGTCGCCGAGGCGGGAGTCGCGCTGCGAGACGCCTTCGTAGCCCTCGGGCATGATCTCGCCCTTGTTGATCCAGACCTTCACCCCGATCCGGCCGAAGGTCGTCTTCGCCTCGCAGGCGCCGTAGTCGATGTCCGCCCGGATCGTGTGCAACGGGACGCGGCCCTCCGAGTAGCTCTCGACTCGGCTCATCTCGCCGCCGCCGAGGCGTCCGGAGCACTTGATCTTCACGCCGTGCGCGCCCGAGCGCATCGCCGAGGCGAGCGAGCGCTTCATCGCGCGCCGGAAGCTGACCCTGTTCTGGAGTTGCTCGGCGATCGACTGGGCGACGAGCTTGGCGTCCAGCTCGGGGCGCTTGATCTCGTTGATGTTGATGTGCACGTTCTTGTGCGTCATCGCGTGCACCTCGCGGCGCAGCGCATCGACCTCGACCCCCGACTTGCCGATCACGATGCCGGGGCGGGCGGTGTAGATGTCGATCGTGATCCGCTGCTTGTCCTTGCGGATCAGGATGTCGGACAGCCCCGCGTGACCGAGCTTGCGGTTGATGTGCTCGCGGATTCTGATGTCCTCGAGCAGGGCGCCCTTGAACTCCTTCGCGGACGTGTACCAGTTCGACTTCCAGTCGTGGATCACGCCGACCCGCAGGCCGCCGGGATGGATCTTCTGGCCCATCTAGCTGTCCTTCCTCGGAGCCTTCGGCTTCGAGGAAGAGGTGGTCCTCCTCGTGCGCCTCGGCTTTTCTCCGGTGGCTGCTTCCGTCTTGGGCTTCGGTGTGCGCTTCGGCTTCTCCTCGGCCATCGTCTCATCGGGCTTCGCCTCCGTGGTCGGCGCCTTCGCCGACACCTCCGCCGCCCTTCTCGGCTTCGGCGGGGCCGCCCCGGGAACCTCGACCGACACGAGGGTCAGCGTGATGTGACAGGTGCGCTTCTTGATGCGGGCCACACGCCCGCGGGCGCGCGCACGCCAGCGCTTCAGCATCGGCCCTTCGTCGACCACGGCGGCGTGGACGACCAGGTCGTCCCCGTTCAGGCCGTGGTTTGCCTCGGCGTTCGCGACTGCGGAGGCGAGCACCTTCTCGATCTCCCTGGCCGCGGCGCGGGGCGTGAAGGCGAGCACCGCTCTTGCCTCGGGCACGCTGCGGCCCCGGATGTGCTCCGCGACCACGCGCCCCTTGCGCGCGGACATCCGCACCCATTTCGCCTGGGCGCGCACGGTGTGCGCCTGTGTCGGCGTGACGGCCACTACCCTCTCTTCACCTGCGTCTGGCGATCGCCCGCGTGGCCGCGGAACATCCGCGTCGGGGCGAACTCGCCGAGCTTGTGCCCGACCATCTGCTCGGAGACGAACACCGGCACGTGCTTGCGGCCGTCGTGGACGGCGATCGTGTGCCCGACCATCTCCGGGAAGATCGTCGAGGTGCGGGACCACGTTCGGACCATCCGCTTGTTGCCGGAGGCGTTCATCTCTTCGATTCTCTTCATCAACCGTTCTTCCACGAACGGTCCCTTCTTCGAGCTACGGCTCATTTAGCGCCTTTCTCCACGATGAAAATGCGCCGCATCTTCATCGCTTTTCCTTGCCGCGCCTGCGGGGACGGACGATCAACGAGTCGGATTCCTTGTGCTTCCGGCGGGTCCGCTTGCCGAGCGTCGGGACCCCCCACGGCGTCACCGGGTGCCGGCCGCCCTTGGACTTGCCCTCGCCGCCGCCGTGCGGGTGGTCGACCGGGTTCATCGCGGAGCCGCGGACGGCGGGGCGCTTGCCGCGCCAGCGACTGCGGCCCGCCTTGCCGCCCGTCTGGTTCTCGTGGTCGACGTTCCCGACCTGGCCGACGGTGGCCCGGCAGGATAGCGGCACGCGCCTCATCTCGCCAGAAGGCAGACGCACGACCCCATAGCCGTCGTCCTTCGCGACCAGCTGGATGCCCGAGCCGGCACTGCGGGCGAGCTGGCCGCCGCGCCCCGGCTTGAGCTCGACGTTGTGCACCATCGTCCCGGTCGGGATGTTCTCGAGCGGCAGGGCGTTGCCCGGGCGGATGTCCGCACCGGGACCCGACTCGACACTCGCCCCGACCTCGAGCCGCGCCGGAGCGAGGATGTAGGCCTTCTCGCCGTCGGCGTAGTGGAGCAGCGCGATTCGCGCCGACCGGTTCGGGTCGTACTCGATCGCGGCCACCTTCGCCGGGACGCCGTCCTTGCGGCGCTTGAAGTCGATGATCCGGTAGCGGCGCTTGTGCCCGCCGCCCTGGTGACGCGTCGTCACACGGCCGTTGACGTTGCGGCCGCCGGTCTTCTTGATCGGAGCGGTCAGCGACTTCTCCGGCTCGCTCTTCGTGATCTCCTCGAACGAGGAGACGCTCATGAACCGTCTGCCGGGGGATGTCGGCTTGTACTTCTTCAGGGCCATCGGATGTTCTGCCTTTCATGGGGTTCCACCCCGGAGCGAAGCATTTTCGGGGTCATACCTGGGCTCCTGCGAAGATCTGGATCTCGTCGTCCGGATGCACCTGGACGACCGCCTTCTTCCAGCCGGGCTTCACACCCTTGTGCAGGCCGCGCCGCTTGGGCTTCGGCTGCACCGTCGAGACGTTGACGCCGATCACCCGGACATCGAAGAGCTCCTCGACCGCCTGACGGATCTGGGTCTTGTGCGCGTCGGGATGAACGCGGAACGCGTACTTCTTCGCCTCGATCAGGCCGTAGCTCTTCTCGGACACGACCGGGGAGATGAGCACCTGGCGGGACGTCAGGCTCACGACGATGCCTCCTCGACGGCCTCCCCGGCCGGGCCGCCGCCGGCGCCGGCCCGCGCCAGCAGTCCTGTGAGGGCAGCCTGCGAGACGAGCAACGAGCGTGCCCAGACGACGGCGGCGACGTCGAGCTCCGACGGCGCGACGACCGCAACCTTCTGGAGGTTCCGGAACGAGCGCGCGAGGTTCTCGTCCTCGTCGGCGCAGACGACCACGAGCGGGCGCTCCTTCGCCCACGCGTCGACGAGCCCGACGGCGAGCTTCGTGCTCGGGGCCTCGAACGCGGCACCGTCGACCAGCCCGAGCGTGCCGGCCTGAGCGTGCGCCGAGAGCGCTCCCCGCAGGGCAGCGCGGCGCGCCTTCCGGTTCACCTTGACGTCGAACGACCGCATCCCGGGCGGGAAGGCGACGCCGCCGCCGGTCCAGTGGGGCGCGCGGGTCGTGCCGGCGCGGGCCCGACCGGTCCCCTTCTGGCGCCACGGCTTGGAGCGGCCGCCGGACACGAGACCCCGGCTCTTCGCTCCCCGTGTGCCGGCACGCTGCGCGTTCAGCTCGGCACGCACGGTCTCGTGCACGAGATGCGACTTGACCTCGGCGGCGAACACCTCGCCGTCGAGCTCAACCTGCTTGGCGGCCCTGCCGGCGGGGTCGAGGAGTGGGGCCTTGACCGCGCTAGCCATGGTGGTGGCGCGTGTGCGCCTTCTCCTCCCTGATCTCGACGATACCGTTCTTCGGCCCCGGCACTGCGCCCTTGACGAGCAGCAGGTTCTGCTCGGAGTCGACCTCGACCACCTTCAGGCCGACCTGGGTGACGCGCTTGCCGCCCAGGCGACCGGCCATACGCATTCCCTTGAAGACCCGGGAAGGCGTCGCGGAGGCACCGATGGAGCCGGGCTTGCGGATGTTGTGCGACCCGTGGGACTTCGGCCCGCGGTGGAACTTGTGCCGTTTGATCGTGCCCGCGAAACCCTTGCCGATGCCGATGCCGGAGACCTTGATCGAGTCGCCAGGCTGGAATGCCTCGACGGTGACCGATTCACCGAGCAGGAGCTCGCTCGAGCCTCGGAACTCGACCAGGTGCCGGTGCGGCTCGACTCCGGCCTTCTTCAGATGGCCGGTCTCGGCCTTGGAGATCTTGCGCTCCGGTACGGCGTCGAACGCGAGCTGCACGGCTTCGTAGCCGTCGCTCTCGACGGTCTTCACCTGGACGACCGGGCACGGGCCGGCCTCGATGACCGTCACAGGGGTGACCACCCCCGACTCGTCGTCGAAGATCTGCGTCATCCCGAGTTTGCGTCCGATGATTCCCTTCATGCCTTTCGGTCCCTAGAGCTTGATTTCGATATCGACCCCGGCCGGCAGGTCGAGGCGCATGAGCGAGTCGACCGTCTTCGGCGTGGGCGAGTGGATGTCGATGAGCCGCTTGTGCGTGCGCACCTCGAAGTGCTCACGCGAGTCCTTGTCCTTGAACGGGCTGCGGATCACGCAGTACACGTTCTTCTCGGTGGGCAGGGGCACGGGCCCGGTGATCGTCGCCCCGGAGCGCTCGGCCGTCTCGACGATGTCGCGTGCGGACTTGTCGACCTGCTTGTGGTCGTAGCCCTTGAGCCGGATACGGATCTTGTGCTGAGCCACGTGCCCCTACTCCCTCTCTGTGTCCTTACGCCAACAGTGCTACTTGATGACGTCGGTCACGACGCCGGCGCCGACCGTGCGGCCACCTTCGCGGATCGCGAACCGAAGTCCCTGGTCCATGGCGATCGGCTGGATCAGCTCGATCTCCATGTTCGTGTTGTCGCCCGGCATGACCATCTCCTGGCCCTCCGGGAGCTTGATCGAGCCGGTCACGTCCGTCGTCCGGAAGTAGAACTGCGGCCGGTAGCCGTTGAAGAACGGCGTGTGCCGCCCGCCCTCGTCCTTCGAAAGGACGTAGACCTCGGCCTTGAACTGGGTGTGCGGCGTGATCGAGCCGGGCTTCGCCAGCACCTGGCCGCGCTCGACCTCCTCGCGCTTGATCCCGCGGAGCAGCGCGCCGGCGTTGTCGCCCGCCTGCGCGAAATCCAGCGTCTTCTGGAACATCTCGAGCCCCGTGACGACCGTCTTCTCGGTCTCGTCGTGAATCCCGACGATCTCGACCTCGTCACCGGACTTGATCTGGCCCTGCTCGATGCGGCCGGTGACGACCGTGCCGCGGCCGGTGATCGTGAAGACGTCCTCGATCGGCATCAGGAACGGCTTGTCGACGTCGCGCTGCGGCTCCGGGATGTAGGAGTCCACCGCCTCCATCAGCTCGAGGATCTTCGGCGTCCACTCCGCGTCGCCCTCGAGCGCCTTCAGCGCCGAGACCTGGACGATCGGGATGTCGTCGCCGGGGAACTCGTACTTGGAGAGCAGCTCCCGGACCTCCATCTCGACGAGCTCGATCAGCTCGGGATCGTCGACCATGTCCGCCTTGTTCAGCGCGACCACGATGTACGGCACCTCGACCTGGCGGGCGAGCAGGATGTGTTCGCGCGTCTGCGGCATCGGCCCGTCGGCCGCGGAGACGACCAGGATCGCGCCGTCCATCTGGGCGGCGCCCGTGATCATGTTCTTGATGTAGTCGGCGTGGCCGGGGCAGTCGACGTGCGCGTAGTGGCGGTTCGCCGTCTCGTACTCGACGTGCGCCGTGTTGATCGTGATTCCGCGCTGGCGCTCCTCGGGAGCATTGTCGATCGAGTCGAAGTCGCGGGCGGCCGTGCCCGTGCCCTGCTCGGAAAGCACCTTCGTGATCGCGGCGGTGAGCGTCGTCTTGCCGTGGTCGATGTGGCCGATCGTGCCGACGTTGAGGTGCGGCTTGGTGCGCTCGAACTTCTGCTTGGACATTCCTTCCTCCGGTCTCCTTTAGGTCTGGGCGGCGACGATCTCGCCCGCGATCGACTGAGGCACTTCCTCGTAGCGATCGAACTGCATGGTGAACGTGGCCCGCCCCTGCGTCGTCGAGCGCAGGTCGGTTGCGTAGCCGAACATGGTGGCGAGCGGGACCTTGGCCCGGATCGCCTGCGCGTTGCCCCGCGGCTCGAGGCCTTCGACCCTGCCGCGGCGGGAGTTCAGGTCGCCCATCACGTCCCCGAGGTAGTCGTCGGGCGTGACGACCTCGACCGCCATCACCGGCTCGAGCAGCTTCGGCTTCGCGCGCTGCATCGCATTCTTGAAGGCCATCGAGCCCGCGACCTTGAAGGCCATCTCGCTCGAGTCGACATCGTGGTAGGAGCCCTCGACGAGCGTGACGCGGACGTCGACGACCGGGAAGCCGGCGAGGATGCCCGACTCCATCGCCTCCTGGATGCCCAGGTCGACCGACGGGATGTACTCGCGGGGGATCTTGCCGCCGACGACCTTGTCGACGAACTCGTAGCCGTCGCCGGGCCCGGCGGGCGCGAGGTCGATGACCGCGTGGCCGTACTGGCCGCGGCCGCCCGTCTGACGGACGAACTTGCCCTCGACGCCCTTGACCGCCTGGCCGACCGTCTCGCGGTAGGCGACCTGCGGCCGGCCGACGTTCGCGTCGACGTTGAACTCGCGCGTCAGCCGGTCGACGATGATCTCGAGGTGCAGCTCGCCCATTCCCGAGATGAGCGTCTGCCCGGTCTCCTCGTCGGTTCGCACCTGGAACGTCGGGTCCTCCTCCGACAGCCGCTGGAGGGCGTTGCCGAGCTTGTCCTGGTCGGACTTCGTCCTCGGCTCGATCGCGACCGCGATCACCGGATCGGGGAACGTCATCGACTCGAGCCGGATCGGCGCGGTGTCGACGGCGAGCGTATCGCCGGTCGTCGTCGCCTTCAGGCCGACGACTGCGGCGATCTCGCCGGCTCCGATCTGGTCGCGCTCCTCGCGGTGGTTGGCGTGCATCTGGAGGATGCGCCCGACCCGCTCGGTCTTGCCCGTGGTCGTGTTCATCACCCGGTCGCCCTGCTTCATCCGGCCGGAGTAGACGCGGATGTACGTCAACTTTCCGACGAACGGGTCGGACATGACCTTGAAGGCGAGCGACGCGAACGGCTCGTCGAGATCGGGCCGCCGGGAGAGCTCGTTGTCGGTGCGCGGGTCGATCCCGTGGATGGGCGGCACGTCGATGGGGCTCGGCAGGTAGTCGATCACCGCGTCGAGGAGCGGCTGGACGCCCTTGTTCTTGAACGCCGTGCCACAGAGCACCGGCGTGACCGAGATGTCGAGCGTCGCCTTCCTCAGGGCGCGCCGCAGCATGTCCGGGGTGACCCGCTCCTCGTCGTCGAGGTAGGTCTCAGTCAGCTCGTCGTCGTGATCGGCGACCGCGTCGATCAGCTGGTGGTGGTACTCGTGCGCCTGCTCCGCGAGCTCCGCCGGGATCTCCTGGACCTCCATGTTGGTGCCGAGGTCGTCGGTCCAGACGATCGCCTTCATCTCGACGAGGTCGACCACACCGCGGAAGTGCTCCTCCTGGCCGACGGGGAGCTGCACCGGAACGGGGTTCGCACCGAGACGATCGACCATGGACTGCACCGAGCCGAAGAAGTCGGCTCCGACGCGGTCCATCTTGTTGACGAACGCGATCCGCGGCACCATGTAGCGGTCCGCCTGCCGCCAGACGGTCTCGGACTGGGGCTCGACGCCTGCGACCGAGTCGAAGACGGCGATCGCACCGTCGAGGACGCGCAGGCTGCGCTCGACCTCGACCGTGAAGTCCACGTGCCCGGGCGTATCGATGATGTTGATCCGGAAGTCGCGCCAGAACGCCGTCGTGGCCGCCGACGTGATCGTGATGCCGCGCTCCTGCTCCTGCGCCATCCAGTCCATCGTCGCGGCACCCTCGTGCACCTCGCCCATCTTGTGGGTGCGGCCGGTGTAGTAGAGGATGCGCTCGGTCGTCGTCGTCTTCCCGGCATCGATGTGGGCCATGATCCCGATGTTGCGGACCCGCTCGAGGCCCGCGCGCGTGTTCTGCTCGACCGTCGCCATCGCTACCACCGGTAGTGCGCGAACGCCTTGTTTGCCTGGGCCATGCGGTACATGTCGTCCTTGCGCTTCCACGCCCCACCCTGGTTCTGGAGCGCGTCGAGGATCTCGCCGGCGAGCTTGTCGTCCATGCTCTTCTCGCGGCGGTCGCGGGAGTACGTGACGAGGTACCGGATCGCGAGCGTGCGCGCGCGGCGCTGCGGCACCTCGACCGGCACCTGGTAGTTCGCGCCGCCGACGCGGCGGCTGCGGGTCTCGAGCACCGGCGTGACCGTCTTCACCGCCTGCTCGAGCACCTCGAGCGGCGGCTTGCCGGTGCGCTCGCCGATGCGGTCCATCGCGCCGTAGACGATGCGCTCGGCGGTCGAGCGCTTCCCACGGGTCATCACGCGGTTGATCAGCTGCGTGACCAGGCGGGAGTTGTAGACGGGGTCCGGGTCGAGCGTCCGGACCTGGATCTCTGCGCGGCGGGGCACTACGAGCCTCTCTTCGCGCCGTACTTGGAGCGGCCCTGCTTGCGATCGGCGACCCCGGAGGAGTCGAGCGCGGCGCGGATCACCTTGTAGCGGAAGCCCGGCAGGTCCTTGACGCGGCCGCCGCGGATCAGCACGACCGAGTGCTCCTGCAGGTTGTGGCCCTCGCCCGGAATGTACGCGCCGACCTCCATACCGTTCGTCAGACGGACGCGGGCGACCTTGCGCAGCGCCGAGTTCGGCTTCTTCGGCGTGGTCGTGTACACGCGTGTGCAGACGCCCCGCTTCTGCGGCGCGCCGCGCAGGGCAGGCGTCTTCACCTTCGCCTTCGGCGCAGTCCGGCCCTTTCGCACGAGTTGGTTGACAGTCGGTATGGGAACTCCTCCAGAGGGCTTGCACACAACAAAGGCCGGCGGGGCGACAGCCACCGCCAACCCAGGGGTGCATGGTAGCGAAGCTCGGAGCGATGCGTCAAACGGCCCGACCGCGGCCTGCGCTCCGCCGTCCGATCCGCCGGCTATACCCATCCACGATGGCCGAGTGTCCCATCTGCCGCCGCGAGTACGACGACCAGCTCTCGGTCTTCCTTCCGCCGCACCCCGAAGGCTTCGACTCGATCGAATGCGCCCGGCGGGCCGCCGCGATCTGGGGGGCAGCCGAGCTGGCCCCCGTGGTGCTCCCCACGGTCGAAGTCGTTCCGGCTGTGCCGGCATTGGAGGTCGCCCCCGTGCCGACCGCACCCAGGCGCCGTCTGGCAGCCTTGGCCGCGCTCGCCCTCGTCCCGAGCCAAGCGGCACTCGCGGGCGGCGTCGGCCTCGCCGCGGCCGGAACCGCGGCCTCCGTCTACCTCGCCGCTCGACCGGTGGTGCAGGCGCACCGGTCCACCCCGGTAGCAATCAGCACCGCGCCGACAGCCGAGCTTCCTTCGAGCTCAGGCACCGCCGAGCCGCCGGCGGCTCCGGCCTCGCCCACGCCCCATTCGACCGGATCGTCGGCAGGCGGATCCCCGGCCCCCCGCGTCGTCGATCGTGCCGCCAAGCCCTCTGCCCGGCGATCCGCGGTGAGCACACGCCCCGCGCACCGGATCCGCGCCGCGGTCGCCGCGAAGGCGCATGTCGTGCGCCTGCGCTCGGCCGGACGCTCCGAGACGCCTTCGCCGAGTGTCGCCACCGCTCAGCTCGCGTCCCGGACGGTCCCGACGGCGCCCCGGCAGCACTCGACACCGCCCGCCCCGAAGCCGCAGTCCAAGCCGAAGGCGCACACCACACCGGCGCCGCAGTCCAAGCCGAAGCCGAAACCCAAGCCGGACCCGATCCCGAAGCCGCACCCACCGACGGCGGCACCGTCGGCGCCGGAGCCGCCGGCCCCGTCGGCCGGGTCGACCGTCTCGACCACGCGCGTCGTCGCGTCGGTCCAGTCGTCGCCGGCGCCGAAAAAGAAGAAGAAGCAGCAACAGCAGCAGCCGCCACCGCCGCCGCGGCAGCCGCAGCCCCAACCGCCGCCGCAGCCTCAGCCGCCGCCGCAGCCTCAGCCCCAACCGCAGCCACAGCCGGCACCGCAGGACAAGTCAGGCTCTCACGGCAGCGGCGACAAGGACACTCGGCCCGGGAACGGGTACGGCGACGACAACCACGATCACTCGGGACCGCCCGGACAGGACCACCATCAGGACGGGAATCAGCAGGGCCAGGGCAACGGCAACGGCCACGGAGGCGACCACGGCCATGGCAAGGGCCACTAGGCGGCGTTAGCTAGGTCGCCTCGTTCGTCTCTTCAGGCTCGTCGGCCGCCATGACCCGTCCCTTGCCGGCGCGCTTCGCCCGGTAGAGGGCCTGGTCGACGCGGCGGAAGAGGGACGTCGCGTCGTCGTCCCGCCCGAGCTCGGCCATGCCCGCCGAGATCTGGAGGCTCGGGACCCGGCCGATCGGCTGGCCCTGGATCGCGAGCTGGAGTCGCCGGAAGAACTGATCCGTGTCCTCGAGCGACGACTCGGGCAGGATGACGGCGAACTCGTCGCCGCCGACGCGGCACGGGATGTCGGCCCCCCGTACGACGAGGCGGAGGCGCTGGGCGACCTCGGCCAGGACCGAATCGCCGCCGAGATGACCGATCTCCTCGTTGATCCCCTTGAAGTCGTCCAGGTCGAAGAAGATCAGCGCGAGCCGCCGGTCGTAGCGGTGGGCCCGCTTCACCTCGTGCGCGAGCGTCTCGTGGAAGTAGCGCCGATTGTGGAGCCCGGTGAGGGGGTCCCGCACGGCCAGCTCGTGCAGCTCCCGGAACTGGCGGGCGTTGTCGATCGCCCGGCCGGCGGCGAGCGCGAGCTCTTCGAGCGCAGCCAGATCCTCTTCCTTCGGCTCCTCCGCGGCGCGGCGCCAGAAGATTCCGAGCGTCCCCGCGGGAGCGCCCGGCTCGCCCGACAGCGGGAGAAGGACGCCGAGGTGGATCGTGTTGGCGGTGACGACGTTCTCGCCGGGGAACCGATAGCGAACCGTGAGCGCACGCGAACGGCTCTCCGCCGGCCAGCTGCCGAGCAGGGGCAGCGCCTCGTCCGCGGTCAGGCTCAGCGCCTTCACGACCGGGGGCTCCCCCTTTCCCCACAACGCAACCGCGGCAGCGTCCGCGTTGGCGAGCTGCGTGGCACCCTGGAGCACACGCGCGAGCAGCTCGTCCAGGTCGAGCGTCTCGGCCAGCGCAGAGAGCTGCTTCGCCCACCGGAGCTCGGACTGCGCCCGCTGGAGCTCGTCGGACCCGGCGGCGCGGCCGGTCTTCCCCAGCGGCGAGCGACGCTGCGCCACGATCACGACGACGATCACGCCGACGAGCGCCGCCGCAAGGGCGATGAGGAGCGCGGTCATGCCCCCGGGCCTTCTCCGGACGGTATCGCTTCGTCCACTCCGGATTTCCGCAGTTCGAAACCCATAGCTCCGTCCTGCCGGAAGGCAACCGGCGCTCTACAGCGCCGCCGACCTCGTCTGGACGTCGGTCGCGAACGGCGGTCGCGTTCCTGGCACCTCTTCCTCTCTCTCCCACGTGGGCACGGAAGTACGCCCACATGTCTAACGGTACCCAGGAGGGCTGGCCGGTCAAGGTCGTGACGACCGCAAGCCATGTGTCCGCCCGTCTCCCGTCAGGAGCCGAGCGCCAGGAACGGCAGGTAGGTGGAGACCGAGACGAGTGCCGGGCTGGGCAGATCGTCCCGGAGACAGATCGACCGATTCAGGGCCGACTCGGCACGCTTGCGGGCACCGTCCTCGTACGCCTGCGTCCGCGCGAAGGACAGGAGCGCAGTCCGGATGGCGGCGCGGGCGTCCCCGTACGGCACCGCCCCGAGCGGGAGGGCCCCGCCGAGCGGGGTCACGGTGTAGGAGCCGAGGCCGGTCGTAAAGGACGAGGCGACCGCCGACGGAAGCCGGAAGACGGCGGCCGGCGCGGTCGCGGCAAGCGCGAAGCCGGTCGTCCGGTTTCCGAGCCACGGGGCAGCCGGCTGAACCTTGAACGCCCTGATCAGAATGTTCGAATAGCTCACGTAGAAGACTCGGGCCGCCGACTCGGTCGGCGCGGCCACGGGCAGCGAGTCCTCGATCTGGGCGCGGAGGAGCTCGTCCGCCACCGCCGCCCGGGCGACGAGGCCGTTTGCACCCGCCCTCGCCAGTGCGGCGCTGTACGCGGGCCGGCTACCGGCGAAGACCCCGGCGACGATCGCCTGAATCGCCTGGCTCACTCGGTCGGACGGGATCCGGGCGAGCCCGCTCTCGACGAGCCGGTCGTAGAGGATCGTGAACGCGACGTCGCGGTCGTGCGTGACCGCGGTCATGCGCGAGAGGTCGGTCTGCCGGAGCAGGCGGCCGTCGAGCGAGCACTGGACGCCTTCCGGCAGCGCGATCTGGCCCTCCGTTCGAGAGGCTTCGAAGTCGGGCCCGGCGGCGCTCGGCCCCTCGCAGAGCGCGGGGTCCCGCGTCCACAGGTAGACGCAGGCGGCCACTTCCTTGTCCGGATCGGCGCCTGTGGCGCCGAACGTCCCCCAGCCCCAGGTCCACACGGTGGCGACGCCGAATTCCGCCGCCACCCGTTTCGCGGCCAGCGTGTAGAGCTTCGCGTACCGGAACCACATGCTCGACGGCTGGAGGCCCTCGCGCCCGCCGGCGCCCGGGCCGGACTGGAAACCGAGGACGAAGCCCAGCCTCGACACCGGGATCCCGATCGCCGTGTAGGCGGCGACTGCCGCCCGCAGAGCGACGCGCATCCGCCGGCTGCCGAGAATCACGCCCTGCCTCATGACGGCGGGAGCGTTGAAGTAGACCTCGGGGACGATGTCGGCCACCCGTGCCGCCTGTCGCCACCAGTCGGCCGCGTCTCCGCCCGTGTAGGGGAACGAGCTGACGAGCAAGAACGGTCGCGCCCCCCGGCTCTGCAGGGCGCGGAGAAGGTCGAGGACGTTTTGCCGATAGCGCGAGTTCGTGGTCGTCCAGGGCGTCGTCGTCGACGCGCCGTTCAGCTCGTTGAGGGCGATCAGCGGCGTCGAGCACCCCGATGAGGCTGCGGCAGCGTCGAAGAGCTTCTGGGCGGAAGCGCCGATCGACGTGGGATCCGCGGGCGCAGTCGTCGTGCCGACGAGCGCCCCGAGCTTCATGTGCCAGTACACCGTGCGCGCGCCGCCGTTCCGGAGCGCCTGCGGAACCGCCGCCCCCGAGGTGGCGGCGACGATGCCCGGTCGTGCGAAGACGGCGTCACGGAAGCCGACCGATCCCTCGGCGTAGTCGATCCACAGCGGCCTGGAATCCGGCAGCCCACAGGCCGCGGCCTGCGCCCGCCCAGCAGGAACAAGCGCAGCGAGAAGTACGAAGACGGCGACGGCTACGGTTCTCACGTTGTCCTATTTGGCGGCAGAGCAGGGATGCCTTCCCGCGGCCGCGACCGACATGGCGGGCGCGGCCCAGCACACCAACCGGGCTGCGACGGGTCAGCGAGGGGGCTCGCACGGGGGGAACCGGCCGTTCCCCCCGTGCGAGCGAGCAAGCGCGCGGCGAGCGTTATTCGTCGAGGGGCGAGTCGACCTCGGGGATCTCCTCGGCCTCGCCCGCCTCGTGCGGCTTGCCCTCGTCGTTCAGATCCGGCTGGCCGCCGAAGTCGAGACCGAGTGAGGCGAGGTCGATGCCCCCGCCGTCGGAGCCGATCTCCTGGAGAGCCGCGAGCAGCGTCTCGCGCTCGTACGCCTCCTTCGGCACCTTCTCGGACGGGCCGATCTCGATCGTGCGGTAGCGCTTCAGCCCCGTCGCCGCCGGGATCAGCTTCCCGATGATCACGTTCTCCTTCAGGCCCAGCAGGCGATCGACCTTCCCCTCGATCGAGGCATCGGTCAACACCTTGGTCGTCTCCTGGAAGGAGGCGGCGGAGAGGAAGGACTCGGTCGCGAGCGACGCCTTCGTGATCCCGAGGATCAGTGGCTCGAACGTCGCCTGCTCGCCCTTCTCCTTCTTCACGCGCTTGTTCTCGCGCTCGAGCACGACCTTGTCGACCATCTGGCCGGGCAGGAAGTCGGTCGTGCCGGAGTTCTCGATCCGGACCTTCTTCAGCATCTGCCGGACGATCAGCTCGATGTGCTTGTCGTGGATGTCGACGCCCTGCGACTTGTAGACCTTCTGCACCTCGCGGACGAGGTACAGCTCGGTCGGGGTCGATCCGCGGCCGCCCTTGAAGTGCAACTCGAGCAGCTCGGTCGGATTGAGCGAGCCCTCGTGGAGCGGATCGCCGGGCAGGATGTCGCCGCCCGTCTTCACCAGCAGGCGCGTCCGGCGCGGCAGCTGGTACTCCTTCGGCTCGTCCTCCTCCTTCGTCGACATCGGGTCGATGATCACCTTCGGGCCGCGCTCGGTCTCCTCGACGGTCACCTTCCCGCCGATCTCGGCGAGACGGGCCGCGCCCTTCGGATTCCGGGCCTCGAAGATCTCGACCACGCGCGGCAGGCCGTGCGTGATGTCCGCGCCGGCCACGCCGCCGGTGTGGAACGTCCGCATGGTCAGCTGCGTGCCGGGCTCGCCGATCGACTGCGCGGCGATGATCCCGACCGCGTCGCCGATCTCGCACATCCCGCCGGTGGCGAGGAAGACGCCGTAACAGGCCTGGCACACGCCGTACTCGCTCTTGCACTTGAGCACGGAACGAACCGGAAGCGTTGTGATCTCGGTGTCGGCGAGCTCGGCGACGACCTCGTTCAGCATCGGGCCGTCGATGACGGCGCCCTTCTCGAGCAGCCTGGTCTTGCCGGGCTTGCCGGTGGCGAGCGGCTTGTAGACGTCCTCGGCCACGACCCGTCCGAGCAGGCTGCGGTTCAGCCCCTCGGGCAGGTGGATCGGCAGGTCGACGTGCTCGTCGGACTTG
This sequence comes from Verrucomicrobiota bacterium, assembly GCA_050258035.1. Lineage (GTDB taxonomy): Bacteria > Actinomycetota > Thermoleophilia > Gaiellales > Gaiellaceae > DATBLE01. The sequence goes on from JBLMYA010000026.1 coordinate 75,431, forward strand.
CAGTCCTGGTCGCGGATGATCACGTCCTGCGCGACGTCGACGAGGCGTCGGGTCAGGTAGCCCGAGTCGGCCGTGCGCAGCGCCGTGTCGGCCAGGCCCTTGCGCGCTCCGTGCGTCGAGATGAAGTACTCGAGCACGGACAGGCCCTCCATGAAGTTCGCCTTGATCGGCCGCTCGATGATCTCGCCCTTCGGATTCGCCATCAGGCCGCGCATGCCGGCGAGCTGCCGGATCTGCTTGAAGGACCCGCGGGCGCCCGAGTTGGCCATCATGTAGATCGGGTTGAGCTCGTAGAGCGTCTTCTCCATCGCGTCGGCGACGGTGTCCGTCCCCTCCGTCCAGATGTTGACGATGCTCTCGTGCCGCTCCTCCTCCGTGATCAGGCCCCGCTCGTACTGAGCCTCGACCTCGGCGACGCGCTTCTCGTACTCGGCGAGGATCTGCTCCTTCTCCCGCGGGATGACGATGTCGTTCTTCGAGATCGTCACGCCCGCCTGGGTGGCGTACCGGAAGCCGAGCGTCTTGATCGCGTCCAGCACCGCGGCGAGCGTGTGCGCGCCGTAGCGGTCGGAGAGATCGGAGATGAGCTGGTCCATCTCCTTCTTCGGCAGCGTCCGGTTGATGAACGTGTGATCGATCGACGTGCCGCCGCCGTTCCCGGCGGCACTGCCGTTCCCCGCGCCACCGCCGCGGAAAGCCTCCATGAGAGCGCGCTCGACGGCAGCGTTGAGCACGACCCGGCCGGGCGTGGTCACGATCAGCTCTCCGTCGTGCCGGTACTCGATCGGCTGCTGGAGCTCGACCTGCCTGGACTCGATAGCGAGCACGACCTCGTCCTCGCTGCCGAACCGCTTCGGCCGGTTCTCGGGCTTCAACGTGGACACGTCGAGCTGTGAGACGTCCTTTCCGTTCACCTGCTCGGCGTACGTGAGGAAGTAGCCCCCGAGGATCATGTCCTGCGTCGGAGTCGCCAGCGGGCGACCGTGGGCCGGCGACAGGATGTTGTTCGAGGACAGCATCAGGATCCGCGCCTCGGCCTGCGCCTCCGCCGACAGTGGCAGGTGGACCGCCATCTGGTCGCCGTCGAAGTCGGCGTTGAACGCGTGGCAGACGAGCGGGTGGACCTGGATCGCCTTGCCCTCGACCAGAACCGGCTCGAACGCCTGGATCCCGAGACGGTGCAGCGTCGGTGCCCGGTTGAGGAGCACCGGATGCTCGGCGATGACCTCCTCGAGGACGTCCCAGACCTCGGGCGTCATCGAGTCGACGTACTTCTTCGCCGCCTTGATGTTCTGGACCGACTTCCGCTCGACGAGCCGGCTCATGATGAAGGGCTTGAACAGCTCCAATGCCATGAGCTTGGGGAGCCCGCACTGGTGCAGCTTCAGGTACGGCCCGGCGACGATCACCGAGCGGCCCGAGTAGTCGACGCGCTTGCCGAGCAGGTTCTGGCGGAACCGACCCTGCTTGCCCTTGAGCATGTCGGAGAGCGACTTCAGCGGCCGGTTGCCCGGGCCGGTGACCGCACGCCCGCGGCGGCCGTTGTCGAAGAGCGCGTCGACCGCCTCCTGGAGCATGCGCTTCTCGTTGTTGACGATGATCTCCGGCGCGCCGAGATCGAGCAGTCGCTTGAGGCGGTTGTTCCGGTTGATCACACGCCGGTAGAGGTCGTTCAGGTCGCTGGTCGCGAACCGGCCGCCGTCGAGCTGCACCATCGGGCGGAGCTCCGGCGGGATCACCGGCACCGCGTCCAGGATCATCCACTCAGGCTTGTTCTCGGACTTGATGAACGCGTTGACGACCTTGAGCCGCTTGATCGCGCGGGCCTGCTTCTGGCCCTTGGAGGTGCGGATCGTCTCGCGGAGCGAGGCCGCCTCCGCGTTCAGGTCGAGGTCCTTGAGCAGGTCGCGGATCGACTCTGCGCCCATCCCGCCTCGGAAGTACACCCCGAAGCCGTAGGACGAGCCGAAGCGGTCCTTGAGCTCGCGGAAGATCTGCTCGTCGTTGACGACCATCTTCGGCTCGAGGTCCTTGAACAGCTGCCAGGTGGTCTCGAGCCGGCGCACGGCCTCGACGGCCGCCTCGCGGGCGTCGTTCCGCCGCGACTCGATGTCCTGGTACATCTCGCGGACCTTCATCAGCCACTGGACGATCGCGTCGTATTCCTCCTTCGCGATCTTCCCGTCGGTGCGCAGGCACAGGTCGCTGGCGACGTCGCGGACGGCGTCGGCGTTCGCGTCCGGCGCCGCCTGCTCCAGCGTCTCCCTGAGGAGCCCGTTCCCGAGCTCGCGTGCCTTCTCCAGGTTCTTCACGTCGACGGAGGCGACGAGCGTGGCATCCTCCGCGTTCAGCTCCGCCTTCGGGTCGAGCAGGCCGTCGACGATGCGGTTGATGTGCTTGGTGACCGCGCCCTTCTTCGAGCCCGTCGCCTTGGCGAGCTCCTTGTAGAGCGGTGCGAGCGCCTCGCGGACCTGGTTCGCGCCGTTGACGACCGACTCGAACTCGCGCGGGGCCAGCTTGCGGTCGTCGCGGATCGCCGTCGAGTGGACCCGCTCGCGGATCTTCTTCGAGTCCTCGGTGCTGAGCTCGGGCGCGATCTCGACGAACAGCCCGCCGGCGAGGGAGCGCACCTCCTCGAGCGACGGGAGAACCTGCTCCTCGGCCCAGTTCGAGAGGCCCCGGGCCCAGAAGTCGTCGTCCTCGTCGAAGTCCTTCTCCTTGCCCTTGGTGAAGTAGTCGCGGCGGCGCTGGAGACGCTGCTCCAGCGCTGCGAGCTGCTCGTCGCGGTCGACGTCGATCCGCTCGGCCTCCGAGCGGACCTTGTCCTCGAGGTCGTTCACGTCCTTCGCGCGGGCCTCGACGTCGACCGAGGTGACGATCGATGCGGCGAAGTACAGGACCTTCTCGAGCTCGCGCGGGGCGATGTCGAGCAGGTAGCCGATGCGGCTGGGAACGCCCTTGAAGAACCAGATGTGGCTGACCGGCGCGGCGAGGTCGATGTGCCCCATGCGCTCGCGGCGCACCTTCTGCCGCGTCACCTCGACGCCGCAGCGCTCGCAGATGATGCCCTTGTAGCGGACACGCTTGTACTTGCCGCAGTAGCACTCCCAGTCCTTGGTGGGACCGAAGATGCGCTCGCAGAACAGGCCGTCCCGCTCGGGCTTGAGCGTCCGGTAGTTGATCGTCTCCGGCTTGGTGACCTCGCCCGACGACCAGTCACGGATCTGCTTCGGCGACGCCAGGCCGATACGAATGGCGTCGAAGTCGTTGATGTCGATCATCGAAGACTCCCGTCTTCGACGATGGGAAAGCTCATCCGAGCTGGCAATTCAGTTCCTTTCCTCCGCAATGCTTTCGTCCTGAAGATTCTCCTCGACGGATGAGCGCAGCTCATTCGTCGATCGACTCCACGTCGGCGAGGCCCGCCTCGAGCGGAGCCTCCTCCCCCTCGAGCTCCTCGTCGAGGTCGCCGAGCGCCTCGTCGGCGGGAAGCGCCAGCTCCCCGTCCTGGTCGACGCGTTCCTGGCCCTCCTCGACCTCCTCGGCGGTCGGCTCGCGTGCCGCCGCCCTCAGCGAGCCGGGCGACAGGTCGATCCCGAGCTCCTCGGCCGCACGGAGCAGCTCGTCGTCCTCCTCGCGCACCTGCACCTCGGTGCCCTCCTCGGAGATGACGTGCACGTCGAGTGCGAGCGACTGCATCTCCTTGAGCAGCACCTTGAAGGACTCGGGGATGGACGGCTCGGCGATGTTCTCGCCCTTGACAATTGCCTCGTAGGCCTTGACGCGCCCGACCGTGTCGTCGGACTTGATCGTGAGCATCTCCTGGAGCGTGTACGCGGCGCCGTACGCCTCCAGCGCCCACACCTCCATCTCGCCGAAGCGCTGCCCGCCGAACTGGGCCTTGCCGCCCAGGGGCTGTTGCGTGACGAGGGAGTACGGGCCCGTCGAGCGCGCGTGGATCTTGTCGTCGACGAGGTGGAGCAGCTTGAGGATGTACATGTAGCCGACGGTCACCTTCTC
>JBLMYA010000027.1:0-8601 GCA_050258035.1 Verrucomicrobiota bacterium
CGTCAACCCGGACTTCTCCCAGGTGGAGTCCGACGCCTTTCAGATCGAGGTCAATCAGCGCTATCCCGTCTTCTACTCAGAGAAGCGGCCCTTCTTCATGGAGGGGATGGGGACCTTTCAGCTCGCGGGCACTGGCGGCGACTCGAACATGCGGACCGCAGTCCACACCCGCCGCATCATCGACCCTGCCTGGGGAGCCAAGGCCTCGGGCTCTCAGGGCCGGCTCACCTTCGCGGCACTCGTCGCCTCCGACACGGCTCCTGGGAGCGCCCCGGACGCCGACCCGCTCCTCCAGGGAAAAGACGAGGCCTTCCTGATCGGACGTGCCACGTACAGTCTGGGCGCGGGCAACTACGTGGGGGCGATTCTCACAGACACCCAGCTCGCCTCCGGACACAACCGCGTCGGCGGCGCCGATCTCTCGTTCACCCGTGGATCTCACTCCGGCTCCGCCACCTTCCTCGCTACCGAGACGCTCGGTTTCGACGGCACGACGCGCAGAAGCGGCCTCGCCGGACAGGCCTCCTACGCGTACCAGACCAAGCGCTGGACCTTCGCGACACAGGGCGAACACTACGATCGCGACTTCCAGATGGACACGGCGTTCGTGAACCAGACGGGGATCACGGGCGACTGGAGCTTCGGCCAGCTCAGCCTCTATCCCGACGAAAAGAAACACTCGTGGATGAAGCGCTTCGATTTTCTGAGCTTCGGCCGCATCGGGCGAGACCGCATCCAGGGCGGCGACACTCGCTTCGGCCTCTTCGGCTTCCGGGCATCCTTCACTCGTCAGGGTTCGCTCCGGGTCGACGCAGGCTGGGGGCAGGAGCCCTGGGCGCAGCAGGAGTTTGCGACACGATTCCTGCGCGCGTTCGGTGGTGCCCAGCTCCTGCGCTGGCTCAACCTCAACGCCTACACGCAGTGGGGCCAGTCGGTCTACTACGACACCACGAACCCCTTCGTGGGCGCCTCCTGGTCGCACTCGTTCGGCTTGACGCTGCAACCCTCGTCGAGCTTCAGCCAGAGCGTCTCGTGGGACCGCTATCAGATGAACCACCTGGGCGGTGGCGAGCGCGTCTTCCGCGTCGATCTTCTGAACCTCAAGACGAGCTACCAGTTCGACCGCCGTTTCGCGCTCCGAGCCATCGTTCGCTACGACAGCTCCGCTATGCGCATCCTGACAGACGGCCTCGCCTCCTACGAGCCGGCGCCCGGCACGGTCGTCTACGCGGGATATGGCTCGCTCATCGAGAGGCGAAGTTGGGACGGCTCAGCCTGGCAGACCGGGCTGGGCGACTACCTAACGACACAGCAGGGACTCTTCTTCAAGGTCTCGTATGCTCATCGCTTCTAGCCGCTCTGTTGTTCGGATTCGGTCTCGCTTCGTGTGCGGCGCTTGCGCCCAGTGTGGCGAGGACCGAGAGTGACGCCGAACGTCTCACTCGGGCGCAGGGTGTTGTGGGGCCACGAACCGGCCGTAGAGCGGGGTGCGGGTCTCGTTGGCCCGACGATGCCAAGCTGATCCCAAAGCGAGGTAATGACATGCGGTTCGCCGCGGCGGTCCTGGTCGCAGTCTGCGGGGCGCCTCCTCTGTTTGCAGGAAACACCGGCACGTCGGCAGCGGACCAGACTGCGGCCGTTTTCGCGCCGTTCGATCGCCAGGATTCCCCTGGATGCGCTGTCGCTGTCGTGTCTGCCGGCCGGATCGTCTACCAGCGCGGGTTCGGGATGGCAGACCTCGAGCATCGCATTGCGATCACGCCCACCTCGGTCTTCGAATTGGCTTCCATGTCGAAGCAGTTCACGGCGATGGCCGTCGCGCTGCTTGCCACCCGGGGGAAGCTCTCACTCGACGACGACGTACGGCGATTCCTTCCCGACCTCCATGACTACGGGACACCTATCACCATCCGTCAGTTCATCCACCACACGAGCGGCGTCCGCGACTACCTCGACCTCATGGATCTCGCAGGGTGGCGTCCCTACGATTCGGTGATCACGCAGCAGGACGTTCTCGAGATCGTCGCCCGGCAACGGACGTTGAACTTCCCACCCGGTCGGGAGTTTCTTTACGAGAACACCGGCTACGCACTCCTGCCTCTGATCGTCGAGCACGTCGCCGGCATGCCGTTCCAGCAGTTCTGCGAAGAGAATATCTTCCGACCCCTTGGTATGAGCCACACGCGGTTCCAGGCCGACCACTCGATGCTTGTTGAAGGGCGCGCGAACGGATACGAGCCGGGCCCCGGCGGTGGATGGCAGAACAGCAATCCGATCTACGACGAGGTCGGAGATGGCGGGTTGTTCAGCACGGTCGAAGACCTCGCGCGCTGGGACGGCAACTTCGAGACGGGTCAGGTGGGCGGCCCGGAGACGATCAAGACCCTTCTCGCACCCGGGCGCCTGCTCGACGGGCGCGTTCTGTCATACGCACTTGGCCTCGAGATCGGTCGCTATCGCGGGCTGGACATCGTAGAGCACGGAGGCGCCGATCCGGGGTACCGCTGCGACATGCTCCGGTTCCCGACGCGACGGCTGACGGTTGTCGTCCTCTCCAACTGCGGGGCTGCGGACACGATGGGAATGGCGCGTCGAGTCGCCGAGACCTATCTCGGCTCGGAGCTTTCGGCCGTCGCGGAGCCGGGCGCGGTTGGCCGGAGCATCGGCTCACGTGCTGACCACACCGGTCGTTTCGTGGGTCGCTACATCGACCCGCTCACCGGGTCGACGCGCGAGTTCGTCGAATTCGAAGGTGGGTTGGCGGTTCGCATGCGAGGAGGACCGCGACGGCTGGTGGTCGTCGGTGAGAATGAGTTCGCCCTGCCCAACTCCGAGACTCGATACGCGTTTCGCACGGATCCCCAGGGCGGATTCCATCTGCAGATGACAACCGGAGCGGAGCCGCCGCGGAAGTATGCCGCCGTCCGACCACTGGACCTTACGACGACCGACCTCGCGGCCTTTGCCGGCCGCTTCGCTAACCACGAGCTAGGCGTTACGTGGGAGACCACGGTCCGGGAGGGCGCCATCTACCTGCGACGTCAGCGCGCTGCTGATTCGAAGCTGGAGCCTGTTTTCAAGGACAGCTTCCTGACGGACGTCGGCCTCGTTCACTTCCTGCGCGACGCGAGCCGTCGGGTGCAAGCACTCGAGGTGAGCAACGTGCGCGACCGCGCGATCAGGTTTGACGGCATGCCCGATGACGACTGCGGGCACTAGCGTCCTTGGAGCCGGCAGTCAGACCAACGAACGTCCGGACGATCGGCACCAACCCTCGAGCCTGGAAGGGGTAGTCGGCTCAGCGACGTTCCGCCGGCTAGGTCCCACATACCTCCGTCGCGCTGCGGCCCTGCTGCGCTGAAGCCGCCCTGCCACGTCACCAAGTCTCATCTTGGCGATGGTAAGGGGAGCGTCTCGCCGGTGTCTGTTCTGAGTGAGCCGCGAACGTATCGCGGAATCGGTGGCGTGTCCGTTCTCGATTCGGGCAAGCTTGAACAGCCGGCAGAGGGTCCGCTGCCAGTCGGCGACGCTCGTCTCCCGACCAGAACGGCAGTTGCTTCGGTTCCATCGCAGCGACGGCGTCGACCACGACCTGCGGCAGCGGAACGAACAGGCCCTGGTCCGTCTACAGCATCAGCTTGCCGTCCTTGATCCGGTCACGCTGCGCCCACGACGCCTCGGCCGAAGCGAGGCTCTACTCAACTGCCGAGGCGCTGGATATCCGCCGCGAGCCGCTCGACGGCGGGTTTGAGCCGCCCTTCGATCTCGGCGATGTGCTCCTCGGCGTGCAGGTCGGCGATCTTCCGGCGGAGGCCGCCGATCTTCTCGTCGGCGTGGAGGTCCTCGATCCTGCGGTCGAGAGCGGCCATCTCGACGTGCGCCTTCTTCTCCTCAGCCTGAAGCTCCGCCTGCGCCTCGGCGATCCGGCGGTCGAATTGGCGGTCCGCCATCTCCGCCCGGAGCTTCTCGATCGTCGCCCGGTGGCCGGCGATCTCCTTGTCGATGCTGGCCTTCTCGGCAGCGCTCGCCTGCCAGCGGCGGCCCTCGAGGCCTCCGATCGCGCCCTCCTGGCCGCCGATCCGTCCCTCCATGCTTCCGCGCTCGCCCTCGATCTCCCCGACCTTGCCCTGAAGGCTGCCGACGCGGCCCTGGATGGACCCAATCTCGCCCTGCAGGCCGCCTACCTCGCCTTGGACCCCTCCGATCTCGCCCTGCAGGCTGCCCACTTGTCCCTGGATCTCGCCGATCGCCCGATAGCCCGCGACGACCTCGAGGGCGTGGGCCAGCCACGCCCGGGCGGCGTCGTCGACCGGACGCGAGGCGCCGTCGATCCACCACTCGTAGCGAGGGGCTCCGGCCTCCCCAGTCACGCGCATGAGCTGCGAACGCTTGCGCCACCGTGTCTCGATGGCGACGGAGCTGCCAGGCGGCAGCTCACGGATCGAACCGTCCCTCTCGTCGAAGCGCGCGGCTCCCTTGACTGCGGCGCACAGCCGCCGCCCGTCGCCAAGGTTGTGCTGCAGGGTGAGGTTCCCGCTCTCCGTGCCGTCCCACTCGCTGCCCGACGGCCCCTCGTGGAGTGTCCCGCTGAAGGAACCGCTCATCCCCTCGCGGCAGACACTAGGCCGAGCGGCGATCGCCGGCGTCGGCGCGTGAGCAGGAGTCGACGCCATGGCGGCATGCGCGGGAGCCGGGACTTTCGGCGCGCGCGCCGCCTCCGCGGCCCGGACCGGGGAAAAGACGGGCAGCGCGGTCCCAACCGCCGCCACCGTGGCGACGAGCAGGGCTGCGAACACGGCCGCCAGGACGCGGCCACGGCCAGGCACGCGCTCGTGATCGAGGATCATGCGGAGTCTCCTTTCGAGCTGACTGCGTTCCACCATCGGCAGCGCGTGAGCGAGGCGGCGAGGCACACCGGCCAGGGATGCGATCTCCAGCAGGTGACGCGCGTAGGCCGAGGGCCGGGTGCCGAGATCGAGAACGGTCTCGTCACAGGCCTGTTCGCCGACGGCGCTCGCCGCCCGGGCTGCGGCTCGAGCCAGCGGGCTCCACCAGTAGAGCGCCACGGTCACCCGCCAAAGGAGATGACGCTGGGCGTCGCCGCGCAGGACGTGGACGAGTTCGTGCTGCAAGACCACTCGCCGCCTCTCCTCGGACCAGCGTGCGGCCGCGACCGGGAGCATTACGGCCGGGCGCCTCCAGCCGCCAGTCATCGGTGCGTCGATGCCCTCGCACTCGAGCACGTCAACCGGTCGGGAGAAGCCCAGCGCGCGCCCGACCTCGGCGAGCATCTCCACCCATGGGCCGTCGAGCGGCCGCGACGAGGACCACAGCCACCGTTCCCGAAGTAGCGCGCGGCCGAGGCCGATCAGGCTGACAAGGACGCCGGCCAGCCACAGGCTCGCCGCCGCGGCCCCGTAGACGGCAGACGTCACCCGCGGCGCCGGCGATGAGCCGACACCTCTCGTAGAGACGCCGGCCGTCTCTGCAACAACGATCCGCCTCGCCGGTTCGGCTCCAGGTGTGGTGAACACACGCGGCGAGCTCTCGCCTTGGATCCGCGCGACTGGCGGCCCGGGCTCGCTCGAGGGCAGGCGTGGCAGGCGAAGCTCCCAACGCGGGAGCAGACCGGGCAGCACCGGCAGCAGGAGCAGCGCGGCGGCCGTCAGCGTCAGGAGCTCGTGACACGCGACGAGCCGGTGGCGCCGCAGCAGTGCGACGAGTCCGAGCGCCACCGCGACGACGATCGTGCTGCGGACGGCCAGCGCGAGGAGCCACGCCAGACTCGCAGCCACCTCACTTCCCCTTCCGCTCGGCGTCGGCGATGAGCTCTTTCATGCGGCGGCGCTCGCGGGCCGAGATGCCCATCTCTTCCATCTCGAGGAGCGCCGCCATGGCACCGCGCGCCGAGCCGCCGAAGAACGTGTCGAGCAGGTGCCGGAACGCAGACCGCCGCGCCGCGTCCCGTGCGAGCGTCGGAGTGTAGACGTAGCGCGGCCCGTCGTACTCGTAGCGCAGCCGGCCCTTGCGCACCAGGATCCGGAGTGTCGTTCGCACTGCCGGATCCGTCGGCGGCTGGGCCATCTCGGCGCGAACCTCCGCCGCGGTCGCCCGGCCGAGGCGATAGACGATGTCGATGACCTCCCGCTCGCGCCGGCTCAGCGTCGCGGGGTCGAGATCGGTGGCCTGCGCCCGTGCGGGGCCGTCGTTCCTGGGCATGCTGCAATGATAGGCTGGTGACGTTTAAAAAGCAACACTCAGTTGGAATTTCAACGTTCAGCGATCTGAACTCGGCAGGGCCCACTCGAGTCCACCTCACACCGCGGTCCGATATCGAACCGGCGAGGGAAGTAGCGTGTAGCTCTCCTTCTGGAGGCCGTAGAAGCACTCCATCGCCTCGATCAGCGCGCAGGGCCGGCCACGACCTCGCCTGTTAAGGCAGCCAAGAGGAGGCTGCCGGCACGGGACGGGCACTGCTCGCGTACGATGCGTGATACCGCGTCCAAGGGACCCTCGGATTCCCGCGCGGCGGGTCCCCCCGAAGGTCTGGGCAGCGGGGCGGCTGAGCCTCCGGCGGGGGCGGCTCGGGGGCGCAAGAGAGCAACCTGGGCTGGGCCGGCGTGGGCGAACCGAGGGTTGAGGAGCAATGTTGTTCCGACTTCGGGCAATGCTCATAGCCGTACTTGGCGTCGTTATCCGCCCCCAACACTGGAGATAAGCTGCAGGGTTCCGATATGCGTGGTCCTGTCGCCTTCATGCCTCTGTTGGACCGCCCCGTGAAAGGGCGCCTAGTTCCGCTCCCTCCAAGAAGTCCAGCATCGCGCCTGTGACCGCTGCAGGCTGCTCCAGCGACGACAGATGCCCGGCTTCGGCTATCTCCACCAGGCGGGCGTGTGGCAGGGCCCGAGCCAGCCGGCGGGATCGATCCGGCGGGAGCGACTGATCTTCGGCTCCGACCAGCACGAGAGCGGGCACGTTGATCTCCCCCAGCCTGGGAAATAGGTCATCGCGATCGTTCAGCGCCTGTAGTGTCCTCAGAGCTGATGGAACGTCCACCTGGGCAAAACGATGGACCCACTCGGCGACTAGGTCCGGCTCCCTCCGTCGCGTGGTCCGACCGAACATCTGGCGCGTGATCTGCGGAAGTACAGGCCGGATCCCGCAGACGCGCACCAACCCTCCCAGTGCACCGTACTTGAGCCTCCTCCAGAAACCCTCGGCTCCTGCGTCCGTATCGGCCAGTACCAGTGCGCTCAACCGCTCGGGTGTGCGAAGCGCAGCACGCAGTGCGATCATCCCGCCTATCGACAGGCCAGCCCAGACAGCTCGATCGATACGTAGGGCATCAAGGACCGCGAATACATCGTCCACCATGTCATACAGGTTGAAGGCCTTCGTGACGCTGCTCGAGGCACCGTGACCACGACAGTCGATGTTCACGACACGGTTGTGGGCTGCGAGCGGTCCCACCTGCTTCTGCCACATGGCTCCTGAGCACAAGAAGCTGTGCAGGAGAACCACCGCCGGGCCGTCACCAACTGCTTCGAACGCAATCTCAAGCTCCTGACGGTGGATGTGTGCCACGGCGCTACTCCAAGGTCGGCCCAAAACTGGGGATCAGGCTGCGAAGCTCCATCGCTTGCGCCGGCTTCGTCAGCTCATCCGCTTGTTGGGCCGCCCGCACATCCATTGACTCCTGTCACACCTCACCTCCGACCAAGAATCTTACAAGCAGCCCGTGCCATGTCTCAGGGAACCGCCACTGGAGGCGTGGCACCCGCCTCGGCGGCAAACGCCGGGACGCCGTCGACGATGCGCAGGCTGCGCTGGAAGTTCTCGCTGGTGAGGCGCGGGTCGGTCTTGCGCCAATCGTCGTCGGAGAGCCGCTCGGGTGAGCGGATCTCCCCGGTGAGGAAGCCGTGGCCGAGCGGCGAGTAGGGAACGAAGCCGCTGCCCGGCTCGTGCAGCAACGGGAGCAGCTAGGCTCCGGGTCACGGGTCCACAGGGAGTACTCGGTCTGGAACGTGACGACCAGGTGCCCGGCATGGGCGCGGCGGATCGTAGCGGGCCGGCCTCGGAGAGGGAGATGCCGATGCATCGGACCTTGCCCTCGGCGACCAGGTCGGCCAGGGCGCCGACATGGGGGGGCAGGTGTCGCACAGCTACCATGCCGGCGGCCCTCGATGGCGGCTTGTGGAGCGGGGCGGATCACGGTGAGATCAGCAAACCCTCGTCCGGCGAGTCGCGAGACTAAGCAGGAACGTAGGCCAACCTGATCACATCCTCGCCAATCCGATCAATAGCCATGAGGCGGAGCGGCGGCCGGGGTCCGGCGAAATATGGCTTGCCGTGACCAAGCACGACGGGGTGCAGGTAGATTCGATACTCATCGATCAGGCCAAGTTCGGTCAGGCTCTGCGCCAACTCCGGGCCAGCAACTTCGATCTCCCCGTCGCGCTCGGCCTTCAGCTCGCGGATCGCGCCCTCAAGATCATCCCCAACAAGCGTGGCGTTGGGGCCGACCGACTTCAACGAGCGCGAGACGACCCATTTCGGCTGGTTCCGCCACGCCGCCGCGAAGGCGTGTTCCTCTGCATCCCA
>JBLMYA010000028.1:0-44152 GCA_050258035.1 Verrucomicrobiota bacterium
ACTCATGACACTCCTTTGATCGCCGGGTACAGGGAACGGAACCGCTCGTAGCCCTGGTCGTAGACGCGCTGCCACTCGGGGTCGGGCTCGACCGCTTCGCGCACCCGGACGCATGCGCCGACCGCCTCCGCCGCGTCGGCGAAGATGCCCCCCGCGACACCGCCGAGCAGCGCGGCCCCGTAGGCGGCGCCCTCCTCGACCGCCGTGCGCTCGATCGGCATCCCGAGCACCGAGGCGACGATCTTCAGCCACAGCTCGCTCCGGGCGCCGCCGCCGGAGGCGCGGCCCGCGGCCGGCTCCACGCCGAGCGCCTTCAGCAGCTCGAGAGAGTCGCGGAGCCCGAAGGCAACCCCCTCGAGAACCGCGCGGACGAGTGCCCCGCGGTCGTGTCTGAGGGACAGTCCCTCGAAAGCGCCGCGGGCATCGGGGTCGGCGTGCGGCGTCCGCTCGCCCTGGAGGTAGGGCAGGAACGTCAGTCCCTCCGTCCCGGGCGGCCAGCCGGCCGCCTCGGCGGCGAGTTCGTCGTACGTGCCGCCGACCACGTCTCGCAGCCAGCGCAGCGACCCGGCGGCCGAGAGCATCACGCCCATCGCCTCCCACGTGTCCGGGACGGCGTGGCAGAAGACGTGGACGCGGGCCTCCGGGTCGGCGCGATAGCCCGGGAGAGCGGCGAAGACGACGCCCGACGTGCCGAGGACGACCGACAGCGGCCCCGGTCCGACCACGCCCACGCCGAGCGCGCCCGCCTGCTGGTCGCCGGCCCCGCCGATCGCCGTCGACTCGTACGCCGGCGGGAGCCAGTCCAGCGGGATCTCGAGCTTCGTGCAGACCTCCTCGCTCCAGCGCCTCCCGGCGACGTCGAAGAGCAGCGTCCCGGACGCCTCGGCGGCGTCGATCGCGCGCTCGCCCGTGAGCCGGAGGCGGACGTAGTCCTTCGGCAAGAGGACATGGGCGGCGCGGGCCCATGCTTCCGGCTCGTGCTCTCGCACCCAGAGGAGTTTCGGCGCGGTGAACCCCGGCAGCGCCCGGTTGCCGGTCAGGGCGACGAGCCGGTCGAACCCGACCCGCTCCTCGATCTCCGCGCACTCCGCTCCGGTGCGCTGGTCGTTCCAGAGGATCGCCGGCCGGAGCACCCGGTCGGCGGCGTCCAGCAGTACCAGCCCGTGCATCTGGCCCGTGAGCCCGACCGACGCCGCCTCCGAGGTGCCGACCCGGGCAAGCGCCCGCTCGCTCGCCGACCACCAGTCCCCGGGGTCCTGCTCGGCCCAGCCGGGCTGCGGGATCGACAGCGGGTACTCCTCCCCGTGCCGGGCGAGCACCTCGCCCGTCTCGGAGATCCGGATCGCCTTGACGCCGGTCGTACCGACGTCCAGTCCGACCAGCGTCAAGCGCCGAGGGCGGCGTACACGAGCTCGTACGCCCGCACCGCGTCCTTGCGCGACTGCGCCTCGCGCAGCGCCGCGTCGTCGATCTTCGCCGCGACCCCGTCGATGAAGCGCCACTGCAGCACCGAGCGGCGCACCGCCTCGACCGCGTCCTCGGTGTAGGGGTAGAGGTCGAAGCCGAGCCGCCGGCCGTCGTCCCCGTAGCCCGCGCGCCGGAACTCGAGCGCGAGCTCGAGCGTCTCCATGAACGCGGTCGCCCCGACCATGTTGTCGTCGTCGAACGTGCCCCAGCCCGAGTTCGCGTGCTGGTGGCCGAGCAGTCCCCGCGAGGCGAGCAGCGCGGCGTACTCCGCCAGCGACTCGCCGTTCATGATCAGGTGCTGCCAGTCCATGTTGACCTTGACGTTGTCGAGCCCCCGCTCTCCGAGCTCGTGGATCACGAACAGCGTCATCCCGATGTTCCGCATCAGGATCTTCATCGCCGGCTCCGAGTTCTTGTGCTCGAGCCACAGCTCCTTGCCTGCATCCTTCAGGGCCCCGCCGATCTCGGCCAGCCCCTCGATGAACCAGTTCCAGCTGTCGGCGTAGGGCGTCTGGAACGGGTAGTTGTAGCCCTCGATCCCCGGCCAGACGATCATCGGTACGCCGAGCTCGCCGGCGAGCTTCGCCCCGGCCACCGCGATCTTCACCGCCTCGCCCCGCACGGCCGGGTCCGGATTGACGAGTCCGCCGCGCCCGAACCGGGGGTCGAGGTGCAGCCCCCCGGCGAGGCAGTAGACGTCGTGGTCGGAGCCGAGCGCGTCGCGGATGGCGTCCGCGTTCTGCTCGTTCAGCTCCTGCGGGTAGTGGAACTCGTAGCCGTCGATCAGGTCGCCGAGCCCGTCCACCGCCCGCCGCACCCGGTCGACGGTCGTCTCGCCCGCGTGCTCCGGCTGGTAGCCGCCGGGAACGAAACGGGTGACCATCGAGCCGAACGCCCAGATGCCGAGGCTCGTCTTCACGGGGTGGAGCCTAACCGGGGCGGCGCAGGAGCGTCGAAGTTGACGAACGCGGTGCAAACCGCGAGTCTTTCCCGCGACAGGGGCGCCTCGCCGCGCGCGAGCAAGGCCCGCCGCAGGCGAAAGTTGTCAGCAGCACATACGGAGGGAGGAGCACGTGAAGCACGTTTCTCGCAAGGTGATCGCGGTCGGACTTGTCGCCGCGGTCGCCGCGCTCGCCGTGGCCGTCGCCGTCGCGACGGCGGGCACGGCGTCCCGTCACGCCAACATCCTGGCGTGCGGGCTGATGCCGGACACGAAGACGTCCGTGCGTTGGGAGCAGTTCGACCGCCCGTACCTCGTGAAGGCCTTCAAGGCCGCCGGGGTCTCGGCCCGGATCGTCAACGCCCAGGGTGATCCGCAGAAGCAGAAGTCGCAGGCCGACCAGTGCATCGCCGACGGCGCGAAGGTCCTGATCATCGCTCCGATCGATTCCGGCTCTGCCGCCGCGATCGAGAAGGCTGCGCTGAAGAAGGGCGTCAAGTCGATCGACTACGACCGTCAGGTCGAGGGCGGCGTCGCCGTCCTGTATGCGTCCTTCGACGGGGCCAGGGTCGGCGTCCTGCAGGGCAAGGGCGTGGTCGCCGGCCTGAAGGCAAACGGCACGTACTCGAAGAAGCCGGTCGTCGCCTCGCTGTGGGGCGGCCAGGAGGATGCGAACTCGTACCTGTTCAAGAACGGCGTCGACAAGGTCCTGAACCCGCTGTACAAGAACGGCACCCTGAAGAAGGGTCCGCAGCAGTTCGTCCCGGGCTGGGACAACCAGAAGGCCGGCACGATCTTCGAGCAGATGCTCGTCAAGACGAACAACAAGATCGACGCGGTCGCGGCGGCCAACGACGGCCTGGCGAACGCGGTCGTGGTCGCGCTGAAGTCCCACAAGCTGAAGCCGGTCCCGCTGAGCGGCCAGGACGCGACGACGCAGGGCGCCCAGAACATCATCTCGGGCTGGCAGACGATGACGGTGTGGAAGGACCAACGCCTCCTCGCGACCAAGACGGCGCAGGCGGCGGTCCGGATCGCCAAGGGCCAGAAGCCCAAGACGACCGGCTTCGTCACCACCAAGGGCCGCTCGAAGGAGCCGGCCTACCTGCTCACGCCGCAGACGATCACGAAGGCCAACTGGCGGCAGCTCATCACGGGCGCGATCCCGTACCTGAAGCCCGCCGACGTGTGCAGCGGCGAGTACAAGAAGTACTGCTAGTACCGCGACGCACATAGCGACGTTCCGCAGAGGCGCCCAACCGGGCGCCTCTGCTCGTTCTGTGGTATGAGAAGCGCGCCGTGACAGACACACCCCTCCTCGAGCTCCGCGGAATCACCAAGTCGTTCGGCTCGGTGCAGGCGCTGACCGACGTCGACCTCGAGGTCAAGAGGGGCGAGGTGATGGCGCTCGTCGGCGACAACGGCGCCGGCAAGTCGACCCTGATCAAGTGCGTCGCGGGCATCCACCCGATGGACCACGGCCAGATCTACTTCGAAGGGCAGCCGGTGTCGATCCACAGCCCGAGGGAGGCCGCCAATCTCGGGATCGAGGTCGTCTACCAGGACCTCGCGCTCTGCGACAACCTCGACGTCGTCCAGAACATGTATCTCGGCCGCGAGGTGCACAACTGGTTCCAGCGTCTGAAGGAGCCGCCGATGGAGAAGCGGACCAGCGAGACGCTGGAGACGCTCGCGGTGACGACGATCGGGTCGATCCGCCAGCCCGTCGCGACGCTCTCAGGCGGACAGCGGCAGTCGGTCGCTGTCGCCCGCGCCGTGATGTGGAACTCGAAGCTCGTGATCCTCGACGAGCCCACGGCTGCGCTCGGCGTGTCGCAGACCGAGCAGGTCCTCCAGCTCGTCAAGCGGCTCGCCGAGCGGGGGCTCGCGGTCATCCTCATCTCGCACAACCTCCACGACATCTTCGAGGCCGCGCACCGGATCACCGTGCTTCGGCTCGGCCGCGACATCGGTGTGTACGAGCGCGACAAGACGACGCAGGAAGAGGTCGTCCACGCGATCACCGCCGGCATCCCCACGAAGGTCTCGGGGATCCCGGGGACGGGGAACGGGGGCTCGAAGGCATGAGCGCGGACGCCGCGGCCGTCTCCGCCGAGGTCGAGGAGCAGAGTTACGGCCGGCGGTTCTGGACGAACGTCCGCACCGGCAACCTCGGTAGCGCCCCTGTCATCGGCGCGCTCCTGATCGTCGTCATCGCGTTCAGCTTCACCGCGCAGAACTTCTTCACGCCCGTCAACTTCTCGAACCTGATCGGCCAGATGGTCGGCACGTGCATGCTGGCCTACGGCGTCGTGTTCGTGCTCCTGATCGGCGAGATCGACCTGTCGATCGGCTACGTCAGCGGTGTCGCAGGCATGACCGCCGCGCTGCTCGCGAACCCGTCGCCGGCTGGCCCAGGCCTCCCGGGCTGGCTCTGCATCCTGATCGCTCTCGGCTGCACGACGATCATCGGCGCCTTCCAGGGCTCGTTCGTGGCCCTGATCGGTGTTCCCTCGTTTGTCGTCACGCTGGCGGGGCTCTTGATCTGGCAGGGCGTGATCCAGCTTGAGCTGCCCGGCGTGGTCGTGATCCAGGACAACACGATCAACAACGTCTACGGCTACTTCTTCAGCGACAAGGGCGGCTGGATCATCGGGATCGTCGTCAGCGTCGCCTACGTCGCTGGAACGCTCGGGTCGGCGCTCGCCGGGCGGCGGCACGGCATCCCGATCCGCGACCCGGGGCTGCTCGCCGCGAAGCTCGTCGCCATTCCCGTGATCACGCTTCTCACCGTCCACGTCTGCAACAAGGACCGTGGTGTCCCGTTCGCCCTGCTGCTCGTCGTGATCATGCTCCTCGTCCTGACCTTCCTCGCGAAGAAGACGACGTTCGGCCGCCACGTCTACGCCGTCGGCGGAAACGCCGAGGCGGCGCGCCGCGCCGGGATCAACGTCCCGCGGATCCGGATCCTCGTCTTCATGATCTCCGGGTTCATGGCGGGCCTCGGCGGCATCGTGCTCGCCTCGCGCCTCCAGAGCGTCGACCTGAACGCCGGCGGCAGCACGCTCCTGATCGATGCGATCGCAGCCGCGGTCATCGGCGGCACGAGCCTGTTCGGCGGCCGCGGCGAGGTCAGGAACGCGCTGATCGGCTCGGCGTTGATCGCCACGATCGCGAACGGCATGAACACGCTCGGCTACGAGAACGCAGTCATCTACATCGTGACCGGCGCGATCCTGCTCTTCGCCGTCACGTTCGACACGATCGTCCGCCGGATCCAGATCCGTTCGGGCCGCTAGAGCGCGGTGACGACCCGGTCGGCGGCGATGCCGACCCGGTCGCCGAGCTTTCCGAGGCGCGTGACCTTCCCGTCCGGGTAGCGCACGGTCAGCGACATCACCTTCGACGCGTCCCCGAGTCCGAAGTGGACGCGCGGATCCTCGGACGACAGGTAGCTCGACCCCGCGTGCACCTCCTGGGAGAGCTTCCTCCCGCCGGGCAGCGTGACCGTGACGACTGCGCCTGGTGCGAAGCGCGGCAGCTTCACCTCGAGCCAGTGGCCCGTGCCGCCGCTGCCGCGGAGCAGCATCAGCTTCCCGCCGATCGAGTTGACGGCCAGGTCGACGTGGCCGTCGTTGTCGAAGTCGGCGGCGGCGACTCCGCGGCCGTTGACGCGCGGCAGGTGGGCGAGCCCGACCAGCGAGGTCGCGTTGACGAACCCGCCGTGGACGTTCTCCAGCACCTGGATCGGCCCGGCGTCCTTCGCCAGGTTGGTGAGCGGGATCGCGCCGTTCGCGACGACCAGGTCGAGCTTGCCGTCGTTCGCCAGGTCCACCCACGAGTCGCCCCAGCCGGTGTCGTTCGTCCCGAACGCGGTGGCGAAGAGCGGCTGAGCATTGGTGAACCCGGTGCCCTGCCGCCGGAAGACCGCGTGGCCCTGGCCGCGCGAGTTGCTGACGAACAGATCCTGGCGACCGTCGCCCGAGAAGTCGCCCTCGGCGATCCCCATGCCGGCGTTGCGGTCGGCGAGGTGGGCTCCCTGCGCCCGGTCGACGAAGCGGAAGCCGAGCGGGCCGGACGACGGCTCGTTCACGTAGTAGCGGTTCGGGTCCTCGTCGTTGGCGACGTAGAGGTCGAGCCG
Organism: Verrucomicrobiota bacterium; assembly: GCA_050258035.1. Classification (GTDB taxonomy): domain Bacteria; phylum Actinomycetota; class Thermoleophilia; order Gaiellales; family Gaiellaceae; genus DATBLE01. The sequence goes on from JBLMYA010000028.1 coordinate 6,549, forward strand.
GCCGTCGCCATTCAGGTCGGTGAAGGTCGCCCCGAGCGAGTGGTCGTAGGGAGCCGGATCGAGGCCGGCCTGCCGGCCCACCTCGCGGAAGCGTGCCCGTCCGTCCGGCCCGTTGCCCTCGTTCAGGAAGAGCTCGTCGCGGACGCCCAGGTGGTTTGTCGGGTAGCCGTCGGTCGAGCCCGGGATCGGGCCGTTCGCCTCCGTGTAGCCGGCGACGAACAGGTCGGGCCGGCCGTCACCGTTGACGTCCCCGACCGCGGCGCCCGAGTGCCAGCCGAACGAGACGATGCCCGCGGCGCGCGCCCCTTCGGTGAAGGTGCCGTCGCCGTTGTTCCAAAGCAGCTCGTCGCTCTGGGCGGTGCTGACGAACAGATCGGTGTACCCGTCGCCGTTCAGGTCGGCGGCGACGCAACCTTCGCCGCGAACGACCCGGCCGGCGTGCGCGGACGCGGTCACGTTCGTGAAGCGCCCGTGGTCGTTGCGGAACAGCTGGGTCGTCGGCAGGCCTCCACGGGCGGAGTAGGCGCCGATGTCGCCCTCGCCGTAGGAGTTGACGACGAACAGGTCGAGCCAGCCGTCGTTGTCGTAGTCGAGCCAGCAGAGGCCGCCGCCCATCATCGCGGGGACGTCCTGGGTGACGCCGTAGCGGAAGGCTCCCTGCCGGAAGTCCAGTCCGACCCGGGAGGCGACGTCGGTGAGCCGGATGCCGGCGAACCCCTTCGCCGCGGCCAGTCGGGCGGCCGGGCTCGCCAGCGCGACGATCGGCTTCACCGGGACGCGGATGCGGGCGACCAGCCAACGTCTCCCGTGTCCGAGCTGGAGCTCGAGCGTCTGCCGGAAGGTCGCCGGCGCCTCCCGCGAGACGAGCTGTGCCCGGCGGCCGGAGTAGACGGTCCGCTGTTGCCGCCCCTCCACGGAGGCGACCGCGATCGCCGCTCCCTGCCCGTGGCCCGGCTCGAGCCAGATGCGAACGCGGTCGATCCGGTACGCGGGCACGGTGATGGGCATGCCCTCGGCGTTCCGGAGTTGCTGGCCGAGCTGAGGCAGGCGGTCGAAGGTCGCCGACCGGGCGAAGGCCCTCCGGTTCCGGTGCGCGAGCGCGTCGGTCTGGAGGCGGAGGTCGGCGACGAGGTCGGCGGCGATCCGCCTGGCGGTCGCCGGGCGGAGCTTCGTCTGGACGCCCTTCGACGCGCCGATCTGGATCTCCGGCAGGCGTCCGGTGTCGGCGAGCAGGGGGGCGGCCGTCGCGGAACGCGCGCGGATCCCGGCGCCGGCGATCGCGCCGGTGTAGGCGACGAGCGCGGCGGCGCCGAGCGCGGCCAGGACGCGCCGGTCGACGTGGATCCGAGGCGCGAGTGCGAGCAGCGGCCGGGCCGCACACACGATCGCGAGCGCGCCGAGGAGCGCGACCTTCGCCCAGAACTCGGTTTTCGCGGGTGCGATCAGCAGCACCGAGAGGAGCCCGATCGACACCGCGTAGACCGCGCGGCCGCGCGTGCTCTTCGGCGTCGTCTTCGGGTCGGTGATCATGAAGAAGAGGAAGACCAGGACCTCGGGCGAGGCGACGAGCACCCACCAGAAGTAGGGGCCCGTGACCGGTCCCAGGTGCCACCGCGCGGTGAACGCGTGGCCGAGGGCCGTCAGCACCGCGAGCGCGGACGCGAAGGTCACCCAGAACGCGACCGCGATCACGAGCAGGTGCAGCCGGGTCAGGATCGCGAGCCCGCCGAGCACGATGATCGCCAGCGCCAGCGCCATCCACGCCGACATCGGCCCCCACCAGAAGTCGAGCGGCTCCGCGTGCTCGGGGCCGAGGAGGAGGAAGCACAGCACGAGCCCGAAGTTCGACGGGTTGAAGACGTGCGAGCCGCGGAACCTGATCAGGTACTTCGAGACGAGCGAGACCGCGGCCGTCCCCGCGAAGATGTACCAGCCGTGCATGCTCCACCAGTCGCCGTGCTGCGTTCCGGGGACGCGGAGGACGAAGGCGACGCCGTTCCCGGTCAGCATCGCGCTCGCGGGCCACATGAGGACGTGCTGCCGGAAGAAGGCGATCCCGACCTCGAGCAGCGCACAGGTGCCGATCGCGATCAGGATCTGGGCGATCGACAGGCGGAAGTCGAACGCCACCTGGCCGAGGACCTGGAGCGAGACGATCACGGCGGCGAGGTGCAGCCGCGGGTCGCCGAGCTTCGGAAGGAGGACCGGATACGGCCGGCCGTGGATCGTCAGAGCCCGCCCGGCGGGAGCAGCTAGCGCGGGGGCGCTCATACGCGCCTCATGGTACTCCGGCTGTCGCGTCCGGCCCGGCCGGGGCGCAGGGCTTTTCCACAGCAGATGCCTGGCACCAGAGGTGTGACGAAACGGGAACATCTCTTCCACAGACGAACTCCCGCTCCGATCGTCAGAATCGCCGTGTGAAGCTGTTTCAGGCGCAGGCGATCGTCGACTTCGTCGTCCGGGAAGCTCCCGGAGCGGTGTCCGTCTTCGTCGCCGACTCGCACGGAGAGGTCGTCGCCGCCGCCACGATGGACGGGGCCGCTCCGGACACCCGCCTGAACGCGCAGCGGAAGGCCTACACGGCTGCCCGGAGCGACGCTCGCGCGACCTCGGAGCTGGCGGCCAAGGTCGCGGACGACCCGGTCGAACGGGCGAGCTTCGATCCGTTCTTCACCTTCTTCAAGGGCGGCGTCGCCGCCTTCGACGGCGACACGCGTGTCGGCGCCGTCGGCGTCAGCGGGCTCCCCGGAGAGGTGGACGAGGACCTCACGCGGCGGGCGATCCGGGCGGTCGGCCTCGCCGACTAGCGAACGACCCGAGGATCGGTGAAGACGTCCGTCTCGTCGCGGCTTCGCGTCGAGAACTCCGAGACGATCGCACCCTCGTCGCCGGCCCGGAACCAGTGGAGCGTGTCCGGCGGGATCGTGTGCTGGTCGCCCGGGCGCAGGATGGTCTGCTCGCCGCCGACGTGAAGGTGGACGACGCCGCGGCGCACGCGGAACGTCTCCTCCTTCCCCGGCTCGCCGTCCGCCGGCGGATGCCGGTGCTCCGGGCACGTCTGGCCGGGAAAGAGGACGAGCTCCTTCGCGCAAACGCGCTCCGTGTTCACATAGACGACGATCTCGAGGCCGTACCGCTCGAGGTCGCCGAGGCCGAAGTCGGCCACTTCGATCGCCTCCCGCTCTGCCGGTGTCAGCACGATCCCGGCCTCGGCGAGCATCGCCGCCGCCCGCTCGCGGGCCTCGCCGGGCTCCACTAGAGCGAGACGGGCACGCCCGTTTGCGCCGAGCGGTGCAACGCCTCGAGCGCCCGCGCCTGGCCCATCGCGTCGTCCCGGCCGAGGAGCAGCTCCGCCCTGCCGGCCGCCGCGTCGCCGACGTTCTCGAGCTCGAGCCGGTACGAGTTCTGCCGCTCGACCTCGATCCGCTCGACCTCACCGTTCCGGCGCAGCTCGATCACGGGCGCGCCCGCATGCCAGGGGTCGTCCAGGAAGAGCGAGCCGTCGCTGCCGATCACCTCGAGCTCGTCGCGGTTCGGGAGCGCGGTGCCGCAGTCGAACGTCGCCAGCACGTCCCCGGGGAAGCGCAGCGCACCGGTGAAGACCCAGTCGGTTCCGGTCGGGCCGTACCACGCGGAGCCGTACGCCTCGACCGGCTCGGCACCGGCCGCCAGCCGCGATCCGCTGACGCAGTAGCACCCGACGTCCATCAGCGCCCCGCCCTCGACGTCGGTGCGCAGCCGGATGTTGTCCTCGTCGTACAGCGAGTACGAGAAGGCCGCCCGGATCAGCCGCACCTCGCCGACCGACGCCTCGTCGATCAGCGCGCGCAGGCGCTTGGTCTGCGGGTTGTGCCGCCACATGAACGCCTCGGACAGGACCCGGCCGGCCCGATCGGCGGCGTCCCAGGCGGCGGTGACGTCGTCCGGGTTGCGCGTGAACGGCTTCTCGCAGAGGACGTGCTTGCCCGCCTCGACCGACCTGATCGACCACTCCCTGTGCATCGTGTTCGGAAGCGAGATGTAGACGCACTCGATCTCGGGATCGGCGAGCAGTGCCTCGTACGAGCCGTACGCCCGCGGGATATCCCACTTCGCTGCGTACTCGTCCGCACGCTCCTGGGTGCGGCTGGCGACCCCGACCAGGTCGATCGCAGGCGACTCCTGCGCCGGCGGGATGACCAGCCGGTTGATGTCCGCGGTCGAGATGATCCCCCAGGTGGTCACGGGATCGAGCCTACTTGCTGGACGGCCACCGGCGCCCGCAACTCCGTCGACCGGGCGAGCGCGAGGACGGCCGCCAGCGTCCGCAGGTTGTCGGCGGCGGAGCACTCGGGCTCGACCCCATCACGGATCGCGCGCCGCGCCTCGTGCAGGACGGCGAGCCGGTCGAGCACCGGGAGCGGCGGCGGCGCAGGCCGTTCGCTCCTGGAGCCGTAGCGCTCGAGCCTCACGGTGCCGCGGAGCGCGTCGTTCACGCCGCCGGTCCACGTCGCCCTGGCCGCCGAACCGACCAGCTCCCAGTCGCCGTTCCAGGACGTCTCGCGTCCGAGCGCCTCGCTCCACGTGCCGGTGTAGGAGACCGGGGTGCCGTCCGCCAGCGTCAACAGGGCCGCGACGCTCGGGTCGTGCGCGAACGGGCTGTCACCGACACGCCAACTGCGCGCGTCGACCTCGACGAGGTCCGTGCCCGTGATCGACCGGAGGAGGTCGACGTGGTGGATCGACATGTCGAGAAGCAGGGGATGCGCCATGCGACCTCGCCAGTCGCGCGGCGAGATCCGACGGCTGCGCAGATCACGGCGGAAGTCGATCCGGAGGGCGCGAAGGTCTCCCAGCGCCCCCTCGGCGAGCAGCCGGCCGAGTGTGCGCGACTGCCGGCGAAACCGGTAGTTCTGGCCGACCATCGCGACCTTCTTCGCTGCGCGCGCCGCCTCGACGATCGCAACGGCGTCGTCCATCGTCGAGGCCAGCGGTTTCTCCACGACGACGTGGCGGCCGGCGGCGAAAGCAGTCTCCGCGAGCGGCCGGTGCGTCTCGGGCGGCGAGATCAGCAGGACGACCTCCGCAGGAACGGCATCCAGCGCTCGCTGGAGGGTGGTGAAGGTCGGAACGCCGAGAGACTCCGCGGCCCAGCGCCGTGCCTCCGGCCCGGCGTCGACCACGGCGGCCAGCCGGAACCCGCGCGCCCGGGCGACCAGCTCGGCCCAGCTGCGGCCCCAGAGCCCCACACCGACCTGAATGACCGCCGGGCTCATTCGAACCAGCCGGTCGGCGAGTTGATCGACCCCTCCGGGTACAGCGGAGGCTGCTCGCTGCCGGAGGCCCAGAGGACGGCGTTCGCGATCACCCGCTGCACCTCGGCCTGGCGGTAGACCGGATAGGTCTCGTGGCCGGGGCTGAAGTAGAAGATCCGACCGCGCCCGCGCCGGAAGCAGCAGCCGCTCCGGAAGACCTCGCCGCCGGTGAAGGAGCTGATGAACACGAGCTCGTCCGGCTGGGGGATGTCGAAGTACTCGCCGTACGTCTCCTGCTTCGGGATCGAGAAGACCGGCGGCACTCCGTCGACGATCGGGTGTGAGGGGCTGACGGTCCAGACGAGCTCGCGGTCGTCGGCCTCTCGCCATCGGAGGTGACAGCTCGTGCCCATCAGGCGGACGAACGGCTTGGACAGGTGCCCGGAGTGGAGGACGACGAAGCCCATGCCGCCGAGCACGCGCTGCCGCACCAGCTCGGCCTTCCCGTCGGGGACGAGCTCGTGGCCCAGGTGCCCCCACCACACGAGCACGTCGGTCGCATCCAGCTCGGCGAGACCGTGGCCGGGCTCGTCGAGCGTGGCCGTCGCCACCGTGGCCGCGTCCCCGAGGTGCCCGCGGATCGCGTCGGCGACCGCCTCGTGGATACCGCGCGGGTAGACGGCGCGCACCGCGTCGTCCTCCCGTTCGTGGATGTGCTCGTTCCAGACGGTGACCCGCACGAGCAGGCTACGAGCGGTAGAGGAGGTAGCGCTCCCGCGCGATCCGAAAGCCGACGCGCGGCGCGGTCCGATACCTGCACGTCACGCCCGTCGTCGCCGACGTGCACCTGATCGGGCCGATCTCGACGGACCGGCCGTAGCGGAGCGTGGAGCAGGGATCGGCGGGATCGATGCAGAGCGGTCCGATGTCCCCGCGGCACGAGCCGACGGAGACCCTCCGGTTCGCGAGCCCGATCGTCCGCGGGTCCCAGTCGAGGTCGCAGCGCGCCGGCTTCGGACGCGTGACCGGCCAGGTCGCCGTCTTCACCAGGCACTCGACGAACGCCGGGCTGCCGGGCGTGGCGGCCTGGCCGATGCAGTTGATGTTTCCGGACGGCGACCGGAAGTGGACGAGCTTCGGCAGCGTCGCCCCGGACTGGGCGGCCAGCGCGAGCGCGAGAACGGCGGCGATCACGCCGCGATCCTATGGGCCGTAAGATCGTCGCGATGGCGAGACCCGTGACCCTGTTCACCGGCCAGTGGGCCGACCTGCCGCTCGAGGAGCTGGCGGAGAAGGCCGGACGCTGGGGCTTCGACGGCCTCGAGCTCGCGTGTTGGGGCGACCACTTCGAGGTCGACCGCGCACTCGCCGAGGACGGCTACTGCGCCGGGATCCAGGAAGTGCTGGAGCGCAACCACCTGAACTGCTTCGCGCTCGGGGCGCACCTCGTCGGGCAGGCAGTGTGCGACCCGATCGACGGGCGCCACCAGGCGATCCTGCCGCCGGACGTGTGGGGGGACGGCGAGCCGGCCGGTGTCCGGGAGCGTGCCGCGGAGCGGATGAAGGACACGGCCCGCGCCGCCTCGAAGCTCGGCGTCACGCAGGTGAACGGGTTCACCGGCTCGGCGGTCTGGCACATGCTGTACTCGTTCCCGCCGAACGACGTCGCCGGGATCGAGCGCGGCTACGAGGACTTCGCCGAACGCTGGGCGCCGATCGTCGACGTCTTCGACGCCGAGGGCGTGAAGTTCGGGCTCGAGGTGCACCCGACCGAGATCGCCTACGACTTCGTCACCACGCGGAAGACGCTGGACGCGATCGGCAACCGCGGCGGCTTCGGGATCAACCTCGACCCGAGCCACCTCGCGCACCAGCACCTCGACACGGCGCAGTTCGCGCTCGAGTTCGCCGACCGGATCTACCACGTGCACGTGAAGGACTCGCGAAAGCGGCTCGACGGGCGGCGCTCCATCCTCGGCTCGCACCTGAACTTCGGTGAAGAGGCACGCGGCTGGGACTTCGTCTCGCCCGGGCACGGCGACGTCGACTTCGAGGAGCTCTTCCGGGCGCTGAACCGAATCGGCTACCAGGGACCGCTGTCGATCGAATGGGAGGATTCCGGGATGAACCGTGAGTACGGGGCACAGGACGCCCTCGCCTTCGTCCGCCGCACGGACTTCACGCCGTCGGACGTCGCCTTCGACGCGGCGATGCAGCGCTCATGAGCTCGCTCACAGGCGGAGCCGGCGATCCCCCAGTCGGGGACATCCCCGAGATCGGCGTCGGGATGCTCGGGTACGCCTTCATGGGCAAGGCGCACTCGAACGCCTTCCGGAAGATCGCGTACATGACCTGGCCGCCACCGCTCAGGCCCCGGCTCGTCTCGATCGCCGGCCGGGACGAGGAGGCCGTGCGTGGCGCCGCCGAGCGCTACGGCTACGAGCGCTGGACGACCGACTGGCACGACCTCGTCTCCGACCCCGGCATCACCCTGTTCGACAACGGAGGGCCGAACGCCGTCCACGCCGAGCCGACGATCGCCGCAGCCCAGGCGGGCAAACACGTCGTCTGCGAGAAGCCGCTCGGGCGCGACGCGGAGGAGAGCTACGAGATCTGGAAAGCGGTCGCCGCCACGGGCGTCAAGCACCTGTGTGCCTTCAACTACCGGTTCGTCCCGGCCGTGCGGCTCGCGCGCGAGCTGATCGACGCCGGCGAGCTCGGCGAGATCCGCCACTTCCGTGGGCGCTACCTCCAGGACTGGGGCGACGATCCCTCGCTCGACACCTGGCGCTTCCACGCCGACGAAGCGGGCAGCGGAGCCCTCGGCGACCTGGGCGCGCACGTGGTCGACCTGGCGCGGTACCTGGTCGGCGACATCGCGACGGTCTCGGCGCTCGTGAAGACCTTCCTGCCGGGCCGCCAGGTCGACGACTGCGTCGAGGCCGCGGTCGAGTTCGAGAACGGTGCGGTCGGGACGATCGAGTCGACCCGCCTCGCACTCGGCCGGCGCAACGCCTTCCAGTGGGAGATCAACGGCTCGAAGGGCTCGCTCGCCTTCGACATGGAACGGCTGAACGAGCTGGAGGTGTTCCAGGGCGGCGGCCGGACGCGCGGGTTCACCAGGGTGCTCGTCACCGAGGCCGACCATCCCTTCTGGGAGTTCTGGTGGCCGCCCGGGCACATCATCGGTTGGGGCGACACGTTCGTGAACGAGCTGCACCACCTGCTCCGGGCGATCGCCGGGGACGGCGAGGTCGCCCCGCACGGCGCGACCTTCGAGGACGGCTACCGGGCGGCCGAGGTGTGCGACGCGATCGTCCGCTCGGGGCATAGCGGCAACCGCGAAGAGCTCACGTACCGCACGCTCTGAGCCGGTCCCGCGTTCAGCTCCTCCTGCGGCGCATGGTGTCGTAGAGCCGGAGCGGCAGCATCCCGATGGGCGGTGCCCGCCTGCCCAGGTCGCTGCGGTCCTCCCGGTCGAAAGCGCGCGCGTAGCGGGCGGCGTCGGCGGCCGACGGGTAGGCTTTCCGACCCCCCGCGCCGCAGCCGCGCGAGCACTCCCAGATCATCGTCTCGCTCTCGGCGCGGAACCGGAAGCGGTGGCCCAGGATCCGGCAGGCGAGCATCGACCGACCGTAGCAGCGCCGGGAGGATTCGCCGTTGGATCGGCGGGTAGCCATCTCTCCTGATGAGCGTCGAGACCGGCACGATCGAGACCAGCGTCCCGGCCAGGCTCGACCGGCTGCCGTGGTCGCGGTTCCACTGGCTGATCGTGGTCGGGCTCGGCACCGTCTGGATCCTCGACGGCCTCGAGGTGACGATCGTCGGCTCGGTCGCCTCCCGGCTGACCGAGGGCGGCAGCGGCATCGCGATCAACACCGGCCAGATCGGGACGGCGGCGGCGGTCTACGTCGCCGGCGCGTGTCTCGGCGCGCTGTTCTTCGGCCAGCTCACCGACCGCTTCGGCCGCAAGCGGCTCTTCCTCATCACGCTCGGCCTCTACCTCAGCGCCACTGCCGCGACCGCGTTCGCCTTCAGCGCCTGGTACTTCTACGCCGCCCGCTTCTTCACCGGAGCGGGAATCGGCGGTGAGTACGCCGCGATCAACTCGGCGATCGACGAGCTGATCCCGGCACGGGTGCGCGGCCGGGTCGACCTGATCATCAACGGGTCGTACTGGCTCGGCGCCGCCGCCGGTTCGGCGGCGGCGATCGTGCTCCTCGACGAGAGCCTCTTCGCGGCCGACGTCGGCTGGCGAATCGCCTTCGCTCTCGGCGTCGTCCTCGGGCTCGCGATCCTGCTCGTGCGCCGGCACGTCCCGGAGAGCCCGCGCTGGCTGTTCATCCACGGGCGCGAGGAAGAGGCCGAGCGGATCGTCGACCGCATCGAGAGCGACGTGGCCGACGAGACCGGCCAGCAGCTTTCCGAGCCCGAGGAGTCGATCACCGTCCGGCAGCGCGAGTCGGTGCCGTTCCGCGAGATCGCGAAGGTGGCGGTGAAGACGTATCCGGCGAGATCCTTCCTGGCGCTCGCCCTCTTCGTCGGCCAGGCGTTCATCTACAACGGCGTCACGTTCAACCTCGGCACGCTCTTCACCTCCTTTTACGGGATCTCTTCCGGGTTCGTCCCGGTGTTCCTGATCGTGTTCGCGGTGGGCAACTTCCTCGGGCCGCTCACGCTCGGCCGGCTCTTCGACACGGTCGGGCGCAAGCCGATGATCATCGGCACGTACGTCGGCTCCGCCGCGATCACCGCCATCACCGCAGCGCTCTTCGCCGGCAGCACGCTCAGCTCCGCCTGGGCTCTCGAGGGGTTGATCGTCGTCACCTTCTTCCTCGCCTCGGCCGGGGCGAGCGCTGCTTACCTCACCGCGAGCGAGATCTTTCCGATGGAAACCCGCGCGCTCGCGATCGCGTTCTTCTACGCCGCGGGGACCGCGGCCGGCGGCATCTCAGGGCCGCTGCTGTTCGGTCACCTGATCGACTCCGGCAGCCGGAGCAACGTCGCGATCGCCTTCTGGATCGGCGCGGCCGTGATGGCGGTCGGCGGGGTCGCCGAGCTGTTCTTCGGCGTCCGGGCCGAGCAGGAGTCGCTCGAGGACATCGCGAAGCCGCTCACGGCCGAGGAGGCGGAGGAGGCCGAGGTAGGCGAACGGGAAGGTGCGGCCGGAGAGGAGAGGCCGGAGGGGCGCGGGCGGCCCGAGGCGAGGCGCGCGCGCCGGCAGCCCTCGCGGGGGGCGGACCGGCGGATCCGGGAGCGGCTGGAGCAGCGCCGGCGGCGCGAGCGGGCCGGCCTGCGCAGGTACCGGCCGGGACTCGGCTCGTCGTTCTACTCGCCGGGCATGATCGGAACGGCCTACCGCTCCCGGTCCGACACGGGCGAGCTGGCCCGGAACCGGGAGATCGACTCGATCGTCTCCGCCCTCGAGGAGCACGGCCCGTCCAGCCGGAGCGGGCTCGCCCGCCTCGTCGGCGCCCGCTACTGGGGCCCGGGCCGCTTCCGCCAGGCGCTCGCCGACGCGGTCGGGGAGGGGCACATCCGACCGGTCGGCCGGAGCTCCTACGAAGCGGTCACGAGCGGCGAGGGTGACGGCGATGGCCGTGACCCGCGCGGATCGGCAGGCGGCCGAGGGGGCTGAGACGTCGATGCTCTCAGCCCGGCGAGCGCCTGTTCGCAGGGACGACTGCGAGTGCGTCCGAGCCGACCCTCCCGTCCGCCGCCCGTCTCGACCTGCTCGCTCGGCACGGCCGCGAAGGCATCCCCGGTCGGCGAACCCGCTCGACGTGGGTGCAGTAGCGGGGTGATCGCGCGTTTGGCCCCGGATTGCGAACGGAATCACCAGGACATGCGATCCACGCGCGTGGACGGCTATGCGCCGATCCGGGAGTACGCTGCGATCGGTGACGGCCGCACGGTGGCGCTGGTCGCAGCCGACGGCTCGATCGACTGGCTGACGCTGCCGACGATCAGCGGGCCGGCGGTCTTCTCCGCCCTCCTCGACGCCGAGCGCGGCGCGTGCTTCGAGCTTCGTCCGGACGGCGAGTTCGAGGTCGAGCGCGCGTACCTCGAGGAGACGAACGTGCTCCGCACGCGCTTCCGCACCACGGGCGGGACGCTCGAGGTGACGGACGCGCTCACGCTCCAGGACGGGGGCCTGCTGCCCTGGTTCGAGCTCGTCCGACGCCTCGAAGCGCCGGACGGCGACGTGCCGGTTCGGTGGCGGGTTCGACCGCGGTTCGATTTCGCCCGCCGGGCGCCCAAGCTCGACAGCCGCAACGGAGTCCCCGTGCTCGTCGACGGCCGGACCATTCTCGCCGTGCGCTCGTTCGGCGCGGGCGAGCCGGTCGCGACCGACGACGAGGTCGCCGGACGGTGCACGATCCGGGCCGGCGACTCCGCGATGCTCTGTCTGCTGTCGGTGGACAACGAGCCGATCCCGCTCCCGCCGCGCGACGAGATCGAGACCCGGATCGACGGCACGTGCGAGGCGTGGCGCCGGTGGGCGGACGGCGCCCGCTACGAGGGCCCGCACCGCACCGCGGTCGTGCGCAGCGCGCTCGTGCTCAAGCTCCTGATCTACGCGCCGAGCGGGGCGATGGCGGCCGCACCGACGACGTCGCTGCCGGAGAAGATCGGTGGCGGCCGCAACTACGACTACCGCTACGCGTGGGTGCGGGACGCGAGCTTCGCGCTCGACGCATTGATGGAGCTCGGCTACCGCGAGCAGGCGCACGACTCGCTCTCCTGGCTTCTGGATGCCACCCGACGCTCGCACCCGCGCCTCCAGCCGATGTACTCGTTGTCGGGTGACGTTCTGCCCGAGCAGGAGGAGCTCCCGCTCGCCGGCTACCGCGGCTCGCGGCCCGTCCTCCGCGGCAACCGGGCGGCTCACCAGATCCAGCTCGGCGCCTACGGCGAGCTGCTGGAGACGATCGCCCTCTACGTCGAGCAGGGCAACGCGCTCGACCGCGAGACCGCCGTCCGGGTCCGCGAGATCGTCGATCTCACCTGCGAGATCTGGCGGAACGAGGACTCCGGCATGTGGGAGTTGCCCGAGGAGCGGCACTACACGGTCTCCAAGATCGCCTGCTGGTGCGCGATCGAGCGGGCGCTGCAGCTGGCCGGCGGCGGACAGGTCGACGGCGACCGCGATCGGTGGCGTGCCGAGCAGGAGGCGATCCGCACCTTCGTGGACGAGCGGTGCTGGTCGGATTCGCGCTGCGCCTACGCGTTCTACGCCGGCACCGACGACCTCGACGCCTCACTCCTCCGCTTCTCGCGTTCGCTCTTCTTCGAGCGCGAGCGGCTCGCATCGACCGTGGACGCGATCCGCGACGAGCTCGCCGAGGGCCCGCTCCTCTACCGCTACAGCGGGATGCGCGGGCAGGAGGGCGCGTTCCTCGCCTGCTCGTTCTGGCTCGTCGGCGCGCTCGCGACCCTCGGCCGGGTGGACGAGGCGGAAGCGCTCTTCGGCGAGCTCCTCGAGCGCGCGAACGACGTCGGGCTCTACTCGGAGGAGATGGATCCGGAGAGCGGGGAGATGCTCGGCAACTTCCCGCAGGGCCTGACGCACCTGGCGGTGATCGACGCAGCATACGACCTGGAGGAGGCACGCAATGGAACGAGCTGAAGTGGTGGTGGTGACCGGTGCCTCGGCGGGCATCGGCCGGGCGATCGCGACTGAGTTCGGCCGGCACGGCGCCAAGGTCGCGCTGGTCGCCCGCAACCGGGCCGGCCTGCAGGGAGCCAGGCGCGACGTCGAGGATGCGGGCGGGGAGGCGATCGCGCTGCCGACCGACGTCGCCGACCCTGAGGAGGTGATCGCCGCGGCGGCGGCGGCCGAGGAGGCATTCGGCGAGATCGACGTCTGGGTGAACAACGCGATGACCACGATTTTCGGGGAGTTCATGGAGATCGAGCCGGACGAGTACCGGCGCTCGACCGAGGTCACCTACCACGGCACCGTGTGGGGGACGCGGGCCGCTCTCCAGCGCATGCTCCCGCGCGACCGGGGCTCGATCGTGCTCGTAGGCTCTGCGATGGCCTACCGCGGCATCCCGCTGCAGGCGCCCTACTGCGGCGGCAAGGCGGCGATTCGCGGGTTCTTCGAGTCACTCCGCTGCGAGCTGCGCCACCAGGGGTCGAACGTCCGCGTCTCGATGGTGCAGCTGCCCGGACTGAACACGCCGCAGTTCGACCACTGCCGCGTGAAGGCTCCGGTCGAGCGGCAGCCGATGCCCGTCCCGCCCGTCTACCAGCCCGAGGTCGCAGCGCGCGCCGTCTACTGGGCGGCCCACCACCGGCGGCGTGAGCTGTACGTCGGGTTGCCCGCGGTGGCGACGATCCTCGGCCAGAAGGTGGCGCCGTGGCTGATGGAGCGCTACCTGGCGGCGACGGCGTACGGCTCGCAGCAGATGAAGGACGTGCCGGTCGACCGAGACCGGCGCGACAACCTGTTCGAGCCGCTCGACCACGACGAGGGTGCGCACGGCCGCTTCGACGGCCGCGCCCACGGCCTCAGCATCCAGACCCGGCTGTCGGAGGCGCGGCCCTATCTGGCCGCGGGCGCCGCCGCCGCGGCCGGAGCTGCCGCCGCGGCCGTGCTCGCCCTGCGCCGCTGAGCCCCGTCACGTGCGTGCTGCGATCCGTCGCCGGCCGTCTTCGACGCGGCCAGGCGCACGGAGCACGGTGAGGCCGCCGACCGCGAGCGCACGGCGCCGACGGCCCGCGTGCGGGCGTCACGCAACCGCTCGCCGCGCCGCGGCCGTGAGAGCCACCAGGCGGGGAGAGCGCCGGGTCCCAGCGCGAGCCACGGCAGGGCGAGAGATGGGGCGCGTCGAGCGCCGAGCTGCAAGCGGCCTTCCAGGCAAGGCCGGCTCCCGCCGCGACGAGAACGACGGAGAGGGCCGGCGCGGCCGGGGGACGGCTGGACGCGCCGCGCCAGCGGTCGAGCAGGCGGCTGCCGTCTCCGGGGCCTCACGACTGGCGGGCGGCCTCCGTCCGGATGTCGGCCGCGAGCCCGCGCGCCGCCGCCGCTCGGTCGGGGGCACCGGCCGCCTCTGCGTGCCGGGCGATGCGTTCGCAGGCCGCTTCGAGCTCGCGCGAGACCTCGGCCGAGGGGCCTGTGAAACGGGCGACCTCGCCGAGGGGCTGGAGGTAGTGCTCGAACTCGTGTCGCTCGGCAATGACGACGGTGCCGGTCTGGTCGAAATGGCGCGTCCGCGGCGGCAGGTCGCGCCCGGCGAGCCCCTCCAGGACCGCGCGGACGTACCCGATGCAGGTGCGGGCGGTGGTCGGATCGTTGAGCGACGGTGACAGCGCTCGCAGCGCAACGTCGGCGAGTTGCCGGACGCCGAAGGCGAGGTCGAACGCGAGGCTACGTTGGTCCGCGACCGCGATGGCCGAGTCGACCGCTGCGCGGGCGCTCGCCTCATCCGCGCCCCAGACCTCCGCGATCACGTCCCCGGGGGTGACGAAGACGCCGGGGACCGCTGTCACGTGGACGCGCGCCGCACCGTCGCCGAGGCGTCGGGCGAGCACCTCGAGGTCGACGTCGCCGACGTAGCCGGCCCTGCGCGGTCGCACGGCGACCGGCTCGCGGCCCCGACGCCAGTCCTCGAGCAGCCGTGCCGGGTCGTCGTCCCGCGCCTCGCCGAACGGCCGCGGGTAGAGCGCCTCGAGCCGCGAGAGCGTGTCGCGACCGAGGCGGGCGGCGATCCGCGACACCTGGATCAGGGACGAGACGTGGTTGATGAACACGACCAGGAGGATCACCGCAACGAGCCCGAGGCCGCTCGCGACCGTCACGGTCAGGCGGGGGACGAAGCCGCCCCCGACCGAGCGCAGCGCGATCAGCGAGAACGCGAAGATGCCGACGAACGCGCCGACGGTCGTCTGGGTGAGCCGGTCGGTGAGGAAGCTGGGAAGGACGCGCGGGCTGAACTGGCTCGACGCCAGCTGGAGCACGAGCACGGTCACGGAGAGCGAGAGCCCGGCGACCGTGATCAGCGAGCCGGCCAGCACGGAGAGCACGGTGCGCGCCGCCGCACCGTCGCCGCCGAACACGAGGCTGCCTCCGGGGCTCGTGCTCCGGTCGATCTCGACCAGGCCGAAGGCGAGGGCGATCATCCCCACCAGGAGCACGGCCGGGAGGAACCAGAGGCTCTCCAGGAGCGTGCGCCAGATGCGCGCGGGTGCCTGCACAGCCGGCACGTACCCGCCGCCGCGCGGTGCGATACCCCGTTCGAGCCTTCCCCACGCCGAATGGGGCCCGCGAGGCTGCCGGAAGACGTTTGGTCCTCTCCGCTCACGAGCTCGGCTGGATCACCGCCGGGGACGAGCGTGCGCTCGGGCTGCTGCTGGTCGCCGCATTCGGTCTCGTCGCCGCGGATCACACGGGAGCCCTCCACCGTCACGTAGCCCTCGGCTGCGGCGGCGCACTATCGTGGCCGCGTGATCGTCCGCTGGGACCGCGCGGTCGTAGAGGGCGTCCAGCGCCTCCACTGGGGCCCGGCCGACTGGGTCTTCGTCCAGCTGTCGGGCTGGTGGGTGAAGAGCATCGTGATCGTCGGGATCGGCCTCGCCGCGGACCTGACTTCACGTCGGCGGTTGCCGCTCGGTGCGCTGCTCGCCGCCGTCTCCTACGGCGTGGCGACCGTCCTGGCGAGCCTGCTCAAGACCGCGTTCGGCCGGCCCCGTCCTCCGGTCGGCCATCCGGAGATCCACCCGCTCGTCGACGTGCCGCACAGCGCGTCGATGCCGTCCGGTCACGCCGCCGGCGCTTTCGCCGCGGCCGTCGCCGTGGGTCTCGTCCACCCGCGGCTGCGGTGGCCCATGCTCGTGCTGGCCATGCTGATCGGCCTCTCCAGGGTGTGGCTCGGCGTCCACTACCTCAGTGACGTGATCGCCGGAGCCGCGCTGGGGAGCGCGGTTGCCTACGTCGCCTGGCGGATCGCCGCGATAATCGGCGCACGGACGTCCTCGCCCTGACCTCGCTCCTGCCGGAGCTGCCGACCGAGCGCACATGCCTGCTCGACAACCTCGGCCGCGTTCGCCGCGAGGTCGGCCCGATCACGCCCGAGCTCTCGGATGCGCTCGCCGACCACATGAGCATCCGCCGCGGCGAGGTGCACGAGGTCGTCTCCTTCTACTCGTTCCTGCAGGAGCCCGTGGGCATCGTCCGCGTGTGCACGGGGCCGGTCTGCGACTGCAAGGGCGCTCGTGCGGGCGCCGGCGAGCTCCCCGTTGCCTGTCTCGGGCACTGCGACCTCGCGCCGGTGGTGATGGACGGCGACGACGTCCGCGGGGGCGTCACCCACCGGACGAACGGGTTCCTGCTCGAGCCGGACGAGCCCCGCGAGCCGCCGGAGCTCGCGCCCGACGAGGTGCTCGCGCGGCTCGAGGCGTCGGGCCTGGCCGGGATGGGCGGCGCGGGCTTCCCGACGTTCCGGAAGTGGGCTGCGGTCCGGAGCGAGCCAGGCCCCCGGATCGTGGTCGTCAACGCCGACGAGGGCGAGCCCGGGACGATCAAGGACCGCTACGTGATGGAGCTGCGGCCCCACCTGCTGCTCGAGGGCCTGGTGGCGGCGATGCGCTTCTGCGAGACCGATCAGGCCTACGTGTACCTGCGGGAGGAGTACGCGACCTCGCGCGCCCGCCTGCGCGGGGCGATCGACGCGCGCGGCCTCGACATCCAGGTCGTCGTCGGGGCCGGCTCGTACGTCTGCGGCGAGGAGACGGCGATGCTCGAGTCGATGGAGGGCCGGCGCGGGATGCCCCGGCTGCGGCCGCCGTTTCCCGCGCAGCGCGGCTACCTCGGCCGCCCGACGCTGATCAACAACGTCGAGACGCTCGTCCACGTGGCACGGATCCTCCGCGGGGAATGGGAGCCCGGGCGGCTGTGGTCGGTGTCGGGTGGCGTCCGCGAGCCCGGCTGCTACGAGGCGCAGCTCGGCGTGACGACCCGGCAGCTCGTCGAGGGCCACGCGGGCGGCTTCGACGGCGAGGTGGGCGCCGTCGTTCCCGGCGGCGCGGCGAGCGGGATCCTGCCTCCGGCGGCTCTCGACGTCCCCCTCACGCGCGATGCGCTCCGCGAGTGGGGAAGCGGCCCCGGGTCGGCCGCGGTCCAGGTGTTCCCGGCGTCCTATCCGGTGCTGCGGCTCCTGGCCGAGACGATGCGGTTCTTCGCCGAGGAGTCGTGCCAGAAGTGCACGCCCTGCCGGATCGGGAACCGGGCGCTACACCACGTGGTCGAGGAACTCGAGCACGGGCGCGCCGCGATGAACCGCGCGAAGGTCGACGAGTGGCTGGAGGCGATGGCACAGACGTCGATCTGCGGCCTCGGCCAGGCCTCGCCTATCCCGGTCCGCAACGTGTTCCGGCACTGGCCACAGCTCGTCGAGGCTCTGGGATGACGCTGGTCGCGGTCGTCGTCACGATCTGGGGTGCTGTCACGGGCTTCTACGGGACGAGGCAGTGGACGCCGATCGACGTCTGCAAGGCGACCTACATGGGCGACCGCTTCGCGCTGGTGCAGGCTCGGATCCACGGCCGTCGGCACATCGCGGCGCTCCACTTCTACAGCGCCGGGCGCGGCTGGGTGGTCATGTGGGCCGACGGCAGGGTGAACCCGAAGATCGGGGCGGCCATCCGCCCGCTCGTCCTCGCGGAAATGACACGATTGAAGGCGAAGTGCCTGGCCCCGTAGTCACGTTCAGGGTCGACGGCCGGGAGGTCTCGGCGCCTCGGGGCGAGCTGCTCGTCCACGCTCTCGCGCGCAACGACGTCTTCGTCCCGACGCTCTGCCACGACTCGAAGCTCGACCCGTACGGTGGGTGCCGGATGTGCGTGGTCGGCGTCGAGGGGTCGCCGCGGCCGCTGCCCGCCTGCGCGACGCAGGTCGCCGAGGGGATGGTCGTCTCGACGAACTCGTCGGTGCCGCAGTTCCAGCGGACGCTGACCGAGATGCTGCTCGCCGAGCACCTGAACGCCAATCCGGGCGGCCGGCCGAACGAGCTGACGGCGCTCGCCGACGATCTCGGCGTCGAGGCGCCGCTCGTGCTGCCGGACGCGAAGCGGGAGGCGTACGAGGACCGCGACCTGCTGATGGGCTACGACCCGGACGCCTGCATCCTGTGCGCACGCTGCGTTCGGTACACGCAGGAGGTGATGCAGTGCTCGGCGCTGTCGCTCGAGGGCCGCGGCGGCGAGGCGCGCATCGTCCCGACGTGGGGGCGCGGCTGGCTCGACACCGAGTGCGAGCTCTGCGGCGGCTGCCTCTCCGTCTGCCCCACCGGCGCGATCTACGAGAAGTTCGAGGAGGGCGCTCCGGCCGGACACGAGGCTGCGCTGACGAAGACCAAGACGACGTGCACGTTCTGCGGCGTCGGCTGCCAGGTCGACTTGAACGTCGACCCGGAGACGAAGCGGATCGTCAAGGTGACGTCGGACCCGTCGTACGTCTCCAATGAAGGCAACCTCTGCGTCAAGGGGCGGTTCGCGTTCAATTTCGTCCACCACCCCGACCGGCTGACGGAGCCGCTGATCCGCGGCGTGGACGGCGAGCTCCGCCCGGCCACCTGGGACGAGGCCCTTTCGGCCGCGGCCGAGGGACTGTCCCTGGTCAAGGAACGACACGGCCCGCAGGCGGTCGGCTTCCTCGCCTCCGCCCGCCTGA
This sequence comes from Verrucomicrobiota bacterium, assembly GCA_050258035.1. GTDB lineage: Bacteria > Actinomycetota > Thermoleophilia > Gaiellales > Gaiellaceae > DATBLE01. The sequence continues at coordinate 25,458 of JBLMYA010000028.1, forward strand.
CCAACGAGGAGAACTACCTGATCCAGAAGCTGGCGCGGGGGGTGATCGGCACCAACTCAGTCCACTCGTGCGAGGCGACCTGACACGCTCCGACCCTCTACGGCCTGGTCAGGTCGTTCGGCAGAGGAGCCAGCACCAACTCGATCCCGGAGATCGAGAACGACCGCTTCCTGCTCGTGATCGGGTCGAACACGACCGAGGCTCACCCGGTGCTGGCGCTGCGGATCAAGAAGGCGGTCCGCAGGGGCGCGACGCTGGTCGTCGCCGATCCGCGCAGGATCTGGCTGACGAAGATCGCGAAGCGCCATCTCCAGGTGAGGCCCGGCACCGACGTCTGGCTGATCAACGCGATGATGCACACGATCCTGGAGGAGGGGCTCCAGGACGAGGAGTACATCCGCGAGCACACGGTCGGCTTCGACGCCGTGCGCGAGGTGGCCGCGCGCTACTCGCCCGAGCAGGCGGAGAAGGTGACCGGCGTGAGCGCCGAGGCGATTCGCGAGACCGCGCGCGAGTACGCGCAGGAGAGGCACGCGGCGATCTTCTACACGCTCGGGATGACCGAGCACGCCTGCGGCGTCGACAACATCTGGTCGCTCTCGAACCTCGTGCTGATGACCGGTCACCTCGGCTACGAGTCGACCGGGCTGAACGCGCTCCGCGGCCAGAACAACGTCCAGGGCCTGAACGACTCGGGTGCCAATCCGTCCTACCTGCCCGGGTACCAGCCGGTCGACGACCCCGGGATCCGCGCGAAGTTCTCGGCGGCGTGGGGGGTGGACGTGCCGCCGGAGACCGGATACCGGCTCGACCAGATCGTCTCGGGCCTCCACGACGGCCGTGTCAAGGCGCTCTACCTGATCGGCGAGAACCCGGCGCAGACCGAGCCGAACGCCCGCCACGTGGAGGAGGGCCTCGAGGCCTGCGAGTTCATCGTCTCGCAGGACATCTTCCTCAACGACTCGACCCGGAAGTACGCCGATGTCGTGCTGCCCGCATCGTCGTTCGCGGAGAAGGACGGCACGTTCACGAACACCGAGCGGCGTGTGAATCGCGTGCGCAAGGCTCTCGACTGCCCCGGCGGGGCGCGCGAGGACTGGCGGATCGTCTGCGCGATGGCCGCCGCGCTGGGCGGGTCGTGGCCGGACTACGCGTCCCCCGAGGACGTCTGGAACGAGCTCGCCGACCTCTCCCCGAGCTGGTTCGGCATCCGCTACCCGCGGCTCGAGCAGCACGGGATCCAGTGGCCCTGCACCGACCTCGACCACCCCGGGACGCCGTACCTCCACGCACCGAAGCCCGCGCTGCCGGGCGGCCGCGGGCGGTTCTTCCCGGTCGAGTACCAGCCGCCGATCGAGGAGCCCGACTCCGAGTTCCCGTTCCTGCTCTCGACCGGGCGCACGCTCTACCACTACAACTCCGCGACGATGACGATGCGGGAGGCGGGTGTGGTCGAGAAGCAGGAGCAGCCGTTCTTCGAGATCAACGGCGAGGACGCCGCGGCGCTCGGGATCGCCGACGGCGACGTCGCACGTCTGGTCTCACGGCGGGGCGAGCTCGAGGCGGAGGCGCACTACTCGGACCGCGTGTATCCCGGGCTGGTCTGGATGGCGCTCCACTTCGCGCAGGCGAAGGTGAACTGGCTCCTCCACGACGTCGGCGACCCGCTGATCGGGACGCCCGAGTACAAGGTCTCGGCGGTCAGGGTCGAAGCGCGCTGATGCCGGAGGACTATTTCGGCGAAGCAGTCGCGTCGCGGTACGACGAGTCCGCAGCCGACATGTTCGACCCCGAGGTCGTCGGTCCGGTCGTCGACTTCCTCGCTGAGCTGGCGGGCGACGGAGAGGCGCTGGAGCTCGGCATCGGCACCGGGCGGATCGCGCTGCCGCTGGCCGAGCGCGGCGTCCGCGTGCGGGGAATCGACCTGTCCGAGGCAATGGTCGCCCGGTTGCGCGCCAAGCGGGGCGCGGAGGCGATCGACGTCGCGATCGGCGACTTCGCGACGACGATCGTCGACGGGATCTTCTCGCTCGCGTACGTCGTGTTCAACACGATCGGGAATCTGACGACGCAGGACGCGCAGATCGCCTGCTTCCGGAACGTCGCTGCACACCTCGAGCCGGGCGGGTGCTTCGTGGTCGAGATCGGGGTCCCGGAGCTGCAGCGGCTGCCGCCGGGCGACACGTTGCGCGTCTTCCACGCGGGCGAGACGCACTGGGGCATCGACGAATACGACATCGTGGATCAGGGCCTCACCTCGCACCACTTCACGCTCGTCGACGGACGGTTCGAGCTCGTCTCGGTGCCGTTCCGCTACGTCTGGCCGGCGGAGCTCGACCTGATGGCCCGGCTCGCGGGGATGACGCTGCGTGAGCGCTGGAGCGGCTGGAGGCGCGAGCCCTTCACGAGCGAGAGCACGAAGCACGTCTCGGTCTGGGAGACGGTGAAGGCGTGACGCTCGGCGAGCCGCGGATCGACGTCGACTCCTGCATCTCCACGCAGGAGCTCCTCGAGGCGACGATGCCCGAAGGGGCGGTTGCGGTTGCGGACTTCCAGACGGCCGGCCGCGGCCGGCTCGGCCGCTCCTGGGAGGCCCCGCCGGGCGAGGCCCTGCTCGCCTCGGTGCTGCTCAAGCCGTCGGCCGACCGGCCGCTCCCGCAGCTCGCGCTCGTCGCCGGCGTCGCCGTCGCCGACGCGCTGGAACGCCTGACCGGCCTCGCCGTCCAGATCAAGTGGCCGAACGACGTCATGCTGCGGCGGACGAAGGTCGCGGGGATCCTCGCGGAGGCGCGCGAAGGCGCGGTCGTGCTCGGAATCGGCGTCAACCTCAATCAGACGCGGAACCTTCTGCCCGGGCGCGCCGGATCGCTCCGCACCGCGACCGGTCTCGAGTGGAACCGCGACCAGGTGCTCGACGCCGTGCTCGAGGACCTCGGTCGGCGCTACGACCAGTGGCGCACCGGAGGTCTCGACGCGGTCTACGAGGGCCTCGGCGGGCGCGACTTCCTGCGCGGACGGCACGTGACGGTCGACGGCACCTCCGGTGTGGCACAGCTGATCGATCGCCAGGGCCGGCTGCTCGTCTCGGTCGGCGGCGGCGAGTCCGTGGCGGTCGAGAGCGGGGAGGTGAGCTACGAGCGCTGAGTCCGCCGGGGGAGGCCGATTCGCCGGCTTGAACGGCCGTGTCCCGTGGACGGCGCCACCACCCAGTCTCTGAGACCGAAGTTGAAACGTTCTCGGGACGATTCGTCCACATGGATCCGTACCGGTCGCTTGATTCCAGCGTTTGCGGGCCGGTCTCTGAGACCGAAGGTGAAACGTTTGTGCAACAAGGCGGGCACAGGTGTGCGCATGCCAACGCGGAGCGGACACACGCGGGCGGCGGAACGCCATAGAGAACCATGAGCCGCGAGCGCACCGATGCCGAGCTCCTGCGCGACGCTCGGCGTGACCCGCAGGCGTTCGGCGAGCTGTACGAACGGCGCGTCGCAGCCGTCCGCGACTGCCATGCGAAGCGAATCCCCAGGCGGCTAGCGCGCCAGCTGCAGCGGGATCTCGACCTGGTGGATCCGGGACCCGTCCGCGGCCGAGCGCTCGAAGACCACCAGCTTGCCGAGGCCGTTCGGTGCCTCGAAGGGGACGGTGAAGTCGAACGTCCCGCGTGTCCCGCTGCCGGATGTCGCCGTGACGAAATGGTGTGAGAGCACCTTCCCCGAAGGGTCGAGCAGCTCGTAGTCGAACGTCGCCTCGAACGTGTTTGCCGTGCCCCAGACGCGAAGCGGAGACGTCACCGACGCGAATGGGAGGGGCGATTCCACCAGGATCGCCGGCGTCAGGTCCTCGAAGCCGCGGCGGGTGTAGCTCTTCCCGTCGACGGTCACGGGCTTCTTCGGGTCGAACTGGGAGAGCGTGTAGACCTCTTCCGCCGTCCGCTCGGTCGCCTCCCCTTGCGTGAAGCCGACTCCGCGCTCCTCCGCGCTCGGTCCGGCTGCGACCGCCGCGAGCAACGACGCACGGTCGACCTTCTCCAGCTGCCGTGCCACCGGCCCGACCTTGCCGTCGCGGATGAAGTAGACGCGCAAAGTCCTCTTCGGCGGGGTGGTCATGGTCGTCACCGTCTCGGTGACGGTCCTCGTCGTGGTGACGGTGACCGTCTGCTTGGAGCCGCACCCGGCCGCCACGAACGCGACCAACACCAGCAACGAGAGCCTCCGCATCCGGCGCCCAGCGTACCGGCGGCTCATCGCTAGAGTCGGACGATGAAGGCCGACCGGAAAGGGATCGAGGTCGACGGCCTCGTCCGCGAGTTCAAGGACGTGCGGGCGGTGGACGGGATCGACCTGACCGTCGCGGCGGGAGAGATCTACGGCTTCCTCGGCCCGAACGGGGCGGGGAAGTCGACGACCGTGCACATGCTGACGACGCTGTTGCCGCCGACCGCCGGCCGGGCGACCGTGGCCGGATTCGACGTGATCCGGCAGGGCCCCCAGGTCCGGCGCGCGATCGGCGCCGCGCTCCAGGAGGCCGCACTCGACCCGCTCCTGACCGGTCGTGACCACATGCGGCTCCAGACCGCCCTGCACGGCATCGCTCGCCACGAGCGCAGGCGGCGGAGCGACGAGCTGCTCGAGCGCGTCGGCCTGGCGCTCGCCGCCGACCGCAGGGTGCGAACGTACTCCGGCGGGATGAAGCGCCGGCTCGACCTGGCGCTCGCGCTCGTGCACCACCCGCGGATCCTCTTCCTCGACGAGCCGACCACAGGCCTCGACCCCCAGAGCCGCAACGCGCTCTGGGGCGAGGTCGGCCGCCTGGCGAAAGAGGAGGGCGTGACCGTCTTCCTGACGACCCAGTACCTGGAGGAGGCCGACGTCCTCGCCGACCGGGTCGGGATCATCGACCACGGTCACATCGTCGCCGAGGGGACGCCGACCGACCTGAAGGCGCAGATCGGCCGTCCGACGGTGGAGATCACGCCGGCCGATCCCGAGCAGCGGATCCGCGTCGCGGAGATCCTCCGCCGCTTCGGGGAGCTCGTCCAGGTCTCCCCGGACAGCGTCGCGGTGCGGTGCGCGCACGGGGATCTCGACCTCGCCGAGATCATCCGGAGGCTCGACGCCGAGGGGCTCACTGTGGCGAACCTCCAGCTGCACGCACCGTCGCTCGACGACGTCTTCCTCGAGAAGACCGGGCGGACGCTGGAAGGCGCTGCCGCGGAGGCCGAGGCCGGCCCCGAGCCGGAGCCCGCTCGGCGGTGAGCGACACCCTCGGCCAGATCTACCATCTCGCACGCCGCTCGGTCGTGCGCCAGGCGCGACAGCCGGCCAACGTGATCGCGCCGATCATCTTCCCGCTCGCCCTGCTCGCAGTGAACTCCGGCGGTCTGCAGCCGGCGACGGCCATCCCCGGCTTCCCGACCGACCGGTTCGTCGCCTTCGCGCTCGCGATCCCGTTCATGCAGGGGGCGCTGTTCGCGACGATGAACGCAGGCACCGACCTCGCCCGCGACATCCAGACCGGCTTCCTGAACCGCCTCTCGCTGACGCCGGTGCGCGGCGTCGCGCTCGTCCTCGGCCAGCTCGCCGGCGTCGCCGTCGTCGCGCTCGTCCAGGCGGTGGTCTATGTGGCGGTCGCCTACGCGGTGCACGTGCACCCGGCCGCCGGCGCGGCGGGAGTCGTCGTCCTGCTCGGCCTCGCGATCGCGGTCGCGATCGGTTTCGGTGCCGCCGGCGTCTTCATGGCCCTTCGTACCGGCTCCGGGGAGTCGGTCCAGGGCCTCTTCCCCGTGCTGTTCGTCTTCCTGCTCGTGTCATCGATGAACTTCCCGCGGAACCTGATCGAGGCGGACTGGTTCCGCTGGCTGGCCACCGTGAACCCTGTCTCGTACCTGATCGAGGGTCTGCGCAGCCTGATCATCCAGGGCTGGAACGGCGAGGCGCTCGGGCTCGCGTTCGCGATCTCGGGCCTCCTGATCTCCTTCGCGCTCCTCGCCTCCGGGCTCGCGCTCCGCACGAGGATGACGCGCACGTGAGCGCCGTCCGCGACTTCCGGAACGTCGCGTTCGCGGTCGGCTGGCGGACGATCCACAACGTCCTCCACAACCCGTCGCTCCTGATCCCCGGCATGGTTTTCCCGCTGCTCAACTTCGTCGCCTTCGCCGGTGGGCTCTCGCGCCTCCGGCACATCCCGGGTTTCGACTATCCGCCCGGCTACGCCGGCTTCCAGTTCTGCTTCGTGCTGTTGCAGTCGGCGGCGTTCGGCGGCGTCTTCACGGGCTTCGGGATCGCACGTGACTTCGAATACGGCTTCTCGCGGCGCCTGATGCTCGCCGCCCCTCGCCGCAGCGGTGTGATCGCCGGCTACGCGATCGGCGCGCTCGCCCGCTGGTTGATCACCTCGGTGGCCGTGACGGCCGTGGCGGTGATCGCAGGGATGCGCATCAAGGGCTCGCCCGTCGACCTGACGGGCCTCTGGCTGCTCGCGATCATGGTCAACATCGCCTTCCTCTGCTGGGCATGCGGCATCGCGATGCGGTTCCAGTCGGTGCAGGCCGGCCCGGTCATGCAGACGCCTGTCTTCCTGCTGCTGTTCTTCGCACCCGTATACGTCCCCCTGAAGCTGCTTCAGGGGTGGATCCACGCGGTCGCCACCGGCAATCCGATCACCCAGGTGCTCGAGGCGAACCGCGGCCTGCTGGCCGGGCAGCCGTCGCACGTCGGGACCGCCTACCTCGTCGCCGCCGGCCTGATCCTGCTGCTCTCGGGGTGGGCGGTGCTGAACCTCCGGCACGCCGAAGCCTCCGCCTGAGCACGCTTCCGACCCTCCGGTGGAGCAGGGAGGACCGGAAGCGGAAGCCGGCAGCTAGTTGCTTCCGAAGGCCTGCCGTCGCTCCAGGTCGCGCTCGGGGTCGACGAGGTGGCCGTCGCGCTCGACGTAGCCGTCCTTGCCGCCGACCACGACCACCACGAGGTCGTCGTCCCCGGCGTTCGAGAACTTCCGCGGCGTCGTCGACTCGACATGGACGAGGCCGCCTGGCCCCACCTCGCGGACCTCGCCGTCCACCTCGAACCGGGCAGTCCCCCGGTGCACGAAGTACAGCTCGTCCTGGGTGTCGTGGTAGTGCAGGAACCCGTCGTATCCGGGGGGCATCACGAGCGCGTTCGCCCCGAACGCGGACACGCCGAGCCCGCGCCTGATCTTGCGGAAGCCGTACCCCTCGCCGAGCTCGCCGAGCGAGCTGAACGCGTAGCCCATTGTGCTCCTTTCGGTGCTGTCGTTTGGGGGTAGCATCCTTTCCCGGAGTGCCGTACCGCAAGGTGATGATGCGGCCCTTCCGCCGGGAGGACGAGGGGCTGCTGTTCGGGGTCGCGAAGCTCGCCTTTGGGGAGCAGGACGACGACCGGACGATCGCGACCCTCACCCGTGCCACCGTGTTCGTCGCCGACCTCGGCGGCGAGCCCGCCGGCTACGTCGCCCTCGACGAATCCGATAATGCCTTCCGGATCGAACAGCTCTGCGTGCACCCGGCACACGAGACGGAGGGAATCGGCGGCCAGCTGCTCGACTGGGCCGAGGGCTACGCGATCGCGGCCGGAGTCGAGCGGCTCGAGATCATCGTCGAACCGGGCAACGAGCGGGCGCTCTCCTTCTACCGGAAGCGCGGGTTCGCTCCCACTGCGGCCGACGTGTACGTCCTCGTCCTCCCGCAGACGACGTAGGCTGCGGCGCGCGCTCGTCCCCGCGATCCTCCTCGCGCTCGCCTTTCCGGCGGCAGCTGCGGCGCACGCACGCCTCGTCGGCTCGAAGCCGGCGGACAGCGCGGTGCTCGCGACCTCACCGAAGGACGTCGAGCTCCTCTTCGACGACGAGATCCGCCCGGCCGGGGGCGACCGCGCCGTCGACGATCGCGGGCGCTCGGTTCTCGCGGGCCCTGCGCACCGGCTCTCGGGGAACGACCGTGCCCTCGTCCTTCCCCTCCGGCCCGGGCTGACGCGCGGCGCCTACACCGTTCAGTGGCGTGTCGTCTCGAACGACGGGCACCTGATCACGGGCGTCCTCGCCTTCGCGGTCGGCGCCGGGTCGCCCCGACCGGTGCCGACGCTCTCTGCGGGGGGCGGCACGTCGTTCTCGGCATACGCCCTCCGGTTCCTGTTCCTCGCCGGCGTCCTGGTCGCAGGCGGCGCGGCGCTGACGGGCCGCCTGCTGCTCGAGCCGGACCGCCGCCGGGTGGGGTCGATCGTCGTCGCCGCCGGACTCGTGCTGATCGCGGCCGGTGGATTCGGCTTGCTGGCGATCGAGCCCGCGGCCGACGCGACGCGGTTCGGTCGGGTGACGGAGGCCGCGGCGATCGGGGCTCTCGTCGGACTGGCGGCCGCGCTCGCGTCGGTCGTGCTGCCGCCGCTGGCCGTGGTCGCCTCGCTTGTGGGTGCGCTTGAGCTTCTGACGCCGACCCTCGCCGGACACGCTCTCGATCCGCGGCACCTGCGGTGGCTGATCGCGCTCGCCGACGTCGTCCACGTCGCCGCCGCGGCCGTGTGGATCGGCGGGCTCGTCGTCCTCGTCGCCGGGGGCAGGGGCGCCCGCGAGCGGTTCCCCGCGGTCGCCCTCGCCGCCGTGGCGGTTCTCGGGGCGGCCGCGATCCCGCGGGCGATCGCGGCGTTCCCCTCACTCGCCTCGGTGGTGCACACGTCGTACGGGCAGACGGTCCTGGTGAAGACGGGCCTGCTGGCGGCGGTGCTCGTCCTCGCCTGGGTGAACCGCCGGCGGATCGCCCGTATCGGGCTGACGGTGGAGCTCGCGCTGCTCGCCCTGCTCGTCGCGGCCGTTGCCGTGCTCACCGATCTCCGGCCGCCGCCGCGCGCGATTGCGGCACCGCAGGCTGCGGCCGGCCCCCCGGCACCGCCTCCCGCCGACGCGCTCGTGCTCGCGGGCGAGGACGACGACGTTGCCGTCGGGCTGGCCGCCTCGCCGCTGGGGAAGAGCGTCGCGGTTCGGGTGACCGCGCTCGGCCAGGACGGGAAGGGCATCGACCGCCTGCGGGTCCAGATCGCCGGCGGCGAGACGACCCCCTGCGGACCCGGCTGTTACGCGCGGACGATCCCGCTGCCGGTGCCGCCTCGCAACGTCGGCGTCCGGCTGGAAGGCAGGGGCGTCGAGCCCGCGACGCTCCGCTTCACGCTCCCCCGCCGCTGGCCCGCACCGCCGGCGGCGGCGCTTGTCACCCGCGCCGACCGTGTCTTCCGCGCGTTGCGATCGCTCGTCATCCACGAGCACCTCGCGTCGAGCGCGAAGGACGCGATCACGACCACGTACCGGGTCGTAGCTCCGAACCGGCTCGCGTACACCATCGTCAACGGCCCGAAGGCGGTCGTGATCGGCGGCACGCGCTGGGACAAGCTCCCGGGCGGGCGCTGGGAGCGGTCCTCGACCGAGCCGCTGAAGCAGCCCGAGCCATTCTGGGGCCTCGACCCCCGGACGAACGCGCGCTTGCTCGGAACGGGCACTGTCGGCGGTCACCGGGTCGAGCTGGTGTCGTTCTACGATCCTCACCTCCCGGCCTGGTTCGTCCTCTCGGTCGATCCCCGGACGGGTCGGCTGCTCGCGCTGCACATGACCGCCCAGGCGCATTTCATGCAGCACCGCTACACCGATTTCGACAGGCCGCTCAGGATCGTTCCGCCCACGTCCGGTTGAGCGCAACACAGCCTTAACGCAGTCGCTACCGGGGCTGAACACGCCCGGGGCTATAAGGACGTGCGGTGGCAGGACGCACGCCCATCCTCGCGGCCGCCGGCCTCCTCACTGCCGGCGTGTTGGGCGCCGGGCTCGCACTCGGCGGGGCCGCCGCGCTCGGGGATCTCGGCCGGAGGACGACGACCGTCCGGGAGATCCAGGTCGCGGCCTCGCCCGCAGCGGCGTCCGCCTCGGGCCCGGCGCTCTCGATCAACGACATCTACCGCCGTGCCGCCCCGGGCGTCGTCCAGGTCACCTCGACGACGGTGGTGACCGTTCCGGCCGACCCGTTCTTCGGCAACCCCCTCCTGCCGCAGCGGCAGCAGGAGCAGTCGCTCGGCTCCGGCTTCGTCGTCGACAAGGCCGGGCACATCGTCACGAACTACCACGTGATCCAGGGCGCAAGGCGGGTTCGGGTCAGCTTCTCGAACGGCGCCAGCATGAAGGCGACCGTCGAGGGAACCGATCCTTCGAGCGACCTCGCCGTGCTGAAGATCGACGCGAGCTCACGAGCACTCACGCCGCTTCCGCTCGGCGACTCCGACAGGATGCAGGTCGGCGACCCCGTCGTCGCGATCGGAAATCCGTTCGGGCTCGACCGGACCGTGACCGCCGGCATCGTCAGCGCGATCCAGCGCGTGATCACCGCGCCGAACGGCTACACGATCGACCACGTCATCCAGACCGACGCGGCGATCAACCACGGCAACTCGGGCGGGCCGCTCCTGAACCGCCGCGGCGAGGTGATCGGCGTGAACTCCCAGATCGAGACCGGCGACAACGGCGTGACGAGCGGCAACGTCGGCGTCGGCTTCGCGATCCCGTCGAACACGGTCAAGACCGTGATCGCGCAGCTGATCCGCCAGGGTCACATCGACCGGGCGTTCATCGGTATCGGCGCGGCGCCGATCACGCACGACCTCGCCAGGGTCTTCCGCCTCCCCGTGTCACACGGCCTCCTGATTCAGAGTGTCGAGCCCGGCAGCGGCGCCGCGAAGGCGCGTCTCGAGGCCGGAACGACGCAGGTCGTGCTCGCGGGCGAGAGCTACAACCTCGGCGGCGACATCCTCGTCGAGGCCGACGGCAAGCCCGTCGCGAGCCTGAGCCAGCTGCGCGACCTCGTCGCCGCGAAGAAGCCGGGCGACACCCTGAAGCTCGTCGTCTACCGGAACGGCAAGAAGAAGGAGATCAACGTGAAGCTTGGGCGGCAGCCTGGGACGCAGGCTGGATAGGCGCCCGTACGAGCCCCCTCACCCCGGGGGGTAAGCGCCGCCGCAGCCGCTCTTCGCCGGCGCGGCGCGGCGGAAAGGACGAAGGCCCCCGATCGCCTGCCCGGGGGCCTTCGCTTCTTCGGGAATCGCTCTTTGCACCCGGGGGCTTCGCCCGCCTGGGCTGTAGCTGGCTAGGGTGCGCGACGTGGCGGTGGACGAACCGGGCTACGGCGAGCTGCTGCTCGAGGATCTCGAGCTCGAGGAGATCGAGGAGCTCTGGACCGACGATGACACCGCCGACCACACCGGCTGGTTCTGCGTCGCGACCGACCCGTTCCCCTGCCCGGCTTCCGGGTGCATTTTCGTCGCCGAGTTCATGACCGCCGCGCATCTGATCCTCGTCTGGCAGCAGCGCGACGACCCGAACCTGCTCCGCCACGCGGAGCGTGCGAAGCAGGTCGGCCGCAACCCGAAGGTCGTCTCCTACGAGCGCTCGTTCGGGCCCAGCGCCTCGTACTACGCGTGGGAGGCGGCAGGCCGGCCCGTGCACGGCGTGCGCGGGAGGTGAGAGGCGAGGCCGTCGGCTTCGGGCGCACCGAGGCGTGGTCGCTCGGCGTCGAGGAGGAACTGTTCTTCGTCGACGAAGCGAGCCTCGAGGTCGAGGCGGGCTTCTCGCGTGTCGTCGGGGACTCGGACGAGCGGGTGAAGGCCGAGGTCTTCGAGAGCCTGGTGGAGCTCAACACGCCCGCGCTGCCCCACGCAGCCGCCGTGCTCGCGGATCTCTCCCGGCTCCGGGCGGACGTGGGCGGCCGGGCGGCCGCCGCCGGCCTTCGGCTGTACGGGGCCGGCAGTCACCCGTTCGCGGTCGGTCGCGACCAGGAGGTCGTACCGTCGCCCAGGTACGAGAAGCTCTTTGCATCGGTCGGGAAGCCGATGTGGCGCCAGCTCGTGTGCGGCCTGCACGTCCACGTATCGATGCCCGACGAGGGGACTGCGCTGAGGATCTACGAGGCGGTCGTCCCCTGGCTTCCGATCCTGCTGGCCCTGTCAGCCAACTCGCCCTTCGCCGAGGGCGCGGACACGGGACGGCGGTCGGAGCGGGCCGAGCGGCTCCTTCTCCTGCCGACCGGCGGCACGCCGCCGGTCCTCCGAGACTGGGACGACTGGCGCGCCGCACCCGACCGTCACTTCGACGCCTGGCCCCGACCCGAGTACGGGACGCTCGAGGTGCGCGTGCTCGACATGCAGACGGACGTTCGCCGCTCCGCCGGCTTCGCCGCGATCGTCAGGGCGCTCGTCCTCGCCGAGCCGGAGGCCGTCCAGCACCCCTATGACCGCGGCCTCTACGCCCGGCGCCGGGAGGCTGCCTCCCGGTGCCCGCCCGACCCGGCCGAGGTCGAGGCGCTCGCCGACGCGGTCGAGCCCGTCCTCGACGACGAAGATCGCGACCTCGCCCGGCTCGTGCTCGAGGGGCGCCCGGAGGCCGAGCGCCAGCTGGAGGTGGCTGCCGCCGCGGGGATCGCCGCAGTCCCCCGGGACGTCGCCCAGCGGACGCTAGGCTAGTCCTCGTGGGCCTCAGGACCGAGACCATTCAGGTCACCGGGATCCGCTGCGAGCGCTGCGTGATGCGGCTCGGCGCGACACTGCGCGATCTCGAGGGGCTCGAGGCCGCGAACGCCAACCTGGTCGGCGAGGTCACGCTCTCGTGGGATGACGACCGGCTCGCGCGGGAGGCGATTCTCGCCCGGCTCGAGCGGGGCGGGTTCCACCTGCAGCCTGCGGCCTGACGGCCCGCGGTCGTCTCGGAGCGGGCGCGTCAGCCCTCGTCGACGCGGCGGTCGTCGATCCTGCGGTCGCCGAGCAATGCAGGCGATCCCCGGTCGTGCTCGGCCGGGAGCTCCGGGCGCATGTGCTTCCGGATCTCCGCCCTCTCCCGCTCGGGCGCGGGCTCGCCGGTGGCCGGGTCGCGACCGCCGCCCGACGGCGGGTCGTCCGGGAGGGGCTCGCCCGTGCCCTCGCCCGACGGCCGGAGATACGACTCCGCCAGCCCGTAGTGCCTGGCCGCTTCGTCCCGGTCGAACCCCCCGTCCTTGTCCATCTTCGGCGCGTCCATGAGGATGCTCTTCGGCGCGGTGACGACCGCCCTCGCCTCCTCGTCGACGGGGTGGACGAACTCCCGCGGCACCGGACGCCGGGACTTCCGCAGGCGTCCCGACTCGACGATCAGGAAGCCGTGTCGGACGTCAACGACCCTGCCGACGACGCGTTCGTCGCTGGTGACGACCTCGTATCCGTGCATTCCTTCGGCCTCGCGCTTCCCCTACCCGGGCGGCGTCGGTTCCTAACGGGAATACCGACCCGAGACCGCTCGTTGCAGGCATTTCGAAGGCGTTGCTAGGGTGGGCGAGTGAGCGAGGTCACCCCCACCGAGCCCCAGCGACTGGCAACCGAGGCACGCGACCGCGTGCGGTTCGAGGAGGAAGCGCTTGAGCTCTCCGATCAAGTCTACCGGGTGGCGAGGAGGCTCGTCGGCAGCCGTGAGGAGGCCGAGGACCTGATGCAGGAGACCTACGCGCGCGCCTTCAGGAGCTGGCGGTCGTACACGCCCGGGACGAACCTGCGGGCCTGGCTCCTGCGCATCCTCACGAACCTGAACATCGACCGCGGCCGCCGCAAGCAGCGGGCACCCGAGCTGCAGCCGCTCGAGGAAGGCGACTACTTCCTCTACAACAAGCTCGAGGAGGCGTCCCGCGAGCCTCGCTCGGATCAGGATCTCGTCGTCGACCGGCTGTCGCAGGACGACGTCGTCGCGGCCCTCTCTGCGGTCCCGCACGACTTCCGCGACGTGCTCGTCCTGGTCGACATCGGCGACTTCACCTACCAGGACGCGGCCCAGATCCTCGATATCCCCATCGGCACCGTCATGTCCCGTTTGCATCGAGGCAGGCGTATCCTGAAAACCTCGCTCGCCGAGCAGACAGTCGGAGGTTGAGGGTGCAGTACGACGATATCTGCGACCAGTGCGAAGAGTGGATGCAGCCCTACCTCGACCGCGAGCTCGACGACGCCGAGCGCGCCGAGGCCGAGAAGCACCTCGAAGGCTGCGGGTACTGCCGCAAGCGCTACCGCTTCGAGGAGAGCCTGCGGATCTTCGTCCGCGAAGTCTGCTCCGAGGAGATGCCGGCGGAGCTGAAGCAGAAGCTCGCCGCCCTCCGGACTCCTCTCTGAAAGAAGTCCGCAACGCGGCCGACCCGGGCCGGCGATCGGTCATCAGCGGCTGCGCAGTCGCTCCGGCAGGTCGTCGGGGCGATCGACGTCGCCCGGATCGCCGAGGTCGTCGCACGGGACGAGCACCGGTACGAGCGCACGCGCGCCCTCGTCGGGCACCGACCCCCAGACCACCCGTCCGAGCACGACCGGATGGCCGCGGACGCCTCCGTAGGAAGCTGCGACGACGTCGCCCGCGCCGGCCCGCCACGCCCCGACGACCCGGTCGACTGCTCCCGGCGACAGGTCGGGGCCGTCGGCGAGAACGACCGCCGCGGCCGCAGTCGCGTCGTCGAGCGCCTCGAGCCCGCAGCGCAGCGATGCGCCGGGCCCGAGCTCCCATTCCGCGCAACGGACGACCCGCTCCTCCATCTCGAGGTCGTATGCGCCCGAGACGACGACGATCTCGCCGATCTCGCCGCTCAGGCGCAGGCGCCCGAGCACCTCGCCGACCATGAGCTCCTGCTTCGCAGAGCCGAACCGCGTCGCCGCCCCAGCGGCGAGCACGACGGCCCCGACCCGAGGATCAGGAGGTTCGACGGTCATCTCGGCCGGATTCTGACCCCGCCTTGCGTTCGCCGCCGCCCCGAGGTGGTGCGCCGGGAGAGACGGGGTCGGAGCCGGAGCAGAGGGCTTCGCCGGCGCGCCCGTCCTAGTGTCGGACCCCGAAGTCGGCGGTGAGGATGGTGACCGCGCGCCCTTCGTACACGCCCGGAGCCGCCGCCACGTGCACCGCTCCGAGACCCACCTCCCGCCACACGGGCGAGAGCATGTTGCTGCGGTGCTCCGGGCTCTGGAGCCAGAGCTGCAGTGCGGTCTGGGCGCTCAGCTGGGGCGAGCGGAAGACGAGGTTCTCGCCGACACTCCAGGATCCGGCGCCGGCTGCGTACCTGGCGGCGACGCGCTTCCAGAAGGGCGAGCCGCCATAGGAGGTGTGGGCGAAGAACCCGTGCTCTGCCATCGACGCGGACTGTTCGTAGGCGGCTGCCCCGAGGGTCGCGCTCGCCCTCAGCGGGCCGAGGCCCGCCTTGCGGCGGAGGTCGTTGATCCCCGCCAGAACCTGGCTCTCGAGCTGCGGCAGGCCGACCAACCGGCTGGACCGGGCTGTCGACTTCGAGCCACGAGAGGTGGCGGCGCTGCTCGAGACCACCACCACGCCGGCCGTGACGAGGACCGCGGCCGCGGTGAGAACGATCGCAAGACGCCTCATAAGTTTCTGTATCGGCAACTCGGCGGTGTCGACAAGAGGGCGCATGGGCGGCTTCGACGCGAAACGGTCGACCCCTGCACCGGGCTGTGCTGCGGTTGCTGCAGTTGTCGGGGTCGGGAGGGCGATTGTCGAGAGGCTTCTTGAGGGGCCTATCCTACGATGACCTGCGGTCGGGCGACGTTCAACCGGCTGCTTTCCCCCGAACGAGGGATTTCTTTACGGCTCGCAGGCGGCGTTGCCGGCGATCCCGAACCTGGTGGTTGTCTGCGAGGCCGATTGCCCTACGCTGTGACCGATGGCCGAAGTCACCGCCGTTCGACCGCATGCTCCGGCGGTCCCGGCGTCGCTCGCGCGCGTGCTGACCTTCGCCGGCGTGCCCCTCGCGCTGGCGGCCTGCCTCGGCGTAGGCGCCTTCGGGTTCACCAACGGCGGCTACTTCCCGGTCTCGTGGGGTTGGGGGGCGCTCGCCCTGCTCCTGGTCGCCGCACTGGTGATCGCGGCGGGGGTCTGGGTGGAGCTCGGCGTCCTCGACATCGTGTTTCTCGGCGCCTTGGCGGGCCTGGCTGCCTGGATCGGACTTTCGCTGCTCTGGACCGCCAGCGTCCCGCTCACGGTTCAGGAGTCCGAGCGCATGCTCGTCTACCTCGCGGCCGGAGTCGGGGGGATCCTGCTCGTCCGGCGACCGACGGTCGCCTCGCTGATCGTCGGGCTCTGGTTCGCGCTTGCCGTCGTGACGACATACGCGCTCTTGACGAGGCTCTTCCCGGATCATCTCGGAAGCTTCGATCCGATCTCGGGGTACCGCCTGACGGCGCCCGTCGGCTACTGGAACGGGCTCGGGATCCTCGCCGCCATGGGCGGGCTGCTCGCGCTCGGCCTGGCCGCCCGCAGCGGGCCCCTGGTCCGGTGCCTCGGGGCGGGGTCGACGGTGATCTTCATGCTCGTCCTGTACTTCACGTACAGCCGCGGGAGCTGGATCGCATTCTTCGTCGGGCTCGCACTGGCGATCGTGCTCGACCCGAACCGGCTGCAGCTTTCCACCACGGTGCTCGTGCTCACGCCGTGGTCGGCGATCGCGGTCGGGGTCGCCTCGACGTCGCCGGCACTCACGCATCGGGCCGCGGACCTGTCGGGCGCGACCAGCGACGGCCACGGCCTCGCCGTGATCGGCATCGGCCTGGTGGTCGTCGCGTCGCTGACCATCCTCGCCGTCGACTGGATCGGGTCGGCCGTCTCCGTACCGTCCGGGATGAGGCGCGTCTACGCCGGCACGCTCCTTTTCGTGCTCATAGCGTTCCTGATCGTCCTCTTCGGACAGTACGGCTTCCCGCCGACCCTGGCGAGGAAGGGCTACGACGCCTTCACGGCGCCGATCAACCCGACCGAGAACAACCTGAACAGCCGGCTCTTCGAGCTCTCGGCCAACGGACGCGTCGAGCACTGGCACACCGCCTGGCAGCAGGTGAAGGCGCACCCGGTCATCGGCGACGGGCCGGGGACGTATGCCCAGTTCTGGATGCAGCACCGACGCGTTCCCGCCACGGTCCACGACGCGCACAGCCTCTACCTCGAGACGCTCGCCGAGCTCGGCCCACTCGGGTTGCTCCTCCTGGCACTCGTGTTCGGAACGCCGCTCGCCGCGATCAGACGAGCCCGTTCGGCGCCGCTGGTGCCGATCGTCGCGGGCGCCTACTGCGCCTTCCTGCTCCACGCCGCAGGCGACTGGGACTGGGAGCTGCCGGCGGTCACCCTGGCCGCGCTCTACTGCGCGATCGGTCTCCTGGCCGCGGGGCGCCGGGATCGAGAGCCCACGCCCCTCCCGCGCGGCGTTCGCGCCGCGGGCCTGGTCGCGACCGCCGCGGTGTTCGGGTTCGCGCTCCTCGGGCTGCTCGGCAACAGCGCGGTCTCCGCGAGCTCCAAGTCCACGGACGGTGGGCACTATGCGCGCGCCGAGTCCCAGGCGCGCGACGCGATGCGGTACGCGTCGTGGTCGCCCGAGCCCTGGCGGAAGCTCGGCGAAGCCCAGCAGCTCTCGGGAAACGTCGCTGCAGCGAGAGAGAGCTTCCGGAAGGCGGTCCGGAAGGCTCCCCGTGACTGGACGCTCTGGTACGAGCTCGCTCTGGCGAGCCGCGGCGCCGATCGCCGCGCCGCCTTCGCGGAGGCTTCGAGACTCAACCCGCTCGACGACCGGCTGACGCCGGGGGGCGGCGGATGAAAGGCCGGCGGGGACGGGACCCGCTCGCTCAGCCGGAGGAGCTGATCCCTCACGTCTACTCCTATGCCGCGTACCGCCTCGGCCACGGGCCCGACGCCGAGGACGTGACCAGTGAGGTGTTCGAGCGGGCGATCCGGTACCGGAGAAGCTACGACCAGACGAAGGGCGAGCCGGTTGCCTGGTTGCTCGGGATCGCGCGCCGCTGCGTGGACGCGACGCTGTCGGCCCGGCCGCGCGACCCGGGCGAGCTGGAGGATGTGGCGGGCGAGACGAGCATCGAGGAGGACAGCGTCCGTCGCCTGACGCTCGCCGCCGCCGTGGCGCAGCTCGGCGAGCGTGACCGGGAGCTGATCGCTCTGCGGTACGGGGCGGAGCTGACCGCCGCCCAGATCGGACAGGTGCTGGACATGCACACGAACGCGGTCGAGGTTGCGCTCCACCGCGCGCTCTCGCGCCTTCGCCGTGTGCTCGAAGCCGAGGAGGCCGAAGCGGCGCCTCCACTGTCCGATGCGGGGGCGATGTAAGGATTTCACCCCCGCCGCGATAGTTGTCTATGTACGGCTATTTCATGCACTGGAACCTCAGAGGGAGGGGAGAGTGAAGGACGAGAGATTCGATCTGGAGGGCGAGCTCCACGCGGGCCGTTCGGAGCCGCGTTCCGAGTTCGTGACCTCGCTGGCCGGCGACGTCAGGGGTCGCGTCCGCCGCGTGCGCGTCGGGCTCTGGATGGCTCTGGCCGGGCTCGTCGTGGTCGCGGTCGCGTCGTTTGGTGGCATCGGCACCGCGGCGACGGCCAAGCACAACGCAACTGCGGCGTCGGCGCAGTACACGAAGTACGAGCCGAAGACCGCGAAGTTCACGCCGAAGACGGTGCAGAAGGCGCAGCCCGCGCAGGCGACGAAGGCAGTGGCGAAGACGTCGGCCAAGCCGTCGTCCCAGCTGCCCTTCACGGGCCTGGCGCTGTGGGTTCCGCTCGCCATCGGCCTGGTGCTGATCGCGTTCGGCGTCACCCTCAGGACGCGCGCGAAGCGGCACGGCGCTCACTAGGTAGTGGCAGTGTGGG
>JBLMYA010000029.1:0-50011 GCA_050258035.1 Verrucomicrobiota bacterium
ACGCGACGTACGTGATCGGCGACACCCCCGCCGACGTGGAGTGCGGCAAGGCGATCGGCGCCCGGACGATCGCGGTCGCCTCCGGCTGGTATTCCCGCGAGCGGCTCGAGGCCGCCGGGCCTTGGGTCGTCCTCGACCGCATCCCGCCGCCGGACGAGTTCCGGGAGCTGATCGAGGCGTGAGGCTCCGCCCGCGGCGGCGGCGCGACGAGCGGACCGCGCGGGCCGAGTTCGTGGCGGCGGCGGCCTCCTTCACGCCGTACGTCGCCGTCGACGTCGACGGCCTGACCTTCCTCGTCTCGACGCACGACCCGAAGATGGCCAAGTTCTTCGCGAGCCGGAAGCGGAACGAGCTGCGCGTGCTGGACACGGCGCTGGAGATCCTCGGCGGCGCGGGCGGCACGTTCGTCGACGCCGGCGCCTACCTCGGCACCGCCACCCTCGCAGCCCTGCGGGCGGGATTCTCCGCCGCCGTCGCGATCGAGCCCGAGCCCGAGACCGTGCGGCTCCTCCGCGCGAACGTCACCCTCAACGGCGACGAGGAGCGGGTCCGCGTGGTCGCGGCCGCGCTCTCGGACCGGGTGGGAAGCGCCGAGCTGGACCGCGGCCCGGGCAGTCGCGGCAAGGCGCGCCTGATCGCCGGTGCGGACGACCCGGCGCGGGGTGAGACGGTCGAGGTGGCCGTGACCCGGCTGGACGACCTCGAGATCGATCCGGAGCACGTCGGCCTCCTGTGGCTCGACGTCGAGGGCCACGAGCTGCGCGTCCTCGAGGGCGCGCCCCGGACGCTCGCCGCGTCGCCGCCGCTCGTGATGGAGCTCTACCCACGCCTGCTCGCGCGCGCCGGCTCGCTCGACGGGCTCGCACCGCTGCTCGAACGGCACTACACGCACGTCGCCGACCTCCGAGCCGGTGCCGAGCTCCGGCCGGTCGGCGCCCTCGCCGGGCTCGTCGACGACTACGCCGACGGGCACACCGACCTGCTTCTCTGCCGGCGCTAGCGCTCGACGAGCGCGAGCGCCCGCTCGTACACCTCGCCGGCCCGCCGATCGATCTGCGCGCCGTCGTCCGCCGACACCGTGCGACGGTGCGAATCGGCGCGTTCCGCGAGGATCCCGTACGAGGAGACGCGCTCGCTCGAATCCGCGCGAATCGGGAGGCCGTTGAAGGTCGGCTCGAGGAGCGTCTCGTCGAACGCGATCCCGACCCGCGCGGCGAGGCCGCGCATCACACGCTCGGGCTCGCGGACGAGCTGCTCGTACGAGAGGAGGACGACCCGCTCGGGCCGGCTGCGCTTCGCATCGACGGCGGCGGCGGTGGACGCGAGCCATTCACCGACTGCGGCGTCGAGGTCGGCGTAGGACGCCTTGTACCGCCGCGCGGACTCGAACCACCCCTTCGGGTCGCGCACGATCGAGACGAGCCGTCCGTCCGGGTACGCGGCGAAGAACCGCTCCACCTCGTCGCCGCGGGCGGCGAAGGCGGCGGCGAACGCGGTCACCGCGCGCTTCGGCCCGCGGTGGAGGTTCTGGTTGTCGAGCCAGGCGTTGAAGAACGAGGTGAAGTACGCGTCGAGCACGTCCCGCTCGCTCCGAGCGCCCTGCGCGGCGGCCAGGAAGATCCGCCGCTGGAGCCCCGGCAGGAAGAGGAACGGCAGGACGTCGTAGTCGACGCCGCGCGTGAGCTTCCGGGATGCCTTCGAGTAGCCCTTGCGCAGGTAGCGCTCGACCTTGCGCTCGTACAGGCTCTCGAACCATCGCTCGGGGGCGTCGGCGAGGTCGAGGGTCGGCCAGCGCAGCTTGTGCGGATGCCCGAGGTGGAGCTCGCCCGGATGGGCGTGGCACTCTGGATGCCCGTCGAACAGCTGGCTGAGGAGCGTCCCGCCGGAGCGCTGGATCTGGGAGACGAGGACGAGGGGCTCGCGCACCTCGACGAGGTGCTCGGCGCGGAGCTCGCAGAGCCGGCCGTAGTCGTCCACGTCAGAGGGAGCGTGCCACCGCCCGCTCGTAGAGGTCGCCCGCGAGCTCGTCCACCCGGGCGATCGTCTCCTCGTCGAGCGACTCGCGATAGGCCGTCGTGCGATCAGAGAGGACCCCGTAGCTGCTGACCGGTGCGCTCGAGTTCGCACGGATCGCGCGGCCGTTGAACGTCGGCTCGAGCAGGACAGGCGACACCGTCAGCCCGAGGCGCGCAGCGAGCTTCTCCATCGTCCCCGGCGTGTCGCGCACGAGCTGCTCGTAGGTGAGGACGACCACGCGATCGCCGTGGCGCTCCTCAGCGCCGAGCGTCGTCTCCGCGGACAGCACCCACCGGCGGAGAGCCTCTCCGACCTCGGCGTGCGAGTCCTTCTGCGTGCGCGCCGACGCGTACCACGCGCGGGGCTCGCGCACCATCGAGACGAGCCACCCGTCGGGATACGCGGCGAAGAAGCGCTCGACGTTCGCCGGCTTCATGTTCACCCGCGGGGCGAAGGCGGTGACCACCTTCTTCGGCGTCGGGTAGAGGTTCTCGTTGTCGAGCCAGGCGTTGAAGTACGAGGTGAAGTACGCGTCGAGGACGTCGCGCTCGGTCCTCGGCTGCCGTTCGGCGACGCACCGCTCGAAGATCGCGCGCTGGAGGCGGGGCGGGAACAGGAAGGGGAAGACGTCCGCCTCGGCGTCCCCCGGCCGCTGGGCCGGCTTCTTGTAGCCCGCACGGAAGTGCTTCTCCGGGTAGCGCTCGTCCAGCAGGTCGAACCAGCTCCCGGGCCTGGCCAGGTCGAGCTGCGGCCAGTGGCGCGACTTCGGATAGCCGATCGCGAGCTCGTGCGGATGCGCGTGGCACTCGGGGTGCCCGTCGAAGAGCTGGCTGAGGAGCGTTCCCCCCGAACGGTGGATCTGCGAGATCAGGACGAGCGGCTCTCGCACTTCGACGAGGTGCTCGAGTCGGGCGCGGAACAGCTCGCCGTATTCCGCGGCCTCGGCGCTGGCTGCAGGGGTCATGCCGTGACCGGTGCGCCCTCCGCGAGGAGCTCGGAGATCCGGACGGCAGCGGTCGCGTCCGCCTCCAGGACCGTGAACCGGCCGAAAGGAGGCCACGCGAAGAACGAGGTCGCGAGTGTCACGTGATCCTCCGCGACGTGCCCCGGGTCCGAGTGGAGAGCGACGGAGGGGACGCCGTGGAGGGAGGCCAGGTACGGGAGGACGCCGTAGCTGCCGGCGAATCCGCTCGACCGGGCGACGATCGCCTCCGCCCGTGGCAGCAGCTCGTCGCCGATCGCCACGACCGTGCGACTGCGCTCCAGCTCGGCGACGACCGACGCCCCCAGCTCGGCGTTCTCGAAGCGGACTGCGACGAAGTCCTCGGGCAGGTCGACGCCGCCGAGCTCGGGCGGGTCGAGCAGCGCGAACTCGAGCGGCCGGTTCAGGGGGCGGCCCCCGGGGCGCTGACGCGCCAGCTCGGCGCGCAGGTCGTCCACCGTCGTGGTCGGCAGCTCGACGACCTCGTCCGCTCCGAGCGCCTCCCGGGCCGCGTCGAGCCCCGCGACCTCGGCCGTGGAGAAGCAGCGCAACCCGATCCCCTCGTACCACGCCGCGCTCTCCGGCCGGGCGAGGACGACGAGCCGGCCGCGCATCCCCACCGTGACCGACTGGGCCCAGCGCAGGAAGGGGATCCAGAAGAGCAGCTCGCCGATCTGGTCGTCGACCCAGGGCCCGGCGACGACGGGCGGGCCGTCCTCGTCCCGTCCGAGCCTGCGCACCCGGCGGCGCAGCTCCTCGATCGGCGTCAGCGTCTTCGCCTTCTCCCTCCGGCGCTCGGCCTGGCCGCGGGCGGTCAGCGCCACGATCGGCCGCAGCCCGAGACGGACGAGCCCGGCCGCCGTGCCGCCACGGTCAGGAGCCGGCGCGGGGCTCGCCGCGAGGCGCTCGATCCTCCCGACGACCACCGGGGAGGCGGGCACGTCGAGGCCGAGCGGGCGGACGAAGCGCCTGAGGAAGCGCTCGTTGCGGCCGTCGTCGGGCCGGCCGCGAACGGACTCCTCGAGCTGCTCGAGGTGCTCGTCCATCGTCCGGCCGACGTGGAGGAGACCGAACTCGTCGGCGTTCAGGTAGTGGAAGTGCAGCGTGCCCTGCTGGGTGTCGCGGTACTCCTCGGCCAGCACCGTGTGCACCGGCCGCCCGACGATCGCGCTCTCGATCTGGGCGCTGGTGTTGATCCCGACCACCGCGGCGGCGTGGTGGATCGAGTCGAAGTAGTTCCGGCGCGAGGAATCCTCGAGCGGCTCCTCGCCGAAGCGGGGCCAGACTCCGAACTGGGGCGCCTCGATCGTCGACCGGCCCCACTGGGCGGCGTTGCGGGGATGCGGCCGGGCGATCACGCCTGCCTCGGCGAGCAGGCCGCCGTGCGCCCGCAGGGCATCGAGCCAGCGCCGCAGGAACGCGATCTCGTTCGGGGCGACGAAGTGGGACGAGCAGACGTAGAGGACGATCGGACGGTCCTCGCGCAGGCCGACCTCGCGGCAGAACTCGGCTCGGCTCCGGCTCGGCTTCCAGTCGAACCAGTGGTCGTACGCGGGCGCGCCGGTGACCTCGACCTGCTCCGGCGGCAGGCCCTGCAGCTCGGTCGCCTCCGCCGACTGGAGGTCGTTCCAGACGAGCGTGAGCTCGGGCCGGTCGTGGATCAACCCCTTGTTGGTGAGGTTGTCCCAGCTGAAGACGGGGTACGCCGTGTGGATGCCGAGCCGGTTGGCGGCGCGGATGTAGGGCGACTGGCTGGAGCCGAGGTCGGCCAGGTG
Source organism: Verrucomicrobiota bacterium (assembly GCA_050258035.1). Taxonomy (GTDB): domain Bacteria; phylum Actinomycetota; class Thermoleophilia; order Gaiellales; family Gaiellaceae; genus DATBLE01. The sequence continues at coordinate 4,774 of JBLMYA010000029.1, forward strand.
GGAGACGAGCACCACGTCCGGCTCCTGGTCGACGACGAAGCGCTCGACGTGTGGCGGAGGAACGATGCTCCGCTCGACGGCTTCCAGCGCGTGACGGAAGAGCCGCACGCCGTGGGTGCCGGCCGGTCGGAGCAACCGGGCCGCGCGCCTGACGAACGGTTGCGCACGGCGCTCGGCACGCGCGCGCAGGCCTGACGCGTCCGCGTACGCCGGCTCCAGGTAGCGCAGGTAGTCGATGCTGAACCGCAGGCGCTCGGCCAGCGCGTCCCAGCCCCGGCGGTTCCGGTCGAAGCCGGGGCTCGACCGCCCCGGAAGTGCGCCGTAGGTCACACCCGGGCACTCCTCGGCGATCCGGCGCACCGCCTCGAGCGACTCGCCGGTCTTGATCCGCCGGAAGACGAGGTGAACGTGGTGTCCCCGGTCGGCGAGCAGCCGGAGGATGCGGCCGTACGAGCGCACGTACGCCGGATGGGTCATGACGAAGAGGACCTTCACTCGCCGACTGATGGTACTGGGGCCGCCAGCGCTTCGGCCTCCGCGTAGAGGGAGCGGGCGAGCTCGTCGATCCGCGCGATCGCCTCGGCGTCCAGCGACCGGCGGTACGCGGTCGTCCGCTCCTTGAGGATCCCGTACTCGCTCACCGGCCCGCTCGAGTTCGCCCGGACCGGGCGGCCGTTGAAGGTCGGTTCGAGCAGTGCGGGCGAGCGCTCGATCCCGATCCGGTCGGCCACCCGCCACATCGTCCCCTCCGTGTCGAGGACGAGCTGCTCGTAGGTCAGCACGAGGACCCGGTCGCCGAACCGGCCCGCCGCGTCGAGGGCGGCCTGCGTCGATCGCGTCCACTCCGCGATCGCGCCGTCCAGGTCGACCCAGCGCTCGCGGTACTTGCTCGCCGACTCGTACCATGCGGCGGGGTCGCGGACGATCGAGATCAGCGTTCCGTCGGGGTAGGCGGCGAAGAGACGCTCGGCGTTCCCGGGCTCGACGCCGAGCTGCGGCGTGAAGCCCGTCACCACCTTCTTCGGCGCCGCATAGAGGTTCTGGTTGTCGAGCCAGGCATTGAAGTACGACGTGAAGTAGGCGTCGAGGACGTCTCTCTCGGTGGACGCGCCGGCTGCCGCCTGCTCGAAGATCGCACGCTGGAGGTGGGGGAGGAAGACGAACGGAAAGACGTCGTGGCCCGGCTCGAGACGCGCCTCCTTGTGCTTGACGTAGCCCTCGCGGAGGTGCAGCTCGACGGGGCTCTCGTAGAGGACGTCGAACCAGGTCTCGGGCGCGGAGAGGTCGAGCGGTGGCCACTCCCACTTGCGCGGGTGCCCGATGTAGATCTCGCTCGGGTGCGCATGGCACTCCGGATGTCCGTCGAAGAGCTGGCTGAGGAGCGTCCCGCCCGAGCGCTGGACCTGCGAGACCAGCACGAGCGGCTCCCGCACGGCAACGACGTGCTCGAGGCGCACCCGGCACAGCTCGCGGTACTCCTCGAGGGCGGCGCGACGGTCGGACCCGGGCAAGCGCATCGGGGTCTCAGGCTAGCGTGTTCCCGTGGACCCGCCCCCGCCACGCCTGCGGTTCCTGTTCTTCATGCTCCACGCCGGCTACCTGCGCTTCTACCGGCCCGCGATCGAGGTGCTCGCAGCGCGCGGGCACGAGGTGCACCTCGCGTTCACGCGGCTGGAGAAGGATCGGGGGGATTCGGCGCTCGCGGCTGCGATCGCGGAGGCGAACCCGGGCGTGACGTACGAGGAGGCACCGGTGCGCCGACGCGACGACGGCTGGCGGCCGCTGTCGGCGCTCGTCCGGAGCCTGGTCGACCTCGGCCGGTACATGAACCCCCGCTACGAGGACGCCCCGGCGCTCCGCGCCCGGATGGCGACGAAGCTGACGCGTCACGTCTCGACGGCCGGGCGGGTCGACCCGGTCTCCGCGCGGGTGACGCTGCGCGCCGTCCGGTTCCTCGAGCAGCACTCGGGCGAGGCGTGGGAGCGGCGCGTGGTGGGCAGCCTGGGCGCGGTCGAACAGGCGATCCCGACCGCACCCGAGATCGACCGCTACCTCCGCGACCGGCGGCCGGATGCGGTGCTGGTGACGCCGGTGATCGAGTTCGCGTCGAGCCAGGTCGAGTACCTGAAGAGCGCGCGCAGGGCGGGGATCCCGGCCGCCGTCTGCGTCGCGAGCTGGGACAACCTGACCGGCAAGGGCCTGATCCGCGTCGTCCCCGACCGCGTGCTGGTGTGGAACGACATGCAGGTGGAGGAGGCGGTGTCGATGCACGGCATCCCCCGCGAGCGGGTGGTCACGACCGGCGCGGCGAAGTTCGACGAGTGGTTCGAGCGGCGCCCGTCGAGCGGACGCGAGGACTTCCTGCGGCAGGTCGGCCTGGCAGACCGCCCCTTCGTGCTCTACGCGTGCTCGTCGGCCTTCATCGCGCCCGACGAGGTCTCGTTCGTCGAACGCTGGCTCGGTGCGCTGCGGGCGCATCGTGGGTTGGAAGACGTCGGCGTCCTCGTCAGGCCGCATCCGCAGAACGCGCGCCAGTGGGACGGAGTCGACCTCTCGCGGTTCGGCAACGTCGTAGTGTGGCCCGCGGGGGGCGCCCAGCCGGACGCGGGCGAGGCGCGCGCGGGCTTCTTCGACTCGCTCTGGCACGGCGCGGCCGTCGTCGGCATCAACACGAGCGCGCTGATCGAGGCGGCGATCCTCGGCAAGAGCGTCCTCACGCCGCGCGTCCCCGAGTTCGCGGGGACGCAGGAGGGGACGCTGCACTTCCGGTACGTCACGGTCGAGAACGGCGGCTTCGTGCACGCCGGCGAGCTGGACGAGCATCTCGACGCGCTCGCCGACGTCCTGGCGCGCGGCGACGAGCACGCCGAACGGACCCGGCGCTTCGTCGAGTCGTTCGTCCGCCCGCACGGCATCGACCGTTCGGCAGCGCCGATCATGGCCGACGCGATCGAGGGCGTCGCCTCGCTGTCGCCCGCTCCCGTGCGAAGCTCGCCGGGCACGGAGCTCCTGCGGATCGCGCTCACGCCCGCCGCCTTCGCCGTGGGCGTGATCGGCGGCGTCTCGGCGCGCCTCCGCCGCCGGCCGCCGGCCGAGCGGGATCTCGCCTGATCGCCGGCGTACGCTTGATCAGCGGCTCACGAACAGGAGGTCCAGCGTACGCGGGCCGCCGGCGAGAGCCTCTTCGAGCTCGTCGACGCCGTGGGCGGTCGCACCGGGATGCAGCCCGGCGGTGTCGACGAACCGATAACCCTCGAGAGCGGCGATCAGGGCCGTTCGGGCGTCGGGCTTCATCCGGCGGGGGCGCAGGGCCGCGACGATCGGAACACCGCGCTCGAGCAGTCTCGTCGCACCACAGATCACCTTGCCCTCGTCTCCCGCCGCGTCGACCCAGAGCAGGCCGACACGGCCCGGGTCGACGATGCCTTCCTGGACGAGGCCGTCGAGCGTGACGACCCGGACCTCGACCCGCCCCTCTTTCGCCTTTTCGGCCTTGCCCTTCCGGGCCAGGCGGTGCCCGCCGCTGTGGCGTCGATCGGTGTCGAGCGGCCGCGTGCCTTCGTGCGTGGCGGCCGCCACATGCAACGCCGTCACCCGCTCCTCGACGTCGTTTGCGACCAGGTTCAGACGCAGGCCCCGGAAGTTCTCCGGCGACGGCTCGAGGGCCACCGCCGATGCGAAGCCGAAGCGCCGAAGGGCGGAGACCGTCGTCGTGCCGATGTTCGCTCCCACGTCGACGAAGACCGGATCGGACGGCCTGCCGGCGCCGTGATCGTCGAGCCAGCTCAGCACCCGCTCGAGGCTGCTGATGTCTCTGCGCGATTGCCTCACGAACAGGCCGCGCTGTAATCCCTCCTCGCCCGTTCGGACGACGAACACTTCCTCCCCGAGCCGGGCGGCCACGTAGGGCGTCCACCGGCCCGCACGGCGAAAGAACGCGGCCCGGCGCCTTTCCTGCGCATTCCGAAGCAGGCGGCGGGCACGGGCGGCCGGGGTCACGCTCGTGAACCCTGCCGACGCGGCCGGCGGGCCGCAAGCCCCTCCAGCTCCTCGACCAGGATCTGCGTCGCGGGCCGGTCGAGTCCCCGTGGGCGGACGAAGACGCGCAGGAACTCGTCGATCTTCACGCGGCGGCCGTCCGGATCGGCGAGCACCTCCCGGAGCTGGGCGACGTGCTCGTCGAGGGAGGCCGCCGTCTGAAGGGCGCCGCCGCCGGCGCCGGCGAGATGGCGGAAGTGCAGCGTCCCCTCCTGGGTGTCGTGGAACTCCGGCGCGCGGATCGTCAGCACCGCCCTTCGCTGGATGAACGTCTCGACCATGGCGCTCGTGTTGATCCCGACGACCGCCGAGGCGGCGTTGATCGAGTCGTAGTACAGGGCGTCGTCCTCGGCCGTCATCGGCAACGCCGGTGCCACGCGCGGGACGACCTCCACCCCGGGCCCGAGGTCGACCTCGCCCCACTCGCCCACGGAGTAAGGGTGCGGCCGGACGAGCACGACCAGACCGGCCAGAGAGGGGTCCGCGCGGAGGGCCTCCAGCCACCGCCGGACGAAGGCGACCTCGACGTCGCCGGGCGCGATGTTCGGCGACGAGCCGACGTAGAGGACGACCCGCGCGGACGGGTCGAGCCCGAACGATGCGAGCAGCTCTTCCCGCGGCCTCGTCGGCGTACGGTCGAACCAGCCGTCGAAGAGCTGCGCGCCGGTGACGACCACCCGTGCACGCGGCACACGGTGAAGCTCGCACGCCTCGCCGCGCTGGATCTCGTTCCAGACGTAGAGCCGGTCGGAGACGGCCTTGACCACGCCCTTGGTGGTCAGGTGGTCCCAGCTCGCGATCCCGGCGCCGACCGGGATCCCGAGGCGCCTCGCCGCCTTCACCGTGTCGGTCTGCCGCCGGTTGCGATCGCTGCGGCCGAGCAGCGGCGAGACGAAGACGAGGTCGGGCGAGTGCGCCGCGATCGCCCGCTCGACCCCGCGGTCGCTCGGCACGAGCCGCTCCGCCGCCAGCGCCGTCCGGAACGCCGGACTCGCGAGCGGGTGCCCGTAGCGCACGCGCGCCAGCCGCCTCAGCGACCCGTTCAGGCTGTGCTCGAGCCGCCTCCGCAGATAGGGCGCGTCGGCGAACCGCGGGTCGAGATACCGGAGGTAGTCCGCCGCCGCCCGGAGGTCTCCGACCTGGCGCTCGAACGGCCTGCCGCCCGCCGGGAGGGGCGGCACGAGCTGGATCCGATCGTGCTCCTCGACCTCGGAAGCAGACGGATCACGCCCCTTGTCGCGGCGGTCGTAGGAGAGGAGCACCTCGTGGCCCCGGTCGGCCAGCATCCGCACCGTCGAGCCATAGATCCGCAGGTAGCCCGGAAACGGGAACTGCAGAAGGATCCTCATGCGTAGCGGGCGGAGCGCGAGGCGAGCGGTGCCAGCAGCGGGCGCAGGGCACGCAGGGCCGGAGACGTCCGCCGGGGGCGAGGCGCCGGCGAGGTCGCGAGCCGTTCGACCTCGTCCACGAAGATCGGTGTCGCCGGCCGCTCGAGGCCGTGGGGGCGGACGAAGGTCGCCACGAACGCCTGCGCACGGCGCCGGGCCTCGGAGTCGTCCGCGAGCACCGCCGCGAGCTGGGCCGCATGCTCCTCGAGCGTGCCGGCGACCTGCACCGCTCCGCCGCCGGCCTCGAGCAGGTAGGGGAAGTGGATCGTCCCGAGCTGCACCTGCTCGAACTCGGGGTCGAGCACGGTCAGGACCGGCCGCCCGACGATCGCCGCCTCGATCATCGCACTCGTGTTCAGGCCGACGAGCGCCGCGGAGTGGTAGAGCGAGTCGAAGTAGTCCGCCTTGGTCTCGCCGTCGGTCGGGGCATGGCCCTCGCGGGGGTAGACCGCGAGACCCGGCACGTCGGACAGGTCGGCGTCGATCCACTCTTCCGGCCGCTTCGGGTGGGGCCGGACGAGCACCTGGACGCCGTCCGGCAGCACGGCGGCCCAGCGGCGGACGAAGGCGACCTCCGACTGCCCGGTCCACGGGGCGCAGCAGGCGTAGAGGACGAAAGGGCGCGCCGGGTCGAGCCCGGCCCGGCCGCACAGCACCTCCCGGCCGCGCGGCCGCCACTCGAACCACTCGTCGAAGCACTGCGCGCCGGTGACCACGATCCGGTCGCGCGGGATGCCGTGCAGCGTCTCCGCCTCCTCGCGCTGGATGTCGTTCCAGACGAAGAGGCGCTCCGGCAGCGGGCGGATCAGCGACTTCGAGCTCAGGTTGTCCCAGCTCTTCACGCAGATCGCCGTCCGCAGCCCCAGCGCCTGCGAGGCGCGCAGGAAATCCGGCTGGATCTGCCGGAGGCCCACGTACGGGGTGAGCAGGACGACGTCCGGGCGCCGCTCCAGCAGATACCGCTCGATCTCACCGTTCGTCGGCACCACCTGCTCGAGGAGGCCCAGGCCGGAAATCGCAGCCCTCCGCACTGCCGGCCGGGAGCCGACCCGCGACCTGGCCAGCGCCGCGGCCGGCTTCGGCGCGCGCCGCCAGGCACGGGCGCGGTACGTGTCGTTGAACCGCGGGCCGAGGAACTGGAACAGGTCGAGCGACGAGCGGATGTCCGCGGAGAGCTCGAGCCAGCGATCGGCGCGCGGAACGACCGCGTGCTCGGCGGTGACGGCGTCGCCGGTCACCCCCGAGAGCAGCCGGTCGCGCCAGCCGATCTCACGCTCCTCGTGGATCGCGACGATGACCTCGTGGCCGTGCTCGCCGAGCTCGCGGAGGACGGACTGGAACGCGGTCAGCGAGAGCGGGGTCTCCACCGAGAAGAGGACGCGCACGCCGACTAGCTCCGGCGGAGGCGAACCTGGACCGCGCGCTTCAGCTCGCGCGGCTGCGCGGCGTAGACCCCCGCGACCACGGCACCGCGCAGGGGATAGAGCCAGATCGGCGTTCGCTGCGGCGCGGCGTGCCCGCGTGCCCCGAGCTTCTCGACCTCCGCGACGAATCGCGGCGTCGCCGCCACGTCGAGCCCGTACGGGCGCACGAACTCCCGGACGAACCGGCGTGACTGCTCCTCGGCCGGCTCGTCCGTCCCGGCGAGGACGGCGGCCAGCTGGTCCTCATTCTCCTCGAAGCTGCGCGCCGGCCGCAGGATCCCGCCCCCGACCGTGAACAGGTAGTCGAAGTGGAAGGTGGCCCCCTGGGTGTCCTCGTACTCGGGGAAGAGCATCGTGTGCACGGAGCGGCCGACGATCGCCGCCTCGATCATCGCGCTCGTGTTCAGGCCGACGACGGTGGCCGAGTGGTACATCGAGTCGAAGTAGTCGGCACGGTCCCCGGCGTCGACGGGCATGTTCACGGGCGGCTTCGGCCACATGACCACACGATCATCGGGCGGGTCGAGCTCGAGCCACTGCTCCGACCGCTTCGGATGCGGCCGCACCAGCACGCCGACCTCGTGCAGCGATTCGTGGCGACTCGAGCGCAGCCGGCGCAGCCAGCCGTTGACGAGGTCGACCTCGGGCGGAGCCGTGTGCGCGAGCGAGCCGGCGACGTACAGCAGGTACGGCCGATCGGGGTCGAGGCCGACCCGGGCACAGAACTCCTCACGCGGTCGTGGCTTCCACTCGAACCACTGGTCGAAGCACTGTGCGCCGGTGACGACGACGCGCTCCTCCGGGATGCCGTGGATGTCGCGCGCCTCGCCGCGCTGGATCTCGTTCCACACGAAGACCGCGTCGGGCACGATGCCGAGGATCTGCTTCGAGGTCAGGTTGTCCCAGCTGGCGATGCAGGCCGCCGCCGGGACGCCGAGCTCCCGGGCGGTCGCCAGGTAGACGCCCGAGAGCGACCCCGTGCTGAGGTCGGGACAGACGAGCAGCAGGTCCGGGCGGAGCTCCTCCAGCGCCGCCCGCACGTAGCGTCCGACCGGCACGGCCCGCTCGAGCGGACGGAGCACCGACTCGACCGCGGCGATCGACTGCGGCCGCCGCATGACCTCCGGCTTCAGCAGCGTCTTCGCCCAGCCAGGCGCGCGCCGGCGCGCGCGGTCCTTGAACCACGGCTTCGCCTCGAACTCGGGCCGGTGCCAGCGCACGAACTCCGAGGCCCGCCGGAGGCTGACCGCCGGCCAGTACCACCGGTCGGAGCGCAGCGCCCGTCGGACCTCCCAGGAGAAGCCGGGTCGCTCTTCCATCCGCCGCAGCCAGTCCTGCTCGACCTCGCCGTGCTCGCTGTCGTCCTCGATCAGGACGTGGACGGAGTGCCCGCGGTCGAGCAGTCCCTCGATCACGGAGCCGAAGAGACGCAGCCGCGCGAAGAGCGTCATGAAGACGAAGACGATCCGCAGCGGGGCCGCAGACTCCTCGGGCCGCGCCTTGCCCTCGGGCAGCGCCGTTGTCGCGGACATACGACTTCAGGCTACCGTGAGCACTCGCCGATGAAGGTCCTCTTCGTCCTCCGCCGCCCGGGCACGCTGCGCAGCTTTGCGGCGACGATCTCGCTCCTCGCCGAGCGCGGACACACGGTCGACGTCCGCTTCTCGCGCCTGCGCGACAAGAGCATGGGCCCGGAGGAACTTGGGCCCGCTCGCGCGCTCGCGGAGCGCTTCGCGAACGTGACCTACGGCGAGGCACCGGGCCGCAACCCGGCCGACGGCTGGACGCGGATCGCCAGGACGGTCCGCACGTGGGGCGACTTCAGCCGCTATGCGCACCCTCGCTTCGCGGACGCACCGCTGCTCAAGGAGCGCGCCACGCACAAGGCGAAGAGACGCTTCCGCAAGTCGGCGGCCATGGGCCGGCTCGCCGACGGGATCGCGAAGCTGGACAGCGCACCCGCCGCCGGTGCGCTCGAGGGCTTCTTCCGGCAGCTGGAGGGGGCGATTCCGCCGAGCACCAGCCTCGCCGCCTGGCTCCGCGGGCAGGGCTACGACGCGGTCCTCGTCTCGCCGCTCGTCGACCACGGCTCGGACCAGGCCGACATCGTCAAGGCCGCCCAGCTCGCGAGGATCCCCACCGGGGCGCTGATCACGAGCTGGGACAACCTGACGACGAAGGGCGTGATCCGGGTCCGGCCGGACCGGGTGTTCGTGTGGAACGAGACACAGCGCCGCGAAGCCGGTGAGATGCACGGTGTCCCTCCCGGCCGGGTCGTCGTCACCGGCGCACCGCGCTTCGACCCGTGGTTCGCGCGGACGCCGAGCCGCCCGCGTGAGGCCTTCCTGGCAGAAGCCGGCCTCCCCCCCGGGCGGCCGTACGTCCTCTACCTCTGCTCCTCGCCGTTCATCGCGCCCGACGAGGTGCCGTTCGTCACCCGCTGGGTGAAGGCGGTGCGCGCGGCCGTCGACACCGAGATCCTCGTGCGACCGTACCCGCAGAACGCGCACCTCTGGAACGGCGTCGACGTCGGTGCCGCGATCTGGCCGCGCGAGGGCCGCTACGTCGACGACGAAGCCTCGGCGGCTGACTTCTACGACGCGATCGCGTACAGCGAGGTCGTCGTCGGGATCAACACGAGCGCGCTGATCGAGGCGGCGATCGCCGGCAAGAACGTCCTCACGGTCGCCGACGCCGACTTCGCGGGCACCCAGCGCGGGACGCTGCACTACCACTACCTCCTCTACGAGAACGGGGGCTTCCTCCGGGAGGCGGCCGGCCTGGCCGAGCACGTCCGGCAGCTCCAGGGTGCGCTCGACGGGCAGGACGCAGACGCCGAGCAGACCCGCCGGTTCGTCACGTCGTTCGTCCGCCCGCTCGGCCCCGAGGTCGAGGCGTCCGTGACGCTCGCCGACGAGATCGAGGTCCTGGCCGCGCTGCCCGCCTCACCGCCGCGGCGAGGTGCGGCCTCGTGGCTCCTCCATGCCGGGCTCGCCCCGGCGGCTGCGCTTCGCCGCCGGCGGGCCGCGCACAGCGCCTAGCGCGGCCTCCACGTGCCCTTCATTCCCGGTCGAACGTCATGAGAGGCCGCACTAGCTGGCGACCTCCGTCTGCTCCCGCACCGTCCATTCGACCTCGTCGACCACGCGCTCGACCTCGCCGGAGGGCTCGGGCCCCTCCGGGACCTCGAGCTCGAACGACATGAGCGTGTGCGCCTCTCCCTCCTCGTCGAGTACGTCGTCCTCCGCCGAGGCGACGAGCTGGGCCGCGTAGGTGGCGCGGTGGATGACGCCGGCAGGGAACCCGACGCTGAGGCGGTAGATGCCCGGCTTGTGCACCGTGAACCGCTCGGGCGCCTCGATCCGGACGCGGTTGCCGGCCTCGTCGACGAGGAGCATCCCGAGCTCCAGGTCGACCCGCCGTGCGAAGACGTCGAGCTCGAGCTCGACCGACCCGCCGCCGTCCAGATTGACCGGCTCCTCGCCGACGAGAACCGCCCGCACGGGTAGCCGCGCCGCACCCGGCTCGGGCCCGGCCGGCCGTTCGTGCGCGAACCGCGCTACCTCGCCGAGCCGGCCGCGGTAGCGCACCCGGCCGTTTTCGATGTACATCGCTTCGTGGCAGTAGCGGGCGAGGTGCTGCGGATCGCCGATCGAGTGGATGACTGCGCAACCCTCCTGTAGACGCTCCTCGAGCAGCGCGTGACAGCGCGCGACGAACTCCGGCTCGATTGCGTAGAAGTTGCCGCTGATCAGGTAGAGAGCCGCGTCCATGTGCATGGCCGTGGAGAGCAGCAGGCGCTTCGTGCGGTGCGCCTCGTACTCGAGACTGTCCTGCGGCCACCTGGTGATCTCGTGGATCCGGGCGAACTCGAGGATCTCGTCCCAGCGCGACTGGATCAGATCCCAGGGCCAGTGGAAGAAGGTGGCGGTGAGCTTCACCGCACGCTCGCCGTTCTGGCGGGTGACGTTGATCTCGGCAGCGTTGAACAGCGGGGCGACGTGGCCGCGGACGAGGATGCGCCCGGTTGCGGGCGGGACGAATCCGGCGATCATCCAGAGAAGCGCTCGCCGGGCGCCGGCATCCGGTCCGACGAGCCCGAGCGCGGACCCCGCCTGGACGTCGAAGCTGAGCGCCTTGAGCGCCGAGAGGCGGCTCGGGATATCCGGCTCCTCGTCGAGATCGTCCTCTCCGTCCCCGTCGTCGTCCCCGTCGTCGTCGTAGTCGCCGGCCGCGCTCCACTGGACGCCGGGCAGGAACCGGGCCAGCCAGCGTGGGGGCTGCGGCGGGGGCGCCGGTGCCTTCTTCGACACCTCCTGGATCGAGAGCACGACGTCTGCGGGCAGTTCGGCGTGGTGGCCGAGGAGATGCGTCCCGGCTCTCATAGGCGGCTGACCGCCGAGCGCTCGAACCGGTTGACCATCGACAACCCGAGCAGGAGGAACACGAAGACACCGATGACGGCGACCATCATGGAGGTGTGCGGTGGAAAGCCGGTGCCGAGGAACCCGTGGCGGACGAGCATCACCGGCGCGGTCAGCGGGTTGTACTCCGCGATCACGCGGTACTGCTTGGGGATGTGGTCGAGGTCGTAGACGACCGGCGTGACGTAGTACCAGAACTGCATCACGTAGACGAACGAGTAGCGGATGTCGCGCGTGAACTGGCTGAACGGAGCGAGACACCACCCGAGCCCGACGCCGAGTGCGGCCAGCCAGATGATGCCGCCGATCCCGATCAGCATCGCCTTCGAAGGGACGAGGTACATCTCCCCGCGGAAGATCCAGTAGTAGAGGACGGCGGCGATCGCGACGACCACGGAGAGGAAGAAGTCCATCGCGGACGGGATCAGGATCGCGACGAGTCTCGGCAGCCAGGCCGGATGGGCGTTCCGGACGAACGACCGGCTGACCCGCATCGAGCGCGTCCCCCAGTAGGAGGTGCGCTGGAAGAGCAGCCAGCCGGAGTTGCCGAACGTCAGGAAGATGATCGCCGGCCGGTCGCCGTACTGGGCGCCGAGCAGGCCACCGAACAGGAAGGCCTTGCTGATGTTGTCGATCGCCGGGCGGAGCGGCAGCCAGATCCAGCCGAGCCACGTGTTCCGGTAGCGCCGCCTGATGTACGACTTGCCGTAGTACGGGATCATCCCGCGACCGCGGACTGCCTCCTTGAACCGGTTGCGAAGGCCACGCTGCCACGGCTCGATCACCTTGACCGGCGCGCCGACGTTGGCCGGGACGGCCGTCTGCGGGGTGCTCTGGCGCTCGGCGACGGCGCTCATCGGTCGAACTCCGACCGATGATTGGGGAGGGGTCCGAGGGGAACCGGGAGGTTCCCCGGCTCAATCGGCCTTTGGAAGAAGGCGGCTCGTGGGGGAAACATGGTTTCCCCCACGGGAGCGAGGCGGAGCCGAGCGACGCTCACGCCGATGGCCCCCCGTGCTCGCGCGGGAACGCCCGCGTCGATGTCGTCTGTCCCGTCACCGTTCGTCCCAGATTGTCCACACGCATCCGGTCGCGCAGGACGAGACGGCAGTCTATCCGGCCCTTGTAAAGGCGCGGTTACGCTCCACGACGTGCGAATCGGCGTCTTCCACGGCTCTCCGTACTACCTCCGCTACTACGAATCGGCGCTCGTCGCCCTCCACGGCCGCGGTCATCGCCTGCTGCTCGCCCGGCCCGACCGCTACACGGACGTCTGGGTGCCGAGAGCCCTCCGCGGGAGCAGGCGGGTGACGACCGCGCTCCACCCGTTCCGGCGCACGGACGGACTCGACCAGCCGGTGCGCATCCTGCGCGCGGCGCGGGACTTCGCCCGCTACAACGCCCCGCCCCTGGTGGAGGCAAACGCGAACCGCGAGCGTGCCTACGAGCGGATGCTCCGCTCGGTGATCGGCAAGCAGCGCTCGCTCGAGCGCGAAGGCCCCGTACCGGCGATCGGCTACGACGCCGCGACACAGTCGGCGATCGACTCGGTCTTCCGGGAGCTCGAGTCGCTGGTGCCTGCGGACGACGGCGCGGCGACCTTTCTGCGCGAGCAGCGACTCGACACGGCGATCGTGATCGCGCGCGTCAACCTCGCCGCCCGCGACACCGAGATCGTCAAGGCCGCCGTCTCGCTCGGGATCCCGACCGGCCTCGTCGTGTACAGCTGGGACAACCTCTCCAGCAAGGGCCTCGTCCACGTCCGTCCCGACCGTCTGTTCGTCTGGAACGAAATTCAGGCCGAGGAGGCCGAGCGGCTGCACGGGATCCCGCGCGACCGCGTCGTCATCACCGGTGCGGTGCGCTTCGACTCGATGTTCGAGCGCTCGCCGTCGTCCGACCGTGAAGGACTCCTGCGGGAGCTCGGGCTCGATCCGAGCCGGAAGACCGTTCTCTACCTCGGCTCGTCCGCCTTCGTCGCTCCGCGTGAGCCCGAGTTCGTCGAACGCTGGGCCGCCGCGGCTCCCGAAGGGCTGAACCTTCTCGTCCGGCCCCATCCGGGGACCGCCGAGGACGAGGCGTGGAGGACGGTGGCCGCAGCCGTCGTCGCTCCACCGGTCGTCCGCGACCGTCCGCAGGACCTCTTCGACCAGATCGTCGCGAGCGACGCCGTCGTCGGGTTGAACACGAGCGCGGAGATCGAGGCGGCGATCGTCGGCCGACCCGTCCTGACAGTGAGAGCGGGTGACCTCGCGCCCGGCCAGGAGGGCTCCCTCCACTTCCGCTACCTGCTCGCGGAGGAAGGCGGCTTCGTCCGCACCGCCGGATCGCTGGAGGAGCACGTGCGGCAGCTCGAGGAGGCACTCGCCTCCGACCCGCTCGCGGCGGAGCGGAGGCGGTTCCTCGAGAGCTTCGTCCGCCCGCGCGGCCTCGACCGGCCGGCGGGGCCGCTGCTCGCCGACGAGATCGAGACGCTAGGGAAGAGCCGGCCGCGCGGTCTGTTCCGCCGGCGCCAGCCGTAGCCGCTTCTGCACCCGCGGCCGGACCTCGGCGAGCCGGTCGGCGATCTGCTGCCCGGCCGTCCCGTCGCCGAACAGGTGGCTGCGCTCGTACGGCCCGTGGGCGATCTGGTCGCGGATCGCGTCGGCGATCTCGGCCCGTTCGTGGTCGGCTCGGACGAGGTTCGGCCCGTGCTCCCGGCCGTCCTGCCGCGAGCCGACCGTCACCGCCGGCGTGCCGAGGAAGGAGCCCTCGCGGAGCGCCGCGGAGGAGTTGCCGATCATGCACGAGCAGTGCGCCATCAGCTTCACGAACAGCTCGGGCGGGAGGTTCCGGAAGAAGTGGAAGCCGTGCGCCTGCCCGAGCTCGCGGAAGATGCGGATCCCCTTGGCGACGTCCTCGGAGCCGGCATCCACGTTGGGCCAGAAGACGAGCGTCTGCATGCCGAACTCGGCAACCGCCTCGAGCGTCTGGTTCACCTGGTCGAAGCCCTGCCCGTACTCGGTCGTGACCGGATGCTGCATGACCAGCAGAAACGGCTGCTCCGGGTCGACGGGCTCGCCGGCGCCGCCGAACTGCTCCAGCACCTCGCGGCGCAGGCCGAGGTCGGTGCGCGCGACCAGGTCGATCGACGGGCAGCCGGTCTTGAAGACCCAGGCCGGATCCTCGCCCATCGCCACCACGCGCCGGGCGGAGAGCTCGGTCGCCGGGAAGTGGACGTGCGCGAGCTTGGTGACGGCGTGCCGGACGCTCTCGTCGATCGACCCCGACACCTCGCCGCCCTGGGTATGCGCGACCGGGATGTTCATGTACGCGGCCGCGACGGCGGTGGCGATCGTCTCGAAGCGATCCGCGACGGTGACGACGACGTCCGGCTGGAGACGCTCGAAATGGGTGGGCAGCTCGAGCAGGCCGAGGCCCGTCGATTTCGCCATCGTCGCGGGGGTCTCGCCCTCGATGATGAACCGGATCGTCGCGTCGGGGACGAAGCCGTCCTGGGTGACGATGTCGAGCGCGTTGCCGAACCGCTCGAGCACGAGCGACGCGCCCACGACCAGCTGGAGCTCGAGATCGGGGTGCTCGCGGATCGCCTCGAGCGCGGTCTTGATCCGAGCGTAGTTCGCCCGGCTCGCGACGACGACGCAGATACTCCTAGCCAAGGTCGGCTTCCTGGAGCTGGGCGTTCGCCTCGACTCCACGCGCGACCCGCCGTCCGACGATCTCGTCGATCCGCAGCGGCGAGATGCCGTTCCCGGGGCGCTTCGTGGTCAGCATCTCCCGCGCGAGCACGGCGCCGGCCGGGATCGCCACGCGGGCGACGATGCTCTTCTCGAACGTCGCCCTCGCCGGGTTCAGCGAGGGGTCCCGCTCCTTCAGGCCGGAGCCCAGCGCCGCCTCGACCGTTCGCACGCCCTCGACGAGCTGCGCGAGCTCCTCGGGCGTGAGCGACGAGTGGTGGTCGGGGCCGTAGAGGCGCTTCGACAGCGTGAAGTGCTTCTCGACCACCGACGCGCCCAGCGCGACCGCGGCGATCGACGTCCAGATGCCGGCCGTGTGGTCGGAGAGCCCGTACGGCGCGTCCAGCCGCTCGCCCATCATCGCCATCGCGCGCAGGTTGACGAGCTCCGGAGGGCAGGGGTAGTTCGACGTGCACTGGAAGACGAGGAGCTCCGATCCGCCGGCCCGAAGGATCGCGGCGGCGCGCTCCACGTCGTCGATTCCGGACATCCCGGAGGAGAGGAGCACGGGCTTGCCGGTCGCGGCGACCGCCTCGAGCAACGGCGGGTTCGTCAGCTCGCCGGACGCGACCTTGTAGGCGGGAGCACCGATCTCCTCGAGGAGCTCGACTGCCTCGACGGAGAACGGCGACGAGAAGAAGACGAGGTTCCGCTCCTCGGCGAAGACCTTGAGGCGCAGGTGGTCGTCCTTCGAGAGCTCCATGCGCCTGGTGAAGTCCCAGCGGGGCTCGTCGAAGTGCGGTGGCGTCGGCGTCGAGGGCAGCATCTCCGCCTCGGCGATGTGCGTCTGGAGCTTGACCGCGTCGGCGCCCGCCTCGGCGGCCGCCTCGATCAGGCGCTCCGCCTGCCGGACGGAGCCGTCGTGGTTGTTGCCGATCTCCGCTACGACCAGCGCCGGGTGCCCCGGACCGAGCTCTCTCCCGGCGATGTGCACGGGTTTCACTGTAGCGCCCGGACCAGCGGCGCTTCTAGCATGGATCCCCGTGTCCACGCGCCTCGCAATCGTCGGGATGGGCGGCCGCGGGCTGAAGCTGCTCGCCCATCTCGTCGACCAGCCTGACCAGGACGTCGTCGGCGTCGCCGACCGCTCGGCGGTCGCATATGCCCGTCTCCAGGCCGAGCTCTACGACCGGCGCGTCCACATACTGCGCGAGGCGGTCGACCTGCTCCGGCTCGAGCCCGATGTGATCGTGGTCGCCACGACCGCCGCCGGGCACGCGCCCGTCGTCCGGTCGCTCGTCGACGCGGGCTACGACGGAGCGCTCTTCGTCGAGAAGCCGCTGGCCGCCAGCGTCGCGGAGGGCCGCGAGCTGGAGCGTCTGCTCGACCGAAGGCCGCGCGTCGCGATCGGCTTCCAGCGCCGCGGCTCGACGATGTACGCCGAGGCCGTCCGCACGCTCCGCTCCGGCGAGCTCGGCGCGGTTCGGTCGCTCCGCTGGGGACCGCCGATCCCGAGCCAGATCAGCATGAAGGGCGCGCACCACTTCGACCTTGCCAACTGGCTGACCGGCGAGCGGCCGGTCGCGGTCTCCGCACAGCTGGACGAGCATCCGTCCGTCGACCGCCGCGGCGCCTACTACTTCGACCCGCCCGGGCACGCCCGCGTGCAGTACGAGAGCGGGGCGGTCTTCGAGGTCGACTCGACCGGTGAGACGCCCGACGGGCTGTTCGTCGAGTGCGAGCAGGGAAGCCTCCGGGTCGGGCCGGAGGAGGACGCGCTCGCGATCAACGGCCCGGAGGGCGAGCGCACGGTCGCCTCCGACGGCGGCCGCGAGGAGTCCTTCGACTGGTTCGACGCGACCCTTCGTGCGGTGGTCGCGGGCGAGCCGGGACCGTGCACTCCCGCCGAGGCGCTCGACGCGCTGGAGGTCGTCGCGGCCGTGTTCCTCTCGAACGAGCGCGGCGGCGAGCGGGTGCCGCTGCCGCTCGGAGACGCCGACTCCGCGCAGGAGCTCCGCATCGCGTGAGTCTCGAGCGCTTCCTGCCGGTGCGCTTGAAGCACGCGTTCCACGAGCGCGTCGTCATGCCGCGAGTGCGGGAGTACAACGCCCGCCGCGCAGAGGCGGTCCGCCAGCGCGACGCCGAGCGCGTTCCGCACTGGCAACGCTCCGCACGGCCGGGGCCGAAGACGCGCGTCCGGATCGGCGTCGCAGGCGCAGGCCAGTACGCGCAGCACCACCTGAAGGCGCTCGACGCCCACGACAACGTGGAGATCGCCGCCCTGCTCACGCGCGGCGGCCCGTCCGGCCCCGAGACCGCGGCGGCCTTCTCGGTCCCGACGCTCCTGACCGACCTCGACGCGTTCGCCGCGCTCGACGTCGATGCCTTCCTCGTCGTCGTCAGCGCCGCCGCCGTCTTCGACGTGTCTGCAAGGCTCCTCGCGACCGGGAAGCCCGTGCTGCTCGAGAAGCCCCCCGGCGTGTCCGCCGCCGAGACCGAGTCGCTGATCCGGACTGCGGAGGCGGCCGGAACCTGGGGGATGGTCGGCCTCAACCGCCGCTTCTACTCGATCGTCGAGCACGGTCTCGCCGCACTGGGCGACCTCGGCGCGATCCGCGGCGCGATCGTCGAGGTTCCGCAGCGGATCACCTCCGACCGCCGGTCCGGCCGGCTGACCGACTGGGACTACGACAACTTCTACGTGCGCAACTCGATCCACGGTGTGGATTTGATCCGGTACGTCCTCGGCGACCCGCTGCGCGTGCACAGCCGCACGTGGCCGAACGCGGACTTCGGCAACCGCGGCGCCTCCTACGCGGCCCTGCTCGAGTACGGCAACGGCGTGTTCGGCGAGGTGCTGGACCTGTGGGACACGCCGGACAACACCCGGCTGTCGGTGATCGCCGAGGCCGGGCGGCTCGAACTCGAGCCGCCCCGCAAGGGCTGGGTGGAGGGCAAGAAGGGCCGCTACGCAATCCCGGTCGACCCGGTCGACGACGCGTTCCGCACCGGCATCTGGGCGCAGGACCTGCACTTCGTCGAGGCGGTGCGCTCGGGCGGGCCGCCCGGGCTGCCGGCGGCGACGCTCCAGGACGCGCTCGGGACGATGCGCCTGATCGAGGCGATTCTCGCCGACTCACTGGCGCCGGAGCCGGCGGCGTAGACGCGGCCCGAAGCCGCTCCGCCCGGCGCGCAGCTCGTCGATCTCCTGGAGCGCGAGGTCGTGCTTCGCACGGAGCTGCGCGAGCTCCTCGCGGGCGATCGCCCGGTCCCGTTCGGCGCGCGCGACGTCCTCGCGCAACGAGGCCGCGTCCTTCCAGCTGCGGGCGGAGAGGTGGAAGGCGTAAAGGGCGCGCCCGCGCTCGGTCGCGTAGAACACGTTCGGCTCGAAGAGCGTCACGTCCGCGAACTCGTGCCGCAGCCGCTCGAGGAGGAGCGGGCCCGTCCCCTCGCGGTCGACCGGCCCGTACGTCTCGCGCGGGCGCACCTCCGCCATCGCGCGCGCGAGCAGCGGATGCCCGGGCTCGGCACCGATCACCGCGTTCGACACCCGGCCCGAGTCGAGCAGGCCCAGGCAGCAGGCCACGCCGTCGAGCAGCGGGTCGATCGGCTCGAGGCACTCGAAGTCGGCGTCGAGGTAGACGCCGCCGTGCCGGTGCAGGAGCTCGAGGCGAAGGATGTCCGCCCGCTCCGCCGGCTGGCGGAGTCGGTTCGCCGCCTCGCGCAGGTCGAGATCGCCCGGGAGGTCGGCCTCGGTCCAGAGCCGGTGCTCCCAGGCCGGATGGTGGCGCCGCCACGTCTCGCGCTCGTGCTCGTACGGGAAGGGCTCCTCCCCCAGCCAGATCTGGTGGAAGATCCGCGGGATCAGGTGCGATCTCCCCGCTGGACCAGGAACTCCGCGAACGCGAGGTCCTGGGCGGTGTCGATGTCGAAGGAGCGCTCGCGCGGCATCTCGTAGCCGCGCACGTCCTCGGCCTCCAGGCCACGCTCGACCACGTCGCCGCGGAACGCGTAGACCGAGCCGTTCCGGACCCACAGCGTCTCGAGCTCGTGGGACGGCCTCAGCCGGTCGTCCTCCAGGTAGGGGAGCAGCCGGTCGCCCTCGAGGCGCTTCAGCTTCAGCGGGTTACGCGCCGCGTCTGCGACGCAGACGCTGACTGCGGACTCGGCCCCGGTGCGCTCGAGCAGGCCGACGACACCGCGGACGTCCTCGGGCGCCGTGAACGGCGACGTGCACTGGACGATGGCGAGCGCGTCGAAGCCGCCGAGCTCGTGCAGTGCATGCATCGCGACGTCGCGAGCCCGGGCGGTCTCGGTCGAGATCTCCGGCGGCCGGCGCAGCGCGACGACGTCCAGACCCTCGGCCTCGGCCAGGATCTCGTCGTCGTCGCTCGAGAGCGCGACCACCTCGAAGCACCCGGCCGCGAGCGCGGTCTCGAGCGCGCGCCGGACGAGCGTCCGCCCGCCGAGCCGGGCCAGGTTCTTGCGCGGGACGCGGGTCGAGCCGCCACGGGCGGGAACGAGGCCGAGCACCCTCATACCGAGAGCTCCTCGATCATCGCCGCGGCGTGCCTGCTCAGCGCCTCCCACTCCGGCTCTCGGGCATCTGCCGGCCGGAGCAGGAATCCCCAGTGCCCGTCGCCGGAGAGACGGTCGGCGACAGGCTCGTACCCGGCCCGCAGGAAGAACGCGGTCGCGGTGCCGTGGGTCAGGTAGTACGGGTGGTCGATCTTGGCCGCTCCTTCGACCGTGCCATGCTTCCGCGCCGCGATCAGCAGGTCGAGGACGTCCACGAACGCGTGCCCGTCTTCGGCGGTCATCCGCCGCATCGACTCCAGGGTCGCGCGGACGTCGAGCAGGTGGTCGATCGTCTGGCACAGGAGCACGAGATCCCAGCGCCGCCCGCCGGGGTCGTAGTCCTCGGCGAAGCCGGCGATCGTCTCCATGCCGGCTGCGGCGGCGACCTCGAGCTCGGCGGGTGCCGGGTCGAGGACCGTCGCCTGGGCACCGAAGGCAGCACGCACGGCGCCCGCGACGATCCCGGTCGAGCCGCCCACGTCCAGCACGGCCCGCGGCGGCCCGGAGAGGTTGGCCCGGAGGAACTCGACGAGCTCGGCGGCGTATCCCCGCTGGTCGTCCTGAACCGTCTCGGCGTCGATGCGCCGGCCGTGGTAATCGCTGACGAGCAGCCGGTAGACGTCCTCGTAGAAGCGCCCGTACTCGACCGGGGTCAGCCGGGGCGAGAGGAATCCGAGCCCGCACCGCCGGCACATGAGGAGCGGCTGCTCGTAGCCGTACCGGTCGCGCCGCGAGAGCTCGGCGAAGTCGGTCCCGCCGCAGAGGTTGCACGCGGTCACCGGCTCCTTCGCCCGCGCGTCGTAGTCGTACTCGATCACAGTCGTTCCACCAGCTGCTCCCAGCTGCGTGCCGCCGCCGTCTCGCGGGCCCGCGCCCGCAGCCCGTCGAGCAGCGCGGGGTCGGTCGGCAGCTCGGTGCACTGCTCGATGTCGACGACGTTCTCCATGTGCACGTACTCCGGCGGCGACCAGCGGTCGAGGTTCGTGATCACGACGGCGCCCGTCTCCATCGCCGCGGCGACCGTCGTGTTGTTCGCGCGAACGCCGTCCGGGAAGAACGCCGCGAAGTAGGTGGTGCCGCGGAGCTCGTTGTAGACGGCCACGTCCGAGAGGTTGCCGAGGAAGTAGAGGCTCGGGAACACCTCGTGCATCTCGCGGAAGACGACCTCGGCGTCGGCCAGCGACGAGGTCTCGTGGTTCGCCGCCGAGACGTAGACGGCGTAGGAGCGCCCGGTGGCGTCGAGCAGGTCGCGCAGCCGGCCGAAGCGACTCGTCTGCACCTTGTGCGCCATACCGAAAGAGAACACCGTCATCTCGGCCTGCGCGTCGTACTCGCGCCGGTCGGTCAGCAGCCCCGGCGTCCAGATCGCCTCAGCTGCCGGGTTCAACGAGGCGACCGCCTCCTGGATCTCGAGGTTGCCGGCGTGGACGCGCGCCGCCCGGCGGACGATCTCCTCCTCGAGCGGCAACCCGCCCCACTCGTGCAGGTAGGCCTCGCCCTGCCATCGGCCGAGTCGTGCGCCCACGGTCGTGCGCACCTCCTCCGGCATCTCGCCGACCTTGAACGAGAGCAGCGAGTAGACACCCGGCCAGTCGTCCTCCAGGCCGAGGAGCGGCACACCGAGCCGGTCGGCGAGCAGCTCGTTGAAGCGCGCGACGCCGGAACGGAAGCCGTCCCGGTGGTGCGTGACGACGGCCCGGACGCGCGCGGCGCTACCGGGAGCGCCGGGCTGCATACCGCTCGAGGATCGCCGTCGACGAGTCCACGACGGTGTCGAGGTATACCACCTCGGTTCCGGCCACAGCGCAGGCGGCGAGCTCGTCCTCGGGCAGCCGGCCGCGCCAGTCGGCGCCTTTCGCGTAGTACCGCGGGCCGAGCAGCCGGAGCACCTCGACCGTGGGGACCGACGACAGGTGCGTGTACCGGACGAAGCGCATCGCGTCGATCACCGCCCCGCGCTCGGCCTGCTCGAGGAGCGGCGGGTGCTTCTCCCCGACCCACACGTCCGGCGAGACGTTGCACAGAACGGGCGGTCCGAGCGCCGCGGCGGCCTCGAAGTAGGCGACGTGCCCGTGGTGGAGCGGGTCGAATCCGCCGTCGACCATCGTCACCTCGCCGCGGTATCTGCCGAGGTCCTCGCTCGCGACGATCACTGGTAGCTTCTGCCGGCCTTGCTCATCCCGCGCATCTTCCACCAGATCTGGGTCGGACCCGACCCCATGCCGGCCGAGTTCTACGAGTACCAGCAGACCTGGCTCGGCCATCACCCCGGCTGGGAGCTCAGGTTCTGGACGGAGGAGACCTTCCCGAAGGCCGAGGAGCTCCGCCGCCCGGAGGCGGCCGAGAAGCTGCGCGCGCCCTGGGAGCGCGGCGACATCTTCCGGCTGGAGTGCCTGTGGCGCTGGGGCGGCGTCCACGTCGACACCGACTTCGAGTGCAAGAAGTCGATCGAGCCGTTGATCGAGAATGCCGAGTTCTTCATCGGCCTGCGGAAGCCGGGCAACGTGAACGGCGCGCTGATGGGCGCGGTTGCGGGGCACCCGCTACTCGACCGCGGGCTGACCGAGATCAGGCCGCGCGAGTCGTACGGCCTCCAGATGGGGGCCGGCCACGCGAACGTGAAGGACGAAACGGGCCCGCAGTTCCTCGACGCCATCCTCATCGGCCGCGACGACGTGCTCTTCGTCGACCCGCCGCTCTTCTACCCCCGCAACCCGAAGCAGCAGGAGGAGGCGTACGCGATCCACCATCGGATGCGGTCGTGGAAGGACGCCGAGGGGCTGCGCGACTCGTTGAAGAAGGCCGAGAAGCGCCTTCACAAGGCACAGGTCGACGCGCAGACGTGGCGGCGCCGCGCCGAGAAGGCCGAGGCCCGGCTCGCGCGCTACGAGCGCGTGTTCAAGCCGGCGCTCGTGGCCCGGCGGAAGCTACGCGGCTAGCGAACCGCTCGACCGCCGCGTCGTCGCCCGCCCGGACCTGCTCGTAGTCGGCGTCCGGCACGGCGCGGTGCAGCACCTCCAGGTGGACCGGCACGGTCTGCGGGATCCCGTAGAAGGTGAGCACGGGCACGCCGAGGAACGGGCCGAGGTAGGAAAACCCGCCGTACGTGGCGAACAGGCCCCGCGCGCCGGCGACGATCCGGGTCTGCACCGCCAGGTTGTCCTCGGGCCGCAGCAGATGGGCGACCGGATGCACGCGCGGGTGGCTCGCCGCCCACTCCTCGTGGTCGTCGAGCTCGAGGCCGGTGGCCAGCATCACGACGTCGACCGACTCTGCGAGCCGCTCGACGCTCCGGCGCAGGAACATGCGGTTCTCCTCGCTCGGCGGCAGGCACTCGTTGAAGTACGCCTTCACCGCCACGTAGTCGCGCGGGAGCCCGGGCTCCGGCTCGGCCTCGATCCGCCGGTACTCGAGCCGGTTCCAGACGTCGTCGAGCGGCGTGCCCTTGAACCACAGCCCGCGCAGGCGCGTGAACATGTAGCCCGGGTGGACGACTGCGACGTCTCCGAGCCGCGCGCGCGCGAGCTCGACGAGGCGCCGGTCGAAGTCCTCCACGCGCAGCTGCTTGAGGTCGCCGGCGCGGGCACGGCGCTCCTCGAGCTGCGGGAGGTACTGCTCGTACGGGACGAGCTCGAGGACGTCGAGCGCGCCGGCGGCGAAGTCCCGGTACCAGAGCGCGGCGCCGCCGCGGGTGACGACCGTCGCCCGTTCGGGCCGGATCCCGTGCCGGTGCAGCTCGCGCCGCAGGAACGGGATCCAGTACTCGAGCTCGTAGCCGATCTCGCCGAGGAACGGGCCGAGGAGGAGCGGCTTTCCGCTCCGGAGGGACCGCTCGGTCAGGCGGGCGCGCGTGCGGACGTCCGCCTCGCGCCGGAGTGCGTCCCAGAGGTGCGCCACGGCCGCCGAGTCTACGCTGGTGCCCGTGCGGATCCTGTTCTTCACACGGCGCTGGGTGCTCAGGCGCTTCGAGGACGTCTTCGTCGAGCTCGCGAACGAGGGGCACGAGATCGTCGTCGGCGGCCCGAACGGCGACTCGCGGACGCTGCCGAAGCGGTTGCGGAACGCCGGCGTCCGCCGCGAAGCCTACGACGAGGCGGTCACGCCCGAGCGCGGCTACGCGGTCGCGCTCCTCCGCCATGCCCGTGATTACCTCTGGTACCTCTCGGACGAGCAGCGGGTGGGCTCCTTCACCCGACGGCGCGCGCTGAACTGGCTCGTCGACTCCGCCACCGCAGGCACCCGGAACGCCGATCCGTCCTGGCCCGACCCGATCGTCCGCATCGACGAGGACGACCGGGTCGCGCTGGAGGGGCACCTCGCCGCCATGGAGGCGCGCATCCCGCCAGACCCCGGGGTGCTGGACCTCGTTCGGCGTGTGAAGCCCGATGTCGTCCTCGTGTCCCCGCTCGTCACGCAGCGCTACCGCCAGACCGACGTGGTCAAGGCCGCGCGCGAGCTCGGAATCCCGTCCGGCTTCCTCGTGTACAGCTGGGACAACCTCTCGAACAAGGGACGGATCCACGTCCCCCCCGACCGCGTGTACGTCTGGAACGACCTCCAACGGTGGGAGGCCGAGACGCTGCACGAAATCGACCCCGACGCGATCGTGCTCACCGGAGCGCCGCACTGGGACGAGTTCTTCGCGATGACGCCGTCGATCACCCGCGACGAGCTGTGCGCGCGGCACGGCTTCGACCCCGCCAGGCCGATCGTCCTCTACCTCGGCTCCACGAACGACGTCGCCCCGAAGGAGACCGTCGTCGTCGAGCGCTGGCTGGAAGCGGTTCGCGCGAGGATCGACGCGAACGTCCTGATCCGTCGCCACCCGGGCGAGCCCACGCGCTGGGAGGGCTGGGCGCCGAAAGACGAGCGGGTGTCGCTCTCCGCGGAGCCGCACATCGCCGGGAACGACCTCTTCGACGAGCTGACGCACGCCGACGCAGCCGTCGGCCTGAACACGAGCGCGCAGATCGAGGCGAGCATCGTCGGCACGCCGGTCTACACGTTCTCCGGCGGGGCGGATGCGCCGGGCCAGGAGGGATCGCTCCACTTCTACTACCTGCTGCGCGAGCGGGGCGGCGTCGTCCAGTACGGCCACACACTCGACGAGCACGTCGCGCAGCTCGAGCGGGGGCTTGCCGGCGAGGTCGACCGCGACGCGATCCGCGCGTTCGCGGAGGCGTTCGTGCGCCCGAACGGCCTCGACCGGCCGGTGGCGCCTCAGCTGGCGGAGGAGATCCGCAGGCTCGCGAGGACCTGAGCGGCGATTCCCTCGCCGTCGAGCCCGTGCGCGGCGAGCACCTCGTTGTTGCCGCCGCTCTTCGGGATGCTCGTCACGCCGATCTTGCGGACGCGCGCCGCCGCCTCCGGAACCTCGGCGGCGAGCGCGGCCAGGACCGCGTCGCCCTGCCCCCCGGAGACGTAGTGGTTGTCCAGCGTGACGATGGTCGCGTCACCGGCCGCGTCGGCCAGCCACGCTCCGTCCACGTCGCGCAGCCACGGGACCGCGACCACGCCAGCGTCGATCCCCTCCGAGTCGAGCAGGTCGGCCGCCCGCCAGGCACCGCCCATCATCACCGGCCCCGCGCCGACGAAGACGAGGTCGCCGCCCGGTCGCAGCACCGTCCCCCGGCCGGGCACGAGCTCCTCGATCGCGGGCGGGTCGAAGCCGAGCGACCAGGGCACGCTGACGAGGCGCAGGTACACCGATCCCGGCGCGTGGTCGACCATCCAGTCGACCGCGGCGCGCACCTCGGCCTCGCAGAAGGGCTCGACCAGCGCCATCCCCGGCATCGCGCCGAGCGCGGAGATGTCCCTGACGGACTGGTGCGAGTGCCCGGGCCCGCCGGGGACGATGCCGGCGAGCGAGCCGACGTAGATCACCTTCGATCTCTCGGTCGCGTTGTTGTAGATCTGCTCGTTCGGGCGGGTGGAGAGGAAGCAGGCGAACGAGTGGCACACGGGCAGGAGCCCCGCGAGCGCCATCGTCCCCGCCTGCGAGACCATGTCCTGCTCGGCGATCCCGCATTCGAAGAAGCGGTACGGATAGCGCTCCCGGAAGTCGACGAGCCCCGTGTCGAGCCGCAGGTCGGCGTCGAGCGCGACCAGCCGCGGCTCGCGCGCGGCCGCCTCGACGAGCGCTTCGCCGTAGGTCGGAACGAGCCGCTGGCGCTCCTTCGGCGCCGAGCGGTGCTCGGGCGGCGGCGCCTCGACGAGCCCGACCGGAGCCGCTCCGAGCCGCGCGAGCCGCTCGTTCAGCCGCGTCTCGATCTCCGCGAGCGCGCGCCCGTACTCGTCCTCGGTCGGCGCGCCCGAGTGGTAGCCGTACAGGGCGGTGTCCGAGCGCGGCAGACAGCCCTCCGGCTCCATGAACGAGACGCCCGCGCCCTTCCGCGTGTGAGCAACGATCGCCCGCGGCCCCTCCGCCTCGAGCTCGAGCGCCTCTGCCAGCGCCCGGAGGTCGTGGCCGTCGCACTCGGTCACCGTCCACCCGAAGACGCGCAGCTTCGCCGCGAGGTCGCCGAGGTCGCTGACCTCGGAGACCCAGGTGTCCGACTGCACCTCGTTCCGGTCGACGATCATCGTGATCTCGTCGAGCTTCCGGTTCGCGGTCGGCTGGAGCGACTCCCAGAACTGTCCTTCCTGGAGCTCGCCGTCGCCGGTGAGGACGTACACCTTGCCGGCCCGCCCGAGCAGCCTGTCGGCGAGCACGAACCCGCGGGCCTTGGCGACGCCCATCCCGAGCGAGCCGGTGCTCGTGACGACCTCGGGCGTGGCGGCCACGTCGGGGTGGCCGGGCAGCCCGTCGAGCTTGCGCAGCTCGTGGATCAGCCCGAACTCGAGCCGCCCGAGCGCGGCCAGCACCGCGTACAGCCCGGGCACGTCGTGACCCTTCGACGAGAAGTACCGGTCGCCGTCGCCGAGCACCTCGAGATGGAGCCAGGAGACGATGTCGACCGAGCTGAACGTCGTTCCCGGGTGACCCGAGCCGGCACGCTCGATCATGTACAGGGCGTTCAGCCGGCACACGTCGGCGAACGCGGCGGCGCGTTCGAACCGGTCGCCGTCGAGCTCGGCGATGCGGCGGCACTCCTCGAGGGGGACGTACCGGAGGCTCACCGCGCGAGCCACCTCGACCACGACCGACGCTCGGGCCGGTAGCGCGCCTTGCTCTTCGCCCGCTTCGCCTGGAGCCGCGCCTCGGCGAGCTCGCCTTCCTTGAGCGCAAGCTCGACGCGGGCCTCGACGGGGAGCGAGCGCGGATCCTGCGATCTCCTGGAACGACGCTGCCGCTCGGCGAGGCGGAGGACCTCCACCTCCTCGGCGAGCGCGGCCCCGTGCCGCGAGAGCGCCTTGTCCAGAATCGACGCGGCGTGCGCGTACAGCTCCCGGTCGAGCTCGTTCCGCTCCTCGACGAGACGCAGCGTCTCGGGCGGGAGGTCGGTCTGCTTCGGCCGCTTCGGGTTCGTGTTCGACCGCCGGTAGGCGACGGTCGGCCACCCCAGCTCGATGTTCAGGAGCGCCAGGAACTCGGCGAAGCGCTCGGTGGTGCCGACGTAGGCGAACCGCTCGTCCAGGTTTCGCTTCGCCTGTTCGAGCGCGACCTCCGGGAGGGGATCGTACGGTGAGACGAGGCCGCAGATCATCCGCGTCTGCAGGTTGGGCGGGATGTAGCCGCGCTCGGTCAGCGCCTCGTCGAGCGTCAGCGACGGCGACGGAGCCGGGAGCCAGGGGGGGACGAACCCGGCGCCGGGTCGGCCCGACCGCCGCGGCGGCGGATCGACGAAGTAGTAGTACTGCGACAGCGTCCGCTCGACCGGATCGCGCAGCACCGTGACCCACCGCGCATTCGGCGGCAGCCGGTCGGCCCAACCGAAGGTCAGGTGCCCCGACAGCGCCCGGATGGTTCCCTTCTTGCGGAGCGAGCGCAGCCGGCCCTCGACGTACTGGGGACGGCTGAACACGTTCGGCATCCGGCGCTCGTCCGGCAGAAGGCGGCTCTCCCCGACCCCGCCCCGGAACGCGTCCCCGTACACGTACTGGAGGATCCCGGCGAGCGTCATCCCGGCCGTCTTCGGGATGTGGAGGAGGACGAGGAGCGGCTCGGCCAGACTCCCCGAGCGGGGCGCCGCGCGCTCGATCGGGGCGGTCGTAGGCACGCCGGGTCAGCCTATCGCGGGTAGGACCGCCTCGCCCCGCGCGACCATCTGCTCGGCCCGCTCGACGTCGCCGGGGTAGTCGATCGAGAAACCCTCTGCGCCGGCGGCGAAGAACGGGGCGACGCGAACGCCCGAGATCGTCGGCAACGGGCCCTCGAGGACGCGCGACCAGGCGATCTCCAGGCTCGAGTTCTGGACGTACACGGTGGGCAGCGACTTGAACTGGCGCGAGTGGAGGGGCGTCTCGCCTTCGGGCTGGGGCAGGAGCGGCTCGACCAGGTCGCCGGCGGGCGTCCACATCTTGCCCGGATGCTGCCTGACCGGCTCGACCGCGCGGATCGAGTCGGCGCGGTCGCCGAGCTCCAGCAGCCGGTCGAGCGCCCGCCGGATCGTGCCGGCGGAGCGGAACGGGCTCGTCGGTCGCAGGATCGCGAAGAGCTCCTCGCCGCGCGCCTGCATGACGTGCAGCACCCACTCGACGTCCTCCGAGGTGGCGGTGCTCATCGCGGCAGGGCGTAGTCCGGGGACCTCGGCGCCGTAGCGGCGCGCGACCTCGGCGATCTCCTCGGAGTCGGTCGAGACGATCACCGTGCCGAAGACGCCGCTCTCCCGGGCGGAGGCGATCGAGTAGGCGATGAGCGGATGTCCTGCGAGCGGTGTGACGTTCTTGCCCGGCACGCGCTCCGAGCCCGACCGGGCCGGGATCAGGCCGACCGCGGAGGGCACTACCGGGAGGCCGGGTCGTGGGTCACGTAGACGGTCTTCCAGTCCGAGTAGACGTCGAGCGCCTCCGTCCCCGGCTCGCGCCAGCCCGTCCCCGAGTTGCGCTCGCCGCCGAAGGGCACGTGCGGCTCGAAGCCGTAGGTCGGCCCGTTCACCTGCACGCCGCCGGCGACGATCCGCCGGACGAACTCCTGGCCCCGGTGGATGCTCGAGGTCCAGATCGCCGCTGTGAGGCCGTACGGGCTCGCATTCGCCAGCGCAACCGCCTCGTCGAAGTCCGCCACGCGGTGGAGCGTCGTGATCGGCCCGAAGAGCTCGGTGCAGGAGATCTCCGAGTCGGCGGCCGCGCCCTCGACGATCGTGGGCGCGATGAACCAGCCCGGCCGGTCGAGGCGCTCGCCTCCGGTGACGACCGACGCCCCTGCCTGCCTGGCCCGGTCGACCGCGGAGAGCATGCTCTCGAGCTGCCGCTCGTTGATCACCGGGCCGTAGTCGTCGTCGTCGGTCGGGCCGACCCTCTGGGCCCGGGTCCGCTCGACGAGCAGTTCGCGGAAGCGCTCGTACACGGCGTCGAAGACGATCAGGCGCGAGCCCGCCGCACAGCGCTGGCCGGCGTTCGAGAAGGCCGAGAGCGCGGCGGCGGCGGCAGCCTTCTCCAGGTCGGCGTCGTCGCAGACGACGAGCGGATTCTTGCCCCCGAGCTCGAGGCAGACCTTCGCGAGCCGCTCGCCGGCCACCCTCGCGATCAGGCGTCCGACAGCGGTCGAGCCGGTGAACGAGACGACCGGGACGCGGTCGTCCGCGACGAGCGGCCGGCCCGCCTCCTCGCCGATGCCCTGCACGATGTTCAGCACCCCCGGCGGCAACCCCGCCTCGGCTGCCAGGCGCGCGAACGCGACCGCCGTCTCCGGCGCGTCCTCCGACGCCTTCAGCACGGCCCCGTTGCCGCAGAGGAGCGCCGGAAAGACCTTCCACGCGACGTTCGCGATCGGCGTGTTCGCGGCGATGATCAGCCCCGCCACGCCGAGCGGCTGGCGAAGCGTCATCGCGGAGCGGTTCGGAGTCGCGCTGGGCATCGTCCTGCCGTAGTAGCGGCGGCCCTCGCCGGCGATGAAGTAGCCGAGCTCGATCGCGCCGTCCGTCTCGCCTTTTGCGTCCTTCGGCGACTTGCCCGTCTCCTCGGAGACGACCGCCGCGACCGCGTCCCGGTCGCGCTCGAGGAGCTGTGCGACCCGGCGGAGGATCCGGCCGCGGTCCTCGACCGTGCGCGCCGCCCACTCCGGCTGCGCGTCGGCGGCGGCGGTGACGGCGGCATCGACGTCCACCGCGCGCGACCGTGCGACGAGGCTGATCGGCTCCCCGGTCGCAGGCGCGATCTTCTCGAAGGTTTCGCCGCCGGACGCCGGGCACTCCTCGCCCGCGATCACGTTCGGGATCGTCCTCACGCCGACACGCCGACGGCCAGCGTCGCCTCCAGCGCACGCTCGTACAGCGCCGCCGCGTGCTCGTCGACGTACGCCGCGTCCTCGGCCGAGAGCTCCCGGCGGCCGCGCTCGAGCGGCTCGGTGGAGACGGGCGCGTCGGCCGGTGCGTAGCTCGAGTTCGGCCCGATCGGCAGGCCGTTGAACGTCGGCTCCAGCATCGACGGCACGAAATCGATCCCGAGCCAGGCCGAGACCGAGCGCATGGTCTCCTCGGGCGCCGAGACGAGGTCACGGAAGGAGAGGAGGGCGACGCGTCCGGGCTCCCCGGCCCGCCACGCGATCGACGTCTCGGTCGCCTTCATCCACTGGGCGACGGCGCCGTTCCGGTCGTCGTACCGCTTCGGGTTGAAGCGGCGCGCAGACGCGTACCAGCTCCACGGGTCGCGCACGAGCGAGACCGCCCGCCCGTCCGGGTAGACGCGGTCGAACGCCTTCCTCGGCGGGAGGCCGGGCTCGAAGCCGACGACCCACCGCTTCGGCCCGGTCCGCAGGTTCCGGTTGTCGAGCCAGGAGTTGAAGTAGGCGGTCATGTACGCATCTGCGATCTCGCGGGTCGTCTGCGCGCCGTTCTTCGCGACCGTTCGCTCGAAGAGCACCCGCTGGAAGATCGGCGGGAGCAGGAACGGCTGACGCGAGCGGTCGCCGTGCAGGCGCTTGCCCGACTGGCGGAACCCGCGCTCGAAGCGGTCCTCCTGCTGCAGCGGAGTCAGCGCCTCCCACGGGTCGCGCCCCTCCTCGACCCCCTGGAGCCCGCGCACCATCCGGCCGAGCTCGTGGGGGACGACGTGGCACTCCGGGTGGCCGTCGAAGAGGCGTGCGAGGAGCGTTCCGCCGGAGCGGCCGATCTGTGTGACGAGCAGGAGCGGCTCGCTCACGGGCACGATCTGGATCGCCCGCTGGCGCATGACCAGCGCGTACTCGGCCGCGATCTCGTCGTGGGGGGCACGGCGCAGGAGCAGCTCGAGAAATCGCGCGTGCCGCTTCACGGCCGAAGGGTACCGTCCTAGGATCGGCCGGCATGGCGCACCCGGACCTCCAGGCGTTCTGCCTGTTCGCGAGCTACGGCCGGAGCGGGCACAGTCTCGTCGGCTCGCTGCTCGACGCTCACCCGGACGTCGTGATCGCGCACGAGGCGAATGCGCTCCGGCTCGTCGCCGAGGGGACGAAGCGGGACGAGCTCTTCCGGACGCTGCTCGAGAACTCCCGGCGGTCGTTCGAGCGCGGGCGGAGGCAGAGCGGCTACTCGTACGTGGTCGAGGGCCAGTGGCAGGGCCGTTACCGGACGCTGCGCGTCATCGGCGACAAGTCCGGCGGCCGGACGACGAAGCTGATCGGGAGGGCCGGCTTGCGTCGCTTCGCCCGGACGGTCGGCCTACCGTTACGGATCGTCCACCAGACGAGGAACCCGTACGACATCGTCGCCCGCCGCTCGCTCGTCCTCCGCGACGGCGTGCCGAAGCGAACGATCGAGGAGGCAACCGCCGACCTGGCCGCGATGACCGACGTCAACGAGCGGCTGATCCGAGAGGGCAAGTACCCGGTGATCACGCTCCGGCACGAGGCGCTGATCGCCGAGCCGCAGGGTGAGCTGGCACGGCTGTGCGAGTTCGTCGGGGTCGAGCCGGAGTCCGATTACCTCGACGCCTGCGCCGGGATCGTCTACGAGTCCCCGCACCGGACCCGCGACCGGGTCGAGTGGTCGGACGCCCAGCTCAGCGCCGTCGACGAGATCGTCGCGCGGCACCACTTCCTGCGCGGCTACTCCTTCGACGGCTACTAGACGGTGAAACCGCCGTCCACGCGCAGCTCGTGGCCGGTCACGTAGCGCGAGGCATCAGAGGCGAGAAACAGGAGCGGGCCGGCGAGGTCGGCGGGCTCGGCCATCCGGCCCAGCGGCACCCGCTCCGAGTACTTGCGCAGGAACTCGCCGTCCTGGTCACCGCGCACGCCGCCGGGTGAGAGCGCGTTCACCCGCACGCCGTAGGGGCCCCACAGCCGCGCGAAGTAGCGGGTCAGGTTGACGACCGCCGCCTTCGACGCCCCGTACGCGGCCGGCTTCGTGAACGGCGGCTCGATGTGGTCGTAGAGCGCCGGGATCGGCGCGATCGACGCGTACAGCGAGCCGATGTTGACGATCGAGCCCCCGCCCGCCGCGCACATCGCCGAGCCGAAGACCTCGGTCGCGTTGTAGACGCCGGTGACGTTGACGTCGAGCGTCTCCGCGAAGTCCCCCTCGTCCCCGCCGGGAGGCGCGTCGATCCCGGCGTTGTTGACGAGGATCGAAGGTGTGCCGATCTCCGCCAGGACCTGCTCGAGCGAGGCGCGGTCGGTGACGTCCGCACGAACGACGCGCTCGGCCTCACGCAGATCGAGACCGACCACGGTGGCGCCGGCACCGACGAGCGCGGCGCTCCACACGGGCCCCAGGTTTCCGAGGGCTCCGGTGACGACGGCTGTGCGGCCGACGAGATCGTCAGTGCTCATCGGCGGCGCGCACGGACGCACCCGTCGGCTCCCCGGGGATCAGCTCCTCGAGGTCGTCGAACGTGAAGGCCGCGTCCTCGGCGACCGGATGGCGGAGCGTGCGACCGACCACCGCGTCGAGCTCGTACGGGGGCAAACCGCCGTCGGCCGGCGACTTCAGCCCCACGTCGTCGCGCGTGATCGTGTGGCCGGCCGGAAGCGTGCAGGAGGCGACGATCTTCTTCCCCATCTTCGTGATCGGGTCGGCCTCGCTCGGGTGCGGGATCTTGTCGCCCGTTCCGAGAGCGAGCCGCGTCCGCCTCAGGTCCCGGACGAGCTTGCGCAGGCCCACCGGCTCGAGCGAGAAGCGATGGTCGGTTCCCTTCATCGCGCGGTTGAGCGTGAAGTGCTTCTCGACGATGCGGGCGCCGAGCACGTACGCCGCCACCGGCATCGCGATCCCGTTGTCGTGGCCCGAGTAACCGACGACGGCCTGGTCGAACAGCTGTCGGTAGGTCTCGATCACACGCAGGTCGAGCTCCTCCCACTTCTCGACCGGGTAACCGGCGGTGCACTGGAGCAGGGCGACCTCCGGGTTGATCTCGGCGACGCAGTCGTGTGCCCGCCGGACGTCGGCGAGCGTGCCGCCGCCGGTGGAGACGATCATCGGCTTGCCGATCTCGGCGACGAACCTGAGGAGCGGCGTGTTCGTCAGGTCGCCGGAGGCGATCTTGTAGGCCGGCATGTCCAGGTCGGCGAGCAGCTCGGCGCTCGCGAAGTCGAAGGCGGTTGCGAAGAACGTGATGCCGAGCTCGGCGGCGTGTGTCTTCAGCTCCTGGTACTCGGATCGGCCGAACTCGAGCGCCTCCCGGTGCAGTCCGTACGTGGGGCCGTAGCTGTTCTCGTTCTCGTACGGCCGGTTGAAGAACTCGCGCGTGTACAGCCCGCGGTTGTCGCGCTTCTGCAGCTTCACCGCGTTCGCGCCGCAGCGCGCCGCCTCGGCGAAGAGCTCCTTGCACTGCTCGATCGAGCCCTGGTGGTTGTGCCCGATCTCGGCGATCACCCAGCAGTCGGTGTCGTCGGCGATCCGGACGCCGTCGATCGTCAGCTCGCGAGGGCTCACGAGGCCTAAGCGTAGCCAAGGGCGTCGTCGTAGGCGGTGACGGTCAGCGCCACCGCGCTCTCCTTCGAGAGGACCCTCCGCGCGCGCTCGCGCGCCGCCGCCCCGAGACGTCGCCGGAGCTCCGCGTCGCCGAGCAGCCGCTCGAGGGCGCCGCGGAGGGCACGGACGTCGCCCGGGGGGACGAGCAGGCCGGTCTCGCCGTCCACGACCAGGTCGAGCAGGCCGCCGACCGCCGAGGCGACAACCGGGCGGCCGTACGCCATCGCCTCCGCGCAGACGACCCCGTAGCCCTCGCGGTGCGACGGACAGGCGACCACGGCGGCCCGCTCGTAGAGGCCGAGCAGCCGGTCGTGCGAGACGAAGCCGAGCGCCTCCGGCACGCGGTCGCGGAGCGGGCCGTCGCCGGCGACGACGAGCGGCAGGCCGCGCGCCGCCTCGACGAGCTCGAGCACGCCCTTCTCCGGCGAGAGCCGGCCCGCGTAGAGGACGTGCGGCGGATCGTCCGGCTCACCGACCACCTCGGGCACGTCGACGCCGCTCGGGATCACGCGGACGACGCGGGCGCCGAGCTCCCCGGCCGCGTCGGCCAGCTCCGCCGAGGCGCAGATCACGAGACGCGCACGTCGGAGGATCCGGCGTGCGAGCCAGGGTGCCCGTCGTGCCAGCTCCACGTCCGTTCCCCAGAGCTGGACGACGAAGGGGCGCCCGGTGGAGCCGGCGACGATCGCGGTCGGCAGCCAGTGCGCGTGGACGACGTCGGCGTCACGGGACGCGCGCCGGGCCGCCCGCGTGAACGAGAGAAGCATCGCCGGGAGGAACAGGGCGAGCCACGGGCGGCGGCGCAGATTGCCGACGACGCCGTGGCCGTAGGCGATCCCGAAGTGCTCGAACGAGAGCGGCGACACGACCTCTACCTGTACGCCGGCCGCCCGCAGGCCGCCGACGGCGTCGGCGACGAAGCGGCCCGCGACATCCTCCGCCGAGCGGGGGTAGGACGTCGTCAGGACCGTGACCTTCACGCCCTCACCCGAGCGCCGGGCTCAGCTCGGGCGACGGGCGCGGCGACGGTGCGGGTGCCGACAACCGGCGGCCGAACACGATCGGCGCCGCGAGGATCAGCATCCCGAGCAGGTAGAAGTAGTAGAAGGTCATCGTCAGGTAGAAGGCGTTCGCGACGAGAGTTCCGGCCAGGGCCGCGGTCAGGCCCCATGCGAGCGGGCGCACCCTCGCCGAGGTCGGATCGCCCGCCGAGCCCAGGACACGACCGATCGCCCGCAAGGCGCTCAGCCGGTGGAACAGGTACCAGAGGTACACGGCGAAGACGGCGGTCCCGACGAGCCCCGTCTCCACCAGCAGCGCGACGTAGAACGAGTGCGGCCCCCAGTTCGTCTTTCCGGTGACGGCCTCGTAGTACACCGAGAACGTGTTGAAGCCGAGCCCGAACAACGGATGGCCGGAGAGGACGTTGGGGATGAAGTCGTAGACGCCGAAGTGCGCGGAGGTCGAGCGGCCGCCGGTCTGGAAGCGCGACCGGATCACGGTCTCGAAGAAGCTCAGCCGGGAGAGGACGACGATCAGGACGAGCCCGAGCGCGGCCGCGAGCGGCACGAGCAGGTCGCGCGAGAGCAGCCGGCGGCGATACGGGATCGCGAGGATCAGCAGGCCGACGCCGAGGCCGAGCAGGCCGCTGCGCGAGAGCGTGGCCAGCTCGACCACGAACAGGAACGCGAGCACGACCGCGAGCTGCGTCCGCAGGCGGTGCCCCCTGCCCAGCCGCAGGTAGACGGGGAGCAGGACGAGGAGCGGGACGATCAGCATGATCCCGAGGTGGTTCGGGTCGCCCGTGAGGGCGTTCGGCCGGTAGACGCTCCGGCCGCCGACCGCGCCGTAGATGTTGATCGAGCTCGCGCCGCCGGTGAGGGGCGAGAGGACCGCGCTGTCGAGGTTCCGCCCGCCCTGGGCGGCGACCAGCTGGAGCACGCCGTAGACCCCGTTGAACACGATCCCCGCGGTGAAGGCCCCGATCGTCCGCCAGTAGAAGCGCTCGGAGCGGCGGGCGAGATAGGAGATGCCGGCGACGAGGAACAGGATGTGGATCGCCCACTTGAAGATCCCCTTCCCGAACTGAGCCGACGCGTCTGCGGTGTCGATCGAGAAGTAGCCGATCAGGTAGGCGAGCAGGAACGCGAGGCCGAAGCAGATCACGATCGCCGACGTCCGCGGCAACCGCCGGTCGCGGACACCGAGCCGCTCCACCGCCCACGTGACCAGGAACAGGATCGCGAGGATGTCCGCGAGGCTGACGGTGCCGGCGACGTTCCAGTGCACCTTCTCGAACGTGACGCAGAACACCGACGCCAGGAAGAGGAACCGGGTGATGCGCATCGTCTAGCGGTGCCAGACGACGAGCGTCGAGGCGTTGCGGCGGTTGTCCCCGATGATGTCGGGCACGACGGTGTCGATCCGGATCTCGCCCGCTGACGCGAGCCCGTCCAGAAGCGACCACAGGTTGCGGTTGTAGCGCTTCTTTTCGCCCCAGCCCCGGGCCGGGTCGTCGGCGGAGGCTTCACGGAGATGCCAGCCGATCGGCTCGAAGTGCACGCCTGTTACGGTGTCGCCGAGGTCGAAGAGGCCGGTGATCGCCTCCCGCGGGAGGTCGGTCACCTGCTCGATGCTGTGCGAGGTGAACACGAGCGCGTGTCCGACTCGGGGGAGGTCGTAGCGCGGCGACTCGAAGTCGAAGGGCTCCGCGGTCAGCCGGAGGTCGCGGTCGAGCCCGGCGAGGAGCGTCACGCACGAGCGGCCCTGCTCGGTCGGCTCGAGGGCGTGGTACGGAGCCCGCGGCCCACCCCAGAGGTGCAGGTTGAGCAGGTTGATGCCCGATCCGCTGCCGAGCTCGGCGACGAGGCCGGTCTCGGGCCGGCAGGCGTTCCGGAGCACGGAGAGGATCAGGTCGCGCCGGCCGCCGAACAGCGCCGCGTCCGGCAGGACGATCGGAACGCCGAACGCGAGGCCGTCGGCGGGCTCGGCGGTCATGCCCCGCCATTCCGCCTCGACCAGCCGGAGGACACGCGACAAGTCCTGCTCGCCCGAGTCGATCACGCGCTCGGCGATCTCGCGGACGCGGCCCCACTCCCGCTCGTACTTGCCGATCGAACGGCGTCCCTTTTCCGGGGTGGCCACGGTCAACGAGTCTACGGGCCGACCTGACGGAGAAGCGCAGCCAGCTCCTCGACGCGGGACTCGCGGGCGAGGCGTCTGCGGGCGTCCGGGGCGAGCGGCGTCCCCGCGAGCCCGCCAGCCCGCCAGCGTGCGTGGAGATCCTCGAGCGCCCCCCGGATCGCAGCCGAGTCGTCCGGCGGGACGACCAGACCCGCACCCGTCTCACGAATCAGCTCCGCGGCGGCACCGTCGGGTGGGACGGCCGCGAGGATCGGCCGCTCCGCAGCGAGGTACTCGAACACCTTCCCCGAGAGGACGCCGCGCCCCCGGCCGCCCGCCTCGGGGATCAGCAGCAGGAGCGCCTCCGAGTCCCGCTGGAGCTCGAGCGAACGGCGACGCGGCACGTACGGGATCAGCTCGAGCCGGTCCCCGAGCCCGAGCGCCTCCGCCCACTCGCGGTCCGCCGGGCGGAAGTCGCCGACGAACCGGGCGACCACGTCGAGGCCGGAGTCGGCCAGGGCGGTGATGAACGGCCGCGGGTCGCGGCGCCCGAAGAAACTGCCCGTGTGCGTGATGCGGAACCTCCGCGATGGGCGGTGCTCCATCCCCGCGAAGTCGTCGAAGTCGGAGCCGTTCTCGATCGTCACAACCGGGCCGTTCGGCTCGAGCGCGCGTAGCTCCTCTGCGATCGCGTCGGCCGCCGCAACGATCGCATCCGCGTAGCGTGCAACGACGCCGGCGACGCCGAGCTCGCCCCGCTCCTTTAGCTTGGCCAGCCGGTTGATGTCGCCGCGCCGGTGCGGATGGGCGACCAGCGAGTCCCGCACGTCGGCGACCCAGCGCACGCCGGTCATACGTTTGACCGCAGCCCCGACGAGGTGCACCGAGCTCGGCGGCGAGGTAGTCAGCACCGCGTCGATCCCCTCGCTGCGCACGATCTTGATCGCCGCGGGAATCGCGGTCAGGTTCCAGGTGACGTTCTCGTCCGGAACGAGCAGCCTCCGTCCGAACAGCCGGGTCTGGAGGCCGAAGCGCTCGAGTCCCTGCGTGCCGTGTAGCTCCTGGGCCGGGAGGCGACCGCGGGGACCGACGTAGCGGGCGCGGTGGATCCAGGCCTGCGTCGGAGGCCGAAGCTCGTCGTCGCGGTGGATCCACTTGGGGTCGTCCGGCGCCAGCACGTGGGTCTCGATCCCCAGCCCGGGCAGGTGGGCGGCCGTCTTCAGCGTGCGCTGGACGCCGCCGCCCCCGGCCGGCGGAAAGTACATGGAGACGAGCAGGACCTTCACTGGCGAAGACGGTAGAGGACGTACCTCGCGTCGGCGTACACACGCGGGAGGCGCAGACGGAGCTTCGAGCGCTTCCTGTCGAGGACGAGCCAGGTCGCACCGTACCGGCGGGGGATCGCGAGGTCGCCGGTCCGCAGGAAGGTCCGCGCGTCGGCGCGCCGCTCGAACGGTCGGTTGGCCTTCGTGTCGGCGACGTGGCCGGGGAGTGCGCTCGCGACGTAGACGGGCGCGAAGGCGGCGATCGCGTAGCTCGTCCGGTCGTCGGAGAACACCACCGCCTTCTCCGGCACGTGCTCGCGCAGGGCGGTGACGAGCCCGGCGGTCAGGCCGGTCGGCAGAGCCGGGCGCTCGTCCCAGTGCGTGAAGCCGTGCAGCACGACCGGCAGGATCGCCAGCGCCGCCGTCGCCGTCGCGATCGCGCCGGGGCGGTCGAGCCCCGTGTAACGGCGCGGAAGCAGGAGCCCGAGGACGAGCGCCGCGGCACCACCGAACAGGGCGACCCAGGTCGCCAGGGCAGGCCCGCCTTCGTGGAGCGCGTAGCCGAAGTCCCCGGGGTAGGCGAGCTGGAACGCGATCCCCGAGCCGAGCCCGACCGGCAGCGCACCGAGGGACAGCAGCCTGGCCAGGACGGCAGCTCCGCCTGCGACCGCGAACGGGAACGGCACGAACCCGGCCGCCCTCCGCGCCTGGGAGATCGAGACCGCGTCCGCGAAGTGCGTGAACAGGGTCGGCAGGAGCACGAGGGCGAGCAGGGTGAGGAAGCCGCCGATGACGAGGGCCCCCCAGCGGCGCCTGGCGGCGAAGCCGGCGAGCGGCACGGCGAAGAGGGCGAGCACCGCCACCGCCCCCGCGCGGCCGACCACCTCGGGGGCGAGCCGATAGCTGTCGGCCGAGAAGACGTCGAGCTGGCCTCGGTAGTGCTGGATCGCGCGGCTCAGCTCGGTCGCCGACGGATTCACCGAGACGGTCTCGCGCGCGAGCGGACGCACCCACAGGGCGACGGCAACCGCAGGGACGAGGACAGCGGCGACGGCGGCAAGGCCCTCCACGACCTCCGTCCGCGCAAGCGCGGCCCGGGCGAGGACGTAGCCGCCGAGCGGAACCAGAAGGAAGATCACGTAGGTCGGATGGACGAGCGCGAGCACGCCGGCTGCGACCGCCAGCGTGGCGAGCCCCGCCCAGGAGCGTTCGGCCACGTAGGCGAAGAACAGGGCGATCACCACGGGAACGAGGACCTGGCGGCTCGCGGTCGCGGGCAGCGCGAGCGCCGTGTACGAGCCTCCGTAACCTGCCGCCAGCCCGAACATCGCCACCTGCGCGAGCAGCACCGCGAGGCCTCCCCAGGCCGAGCGGAACACCTCCTTCCCCGCCTCCCAGGCGACGACGAACGCGACCGGGGCGAGAATGCTCGCCTCGTGGAGGACGACCCGGGTCGGGTCGACCCCGGCGAGGCGCGCCACGAGTGCGAGGAACGAGTGCCAGAGCGGGAAGGCGTACCCGGGGTGCAGTCCGCCGTCCTTGAACTCGTCGACGGCCCGCAGGGACAACCCGCCGAAGTCGTCGAGCTTCCGCACCCGCGCGAGGTGGAAGAAGTCGTCCGAGCCGGTCAGGTGGGTCGTGATGAACCAGACCGCGATCCCGAAGCCGATGCCGGCGGCAGCGACGGCCAGGCGCATCCAAGGGCCAGACCCCTTCGGGGTCTGACCCTGCGGATACCGTCGGAAGAGCGACCACGCGAGCGCCGCAGCCCCGATCACGGCCAGCAGCACGAGCGCAAGCGTCAGCGAGGCGTGCACTGCGAAGACGACCGCCATCGCGACGAACAGCGCGGCCAGGCTCCACGCGAGCATCGCCGAGAACAGCCGAACGCGTAAGGCCCGAGCCAGCAGCGCGCCCGGAAGGAGCAGGCATCCCGTCGCTGCAGCCAGCCGCACCCACAGCCCCCAGCCGGTGTCGGGGCAGAGACGCGAGATCCCGAGCGCCGGCAGGGCGGCGAGCTCCCAGGGGACGCGGCGGATCACAGAGCGCGGGCGGCTTCCCGGTACACCCGGCCGCGCTCGCCCCGGAAGAGCAAGCCGCGCAGCCGGAGAGCGGTGACCAGCAGCCGGCGGGCCCGCGCAGCCTCTCTCGGGCCTCGATGCTTCGCGAACCAGCGCACCTGACCGCGGACGTTCTCGACGAACATCCGGCCGCCGTGGGTTGCCCCGCCCACGTGGACGGCCTCCGCCTCGGGCGTGAACCACACCGTCCAGCCTGCCTCGTGGAAGCGGTAGAGCCAGTCGGTTTCCTCGCTGAACAGGAAGAAGTCCTCGTCGAAGAGCCCCACCTCGTCGGCCGCAGCGCGGCGGACGAGGAAGCACGAGCCCATCACCCACTCCACGGCCCGTGTGGAGCCGTGGTCGAAGTCGCCGGCGTAGAACGCGTTCAGCGCATGGGACCTCGGTGCGAGCCTGCGCAGGAAGAAGTACTCGGTCGCGAGCCGCCACAGCGTCGGGAAGCCGCGCACCGACCGCTGGAGCGACCCGTCCGGGTTGCGGAGTCGCGGCGCGACGACGGCCGCGTCCGGGTGCGTGTCCGCGAACGCGACCAGCCGGTCGACCGCGTCGCCGACCACCCAGGCGTCGGAGTTGATCACGAGCCAGTAGCGCGGCGACGAGGTCCTGAACCCGGCGTTCAGCCCGGCCCCGTAGCCGGCGTTGGCCTGCTCGATCAGCCGCGCCTCCGGAAAGCGCCCGCGGACGGCCTCGAGCGTGCCGTCGGTCGAGCCGTGGTCGACGACGATCGTCTCCAGCCCGCGCAGGCTTTCGAGGCACTGCTCGATCCACGGCATCCCGTTCAGGGTCACCGTCACCGCCGTCACGGTGTCGCTGTCAGCCACTGCGTTCGAGCCGAGGCCGCGGGTCGCGTGTCCCGCGCAGCCCTTCCCACCCGAGGATCACCGCCCCCGGCAGCGCGAGCGCGATCGTGACGACGAAGAAGAGAAAGCCGGTCGCGAACGCCGCGTCGGCGCTGACGCCGAGCTGTCCGAGGAAGCTGACGAAGAACGCCTCGCGGACGGCCAGACCGTTGATCGTGAACGGGACGAGCATGACCAGGAAGAGGAGCGGGCCCATCACGTAGTAGGCGCGCGGCGAGAGGTCGACGCCCACGGCCTTGCCCGTGAGCCAGATCGCGAGCACGCGGACGGCCTGGATCGCCAGGGTCAGAACTGCGACGCCCGCGAGCAGCCACGCGTGGTTGCGGTAGGCGTGGATGCCCTCGTAGACCGCCCGGAGCGGGCGCTCCAGCCGCATCCTGCGCAGCAGCGGGACCGTTCGGCTGAGCGGGCCGCGTGCGCTGCGGGAGAACAGGACGACCGCGAGCACGAGGGTGGCGACGACGAAGCCGAGCTCGACCCAGAGGTACGCGCCGACGTCGTAGTGCCCGATCGCCAGCACGAACCCCACCGCCGCCAGTGCCAGCGTGGCGGCGCCGCCGAGCGCACGCTCGAGCAGCACCGACCCTGCGATCGGCCCGCCGTAGCCCGGGTGGCGGCGTGACGTCTCGAAGATCCGCATCGCGTCGCCGCCCACCGAGGTCGGGAGCACCTGGCCCGCGGTGTACGCCGTGAAGTACGCGCGCGTGAGCCAGCGCAGCCGGTCGTGGATCCCCCGCCCGTCGAGCAGCTTCTGCCAGCGCCACGCCATCGGCCAGACGGTGACGACCATGATGGCGATCGCGGCGAAGAAGTACTCGAGCTGGGCGTTCCGGAGGACGTCGATCGTCTTGCCGACGTCGATCTTCCAGAGGATGTACGCGGTGCAGAGGCCGGTGACGACCAGGGTCGCGCCGACCCGGACCGAGCGGCGTCTCACGAGCGGCTCATCCCGCCGTGAAGGAAGCGCGCACGCGGCGGAGCGCCTCGATCGCGTCCTCGACGTCCCGCTCCGAATGGGCAGGCGAGAGCGGCAGCGAGAGCAGCTCGTCCCCGGCCCGCTCGGCGACCGGCAGCGGAGGCTGCTCCGGGAACCGCTCGCGGTAGGCGGTGAGGCGGTGCACCGGCAGGAAGTGGACGCTCGTGCCGATGTTCTCCTCCGCGAGCGCCGACCGGTACTCGTCGCGCGTCCCTCCCGCCCGCTCCCGGTCGACGCGGACGGGATACAGGTGGTGTGCATGCAGGTCGTCCGGATCCCGTCCGACCGGCTCGATGCCGTCGAGCTCGGCGAGCGCGGCGTCGTAGAGCTCCACCTGCCGAAGGCGCAGCGCCCGGTGGCGGTCGACCTTGTCGAGCTGGCAGAGCGCGATCGCCGCCAGCACGTCCGAGAGATTCGCCTTGTAGCCGGGAACGGCGATGTCGTAGAGGGAGCCGTGGCCGCGCCGCATGATCGTCAGGGCGCGGATCGACTCCGCCAGGCCGTCGTCGTTCGTGGTCACGATCCCACCCTCGCCGGCGGCGATCGACTTCGTGGCGTACAGCGAGAAGCAGGTCGCCTCGGAGATGCCGCCGATCTTCCGGCCCCGGTACTCGCTCTCGGCGGCGTGGGCCGCATCCTCCACGACCGGCAGCCCGAGCGCCCGGATCGGGTCGAGGTCGGCCGGCTGTCCGTAGAGGTGCACCGGCATGATCGCCTTCGTCCGCGGCGTCACGAGCTCGGCGACCCGGCCCGGGTCGATGTTGAGGTCGGAATCGCGCACGTCGGCGAAGACGGGGATCGCGCCCGTGTGGACGATCACGTTCGCCGTCGCCGGCCACGTGATCGGCGTCGTGATCACCTCGTCGCCGGGACCGACGCCGAGCGCGACGAGGGCAAGGTGCATCGCCGCCGTGCCCGAGGAGACGGCGAGCGCGTGCCTCGCGCCGACGTACTCGGCGAACCGGTGCTCGAGCTCCGCCGCCCGCGGCCCCGTCGTCAGCCAGCCCGACCGGATCGCGTCGGCGACGGCGGCGACCTCCTCCTCCCCCACCGCAGGCGGCTGGAAGCCGAGGAAGGTCTCGCGTCTGGAGCTAGACGACAGCTTCTGCGGGGACATCGGCAACGACGAAGCGTACGCAGTCGGCGGCGCGGCCAGCGTTCGCGACCGCCTGTTCTCTGCTCGTACCGGTCGCGAGCACGGCGCCGGCCCGGTCGGAGCCCCGCCGGAGCGGGCCGAGGACGCTGCCCGGCTCCGGGTAGACACGCACCCAGAGGACGCCCTCGACGGCGACTGCCTCGTCCACTCCCTGTATTTCGACCAGCGTCCCGGGAGCGGGCACCAGGAACCTCGTGCACCCGCCGCCCGCCTGCTGCACCGGCCGAAGCTGCTCGTCGTCCACCGGGCCGCCGAGCGCCGCCGCCAGAGCCAGCCCGTTCAGGTCGACGCCGAGCACCGCCTCGCACAGCTCGGCGTCGTGCCCGCCGCCGACACGCGCCGCGAGCTCGACCACGTGCGCGCCGCGCTCGCCGACGACCACCTGGGTGTACGTCGGCCCCTCCAGGATCCCGAGGGCGGACGCGGCCGCCCGGGCGGTCTCGACCGCCGCGCCGATCTCGGAGGGAGCGAGAGCGCTGGGCCAGACGTGGGCAAGGGCGACACCGAACGCCGGCGGCTCGGCGACCACGCGGTCGGTGACCGTCAGCGGCGTGAAGCGACCGCCGACAGAGAAGGCGTTGACGGTCACCTCCCGCCCGGGAACGAGCTCCTCGACCAGCACGACGCTCGACCGGGACTCCTCCAGCGCGAGCG
This sequence comes from Verrucomicrobiota bacterium, assembly GCA_050258035.1. Lineage (GTDB taxonomy): Bacteria > Actinomycetota > Thermoleophilia > Gaiellales > Gaiellaceae > DATBLE01. The sequence goes on from JBLMYA010000029.1 coordinate 48,406, forward strand.
CGAACGCATCCCCGAGCTGCCGCTCGCGCCGGACGAGCACGAGCCCCTTCTGGCCCTGGCGATCCGGCGCCTTGACCACGCAGGGGTAGCCGAATCCGGCTGCGGCCGTCTGCGCCTCCTCGAGCGTCGCGCAGACCACGTGGCGCGGATGGGGGACGCCCGCCTCCGCGAACAGCTCACGCTGGCGGAGCTTGGAGGTCGCGAGGACGGCGGTGGCCGGGTCGATCGGGTGAGGGAGGGCGAGCCGGTCGGCGATCCGCGCGGCGATCGCGACCGGCCAGTCGATCCCCGGCGCGACGATCCCGTCGACGCGCTCCGCCGCTGCGAGACGGTCGATCTGGGGCTCGTCCTCGACCGAGATGATCGCCCGCCTGTCCGCGAGGCGGAATCCCGGCGCGGCCGGGTTGCGGTCGACGGCAACGACGAAGTGGTTGCGCCGGCGCGCGGCCTCGAGCAGGCCGAGCTGGCCGGCCCCGGCCCCTAGGACGAGAAGACGCTTCGACGCTCCCGGATTGCGCGCCACCAGCCGTCATTCTCGCGATACCACTCGACGGTGCGCTCGAGCCCGTCCTCGAAGGATGTCCGGGCACGCCAGCCGACCAGCCGCTCCGCCTTCTCGGTCGCGCCGATGTGCCGGTCGACCTGACCCGGCCGCTCGGTGATGTGGGTCTTCAGGGAGGCCGGCTTGTCGAGGGTCGCCAGGACGATGTCGGCGATCTCGGAGACGGAGATGTCGACCCCGGTCGCGACGTTCAGCACCTCGCCCGCGACCGCGTCGACGTCCGCCTCGATGATCGACTCGATCGCCTCCGCGTCGTCCTCGACGTACAGCCAGTCCCGGCTCGCGTGCCCGTCCCCGTGGACGGTCAGGGGCTCGTCCGAGAGCGCATGGGTGATGAACCGGGGAATCACCTTCTCCGGGTGCTGGCGCGGCCCGTAGTTGTTGAACGGCCGCACGATCACGACCGGCAGGCCGTAGGTGACGAAGTAGCTGTACGCGAGCCGGTCCGCGCCCGCCTTCGTCGCCGCGTAGGGGCTGCGCGGCTCGAGCGGGTGCTCCTCGTCCATCGGCGCGTAGGCGGCAGTCCCGTACACCTCGCTCGACGAGATCAGGATGAACCGGTCGACGGGTGTCTCGCGGACCGCGTCGAGCAGGATCTGCGTCCCCTCGACGTTCGTGGTCACGAACTCCGACGCGCCCTCCTCGATCGACTTCTCCACGTGCGACTCGGCGGCCGCGTTGACGATCACGTCGACCTCGGCGACCACCTCGCGGACGAGCTCGCGGTCGCGGATGTCGCCGTGCACGAACGACAGCCGGGGGTGCGCCATCACGTCCGCGAGGTTCTCGAGGTTGCCGGCGTAGGTGAGCGCGTCGAGCGAGACGACCTCGTACGGCGTCGCGGCGAGCAGGTGGCGGACGAAGTTCGACGAGATGAACCCCGCGCCGCCGGTGACGAGGATCCACTTCCCGCTCACGGACGAGACGTTACAACCTCCGCGTTCGCCGCCGGTCGAACGCGGCCGGTCGTCACAGCTCCCGGTCGATCGTGTAGAGCGGGCGGCCGGAGACGTCGCGCTGGATCCGCCCGAGGTACTCGCCGAC